>CAWDKN010000054.1:0-37216 GCA_963802815.1 uncultured Alphaproteobacteria bacterium
GCTTGTGATCTCAGGGTTTCAGGCAGTCGGTCAAAGAATTCTCGTTCCGAATTCCCGGAAATTTAGCGAACACGGCCCCGGACCCCGGGGGCATCTGTCCGGGCGTCATGTCTTTGAATAGCATGAGCGCAGTACTGGCCAGTCCAGGGGGATTACATGTCGTTTGCCGACCTCGCATCCATCGGAAGCCTCATCAGCGGCATCGCGGTGCTGGTGTCTCTGATCTATCTCAGTCTAGAAACACGTCAAAATACCAAACACACGCGAGCGCTCCTCTTCCAGGGGAGCGCCGAGCTCGCGATGGCGCAACGTCTGGCTTGGGCAGAACGAGACCTGGTTTCGGCGACGATTGTCGGCAATGGCGGCACGCCCACGCCCGATGCGATCCGGCAGTACCAGTTCGGCATCGTGTGCTCGAGCTTATACATCAGCTGGGACGACTTCTTCGCACAGTACGACGAAGGGTTGGTGAGCGACGAACACTATGACCGTATTCGCAGAGGATTTTCCTGGACACTCACGACAAACCCAGGCGTTCGGGAATTTATGCAACGCGTCAGTTCGGAAACGTTTTCCTCAGACAACAAATTTCACAGGTTCCTGAGGACGGTCGTAGACGATTCCGGCCCGAGCGATCCTTCAGCCGAGTCTACGCAATGAGTGCGCGTTCCCAGCCGGCAGGCGGCCGGCCCGCACGGTCGCAATTCGGCTCATTCAACGCGGAGTGTCATGTCACTTTCTGATCTGGCAGCAATCGGCAGTCTTGCCAGTGGGCGTCGCGGTGCTCGTGTCGCTGATTTACCTGTCGCTGCAAATCCGGCAGGCCTGGAAAAATCAGCGGGCGCTGATGAACCAGGGCGCCATCACGCGTGTGGCGGACATACTTTTGGGGCTGTGCGACTCAGTGTCCCACGCACGAAAATGAATGAGGGTTGCACAGACTTTTCGGCTCTGGAGATCGACCAGTTGGGAATGGCGCTTCGTGTGATGCTTCTCAACAGTCAGGACATCTGGACACAGCAACGCAGCGGTCTCGTCGACCAGATGATTTTCAACAACGCCATCGGGGCGATGCGGCGCATTTTTTCGCAACCGGTTTATCGCGCGCGTTGGCTCGACCAACGAGGCTCTTTCGACCCTGACTGGGTCGCCTTTGTCGACCGGCAGATCGAAGAGACGCCTCTTGCCCCGCCTGTCGAAACTGTCAGTCACTACGAAGGCGGGGAAGAAATTGGCCAAAATCACAGGCTAGGTTGCGAACGGCAAAGATCGTCGAACCTTCAAGGGGAACGGGCGGCGCGACCTCGCTCGGCAGAGAAACTTGAACGCGCGGCTGCTTTCGTCGTCGAACAGCTCGCAGGTCGGCGGAGGGCCTGACGGACGACGAAATCGCGCGAAAACAGCAAGACAGCGGACGGTATCATGCGATGCGCAGCGGCAGTTTTGCCGGGACGCCGCCGAACGGCTGGAAAAATTCGAGCTCATCGGTTTCGAGGCGGAGTCGGACGGCGTAGGATTCCAAAATTGCGCGATCCGACAGGCCGATGTTTTGTTGGGCGTGGCACTCCATACTTCGCCGCCAAGGTTCATTTGCAATCTGGGCTTTTTTCCGGCCCCGCCGATCGGCAGAGTGCGGCCGGCGGTTCCGGCAGACGCGGCTTATCTCGCGGCCCTCGAAATCGAATGCCCCATCGTTACGGGCGACGTGAGGACGGTTTACGACCGTTCTCGCGACTACTTTGAAAGCGAACGCCTGATGGGCGGACGCGCCTTCGTGTGGAGCGGGACGGACACGTGGTGGGGCTCGCCGCCTCGGCCAACCACGATGCGAAGATGACGGCGGCCCAGGCGTCCGCTAGCTTCACCGGCTACGCTCCACCCGAAAGAGCAGCGCTCCGGTATTCGCGGACATTGAACGCGCCCAACTCGAGGCTGGCGCCGAACATCGGGACCTCTTATGGCTCCGTCGCCGCCGGCAACAGAGCAGCACTTCGCAACGCCGACGCCCAGGGCGCCCCTACAATCTGGTCCGAGCCTTGCGAGCGCGTTGTCATCGAAACCGCCTCGAGACCGGCTGCCCCTCGTGGTGGACCGGCAAGAGCGATGACGCTGCAGCCATCGTTTCACTTCTCAATGGTACCCATGAACGCGAAGAACTTTATGTTCCCTACACGATGGACACCCTGGTTGTCCGCATGACACGAGAGCCCCGTTCATATGCCTGGAGCAATTTCCTGGTCACGGAGCGGGCGGCTGTGGGCGTATGGTCTCCGAAACTTGGCGTGATCCGGGACGAGAACGGCAAGGTTACGCGCGATGTCCGGGCCCTCGTGTTGGACTACGGTTGCACGCCGGACGAAATCGAGGACCTGGTCGCGCTTCTCGATCAATGGTGCGCCACGCTTTCGCGCGACGGCGTCAGCGAGTTGACCGTGTTTACGTCCGCGCCCTCGCGCGCAGCTGTGGCGCTTATTCGACTGGCGAAACGCCGGGAGCCGTACGTCGTGAGGTGCCGCATCCTCCCACGGCCGATGTCGCAAATCGCGGCGTCTGCGTGGACCAGATGTATTTCTGAGCCTGGTGGGCAGCGGACGGCGTTCACCCTCCTCCGTCGATGTTGATCTTCTGGCCGTTGGCGTAGGGGTTGGCGTCGGAGACGAGGAAGGTTACGGCGGCGGCGACGTCCTCCGGCACGCTGACGCGGCCGAAGGGGGATTGCGCGTCGAGGGCGTGGATATCGCCTCCGGTGCGCGCCTTGGTGAGGCGCTTGCCCATCTCGGTAACGGTAAGGCTCGGCGCAACGATGTTGGTGCGGATGCCATGCTGGCGCTCTTCCTTGGCGAGGGTGAGCGCGAGCGCTTCCATCGCGGCCTTGCCCATGTTGTACGGCCCGCCATTGGGACCCATGTGGAGGGTCGCCACGCTCGAGATCATGACGATGTCGCCGCGCTTCTCCTTGCGCATGTGGGGGATGACGAGCTTGGAGAGATAGTGCGGCGCGAAGGCGTGGACGCGCACGACGCGCTCCATCTCGGCCGGATCGGTGTCGGCGACGGACTGGCCGCGGCTGGCGATGCCGGCATTGTTGACGAGGATGGAGATCGAGCCGAAATCCCTGAGCACATCGGCGACCATGGCGACATCTTCGTCCCAGTTCTCCACTGAGGCCGAATAGGCGCGCGCCTTGCGGCCGAGCTTCTCGATCTCGGCCACGGTGTCTTTCGCGGCGCCTTCGTCCCGGCGATAGTTGACGGCGATATCGGCGCCCGCCTCGGCGAGGCTGAGAGCGATGGCCCTGCCGATGCCCCGGCTGCCACCGGTGACGAGGGCTACTCGGCCGTTGAGTGAAATTTGCATGGTTTTCTCCCTGTATCGATATCGAGGAATTTTACTACAGAGGGCGCGGTGGTTTCGCAGAGGTGCGCTGCGGAGCGAGGGTGTCTCGCAGAGTCGCGTATTTCTGTCCAAGTCGACCGGCGCGCTTCGCGCGCCAACAAAACTCGAAAGCTGGAGCGCGGCGTGCAATTCAACCGCGATCTTCAGCGCACCTCCGCGCAACCATTGCGGCCTCTGTGGTAAAAAGGCCAACGAAACCTCCGCCCCCACCGCCCTGGCCTAGCTGTTCGTATAAACAGGTTTTCGTTTCTCAAGGAACGCGGTCATCCCTTCCCGCACGTCGTTGGTCTGGCTGCAGAGGATCTGGTTGCGGTCCTCCATCGCCACCGCCGCTTCGAGGCTGGGCGCGTCGATGCTGAAGTTGAGGCATTCCTTGGTCAGACGCAGGCCGAGCGGCGACGTGGTCAGCATTTCGTCGAGATAAGGCTTTGCGGCTTCGGGGAGCTTGTCGTCGGGGACGACTTCGGAGACGAGGCCCGTGCGCAAGGCGCGGTCGGCGTTGATGAAGCGGCCGGTGAGCATCAGTTCGGAGGCGACCGAGGTACCGACGAGGCGCGGCAGGAAATAGGAGACGCCGATATCGCAGGCCGACAGGCCGATGCGGATGAAGGCCGCGTTCATGCGCGCGCTTTCGCCGGCGATGCGGACGTCGGAAGCGAGCGCCAGCGCGAAACCTCCGCCGCAGGCGGGACCGTGCACGAGGCTTATGATCGGCTGCTGCGCGCGGCGCATTCGCATGACGATCTCGCTGATGCGGCGCTGGCTCAGCAGGCCGGCGGCGGGACCGCCTTGCGCCGTCGCGCCGGAATTGCGGCGGCGGCCCAATTCCTTGAGGTCGAGACCGGCGCAGAAGGCGCGGCCGGCGCCGCGCAGCACGACGATGCGCGTCTCGCGGTCGAAATAGAGACGCTGGAAATAGTCGAGCAATTCGTCGACCAGCGTGGTGTTGAGCGCGTTGAGCGCGTCAGGGCGGTTGAGCGTCACCCAGTCGACGGCGCCTTCTTTGGCGATCAGCAATGTTTCGTAAACCGTCATCGCGCTCAGGCTCCCCGCAGCATATTGATGATTCCCGAGAAGTCGGTGCCGCCCTGCCCCTTCGCCGCAAACAGGGCATAAAGCTGGGCCGCCTCGGCGCCGAGCGGCGTGGCCGCGCCCGCATTCTGGGCGGCGGCCTGGGCGAGCTTGAGGTCCTTCAGCATGAGCGCGGTGGCGAAGCCTCCGGCATAGCCGCGGTTCGACGGCGCCGTCGCCACCGGACCCGGCACCGGGCAATAGGTGGTGAGCGACCAGCACTGGCCCGAGGCGGCGGACATGATGTCGTACAGCTTCTGCGGATCGAGGCCGAGCTTCTCGCCGAGCACGAAAGCTTCGCAGGTGCCGATCATGGAAACCGCGAGCAGCATGTTGTTGCAGATCTTCGCGGCCTGCCCGGCGCCAGGTCCACCAGCATGGACGATGCGCTTGCCCATCTTCTCGAGGATGGGCTTGGCGCGGGCGAAGGCCTTGTCAGAGCCGCCGCACATGAAGGCGAGCGTCCCGGCCTCGGCGCCTCCGACGCCGCCCGAGACGGGCGCGTCGAGGAAATCGAACTTCGCCTCCTCCGCGACCGCGTGCACCGCGCGGGCGGAATCGATGTCGATGGTGGAGCAGTCGATGAGGAGCGCATCCTTGCGCGCGGCGGTCAGGATGCTTGCCTCGTCGAGATAGACCGAGCGCACATGGCTGCCGGCGGGGAGCATGGTGATGACGACGTCGGCGTCGGTCACCGCCTCGAGCGCGGTGGCCGCTGGCTTGGCGCCAGCTTCCGTGACCGGCTTGAGCGCGGCCGGGCTGACGTCGAAGGCTTTGACCTGCTCCTGCGCCTTCAGGAGGTTGCGCGCCATCGGACCGCCCATGTTGCCGACGCCGATGAAGGCTATTTTGCTCATGTCTTTTTCCCGAACTCGGGCTCCCTGTACCGGGCGCGACTTTACCCAATTCCGGAGGGCTTGCACGGGTCGGATGCCTCTTCCGCAACGTCAGGAGCGGCGGCATCCTCGTCGTCGTCGTCCGGCATAAGTTCCCGGGCGAGCGCGATCATCCCATGAAGCGCCGGCTCGTGGCCCAAGGCGGCTTTTCGGAACAGTTTGGCCATGGCCTGATCGAGAATGGTCGCCTCTTCCGGCTTGTCGCTTGCACACAGCGTCATCGGTTTCGCGTTCGCCGCCTGAAGGAACACGGACCGGAAACTGCGCGACCCCGGCTTGCGCCCTTTGGGGTTGCCGCTCTGGCCGGGCTTCCAGCGGGATTCGACAGGCGGGCTGGCGTAGCCGATGAGTTGATGGGGTTTGTCGGGCATGAGATTTCTCCTTTCGAAAATACGCTGTTGTTTTCCCTGCTCCATGAGGCGGAGTCCTTGGGCGCGCACGGGATTCCCGCGCGTTCTCAACGTGTTGACCGCGTCGGGCGCGATCATCCGTGTACGGATCTTAGAAATTTCCCTGCAAATTCCCTGCTCTTGCAGGGAATTCGGGGTTGCGAGGAACCGCAAACAAAAAAGCCCCGCGGGCCGGAGCCGACGAGGCGCACGAAGTCAGTATGGCGAAATATATAGCTCCACTCTCCGATGGAGTCAAGGAAAATCGAACGAAATCAACGCCGCGTCACGCCGCTTTTTTTTCTACACCGTCGAAAGGCAGCAAAATCGTCGCCGTTGTGCCGACGTCGACGGTGCTTTCGATCTCCAGCGAGCCGCCATGCTGCTCCGCCAGTTCCCTGGTCAGCGACAGGCCGAGGCCCGTGCCGTCGTGCTTGCGCGCGAGCGGGCTGTCGATCTGGCCGAAGGGTTCGAGGACCTTGGCGATATCGTCCTCCTTTATGCCGATGCCGTTGTCGGACACGGCGATCGCGATCGAGGTGCCGCGGCGGAACACGGAGATGCGGACCTCGCCACCCTCGGGCGTGAACTTGATCGCGTTCGACAGGAGATTCAGCAGCATCTGCAGCAGGCGCTTCTCGTCGCCCTCGAACCGGTCGACACCGTTGTGAAGATCGATGCAAAGGCCGATGCGCGATTTGCGCGCCTGGGCTTCCACGCCGTGCACGCAATCGATGAGGAGCTTTCCCACCTCGACCGTCGCGAAATGCATCTCGAGCTTGCCGGCATCGAGCTTCGACATGTCGAGCACGTCGTTGATCAAGCTGAGCAGATGCGAGCCGCTGTCGTGGATGATCTGCGCATATTCGCCGTAGCGCGCGTTGCCGAGCGGCCCAAGAAGCTCCTTAAGTCATCATCTCCGAGAAGCCGAGAATGGCGTTGAGCGGCGTGCGCAGCTCGTGGCTCATGGCGGCCACGAAATCGAGCTTGGCCTGCGCAGAGCGCTCCGCCTCGTCGCGCGCGTCCTGGGCGGCGAGCAGCGCCTTGCGCAGGCCCGCAAGCTTTCCCCGCAGATCGTTCTCGACGGCCTTGAACGCGGTCACGTCGTGATAGGTGCACACGGTGTCGCCCTCCGGCGTCAGCGTCGCCTGGTGCAGGAACCAGCGTCCATCCCGCTCGCGCAGCAGCAGCTCGCGCTGCACCGCGCGCGACGGATCGGGGGCGACCGACAGACGCTCTTCGGGTTCGAAGGTGTCGAGAAAGCCGCGGTTGCAGGCGACCAGGCGTTTGTCCGTGTCGAAGACCGCAAGCGCTTCGGGCAGGTGCCCGATCAGCGCGCCGGGATCGATGCGGGCGGTGTGCTCGCGGCTGCGGGGGTGTACCATGATGAGGTCTCCATCGACTATGGCCCCCGTAGCTCCCCGGGACACCCGACGAGCCGACCCTCCAACAGCGAGGCAAAGCTTGGCCGGAAATGGTTAGCAAAACCTTAAGGTCGCGGGGATCGGGCGGTCCTCCGGTCAAGTGGGGCAAAAGGAGTCCTCCTCCGCTCCGTCGGAGGGGCAAGCGCGCAAAGCGCCGAGCGTTTGGGGGCGGGATATTTTAGAGTGGAAGCTCATCCGCGCCGAGCGGCGCGAAATAGGCGTCGATCGCGGCATCGGACACTTGCGTTAGCGATGGCGGGACCCACTTCGGGGCATTGTCCTTGTCGATGATCGTCGCGCGCACGCCTTCGTAGAAGTCGTGGCCGGCGACGACGCGGGTCACCATGCGGAACTCCATGCGCATGCAATCGTCGAAGCTCTTGGTTTTCCCTTCGCGGTTCTGGCGGAACGCAAGCTTGGTCGCGGTCGGCGATTTGGCGCGGATGGTCTTCGCGGTGTCGCGCGCCCAGTCGGAGGCGTCGGCGTCGAGCGAGGCGAGGATCGCTTCGACCGAGTCGTTCGCGAAATGCGCGTCGATCTTCGCGCGCAATTCGACGAGCGGCGCGGGACCGGCAGGTTCGGTGACTGCGGCAAGCGCAAGGTCGGGCGCGCTGCCCTCGGCGAGGCTTGAGGAATCAATGCCTCGCGCACCGATGCCGGCACGCAATGCGTGGCGACGCCCACATAGAGCGCGTCGGCCGCTTTCAGCCGCGCGCCGGTCAGCGCGAGATAGAGTCCGATTTCGCCGGGACAGCGCGGCAGGAAATGGCTTCCGCCCACATCGGGAAAAAGACCGATGCCGGTCTCGGGCATGGCGAAGGTGGTGAATCGTCGGCGATGCGATGGCTTGCCGTGCACGGAGACGCCGACGCCGCCGCCCATGACGATGCCGCGGATCAGCGCGATGTAAGGCTTGGGGTAATGCCTGATCCGGGCGTCGAGGATGTACTCGTCGCGATAGAAGTCGAGCGCGTAGGGCGTGCCGGCCTTTCCGGACTCGTAGAGAGTGCGGATGTCGCCGCCGGCGCAGAACGCGCGCTCGCCTTCGCCCTGGATGACGACGGCGCGGACGGCGTCGTTTGCGGCCCATGCGTCGAGCTGGGCGTGCATGGCGACCGCCATGCCGTGGGTGAGCGCGTTCAGCGCCTTGGGGCGGTTCAGCGTGATGAGCCCGATTGCGCCGCGAAGATGGAGAAAAGGATTTCGGGGACGTCAGACATGGGGGGAGATGAGTGTTTGAAGCAGCACGCTTGTAAACGCCCCCGCCCGTTGCGGGAGTGCCAACTTTATTTGCGGCGATCGCACGTGCATCACTTCATCGTCGGAATGACGAAATCGGGTTCTCGCTCACGCCGCCTTTCGGCCAGCGCGCGTCACCGTCTTGATGCGCGTGTAGAAGCGCACGCCTTCCGGGCCGTGCTGGTTGACGTCGCCGAAGGCGGAGCGCTTCCAGCCGCCGAAGGTATGATAGGCGAGCGGCACCGGAATGGGCACGTTGATGCCGACCATGCCGACTTTGACGCGGCTCGCGAATTCGCGCGCGGCGTCGCCGTCGCGGGTGAAGATGGCGACGCCGTTGCCGTATTGGTGGTTGCTGGGAAGGGCGAGCGCGCTGTCGAAATCCTCGGCGCGGGCGACCTGCAGCACGGGGCCGAAGATCTCGTCCTGGTAGGTCTTCATCTCCGGCTTCACACGGTCGAACAGCGAGCCGCCGAGATAGAAGCCGTTCTC
Organism: uncultured Alphaproteobacteria bacterium; assembly: GCA_963802815.1. Lineage (GTDB taxonomy): Bacteria > Pseudomonadota > Alphaproteobacteria > Micropepsales > Micropepsaceae > Rhizomicrobium. The sequence continues at coordinate 8,908 of CAWDKN010000054.1, forward strand.
GTAGCCCTGCATGCGGAAGTCGCGGCCGTCGACGACGAGCTCGGCGCCTTCCTTCACGCCCAGGTCGATGTAGTCGAGCACCTTCTGGCGGTGCGCGGCGGTGACCAGCGGGCCGTAGGCGGCGTCGGGATCGGTCGGCAGCGCAACCTTCAGGGCTTCCACGCGGGGCTTCAGCTTTTCCACCAGCGCGTTCGCCGTCTTCTCGCCGACGGGAACGGCGACGGAGATCGCCATGCAGCGTTCGCCGGCCGAGCCGTAGCCCGCGCCGATCAGCTCGTTGGTCACCTGGTCGAGGTCGGCGTCGGGCATGATGATGGCGTGGTTCTTGGCGCCGCCCATCGCCTGCACGCGCTTGCCGTGCGCGGTGCCGCGCGAATAGACGTATTCGGCGATGGCCGAAGAGCCGACGAAGCTCACCGCCTGGATATCCGGATCGTCGAGGATCGCGTCCACGGCTTCCTTGTCGCCGATCACGACATTGAGCACGCCCGGCGGCGCGCCCGCCTCCATGCATCAGCTCGGCCAGGCGCAGCGGCACGCTCGGGATCTTTCTCCGAGGGCTTGCAGATGAAAGTGTTGCCGCAGGCGATGGCGACGCCGAACATCCACATCGGGATCATGGCGGGGAAATTGAACGGAGTGATGCCGGCGACGACGCCGAGCGGCTGGCGCATGGAATAGATGTCGATGCCGGGCCCTGCCCCTTCGGTGTACTCGCCCTTCTGCAGATGCGGGATGCCGCAGGCGAACTCGATCACTTCCAAGCCGCGCTGGACGTCACCTTTGGAATCGGCGATCACCTTGCCGTGCTCCGACGAAAGCATCGCGGCCAGCTCGTCCATGTGCCGCTCGATGAGCGTCTTGAAATTGAAGAGCACACGGGCGCGGCGCTGAGGATTGACGCTCGCCCATTCCGGAAACGCCTTCGCCGCCGATTCGACGGCGCGCCGTACCTCGACGCGGCTCGCCAGCGGCGCCCGGGCCTGGACCTCGCCGGTGGCTGGGTTGAACACGTCGCCGAAGCGGCCCGATGCGCCTTTGACGGCGAAGCCGTTGATGAAATGGGTGAGCTCTTTCATGGCGTTGTCCTTTTCCCCCCAGGCGGAGCAAGTTCGTCAGAATCTTACCCTATCAAAATCGTCATTGGCGGGCTTGTCCGCCCATCCTTGGCCGCAGGTCTTGAAATAGCCTCGGCTCGAGCGGCCACGGCATAGGCGGACAAGACCGCCAAATGGAACGCTCGTGTTCATGGGTGGGGCGTGACAAGCCCCCGCATGGCAACCAATTTTTGTGACAGAGGTCAGATGTCACCCCTGCGGGCGCAAGCTGACCTGGACGCTGAAATAGCGCTTGGCGGCATCGAGGGTCTCGAATTTCTTGCCTTTGGGTTGTTTGGGCGTGGTGACGATATATTCGACGCCGACGCGCACTCGCGGCTCGCCGCCGAACAGGACGGCCTCCGTCAGCGTGACGCCTTTTTTCTCCATGCGGACTTTCTTGCGCGCCATTCTCAGACCTCGCTCACGCAACCACCCCCGCCCCATTCGTGATAGCCAATCACGGGCGGAGACAGCAATGCGTCAGATTCGGTCGCGCGCAAGGCCGCCAGGAAAGCGGCCCGAAACTAGCCGCGTTTCGCCCGTGCCTGGCGGCGTTGGTCGCACTGCCAGGGCAGAGGGAGCGTACCCGACAGGTCGATTTCGGGATAAAGGCCGATCCAGCGCAGCTTGAGGATGAGTTTCTTTAGCTGATGCGGCTCGGGCGCATCGTGCACGACGTTCGGCTCATAGATGGATCGCATGGCGCGTCCTCTCGGTTGGTGTGCCGGGTGTCCGGCATGGTCCCCCGCAGGCGGCAGGACGCGCGTGCCAATGGCGCGCGTCCTCGATCGTGATGTCGGATCAGGCGGCGGCGGCGCGGCGCGAAGCGATCTCGGCTTCGGTCTTGCCCTGTGCCCAGGCCGACGTCGCAGTCTCGGTGGCCATTTCCTTCGCGCTTTCGCCCAGCTCCCGGAACAGCCCGCCGAGCTTCTGCATCTGCGCGAAATATTCGCGCGTGCTCTCCTCCAGCCAATCCTGCTGCGCGGAAATCACGTCGGAGAGGCTCTTGCTGTCGCGCATGGCTTCCAGCGCCTGGGCGTCGCGTTCAAGGCGGCGCTGGATCAGGTGCAGCGATTCTTCCTGGGCGGAGCGGAACATTTTCTCGCAGAGCGCGCGGTTGTGCTCCATGACTTTGCCGAAGGTGGCGGCGATCGTGGACAGCTGCTCGGTTGCATTGGACGACGATGCGTTTGACGACATTGCAGTCTCCTTGGTTGGACGATCGAGGTGCGTTCCCCAGCGCCATACGATCCAATAAGCCCAGAACGTGTCGGTCCTATCGCCGTTCCGCAACGATCGAAGAAATTTTTATGTCGAATGGAACCGGGAGGCAGTTGCCTTAAATCCTTGCAGCGCGACGCAATTTCGCGTCTTGGCCACCTCCTCGAGCCCATTGGTACCGCCAATGCGGGCCATCGGGGTGACATTTTACGAATGCCGCAGAAATATGCACGGATCGAGCCCTGCGTGGGACTCATGCTGGCTCGGACCGGGTGGCTCGCAGTTGCGGGCCATGACAATCGTGGGGAATCGTCATGGCCGACAAAAAGTCAGAAGACGCCACGCGCTTTCGCAGCAACCTTCAGGGCGAGGTCGACAGCGCCGCGCTCTACCGGACGCTTGCGGGAGTTGAGAAAAATCCCGACTTGGCCCAGATCTACGCGAAGCTCGCAGCGGTCGAAGAATCGCATGCCGAGTTCTGGCGCAAGCGGCTGGTCGCCGCGGGCGGTGCCCTGCCCGCGCCGCGCGTCGATCTGAAGACACGCGCGCTCGGCTTCCTCGCCCGGCGCTTCGGGCCTTCCTTCGTGCTGCCAACGTTGAGCACGCTCGAGCACATCGACAGCGGGCAATACGACAAGCAGCCCGAGGCGGTCGCGGGCGGATTGCCGGCGACGGAACGGTCGCATGCGCGCATCATCGAGGCGCTGGCCGGAAACGCGCCCCAGGCGCTGTCGGGCGGCGAGCTGGCTCGTCTCGAAGGGCGCCACCGCGGCATGGGCGGCAACGCCTTGCGCGCAGCGGTGCTTGGCGCCAATGACGGCCTCGTCTCCAACCTGAGCCTGGTGATGGGCGTCGCGGGCGCGGCCCTCGCCCCGCATGCGATCCTGATCACGGGACTTGCCGGATTGCTTGCAGGCGCCTGCTCCATGGCGATGGGGGAATGGCTGTCGGTAAACACAGCACGCGAATCGAACCAGCGCCAGATCGCCGCCGAGGCGGAGGAGCTGCGCGAGGTACCCGACGAGGAGAAGGAAGAGCTTGCACTCATCTACCAGTCGAAGGGCTTGCCCGAGGACCAGGCGAAGGCGCTGGCCGCGCGGCTGATGTCCAACAAGGATACGGCACTCGACACGCTGGCGCGCGAGGAGCTGGGCATCGATCCCGACGAGCTCGGCGGCTCGCCGTGGACGGCCGGCATAACCTCGTTCTTCCTGTTCACGATCGGCGCGATATTCCCGGTGGCGCCGTTCTTCGTGCTGAGCGGATTGCCGGCGATCGAAGCGAGCCTGGTGTCGAGCGGGTTCGCGTTGTTCGTGATCGGCGGTGGCACGAGCCTGTTCACGGGACGCGGACTTTTGTTCTCGGGTGTGCGACAGCTCGCGATCGGATTTGCGGCGGCGGGCGTGACGTACGGGATCGGACACTTGATCGGGGTGACGCTCAGCGGGTGAGCGGAGGCGCACGGCAGCGGAGAATTAGGCTACTCTGCTTCGCAGCGCGAAGAAGCGGCCCGCGCGTCAACATTCTCCTCCACGGGCTGCGCGCCCCCGCGTGAACCAACCTTTATCGCCCGCGCGCAAATCCAAGAAAAATTGATTCCGCGCGGCCCCCTCAATACAGCGCGAGAGAAAGGACCGCGGCACTCGCCGCACAGCCGGTCGCCAGCAAGAGGTAGATGCCGACGACCAGCCAGTAGGCGTAAGGGCTGCCGCCGCGCGAGAACAAGAGGTCGCTGCTGTAGCGCACATAGAGCGCGACGCGTCCGGCGCGCAGCGCCATGGCGGCGGACGTAACGAAGTAGGCCGCGACAGATGCGAACACCGCGATCTGGGCGACCGAGAAGCTCATTGCTCAGTGGTGGTAGCAGACACTTACGCCGGCGGTGCAACCGCCCATGGCCTTGAGCTCGCGGATGCGGGCCGCCGTCTTGTCTTCGAGGCAGTTGCTCATCTCCATCGGCCAGATCGAGCCGCCATCGGCCTGCGGCCCGATCTCGAAATCGCACTCCTTGTCGCGATAGGAGATCCAGGCGCGCTCGGCGTCCCTAAGCGCGGTTTTCGATGCGGCATCGTCCTGCTGCGCCATGGCGCCCGCATAGGTCCTGTTCAGCGCCGAGTCGGCTGCGGCGTAGTTGTCGCCGGCGCAGACGTTCATGTCGGCCTGGACAGTGAATTTTCCGCAGTCCTCCGCCTTGTAGAGCGGCGCGTCCGCGGCGCGCGCCGATAGCGTGCTCACAGCGAGCAGGACCGCGGCGAACGACAGACGTCTCATGGCATGTCCCCCTCCGGCGCACACGCCTTTAGGGCGCTGCGTCAAGTTCGCAAGCTGAAAGGAGAACATGCTCGCACTTTTTCGCCAAGTGGCTCTTAATAGTCCGATTAATAAAGCCTTGGGAGAAACGCGATGGGACTGAAGACCCCGGCCGAATACGTCGAAAGCCTGCGCGACGGACGCGTCACCTACTGGGACGGCGAGCGAATCGACGACATCACGACTCACCCGAAATTCCGCGTGCCGCTCGCGGTCGCGGCCCGCGACTACGACCATGCCGATGCGCCTAGGCGCGGGCTGATGACCTATGACGACGAGGACGGTGGCACATCGCATCGCGTCTTCCAAATCCCGCGCAACGAGGCCGACCTCTCGAAGCGCGTGGAGATGATGCACGATATGTCGATCGTCGGCGGCGTCACCGGCGTGATGATGGCGCTGATGGCCACCAAGGACGCCATCGCCGAGGTGAACCCGCAATATGCCGCGAACATCGAGCGGCTCTACCGCCATGTGCGCGACAACGACCTGCGCGCGGCCGAGGTGATCACCGATCCCAAGGGTGACCGCAGCCGGCGCGCACACGAGCAGGACGATCCCGATCTCTATGTGCGCATCGTCAAGCGCACGGCCGAAGGCATCGTCGTGCGAGGCGCCAAGCTTCACATCACCGCGGCGTCGCTGGTGCACGAGCTCGTCGTCATGCCGACCAAGGGCATGCGCCAGGACGAGACGGACTATGCCGTCTCCTTCTCCGTGCCGGTGAACGCGCCGGGCGTGAAGATCATCAATCGCAGCTTCGCCCCGCCCGATCTCAACGAATTCGACTATCCCGCGAGCGCGCATCATTCGATGCCGGAAGGCTTCGTCATCTTCGACGACGTCTTCGTGCCGTGGGACCGCGTGTTCCTGGCGGGCGAGGTGCGGCTGGCGTCGAAGCTGGCGCAGTCTCTCGGGCTGTGGGAGCGCACGGGCGGCCTCGTCGCCGCGGTCGGGAGCGCGAAATTGTTCGTCGGGCTCGCCCAGCTCGTCACCGAGATGCAGGGCAAGGAACGCGATCCGATCGCGAACAACACCATCGCCGAGCTCATCTGCTACGCCGAGATGCTGCGCATGAGCCTCGACTTCGCCTGCCGCAATTTCGAGACGACGCCGACGGGCATGGTCTATCCCAATGCGCTCGCAGTGAACGCGGCGAAGTACTATTACGCCGCCAACTACCACACGATGGTGAAGTACCTGCACGACCTGAGCGGCGGGCTGGTGATCACGCTGCCGCTCGAGAGCGACCTGCGCAATGTCGAGACCGGGCACTACATGCGCAAATACCTCCACACCAAGCAGAACGTCGACGTAGAGACGCGCATGCGCGTGTACAATTTGATCCGCGACATGACGGCGGACGCCTATGGCGGCTGGCACCTGGTGGTGGCGCTCCAAGCAGGCGGCGGATTGAGCGCACAGCGCGTGATGATGAACAGGATCTACGACATGGCCTCGGCGCGCGAGATGGCGCTGACGACGGCGGGCGTGAAGCCGGAGGCGCTGCGAAGCGCGGCGGAATAGGAGCACGTTCGGCACTTCCCCCCTCCACCATTCCGCTTCGCGGAATGGTCCCCTCCCCGCTTGCGGAGGAGGTGTCGCGAGCGAAGCGCGATGCGACGGAGGGGGGACGTCTTTGAGACCAGAAAAAAATACATTGCAAATACAATGGCTTGATCGTGATCTCCTTATCCATAAAGAAACTAGTTTGTAAAACAAACTAGTCGACGTATATGACATCCGGACCGCGAACGCGGGCCCGGCCCGCATGCCGTGGGTCGCCGCAGATGGAGGTGTCAGATGAGCGATACGAGTTCGGAACGCCTGCATGCGCTCGATGCCGTGCGCGGTGCGGCGCTGCTTCTTGGCATCGTCTTCCACGCGACGTTGTCGTTCCTTCCCGGTCCGCGTGGCGCTCTGCTGTGGATCGTGATGGACCAGAGCCGCAGCCTGACGCTCGCGGGCCTGTTCCACGCGCTGCACATCTTCCGCATGACCACCTTCTTCATGGTCGCCGGCTTCTTCGCGCATATGAGCTTCCACAAGAAGGGCCTGCGCGGCTTCGTCGCCGACAGGCTCAAGCGTATCGGCATTCCCCTCGTCGTCGGCTGGCCGATCCTCTTCGCGGCGATCGTCGCCGTGTCGATCTGGGGTGCCGTGGTAATGGCGCACGGCGCGCCGCTGCCGAAGCCGCCCGCCTATGCGGGCTTTCCCACGTTCCCGCTGACGCATCTGTGGTTCCTGTATGTGCTGCTGCTGCTCTATGCGGTGACGCTCGTGCTGCGCGGCCTGGTAGCGCTTGTCGACCGCTCCGGGCGCCTGCGTGCGTTTGCCGATTGCATCGTGCGCGCGCTCGTCGTCAGTCCGTTAGGACTGGTGGTGCTGGCAGCACCGACGGCGGCGACGCTGTTCTTCACGCCGCCCTGGCTCGCCTGGTTCGGCATCATGACGCCCGATTCCTCGTTCGTTCCCAATGCGGGCGCCGCGGTCGGTTTCTTCACCGCCTTCGCTTTCGGCTTCCTGCTGCACCGGCAGGTCGACCTTCTCGACGTGTGGAAGCGGCGCTGGTTCCTCAATCTCGTGCTCGCGGTCGCCTTCACCGCCGCGGGCTTCGCCCTGATCGGCGTCGCCCCTGTGATCGTGCCGGCGGCGCAGGACTTGACGACCGCGGCCTATGCCGCCTGCTTCACGCTTTCGATCTGGACCTGGACCTTCGCTCTCGTCGGCATGGCGATGCGCTTCCTCTCCGGCTACAGCGCGCGACGGCGTTACGTCGCCGATGCGTCGTACTGGTTCTACCTCGTCCATGTGCCGTTGGTGATGGCCTTGCAGGTGGCGCTGTCACAACTCGCGTGGCCATGGTGGATCAAGTTTCCGCTGATTTCGCCGTGACCTTCCCGCTCTTGTTCGCGAGCTACCAACTCTTCGTGCGCCACAGCTTCATCGGGGCCATTCTCAACGGGCGCCGCGAATCGCCGTCGCGGCGCAGGCGCAAATCCGTTTCCGGCGCGATCGCGGAGGCCGTAGAATGAGCAGCGATATCCAATCCGTCCGCGACGATCTCGCTTTCCTGCGCGCGCTCGTCGGCGAGGACGCCGATGCCGCGCAGACGCGCGCCTTCGGCGAAGCCTATTTCGCGAGCGGTCTCATCTATGGCGGACAGATGCTGCTGCACGCGGCGCAGGGACTTCGCCTCGTGCCGACCACTCAGTCTTTCGCGCTTGGCATCGGGCTCGGTCCCACGCTCCTGTTCATCCCGGTGCTCACCTGGATCATCGTGCGCAACCGCAAGAGCGGAAGCGCCGGCACGACAGGGCGCGCGATAGGGCGGATATTCGCCGCGGTCGGCATCGCCAATATCGTGCTCGTGGCCATCATCGGCTCGGTGGCGCTGCGCCATCACAGCCTTGCGACCTGGCTTATCTATCCCGCCACGGTTTTCGTGCTGCAGGGAACGGCGTGGCTGTTCGGCTTCATGATGCGCCGGCGCGCCTGGCATGGCCTCGTCGCTGCCGGCTGGTTCGCCGCAGGACTCGCCATGAGCCTCACCGTGGACGACATCCCCTTGTACATCCTCTTCGCCGGTCTCGGTCTCTGGCTCTGCATGGCGCTGCCGGGATGGCTGATGCTGCGCAGCGTCCGCCGCCCTGCCTGAAGAACCCAGGGCCATGGCCGCCTTCAACCTCGGCAACATCGACGACGTGATCCACGGCCGCCTGCGGCTGGGGATCATGGCGTACCTCGCCAATGCCGAGGTCGCCGATTTTACCGAGCTGAAGGCCGCGCTCGAGGCCACGCAGGGCAATCTCTCCGTCCATCTGCGCAGGCTCGAGGACGCCGGCTATATCGCGATCGAGAAGAGCTTCCTGGGGCGCAAGCCGCTGACGCGCGCTCGCATCACGCCGGCCGGACGCAAGGCGTTTGCGGCGTATCTGGAGGCGATGGGGAAATTGATCGATGGGGCGGAGCGGGGGAAATAGCTTTTGGCGGTTGCTCCTTCCAGTCTTCGCCGCGCAGCGCCGGAGACTACCGCGGCGAAGCGCAATTGCGCGAAGACGGACTGGTGACGGGTACGCGCGGCTTCGCCTTGGCAAGCCACCACTCGCGCTGCGCGCGAGCGGTCCCCCTCCACTATCGCTTCGCACGGGAGAGGAAAGAGAAGATGCGCTCGTTACGGTGGCGCGCACGAAGTGCGCGACGAAGGGGGGACGCCTACGCCACCACCCGCACCGGCATCGCCTCATACCCCTTTACGAAGTTGTTGCGCATGCGTTTCGGTTCGCCGGCAATTTCGATGCGCTTGAAGCGCTTGAGGATCTCTTCCCACATCACGCGCAATTGCATCTCGGCGAGGCGCTGGCCGACGCAGCGATGGATGCCGAAACCGAAGGAGACGTGCTGGCGCGGGCGGGCGCGGTCGATGACGAGGCTGTCGGGATCGTCGATCACTTCGTCGTCGCGGTTGCCCGAGACGTACCACATCACGACCTTCTCGCCCTTCTTGATCCCCTTGCCGCCGATCTCGGCGTCGGCGAGCGCCGTGCGACGCATGTGGGCGACGGGGCTCTGCCAGCGGATGACTTCCGGCACGAAGCTGTCGAGCAGAGCGGGGTTCGCGCGCAGCCTGTCATAGTTCTCAGGCGTCTCGTTCATGGCGAGAATGCCGCCGCTGATCGAATGGCGCGTGGTGTCGCTGCCGGCCACGATGAGGAGGATAATGTTGCCGAAATAATGTTCCGGATTCTCCTTCGACGTCGCCGGCGCGTGCGCGAGCATGGAAAGGAGATCGTTCTTGGGCGGCGCGGCCTTGCGCTCGTTCCACATCGCCACGAACGGCGTCAGCATCTGGAACAGGCCGACCTGGCGCTGCTCCTCGGTCTCGACCATCGCGCCGGGCTCGGGGAAGGTGAGCAGATAGTCCGAGATGCGCGGCAGCGTGCGGCGATCCTCGAAGGGATAGTCGAACAGGGTCGCCAGCATCTGGCTCGTCAATTCGACGGAGACCTTGTCCACCAGATCGAAAGTCTCGCCGACGGGAAGCTCGTCGAGGATCTTCGCGGCGCGTTCGCGGATCAGCGGCTCGAGCACGGCGATGTTCGCGGTCGTGAACATCGGCGCGACCACCCGGCGCTGCTCGTCATGGCTCGGCGGATCGAGGCCTATGAAGCTGGTGCGCTCGCGCGGCTCCGGCGCGTCGAAGATGGTGATGCCGCCGAGCTCGGAATTCGAGGAGAAGACGCCGTGGTTGCCGTCGACGGCGATGATGTCGCGATGCTTGGTGACGGACCAATAGGGGCCGAGCTCGCCGCCCGGGCAGTAATGGACAGGATCCTCGCGCCGCAGCCGCTCGAACCAGGGCCCGTGGGTGTCGGTGCGGAACAGCTCCGGATCGTGGACCTGGAATTCCGCGAGCGGCGTCGCGTAGGCCTTCTGCCGTGCGGCCTCTTTCGCCTGCTGCGCTGCGTCCGACATGCCAGCCTCCCTTGCTTGCAGCGATGAGAGCCCGGCATAGCGCTTCGCGCAAGGCCGCCGCCATGCTTTGATTGCTGCAGCGATAAGGTGAGGATGACGCCATGGACCTGCAATTGAAGGACAAGGTCGTGTTCATCGCCGGCGGCAGCCGCGGAATAGGCCTTGGAATTGTCGAACGTTGCCTCGCGGAAGGCGCCAGGCTCGCCATTGCCGCGCGCGGCGCCGAAGCGCTCGCGGCCGAGCATAAGCGGCTGGCGGAAATCCACGGCAAGGACCGCGTGTGGTCGCAAGCCGGCGACATGCGCGATACGGCGGCGATCGAGAAGGCCCTGTCCGGCGCGGAAAGCGCACTCGGCCCCATCTGGGGCGCGGTCGCCAATGTCGGGCTGCATCCCTGCCCGCCCGGCTTCGACGTCGACGACGAGACCTGGGATGGCGGCATGAACCAGAACCTCAACTCCGCCTTCCGTTTTGCGCGCGGCGCGCTCCGACGGATGACTCCCCGCAAGGAAGGCGCACTGCTCTTCATCAGCTCCATTGCCGGGCTGGGCGCCCTCGGCACGCCGATCACCTACGGCACGGCGAAGGCGGCGATGAACCATCTGTCGAAGGAGCTCGCGAAGATGGCCGGCCCGACGGGCGTGCGCGTGAACACGATCGCGCCAGGCAACATCATCTTTCCCGGCGGCGACTGGGAGGCGCGCTCCACGGGCGAACGCGCGGAGTCCTGGGCGCGCTGGATCAAGCGCGAGGTGCCGATGCGACGCTACGGCAAGCCGGAGGAAATCGGCGTCGCGGCCGCGTTCCTGCTGAGCCCGATGGCGAGCTTCATCACCGGCGCGGTGCTGCCCGTCGACGGCGGGCAGACGCGGTAGGTCTTGGAGTGCGCGAGGCGAATAGACGGTGCGGCGGCGACAATTTTAACGCGGAGGCAGCGCGGGGGACGCGGTGAAGCAGTGTCCTCTTCCGGCGCAGAGTATCGACTTCGAAGTCTGTCTGGCGCGCTTTGCGCGCCGATCAGCTTGGATCGGGACACGCGAATGCCGGTCACGGACGTGCACCCCTCCGCGTCCCCGCGATAAAATTGCCTGACCGAACGCGATCTATCCGACTTGTGACCCGATTGGCGTCGTGCCGTCGCAGTTACGCGGCCTTGCGGTCTGCCAGCGCCATCGCGACCAGCGAGAAGCCGCCGAAGATGAGGTCGATGCCCACGATAAGCCCGAGCGCCCAGATCGCCGATTGCGGCAGCGCGATCACGATGATGGCCGCAAGAGCAAGGTCGAGCGCGCCGTTGATGAAGAGAAAGATCCAGCGCTGCGACAGCTGTCGGCGGTGATCCAGCGCGAAGGCCATCGTGACGATACCGTCGATGACGAGGAACACGGTGAGCACGAAGGTGAGCGAGAGCACCCCGATCACCGGCCAGCCGACCAGCGCCACGCCCGCGGCGATCGTGACGATTGCCGACAGCAGAGACCAGACGAACCCGGGCGCACTGCGGCCCGCGATGACGGCCGCAAGACCGACGCCTCCCGCGATGAGGAACAACCAGCCGAGGAAGACGGCGACGGCAATGCTGGCGAGCGGTGGAATGATGATGGCGCCGGCGCCGAGAACGATGAGGATGATTCCCTCGATCAGGAACAAGCGCCAATGCTGGCCGACGCCTTTTTGGAACTCCGCCGCTTGCATATCGGTCATGAATGGCCACCCCTCGCATTGATCCTCAATCGCGCCAGCCTACCTTATCCTCCACGTCGTTGTGCGACGGTTTTCCTCCGGACCATGTCATGGTCCGGATTCCCTGATTGTCGCGAGATCTGGGCCGAACCGGTTTCGGCGGATCGCGCTTTAGAGCGGAGATTGAACATGCCGAGCAGCGGAAATGCGGTCCAGGGCAGCGTGCTGGTTGCAGGCGTAGGCGCATCGCAGGGACTGGGCGCGGCCATCGCGCGGCGCTTTGCGGCGGGCGGATTTCCCGTCGCCATCGCCGGGCGCAACCAAGACAAGCTCGAAGCGACGGCGGAGGAATTGAAGAAGAGCGGCGCCAAGGTCGCCGCCTGCATCGGCGACGTGTCGAAGGCAGAGGACGCGGCGCGGTTCGTCGCCGCCGCGCAGTCGCTGGCGCCGCTGGCAGCCGCCGTCCACAACGCCGGCGGCAACGAGCCGACGCCGTTCCTGAAGCTGACGGAAGATCGGTTCGAGCGTCACTGGCGCGAGCATGCGCTGGGCGGATTCCAGATTGCGCAGGCGGCTCTGCCCGTCCTGCTCGCGCGCGGCGGCGGTTCGCTGCTGTTCACCGGCGCCTCGGGCAGCCTGCGCGGCAAGGCGAACTTCGCACCTTTCGCCTCCGCCAAGGCGGCGCTGCGCAATCTGGCACAGAGCATCGCGCGCGAGTTCGGGCCGCAGAACATCCACGTCGGCCATGTCGTGGTCGATGGCGGCATCGGCGGCGAGCGCCTGCTCGCCCGCATGCCGCAACTGCGCGAGCAGCGCGGACCCGACGGGTTGCTTGAGCCCGATGCCATCGCAGAAGCGTACTGGGTGCTGCATCACCAGCAGCGCAGCGCCTGGACTCTGGAGCTGGATGTGCGGCCGTGGGCGGAGAACTTCTAAAAACGAGTTTGCCGCGCTCCCCGACCCCGCAAGGGCGGGAACCAATACCGTTCTTTGGTCCGAGTGGCGGAACAAACGCTTGTGTCCGCGATCTGAACGACTTTTGATCGTCTTTTTACGTCCATGTCCTCACCGGCGCGCCGCGTGCGATCTATGGCAGCGTGAGCATCTCCTTCTGAGGGTCCGCGGGCGAACGGGCCGCCTTGCCCGATCATGGCGGCGTGCGTGGGCGTCACCGGCCATACGATGGCGCAAACGCCGAACTTCTCGGTCACGATGGGCGCGGCCGAGCAATCCGGCGTGATCAAGGTCACCGGCGAGCTGAACTGCCAGATGATCCGCCAGGTGCCGGAACGCGCTTGCCGATCTTCCCTCGCATCGCGACCTTGACCGAGCAACACTATGCCAAAGCGCCCGTCGCCGCGGGGTCGTAGTCCGCGGCACCCGCCGCGCGAGAAATGCGTTCAGCCCGCGGCGTTGGCAATCTCCGGCGCGAGAGCCGGCAAATGCTGGGTCAGAATAGCGGCACTGCCGATCAGGCCGGCCTCCCTTTGGACAATGAGCAGGGTAGGGATCGACTTCATGTAGCCGGCAAAGCGCCCCTTGTCCTCGAAGCGGCGGCGGAAGCTGCTGGCGGCGAAGATCTGTGCGACATCCGGCAGGATCCCGCCTGCGATGAGAACGCCGCGCCGTGCGCCCATGGCAAGCGCCATGTCGCCCGCGACCGCTCCAAGGATGGCGCAGAAGCGATCGAAGACCTTCGCCTCGAAGGACTCCGGCCGTGTATTTGCCGCACGCGTAATCTCCTCCGGCGTGGTGTCGGACGCCGGCACGCCGTCGATCTGCGCCAGGGCGGAATAGAGATTCAGCAGGCCGGGGCCCGACAGGATGCGTTCCGCCGACACGCGGCCGAATTTGCGCATCAGGATTTGCAGGATCTCGATCTCGACGTCGTCGCCCGGCGCAAAGGCGGCGTGACCGCCTTCTGTCACCAGCGACAGGCTCACGCCTTCCTGGCGCACAAAGCCCGCGACGCCGAGGCCGGTTCCGGGCCCGATAATCGTTATGGTGCCGTCGCCGTGCGCGTCGAAGACCTTCGCCGGACCGACGGTAACGAGATCGTCCGGTCCCAGCAGGGCTGCTGCCGCGCTCAGCGCCTCGTAGTCGTTGACGACGCGGGCAGTCTCGGCGAAGAGCTTGTCGCGAAGGTCCTTGGCGGAAATCTTCCAGCCGGCATTGGTGAGATAGATGGCGCCCTCGTTGACGGGCCCGGCGACGGCGAAGACCACCGCCCTGGGGGGCACCTCGACGTGCATTTCGGAAAGGTAAGCGCGCGCCGCAGCCGCAATGTCGGGGTGATCCTTCGTCGACAGATTTCGCGGCGAGAAGATTTTCGGGGCGCGGTCGCGCAGATCCACCATCGCAAAGCGGATCTTCGTTCCTCCAATATCCGCAACAAGACCGTAATTCTTCATTCGAGAACGCTTTCCTCAGAGCCTGATCCCGGTAGGCCAATGAACCCTCTACCATCGAACAACGCCCGAGCCTCCTTTTCGGTCAATGAGACCCGACCGCGCAATGCGACGCCCGGCGGCAGGCCACAGGTCGGGAAATCCATCACGCGGCCCAGCGATAGCTGCGCGCGGCGAGAAGCGCATCGGATCGGTCGGGCGAAGGCGCGCCCGACGCAGGCATTGATGGCGCGGCAGCCGGGAAGATCGCGCCCGATGGGCTTCTCGATCACGATGCAGCTCCGCCGCCCGGCCAATCCCGCCGCCTGGAGATTGGCGCAGACCAATCCCTTACACATGGGGCGGCAGGGGCAGTTAGCGGAGGTTCTCGCGCGGGCTCTTTGCCGCGGCGAGCAAGCTCGCCAGGGCGTCGAAATCGGCACGCTTTTCGACATCCATCCTGATAAAGCGCAGACCCGCCGCGTTGCCGTCACCGCACGTTCGCGCCCGCCCGCGGTCACGGCACGGCGCCGGTTGGCTGGGTGGGCGGCAAGAGCTGAAACGTCGCCGTCGCGCGGATGTCGGCGGACGACGCGCCAGCCATAACCGCGAACTCGCCCGGGTCTTCCACCCATTGGTGATGGTCCGAATCCCAGTAGGAAAGATCGCGCGGCGACAGCGTGAGATTGACGACGCGGGACTTGCCGGGTGCGAGATCGACGCGGGCAAAGCTCTTCAGCTCCTTCACCGGCATCGGCACCGGCGCGTGCGCGTCCTGGAGGTAGAGCTGGACCACCTCGGCGCCGGCGCGCTTACCCGTGTTCGTTACCTTGAGCGTTACGGCGACATCGGCGCCGGCCGGCACGGACTTGTCGACCGAAAGATCGCCGAAGGCGAAATCCGTGTAGGACAGCCCGTAACCGAACGGAAACAGCGGCGCGATCTTGCGCTTGTCGTAGAAGCGGTAGCCGACGAACACGTCCTCGTCGTAGAGCTGGGTGCTGGCGCCCGAATAATTCAGGTAGGACGGCGTGTCTTCTATCCGGTTGGCGAAGGTGACGGGCAGGCGTCCCGACGGATCGATGTCGCCGAACAGGATCTTGGCTATGGCGGCGCCACCTTCCTGGCCGGGCAGCCACTCATCGAGGATCGCCTCCACCTTGTCCTTCCAAGGCATTGTCACAGATGCGCCGTCATTGACGACGACGATCGTATTGGGGTTCGCTGCCGCCACGGCTTCGATGAGGGCCGACTGCGCGGGATCGAAATCCATGCTCGGGCGGTCGACGCCTTCAGCTTCCGAGGTGGATCCGATACCTGCGAAAACGATCGCCACATCGGCGCGACGCGCCGCTTCGACGGCTTCGTCGACCGTCCCCGCGGGAACGCGCACGCCGAGCTCGAAGACCTTCTGGTCGTAGTTGATGGACGACGTCGGCGTGGCGGAGAAATCGATTTCGATCGGATAGACATGCCCGGCCGCCAGCGTGACGCTGGCGCGGCGCTCTGCCAGCTTCTTGAAGAAGGTGAAGATCGGCGAAGGATAAGTCTGCGAGGTGTTGTCGATCAGGACCTTCCCGTCGAGCGTGAGCGCCGCGGAATCATCGTGCACGAGAGAGAACTCGTAGGTTCCATCCTTCGGCGCGAAGAAGTAGCCCGTCCATTTGACGGAAAACCCAATTCCGGCCTTCCACAGATCGGCGGCGTATTCGCCCTTGGCTTGCGCAGCATGAATCGCGTTCAGGCCGTAGGGCATTTTCGACCAGTCGACGCGGGCCGCCTTGCCGCCGAAACCGAACTTCAGGAACTGGGTTTCGGTGCGTTCGAAGGAGATTCCGCCGGCGAAATTCCCGTCATTGTAATAGGCGGCATGAAGTCCCTCCTCGCCGCGGTCGCGCGTCGTCGACAGCAGGCGCGGATCGACGGCGGGAATGCGCGGCTCGTTGTCGAGGCCCTGCGCGTAGATGAAATTCACTTTTGGCCCGTAGAGCGAGCGCAGCGCGTCGAGCGGCGTGACGACGTGCGCGGGAACGACCTGCGAGCTGCCGCCGCCCTGGAAGGTCGGGCGGTCGGCGGCGGCCCCGATGACGGCGACCGTCCTCACCGAATCGCGGGCGAGCGGAAGCAGCGCGTGGTCGTTCTTGAGCAGGACCGTGCCTTCCGCGGCCACGCGTTCGGCGATCGCTTGATGCTCCGGCGTGTTGAGGCTGCCGGGCTTATTTGCGCCGGGATCGAAGAGCCTGGCTTTCAGCATCACCATTGCGATGCGGCGCACGGACGCCTCGATGTATTTTTCGTCGAGTTGATGCGCTTTGATCGCCTGTGCGAGCTTCCAGCCGCGCCACAGGGTCGGGCCGGGCATTTCGAGGTCTAGTCCGGCTTCGACGGCGGCCAAGGTCGAGTGCGTGCCGGTCCAGTCCGACATGGTCGCGCCCTGGAAGCCCCACTCCTCGCGGAGCACCTGGGTGAGAAGAAATTCGCTGTCCGACGCAAAGACCCCGTTGACGTGCGGATAGGCGGTCATGACCGTCCAGGGCTGGGCGTTCTTCACGATAGGTTCGAAGGCGGCGAGATAGACTTCGCGCAGGGCGCGCTCCGATACGACGGAATTTCCCGTCTCGCGGCCGGCTTCCTGTTCGTTGGCCACGAAGTGCTTCAGGGCGGTTCCGGCCCCCGACGACTGGACGCCGTCGACATAGGCCGTTCCCAGTGCCGCCGTGAGCACCGGGTCTTCCGAATACGTCTCGAAATTGCGGCCGGCGAGCGGCACCCGCGCGATGTTCGCCATGGGACCAAGGATCACGTCGACGCCCTGCGCCAACGTTTCTTCGCCGATCGCCCTGCCCTCGTCGCGCACGAGCCCGGGATCCCAGGTGGCTGCGGCAGCGACGCCCACGGGGAACGCGGTCGAGGGTTCGCTCTCGAACGAGCGCAAACCCGCCGGTCCGTCGGTCACGATCAGGCCACGCACGCCGAGCCTATCGATCGACGGCAGATGCCAATTGTCGATGCCGGAGAGAAGAGAGATCTTTTCGTCGAGGGTCAGTCGCCGAACGAAATCCTCGACGCGCTGATCCGGCGACAGACGTTCGTTCTGAAAGGGATAGGCTGGTGCCGCGTGGGCCGGCACCCCGCAGAGCAAGATAGGCGCACAGACCAGCAAATAGCCCATCCGCCAGAGGCTTCCGACCCGTTCCATCGCTTCCCCCGAGCAGAGTATTGGACGGAAGCCGTTCCGTCCTTCCCGTTGCCGACCTTATAAGCATTGTCGACGGGGATGACAACGCTGTCACCTATGGAGGCGTTTACGGGCGTCGCCTCAGCCGCGGCCGGGCGAACGCGGCGGAGCCGTCGAGTCGCGCATGATGATCTGGAAATCGAGCAGGCGATGCGCCGGCGCGCCCTCGCCGTCCGCTCCGCGCTTGCCGAGAACGTGAAACAGAAGCTCGGCGGCGGCGCTCGCCATTTCGGCTACGGGCTGGCGAACCGTCGTCAGCTGCGGCCAGAGGAATTGGGCCATCGGCGTGTCGTCGAACCCCGCAACGGAGAGATCGCCGGGTACCGTGAGGCCGCGCTTATGGGCGACGGTGATTGCAGCCGCGGCCATGTCGTCATTCGCGGCGAAGATCGCCGTCGGCCGGTCGGCGAGCGCGAGAAGCTGCTCGGCGCAGCGAATGCCCGAAACATAGGTGTAGCGGCCTTGGCGCATATAGGTCTTGTTGGGCGCGATCCCATGCGCGTCGAGCGCGCTCAGGTAGCCCTTGAAGCGCAGATGGGCGGAACTGTGGTCGGGGTGGCCCTTGATGATCGCGATTTTGCGATGGCCGAGCTCGATCAGGATCGTCGTCAATTGATAGGCGGCGCGAAAGTCGTCGATATAGACGTAGGGCGCGATGTCGCGCTTGCGTTCCGGCGCGATCGAGACATAGGGCACGGCGTGCTTCCTCAGCAGCTCGAGCGTCGGCGCATTGTCGCATACAGGCGGCGTCAGGATGATGCCGTCGAGCCGGGAATAGCCCACGAGGCTGTCGAGATTGCTCAGCGCCGTCGGGTCCTCGATCGGGCATTGCTCGACAAGCAGGTGATAGCCGCGCTTGCGGCACTCGGCGAGCGCGCCGGCCTGAATCTCGCTCACATAGTTTGCGGTCGCGCTGTCGTACAACATCCCGATCAGATAGGAGCGCGCGCCGGCGAGCGTGCGGGCGGCCACATTCGGCCGGTAGTTGAGAGCCTTGGCGGAATTCATCACGCGCTCGCGCGTCTCCGCCCTGACGCTGCTTTCGTTGTTGAGGACGCGCGAAACAGTCTTGATCGAAACGCCCGCGCGCTCGGCCACATCGTCAATCGTCGCGCGGGTCCGCTCGTCAGCCATGCCTTGCACACTCGCAGCCGCGGTGCGGCGGCTGCGAACTCCGTCGCCGAATCCGCATCACGGTACAGTGAATAGCAGGCCAAGGCCCTTCGCGCCCTTTTGGGCGCGGCAGGCCTTCACGCCGGGCGGCCGATGGCAGCGCTGTCAGTTCCGCCGCGTTCCGCATATGGCCGGACTGACAGGGCCGGATCGCCAAAGCGAGGGTGGTCCCGCTGGAC
Organism: uncultured Alphaproteobacteria bacterium; assembly: GCA_963802815.1. Taxonomy (GTDB): domain Bacteria; phylum Pseudomonadota; class Alphaproteobacteria; order Micropepsales; family Micropepsaceae; genus Rhizomicrobium. The sequence continues at coordinate 27,674 of CAWDKN010000054.1, forward strand.
TTCCGGAACCGATATGTACTCCATACGTTTGCATGTCCGCCGTATTGGCTTAGGGGGCTTTGTGTCGGCAAATCGGCTGCTTTTCCTGGCCGCGATTCCACTATTCCTGGTTCTTCTAGTCGTCGCCGTATTGTCCGTCCGCTTCGCCGCGGACGAACGGGCCGAGCAAGGCTGGGTGATACATTCCTACGAGGTCATCAACCAGATCTCGCGCGTGCTGACCGACGCGCAAGGCGCCGAGACCGGGCAGCGCGGCTTCATCATCACCCGCGATCCGGTTTACCTCGTACCTTACCATGCGGCCAGCGCGCGGGTCGGCACTGACCTGAACGCGCTGAAGACGCTGACCGAGGACAATCCGCGGCAACAGGCGCGGGCGATGATGCTCGGCAAAATCGCGACGGCACGCCTTGTCGCCCTGAACCGAGCCCTCGCGCTTGCCCCGCTCGCCGCCCCGCCTCCGCCGCAGATGCTCAGCGCCATGGCGGAAGGCCGCCGCCAGATGGTCCAGCTGCGCGCCGTCGTGGCGCAGGCATCCGCCGAAGAAGACCGATTGCTCTCAGACCGGATAGCCGCGCGACGCGTCGCGGAATCCTACGAAATCAGCAGCGTCGTCATCGCCGCTCTTGTCGCGCTCCTGATCCTTCTCGGGGCGGCCGTCGCTCTCGTCCGCTCCAATGTCGGACTCATCCGGAGCGAGAAGGAACGCACCGTCCAACTCAACACGCTGCAGGCGACGCTCGACAATATCCGCGACGGCGTCGCCGTGTTCGACGCTACCGGCGCGCTCAGCGTTTTCAACCGGACGTTCTTTATTTACATGGACTACCCGGAGCCGATGGCAAAGGCCGGAACGACGCTCGACGAGAATTCACGCAATAGACCGCGCCCGCAACCGCGTGACATTCGCCGATTTGCCGACGGCGTCCGGCGAGGTCGACAATCCTATCGTCACCTGGTCGTCAACGGCCGCGAGCTCGACGTCTATCGCGCCGCGGTTGCCGGCGGCGGTTTCTCGTGGCGGCCATGGACGTGACGGCGCGCCTGCGCGCCGAGGCGCTGACGCGGCAGAACCAGAAGATGGAGGCGATCGGCCAGTTGACTGGCGGGGTAGCGCACGACTTCAACAATCTTTTGCAGGTGATCGGCACCAATATTGACCTTCTGGCGGCCGACATGCGCGGCGACGCCCGCGCAACGGGACGCCTTCAGAACGCCGTCTCCGCCGTCGAGCGCGGTTCGCGGCTGACGGCGCAGCTTCTCGCCTTTGCGCGCAAGCAGGCGCTGGAGCCGCGTTCGACCAATCTTGGCCGCCTGGTGCAAGACATGACCGACATGCTGCGGCGCACGCTCGGCGAGCGCGTCGAAGTGGAAGCGATGGTCGCCGGCGGGTTATGGAACACGCTCGTCGATCCGACGCAGGTCGAGAACATCGTCCTCAATCTCGCGATCAACGCACGCGACGCAATGCCCGACGGCGGCAAGCTCACGATGAGCTCGCCAACGCCTTCCTCGACGACGCTTATGCCGCACAGCACGCCGAGGTTGCGCCGGGCCAGTATGTGATGCTGGCGGTCAGCGATACCGGAACGGGCATGACGCCCGAGGTCGCCGCACGCGCCTTCGACCCTTTCTTCACCACGAAGCCGGAGGGCCGCGGCACCGGACTGGGGCTGAGCCAAGTATACGGCTTCACCAAGCAATCGGGCGGTCACGTCAAGATCTACACTGAGGTCGGACATGGCACGACGGTGAAGATCTATCTGCCCAGAACGCGCCGGCCGCAAGAAGTGTCCCGAACCCGTCGCCACGACACCGGTCGAAGGCGGAAACGAGACGATCCTCGTCGTCGAGGACGATGCGGGCGTGCGCGCCTCCGCCGTCGATATACTGAGCGAATCGGCTACAGCGTGCTTCGCGCGGACAACGCCGAGCAGGCGCTGGTCGTGCTCGCCAGCGGCGCGCCGGTCGACATCCTGTTCACGGACGTGGTGATGCCCGGACCGGTGAGCACGCGCGAGCTGGCGCGGCGCGCGCAAGCGCTGCATCCCAACATCGCCTTCTCTATACGTCAGGCTATACGCAGAACGCGATTGTGCATGACGGCAGGCTCGACGATGGCGTCGTACTCATATCCAAGCCCTATCGCAAGGATGACCTGGCGCGGAAGCTGCGCTCGCTTCTCGCCGGCGGACGCAGGACGCCCCGACCGCTCCGGCGCCAACGGCGGGCGCGGCAACTCGGTCTCAGCCGGAGGCGCGGCCGACCGACGGCGATGCGACGCCGCATAAGAAAATCCTGGTGGTCGACGACGTCGCCCTCATCCGCATGACCACGGTCGATATGGTGGAACAGATGGGTTACGCGGCGGTGGAAGCCGGTCCCGGCACCGCCGCGCTGGAAGTACTCAAAGCGATCCCGAGATCAATACCTCGTGACCGACCTCGGCCTTCCGGGCATGAACGGCCGCGAACTCATCGCCGCCGCGCGCAAGATAAGGCCGTATCTGAGGATCGTCATCGCCAGCGGCTACTCGACCGATCCTGGCGATGGAAGTGATCTCGCAGGAATTGCGAGCCTGATGAAACCCTTCGACATGGCCCAGCTGCGGCGCGCGCTCGAGCAGGCGTAAAGCGAACACCTGCGCGCGACGCGGCGGATATTTTCGATAACCCGCGACAATCTCGAATGGTTCCCGTGTTCCAGACCGGCGAACTTTTTTCCCGCATTGCGCGTTCCCGTAACTGTTAAGGGCTGTGACGCTGCCAGGTCTCTCCCAATGTTCGACGCTACGGTTCCAGCCGGTTCGGCGCCATGGGGAAAGTATTGCGGCCGCAGCGGATCTAATGCGGAGCGAGGCGCGTGAACGCGGAGACGCCAGACAACACGAGGCCCGTGCTCGATGAGATGATGTCGCCGGCCGTGCGCATCGTCATCGCTGCCATTTCCCCGTCGGTCGATGAGGGCCAATTCTGCGCCAAAGCGACCGTCGGCGATCGCCTTGCCGTCGAGGCTGATGTCTTCGCCGACGGCCACGAGGCGCTATCCGCCTGCGTTGCCTGGCGCGCCGAGAAATCCGGCACATGGACGCGGGTGGCGATGGGCCCGCTCGTGAACGATCGCTGGCGCGCAGAACTCGACCTGGCTGACGAAGGCACGATCGCCATTCGCATCGAGGCGTGGCTCGACGACTTCGGCGGCCTTGTCCGCGATGTGCAGAAAAAAAGTGAGGCAGGGCTTCCAGTTGCGCTGGAAATCGCGGAAGGCCGGGCACTCATGGCGGAGGCCGCGTCGCGCTGCAACGGCGCCATCAGGACGGCGCTGGCGGCGACCCTGCACGCGCTGGAGGCGCTTCCCGAATCCGAACGCGCGCAGCTTTTCGTCGCCGCCGAGACGCGGCGGCTGATGCAAGCGGCCGACCCGCGGCCCTTCCTCGCGAAGAGCTTTACCCAGCGCGTGCTGGTGGAACGCAAGCGCGCCGCCTTCGCGAGCTGGTACGAGCTGTTTCCGCGGTCGCAGGGCGCCGCCCCCGGCGTGCACGGGACGTTTCGCGACGTGATCGCGCAGCTCCCGCGCATCCGCGACATGGGCTTCGACGTGCTCTACATGCCGCCGATCCATCCCATCGGACGCACGAACCGGAAGGGCCGCAATAATGCGCCGGCGGCAGGGCCTGGCGATCCGGGCAGCGTCTATGCGATCGGCGCGGCCGAAGGCGGACACGAAGCGGTCCATCCCGAGCTCGGCACGATCGAGGACTTTCGCGCTCTGATGAACGCCGCGGCCAAGCACGGAATCGAGCTCGCGCTCGACTTCGCCGTGCAGATGTCGCCAGACCATCCCTGGCTCAAGACACACGACGCCTGGTTCAGCAAGCGGCCCGACGGCTCAGTTCGCTACGCGGAAAATCCGCCCAAGAAATACGAGGATATCGTCAACCCGGATTTCTACGCCGACCGCGGCTTGTGGATCGTGCTGCGCGACGTGTTGCTGTTCTGGGCCAACCAAGGCGTACGCATCTTCCGCGTCGACAACCCGCACACCAAGCCGATCCCGTTCTGGGAGTGGATCATTGCCGAAATCAAGGCGCGCCACCCCGACACGATCTTCCTGTCGGAAGCCTTCACGCGGCCGAAACGGATGTACCACCTCGCGAAGGTGGGCTTCACGCAGTCCTACACCTACTTCACCTGGCGCAACACCAAGCAGGAGCTCACCGAATACCTGACCGAGCTCACGACGACGAATGTGCGCGACTATTTCCGACCGAACTTCTTCGTCAACACGCCGGACATCAACCCGCCCTTCCTTCAGTCGGGAGGACGCCCCGCCTTTCTGATCCGCGCGGCCCTCGCGGCGACGCTGTCCGGTCTGTGGGGGATGTATTCCGGCTTCGAGCTCTGCGAAGCCGAGCCCTTGCCGGGCCGCGAAGAATACAGGGACTCCGAGAAATACGAGCTCAAGCATCGCGATTTCGCGGCAGCCGAGACTATCGCGCACGAGATCGCGTCTCTGAATGCCTTGCGCAAGCGCGAGCCCGCTTTGCAGTCGCATCTGGGCGTTACGTTCTACAACGCGTTCAACGACAACGTTCTCTATTTTGCGAAGACGGCACAGGGCCGCGACGACCGCATTCTCGTCGCAGTGAGCCTCGACCCGCACAGCGCACAGGAATGCGATTTCGAAGTCCCGCTTTGGGAATGGGGCCTCGCCGATTACGAGACGGTCGAGGTCGAAGACCTGTTGCACGGCACCCGGTTTTCCTGGCACGGAAAGGTCCAGCATCTTCGGCTCAGTCCGAGCGCGCCCTATGCGATCTGGCGCATTCGTCCGCGCGGGGCGACCCTCTGATGCCACACAGGATTTCCGCCGCGCCGCCCGAGCCGCTCTGGTACAAGGACGCGGTCATCTATCAGGTGCACGTCAAGTCGTTTTTCGACGCCAACAATGACGGGGTAGGCGACTTCGAGGGGCTGATCGCGCGGCTCGACTACATCGCCGAGATCGGCGTCACCGCGGTCTGGCTGCTGCCCTTCTATCCGAGCCCGCGGCGCGACGACGGCTACGACATCGCCGAATATCGCGACGTCCATCCGGAATATGGCAAGCTCGCCGACGTCCGCCGCTTCATCGAGGAGGCCCACAAGCGTGGGCTTCGCGTCATCACCGAGCTGGTGATCAATCATACCTCGGACCAGCATCGCTGGTTCCAGCGCGCGCGCAAGGCGAAGCCGGGCTCGGCGGCGCGCAATTACTACGTCTGGTCGGACGACGACAAGAAATATTCCGGCACGCGCATCATCTTTCTCGATCGGAAAAGTCGAACTGGACCTGGGACGAGGAAGCCAAGGCTTACTACTGGCACCGCTTCTATGCGCACCAGCCCGATCTCAATTTCGACAATCCCCAGGTTCTGAAGTCTGTGCTCTCGGTGATGCGGTTCTGGCTCGATATCGGAGTCGACGGGATGCGCCTCGACGCCGTGCCCTACCTCGTCGAGCGCGAGGGCACGAACAACGAGAACCTCCCCGAGACGCACGCCATCCTGAAGCAGATCCGCGCCGAGATCGACGAACACTATCCGGCTCGCATGCTGCTGGCGGAAGCCAATCAGTGGCCGGAAGACACGCAGCATTATTTCGGCCACGGCGACGAATGCCACATGGCATTCCACTTTCCCCTGATGCCGCGCATGTACATGGCAATCGCGCAGGAGGACCGCTTCCCGATCACCGACATCATGCGCCAGACGCCGCCGATTCCGGAGGCCTGCCAATGGGCGATATTCCTGCGCAACCATGACGAGTTGACGCTCGAGATGGTGACGGACAAGGAGCGCGACTACTGTGGAAGACTTATGCCGCCGATCCGCGCGCGCGACTCAATCTCGGCATTCGCCGGCGCCTGGCGCCGCTGCTCGAACGCGACCGGCGCCGGATCGAACTGATGAAGAGCCTGCTGCTCACCATGCCGGGCACGCCCGTCGTCTACTATGGCGACGAGATCGGCATGGGTGACAATCTGCACCTGGGCGACCGCGACGGCGTGCGTACGCCGATGCAGTGGTCGTCGGATCGCAATGGCGGCTTCAGCCGCGCGGATCCGGCGTCGCTGGTGCTGCCCACGATCATGGACCCGCTCTACGGCTACGAGGCGCTCAACGTGGAGGCGCAGTGGCGCGATCCCCATTCGCTGCTCAACTGGTTCCGTCGCATGCTGGTCGAGCGGCGCAAGCACAAGGCTTTCGGCCGCGGCTCCATCCGCTTCCTGCATCCGCAGAACCGCAAGGTTCTGGCCTATCTTCGCGAGTTCGAAGGCGAGACGATCCTCTGCGTCGCCAATGTTTCGCGCACGTCGCAGGCCGTCGAGCTCGACCTTTCCGAGTTCGCGGGCCGCGCGCCCGTCGAATTGTCGGGGGAACGGCATTCCCGCTAATCGGACAGCTACTTATCTGCTGACTCCGCCCTCGGCTTCTACTGGTTTGCGCTCAGCACCGAGGTGCAGCCGCCCGCCGGGAGTTCGGCGACAGCGGGACCTGCGGTCGAGCATCCACACGTTCGTGTTGCGCAACAGCCTCGCCGAGATCGGCGCCGGCAATGCGCGCGACCTTCTGAAGACGGAGGTGCTGCCCTCCTATGTGCGCGAGCGGCGCTGGTTCCAACAGAAGGACTTCAAAAAACGCGCGCCGGTCGACATCGCGATGATAGGGGAAAAGATGGGCGCAGAGGAGAACCTTCTCTATGTCGAGATCACCGTACAGAGCGGCGAACGCAGGGAACGCTACGCGTTGCCTGTAGCGGTCGCCTGGGAAGACGAGCCTCTCTCTCGCCATTCGAGGCGCCTCTGGCGCTCGCGCGCGTGCGCAAGGGCCGCCGCGTGGGACTGCTGACCGATGCCTTCACGACGCCCGCCTTCGCACGCGAGGTTCTGAGCGGGTTGCGCGAGCGTCGCAGCGTGCAGGTGGGCGCATGCAAGCTCGAATTCCGGCCCGCTGAGGCGCTCGGGCAGACCCAGATCTCGCCGGCCGCCGAACTCGAATGGCCGGCGGCCCGAACAGAGCAATTCGAGCCTCGTCGTGGGTCGGGTCGCGGTGTTGAAGCCTGCGCCGGCTCACGCCCGGGATACATCCCGAAAGCGAGATGAGCCGCGTCTGACCGAGCGCGGCTTTTCCGGCACGCCTCCCATTCTTGGCGACGTCGTGCGCACCGATGCGTCCGGCGAGAGCGCGACGATCGCAATCGTCCAGGGCTTCGTCACCAACCAGGGTGATGGCTGGCAGTGGACTCTCGACCGCCTCGACCGCCTTGTGGACGAAGGCGCGACGCCTTTCGGCGACAAGGAGGAAGACGGGCTCGCCAACTACACGCCATTCGCCACGCGCGCGGGAGAGCGCATCGGCGAGATGCATGCGGTGCTGGCGCAGCCGACGGACGATCCGGCCTTCGCACCGGTCGAGGCGACGGCCAAGGATGCCGACGCAATCGCCAGCGCATCACGGCCGGCATCGCCGCGGCCTTCGACGTGCTGACGGGGACGGACAATCCCGACATCGTGCAGCAGTTCAGGAGCCTCCAGGATCGTCGCGCCGCGATCGAGCGCGCGGCGCGGACCCTCTCACGCAATGTGAAGGGGTCGACTGCGCACGCGCATCCATGGCGACCTGCATCTCGGCCAGGTTCTGCTCGCCGGCAATGACGTGAAGATCATCGATTTTGAAGGCGAACCGACCAAATCTGTCGAGGAGCGCCGCCGCAAGGACGCGCCCTTGCGCGACGTCGCCGGCATGCTGCGCTCGTTCGATTACGCGGCGGCGCATGTCGAGCGCTCGTTGAAGCAGGGAAGCGAGGAGGGAAACGAGCGCGCCCGCGCGATCCTGCGCCGGTTCCGCAGCGAGGCCGTCAAGGCGCTGCTGGCCGGCTATGAACGTGGCCGCGTAGCCAAGCTGAGCGCGCAGGAACGCACCCTCATAAAGCTCTTCATGCTCGAGAAATCGATCTATGAAATCCGTTATGAAGCCGCAAATCGTTCCGGACTGGCTGATCGTGCCGTTGCACGGGTTCGTCGCCCTCGCCGACAGCGTGCTGAAAAGCATGGAGACGGCGGATGCCTGACCGTGAGCCTCTGGCCGCTTTCGATGCCGGCGATAGCGAGGCGTTCTGGCGCGACTACCTGAACGATCCGTTTGCCGTGCGCGGTCCGCACGCCGTGAATGGAACATGTGTCGTGCGCACATTCCAGCCGGGCGCCGAAGCGGTCGAGCTCATCGAACCCGATACCGGTGCCGGAACGGCGATGCGGTCCGTCGGCGGCGGGTTCTTAGCAGGCGCGCTTTCGTCGCGCGTTAGCTACCGCTTGCGCGTCCATTGGCCTGGCGCGATCCAGGAGACCGAGGACCCTTACAGCTTCGGCTTCGTCCTCGGCGAAAGCGACCTTTACCTTTCGCCGAGGGCACGCACTGCAATATCCCGCACAAATTCGGAGCGGTTCCGACATCGCTCGACGGCGTTCCGGGCGTTTCCTTCGCCGTATGGGCGCCGACCGCGCGCTGTGTTTCCGTCGTCGGTGGCTTCAACGGCTAGGATGGCCAGCGTCATCCGATGTGGCTCGCCGCGAAGCAGGCGTGTGGGAGATTTGCGTTCCGCGGCTGGGCACGGGCGAGCGATACAATACCAGATCGTCGCGGCCGATGGTACCGTGCTGCCGCAACGCGCCGATCCCATCGCGCGTGCGACGGAGCATCCGCCCAATACCGCGTCGATCGTGGCACCGCTTGTGGGCTTCGCGTGGAGCGACGATGCGTGGCTGCACACCGAAAGTCGCGGCAGACGGCCAAAGCGGCGATCTCCATCTACGAACTACACGCCGGCTCATGGAAACGCCCCGGCGGCGCGCCGACCAGAACGCTCGACTGGGACGGGCTGCGCCAGGAACTCATTCCCTACGTCCGCGAGCTCGGCTTCACCCACGTCGGCTACTGCAGATCATGGAGCATCCGTTTACAGGCTCCTGGGGCTACCAGCCCCTATCGCAATTCGCGCCGAGCGCGCGCTACGGCACGGCGGAGGACTTCGCCCGCTCCGTCGATGCCTGCCATGAGGCGGGGATCGGCGTGATCCTGGACTGGGTGCCAGGACATTCAGTTTGACTCTTCAGGCGTCGAGCTTGGGCGAAATTAGTGCGACAACCGTGGACGGCTGGGGCACTCAATCCAATACCGCTGTCGTCACGCTCGTCAGCAATCCGCCCCAGATAACGAATTTCACTGCGATCAACGACTCCGGCAATGTTTGGACATTTAGCGGGACGGTCGTTGATGACAGCTCGCGGCGAACTTGACCGTGACGCTTGGCGGCATTCCGTCCTTGGACGGTGTTACTGAGACCGTTCAGGCCAACGGCACATTTTGTTGTACGTCGTCACTCTGACGCCTAACGACGACGGCACCGCGACTGCCGTAACGACCGATTGGTGGAATCAGGAATCGAATACTGCAACATTTGTCGTCCAGCAGCTTTCTTGAATTGGAATCGATAGGGGGCAATC
>CAWDKN010000055.1:0-37246 GCA_963802815.1 uncultured Alphaproteobacteria bacterium
TCACAGCCAGGTCCGGCTTAACGATGCAGGTGGCATTGCGAATTTGCGAAATGAGAAACACCACGTCCAGTAAACAAGGATGGTTGGCAACCACGAGCCTGCCGGGGGTGTTGAGCCGTTCGGCGCCGTGAACTTCGTAGGACAGGATGCCGATTGCCCGCATGAAGTCCATGTAAATCAGAAAAATCCGCTGCATCAAGGCCCTGGATCTTAATTTTTTTTGAATGCCTTCCCCGAGGAATAGCCCTATCAATGGAAATAGCAATCCCCAAACAATACCCCCACGGCGCCGAACACGAAGAAGCTGACGCCCGTGCCTAACAGTCTCCACAGGTAATTGAGTTGTTCAAGCATCGCCCAGGCTCCACTCCCAAATCGAATGATCGAGGCGGCAGACCGCGCTGCGCCGGCCGTCCAGAATGGCCCAGAATCAGGCTTTGTGCGCAATCTTCCGCATTTATTCGGCCTGGTTCGGCCCTGCGCACAAGCCGCAGCCGGTTTCCCGGTCCGGCAGTCCCGGTCAGAACCATGGCAAGAGCAAAAGTGGTTTCCGAGGTGGTTAGGTATTCCTGATAGGCTTCAGGTAAGGCCTGCTCATACCAGATCACCAAAACCTTTGGTGTTTCCATTAATAGGCCGCCGGCTTCCAGAAAGGCGGCGAAGATTCAACCCGTTCCGCCGGCAAGGCACACATACGGCAGGTAACTGGCGCTATGAAAGCTGGAAAGACCGGCAATGGCGTTATGCACGGACAGGCTGAAGCGGCTGGGCGAGACATCATCGCCCTGAGCTATTCCCTGTAACATCTCGAAATAATATTGGCTTTCGCCGTGGTTCGAGAAATACACCGCCGGCATATCCCCACACTGTTGCCGGCTATGCCAGGCAACGGCGCTGACTGCTCCGGCCAAGGGCGATAGCCTGCGGCTTTGCATCATGGGCAGGAACGTTACATCGGCACGACCGCCGTGACAGGGTAAAACCTCTCCGCCCGGCCATGGATTTCCGGAAACGTTTTCCCTGGATTGCCACAGACACCAGTATTGAAGCGTGAAGCACAAACGGGTTTCATGGCTATCGACCTCTTTTTAGGCGATGTTCAGGACGATGCCATGCTTAACCGTCATTTCAGTTTCTCCAGCGCCTGAAAATCAGTGAGGTATTAATGCCGCCGAACGCAAAATTGTTGCTCATCACATGTTCGGCGGCAATATTGCGCCCGTCGGCCATTATATAATCAAGCTCGGCTCTGCGGGGATCGGGATCATCGAGATTAAGCGTCGGATGGAACCAGCCCTCCTGCATCATGCGGATGGCAACCATGGCCTCCAAGACCCGCAAGCACCCAGCGTATGGCCGGTATAGCTTTTCAGGCTGCTGATAGGGGTGTTGGCGCCGGATCTTACTGAGTGGCATGGCTTTCGGCATCGCCCTGCTCAGTGGCGGTACCGTGGGCGCTGACGTAAGCGATTTGACCGGCGTCCAGCGCCGCATTGGCTAAAGCCTGGCGCATAACCTCCCGCATGGTATCCGGATTGGGCTGAGTGACGTGCGAACCGTCGGCATTGGTGGAAAAACCCGCTACCTCTGCATAAATACGCGCCCCTCGCTCCAGGGCCCGCTCCAACTCCTCCAACACCAAAGTGCAAGCCCCCTCGCCTATCACCAAGCCGTCGCGGCCGCGGTCGAAAGGCCGGGGGCTCAGCTGTGGCTCGCCGTTTCGGGTACTGGTGGCGTATAAGGCATCGAAAGTCGCTGCCTCTGTGGGGCACAGTTCTTCCGCTCCACCCGCCAGCATCACTTCCTGTAGGCCGAATTTGATACCCTCATAGGCATAGCCTATACCCATGCTCCCGGAGGTACAGGCGCTGACCGAGGGAATGATGCGTCCCGCACCTCAAAAAACAAAGCCACATTCACTGCGCTGGTGTACCCCATCATTTTGAGATAGGTTGTGGCGTTGAGGTTGCCTATATCGCGGTTGATCAGCATTCTGCCGAAATCGGCGATAGCCGGGGTCGAACCCACCGAAGACCCGTAAGCCACGCCGGTACGCCCTCCGCAAACCACGGGATCGCCGAGCAAGCCGGCATCGGCAGGGCTAGCTCGGTTGCCCGGGTAGCCAACAAGGAAACCCTACCCATGCTGCGGGTGTTTTTACGCGTGTAATGGGCCGGCAGCACGAAGTTCTCCACCGAGGCGTCAAGCCGGGTCAATAGGCCGTTATACTGCTCCCACTCCGGCAAATAACGTATGCCGGAACGGTGATTGCGGAGGCTAATGCACATCTCGTCCCAATCGTTGCCGATGGGTGAAAAACCTGCCATGCCTGTCACCACGACGCGCCTTTTCAACACAAGCCCCCATTCACCGAAATGACTTGACGGGTAATATAGCCGGCATCTTCGGACATCAGGAAAGAAACCAGCGCAGCAACTTCTTCCGGTGTTCCCATTCGTTTTGCCGGGATGGCCGCTATCGCCTCATCCAAAGACAGGCCTGCCAACATTTCCGTCTCTATAAGACCCGGAGCGACACAATTCACGGTAACTTGCGTTTTGCCAATTCCACCGCCAATGCCTTGCTGGCGCCGATGATGCCCGCCTTAGCCGCGCTGTAGTTTACCTGGCCCCGGTTACCGATCAGCCCCGAGACTGACGAAAGAGTCACGATGCGGCCGGACTTGCGGCGTTGAATCATAGGCATAACCAGGGGACTAGCGCGCTAAAAGCCGTCCAGTACTGCGCAAAACCTGATCCCAATCTTCCCCGCTCAGAGCAGGAAAGGCGTTGTCCCGCGAAAGACCGGCGTTGCACACGACGCCGTAATAGGCGCCATGCGCTTGAATATCCGCTTCCAGGCTATCCCTGGCGGCGGTACGATCGGCCAGATCGAAGCTGAGAACGCGGGAGTCTCTGCCGAGTTGCATGATACTGTCGCGTACTTGCGATGCTTCCGCCAGGCGATTTCGGCAATGCACAACGATATCGTATCCTTCACGGGCCAAACGCAAGGCGATGGCGCTGCCGATACCACGGCTGGACCCAGTGACCAAAATGGTTTTTTGGCTCATATTCCTTTTCCGGTGAGAAATTTTTTCGAATCCTGCGGTAACAAAACATTAAGCTGCGAAGTCGCAATGATGCTATCGCTTTCCAGGCTGCAACTGAAAACGGACATATCGTTGGCGGCCTCGATAACTCTCTCCGCCCGCACGCGCAAGCGCGTACCGCAGTGGAAGCCGGCCACCGAACTTTGGTAATAACGGGTACCCAATAAAAATCCCAAACCGATTTCCTCGCCTCTGCATTTCCGGTGATAACCGGAAAATGCGGCAATGGTTTGCGCCATATCGAGCCCCACCCAGGCGGGAACCGTATGGTCGGGGCTGGAAAACAATCCGTCGTCGCGCACATCGAGTTCAACAACGATATAGTCTTCCCCTGCCTCAACCACCGATCAAGCAGCATCATACCTTGTGATTGGGGGAGCAGTACTTCTATTGGGTAAGGGAAATCCGCCGGTTTCTCGCGGATGACCGAGGAGCAATGAGACATTGTTGCCGCCGAAAGCAAAAGAATTACTAAGACAGTATTGTAGTGGCTTAAACCCATGCTGTTCAAGCCCGACAAAACCGAGATGCACCATTTCGGGGTCCGCTTCGCCATCCCACAGATGGGGCGGCAGACGATTTTCCCTGTTTAAACCGGACAATAAGCCAGCACAAGCCGGCTTCAATGGCGCCCGCAGCCCCCAAACAATGACCGGTTGCCGGTTTGCTTGAACCGCAAGGCGTCCGGTTTCCGAACAATTGCCCGGCTGCCCGGCTTTCCATAGCGTCATTTTGCCAGGTCGCCGTGCCATGCAGGTTAATGTAATCCACTTGTTCGGCAGCCAAACCGGTCTCCCGCAGGGCGGATTGCATCGCCGCAAAGGCGCAAGCGCCATCCGGACGCGGCGCGGAAATATGGTAGGCATCGGAACTGGCCCCGGCACCCAACAGGGCGATAGCTGCCGGTTCCCGGCTCATCAGAACAAGGCGGCGCCCTCTCCTATGATAGTGCCGTCGCGATTTTTGCTGAAGGGATTACAGCGGGTCTTGCTGAGCGCGCCCAAGGCGGCGAAGCCCTCCAGGGTAATGTCGCACAAAGCGTCTCCGCCGCCCACCAGCACCGCATCGCAGACGCCCAGGCGTATCAGGCGGCGGGCCGAAGCCAAGGCGTTGGCGCTGGATGAACAGGTCGTCGACACAGTATAGGCGGGGCCGAGAATATCCAGGTAGCGGGCTAAAAACTCAGCCGCTCCACCCAATTCCTGCTGTTTGTAATGGTAATCCTTTGGCATGCAACCCGTTGTTCGCAGGACGCCCACTGCCCGCTCGCCCTCCGCTATGCCCGAAATGCTGGTGCCGACCACCAAACCGATGCGGTCCCGGCCATAACGTTCGATCATGCGCCGGACGGCAGGTTCGATTTGGCTTAAGGCCGACAACAGAATGCGGTTGTTGCGGCAATTGTAACGATGGAGGCTTTGCGGGAGCAAGGGCAGTTCGACTTTGACGCTGAGCGCAGGCATGCCGGAACCCAGCCATGGGATAGGCGCCGCCTGCGGACACTGGCCCGCAAGCCATGCCGACAATACTTCGGCCTTGCCGCCGCCCAGGCGCAGACGATGCCTAAATCATTCAAATACAATAACTTGCCCCTCGCGAATGGCAGCAGCGCTTACAAAGGCGGGCATGTTTCGGCGATAGCCTCGATCTTTTTACTGCAACGTTGGGTCATGGGGTTCGTCTCATCCCAGGCAAAACCGCCAGAATGGAACAAATCATCGCCTTAATGCTTGCCAACCGGTGCTCTTCAAAAATAAGCTGTTGAAAACGTCCGTCGTACCAGGCATTCACATAAGCACGAAACACTTCGATGCCCTTACGCAAAGCGTCTTCATACTCGGCTTGCCAATCCACCGGCAAACCGCTCAGTTGCCTGTCCACCAGCGGAACTGCCAGAGCAGCCGATTTCAAGGCGATAGTCACGCCGGAGGAAAACACGGATCGAGAAACTCCCCGGCATTGCCAAGCAAAACAAAGCCGGAGCCATACAAGCATTTGACGTTGGCCGAATAACCGCAAATCGAATTGGCAGGCGTATCAAAGCGGCTTTCCTTCAGGTCTCAATTCCCGCCAGCCGGGGTCGTCCCCAACGTCGGCAGTCACATGATCGATCACCACATGCGACGACGAGAACGGATCGATTGCGTCAGTATTCGGTGAGCGAGCCGGCGCCAGAACCTTGATGTTCCGAATGGTCACATCATCTGAATAATAAGGAACCAACTGCCACATCGGAGAGTTCTGGATTGTCACTCCTTCCACTAAGCACATGCTTGCAATGGTCGAAGACCACAAGCCGCGGCCGCGGGTGATCCGACCCCATCACACCGGCATTCTTGATCGCCCGCGCCATCTGCCACCACGTATCCCTGCGCCATCAATCACGCCTTCGCCCGTAATCGCAACATGCGTCGCATTGGTTGCGCTTACAAGCGATTGCAGGCCCGGCTCGCGAAACTCCGTCATCGCCGGATAGTCGGCGTGGTCCGGAGATCCAAGCAGCGTCGCTCCCTTGTCGAGTTGCAACGTGATGTTGCTCTTGAGCACGATTGGAGCGCTCAGATAGGTTCCAGCAACAAGACGCACTGTCCCGCCGCCGTGCGCCACGCATGCGTCGATTGCAGCCTGGATCGCAGCCGTATCCTTGGTGACTCCGTCCCCCTTGGCCCCGTGTTTGCGGGCCGCAAAGTTCGATAGCCGCGTTGGCGGGAATGACTGCGAAGCCTGCAAGCATGACCAGCCCCGGAACCAGGTGCAAAATCGACTTCTTCCGTAGCATGATTGGCGCTCCTCGAAGACGCTGGGGCATCTATCGAAAACTGATCATACCCCACTAAAAGCCCGGTGGTCATACCACTGCACAGACGGCAAACCGCCGCCTCCGCCATCCGCGTCCTAAGTTGTCTTTAAGATTTCCGCCCGCCGCGGCGATTTGCTCGATCGCTGCTCGGCCGAGCGTTTGCGATGCTTTCGACGCTCAAAGTTAATTCCTGGTGCGGAAGGCGGGACTTGAACCCGCAAGCCTTGCGGCGCTAGCTCCTAAGGCTAGTGTGTTTGCCATTTCACCACTTCCGCATGCATTCTACGTCCTCCATTTAATCTTTTTTGTTTGATGCAACCGTCCTTCACCTCATCACGCCTCGCTCCAGGATGTTTTCAAGCGGCCAGATCCGCATCCTAAACCTCTTGTCCGAAAGCCCGCAACCCGTCCGTAAGTCCCGATTCATATGCGTGGATAAGCCTGTCCCAGGATACATCGCGTCTTCATCGATTTGCTTGCGGCTTTCGTCCGCATCGAACCACTCGATCGTCCGCTGAATCCCTTGCGCAAACGGAGTCTTGGCGAATACCCTGGGAACAAAGCGCTTGATCTTGCTGTTATCGAAAACCACGCTAACAGCCTTATCGCCGGTCAAGCTGCCTACTTCGCTCGGGATGCAAGCACCGATGAAGTCCGATGGGATGTGAACGATCTGCGCCTCTACGCCGCAGCGCGCGCAGTAATCGCATAGAGCTGATCCCATGTCATCACCTCGTCGCTGGTGATGTGGAAAGCATGGCCAATGGCTTGCTGATGCCCCAGCAAACCCACCAGGCCCTCGGCAAAATCGCTGTTATTTGTAACCACCCAAAGCGACGAGCCATCCCCCGGCACGATGACCTTCTTGCCTCGCCGCATACGATCCAGTGCGGTGTACGATTTCTGCCAGCTATTAACCGCCAGCACAATTTGCGTCTCGCCGTAAGTCAGTGAAGGGCGCACGATCGTGATCGGAAATCCTTCTTCGCGATACGCCTTCATCAGCCGCTCTTCGC
The DNA here is from genome assembly GCA_963802815.1 of uncultured Alphaproteobacteria bacterium. Classification (GTDB taxonomy): domain Bacteria; phylum Pseudomonadota; class Alphaproteobacteria; order Micropepsales; family Micropepsaceae; genus Rhizomicrobium. Next base: position 6,929 of record CAWDKN010000055.1, read on the forward strand.
AGGCAATCTTATCCCGCGAATACTGCCAATACGGATTGACGAGGGGCGTCGACTCTGTGATGAGATAGTGACCAACCGGTTTTTGGTAAGCGCTCGCCGAACTTATAAAAATAAATTGCCGCGTGCGGCCTCGGAACAACCGGATGTCCCGTTCCACATGCGCCGGCGTGAATGCGACCCAGTCCACCACCGCGTCGAACACCTGATCGCCGAGAGCCTGCGCCACCGCACCTTCATCGGCGACATCCATCATGATCGTCCGAACATTCTCGGGAACTTCAGCGGCCCGCTGCCCGCGCCTCAGCAGTGTCAATTCAATGCCCCGATGCGCCGCCAACCTAGTCGAGGCCGAGCTGATGATTCCGGTGCCTCCAATGAAAAGTACTTTCATCACACCTCCAAAGGCCGCGCTTTGCCAGTCTAAAAACCCAAGACTCGATGGCCCAATCAATTCTAAGTTACCCTGTGAAGGCCGTTCGCTTTGATGCCAAGCGGAAGCGGGCACGAATCTCATATCGGGAGCCGGTGGGCAAGAGATGGCTCTCGTAAAGAAGGAACTCCTCTGCGAGAAAGCGCGTGAACGCTGGCCGCCGTTGGATGCGGGACTCGAGGGCGCGGAGCGAATTGGCACGGTCCTGGCCCTTTGACCGCGCGAGAGTGATATGGGGCCGAAAGGGACGCGCTTCCGCCACGAATCCGCAAAGCGATGTTGCCTCGGTGACGCGCTGCTGAAGTGCAACAAGCTCAGGGGTGACGGCGACTCCGGCAAAGAAGACCCCGGCGCGATCGAAGATGCCCAGTTCTTCAAGACGCACGGAAACCGGCGGGAAGCGCAGCTCAGCGAGGCGGGCAATCAGCATCTAGTTGTTCCAAACTGGCGTTGCCGAGAAATTGAAGTGTGATGTGCCAGGATTCAGGCCCCGTCCAACGCAGCGACCCGGCTTTGGATTGCAGGCGCGCCGTGATCGATTCCAGTTCGGCGACGACCGCGGGCGACAAGGGAATGCCGATGAAGAGGCGCATACGAATTTAGTTTAGGGCAGGCTGAGCTTTCCCTGACTCGCGGAAGAATCGCTGCCGAACTCGCATCCCCTGCGACCTTTCACCTTCACCATCGCCCCAGTAGCCGGGGTGCTGCATGATGCATACGTGATTTGCAGCACAGACCAGCGCGCTCCGGCGCGCCAACCATGGGCGGAACAGTGCTCGCCGGAAATCTGGCGCGAGTCCATCGACAAGCACGTCTCGGGCCGTGAGCCTGTCCGGGGAGAAGCCGATGCTCTCGCGCAGAAAACCCGGCTATCTGACACGCCGGCAGTTTGTGGCCACGGGCGCTTTGGCACGGCGGCGCTCGCCGCCGGATGCAAGCGGGTCAGCAAGGGAATTGGGAGTTTCTAACGATGAAGAGGCTCGAACGCTCACAGTCATCTGCGATCAGATCATTCCCGCCGATGAATTTCCCCAGCGCCTCCCAGGCCGGAGTCCTCACCTACATCGACCGTCAGCTCACTCGCCACTACCGCCGCCATCAGGACGCATACCGGCCGGCCTTGATCAGGCTGAGGAGATGGCCGCCGGCGATTCGGCACGGAACCTGCCTTGCTTTCACCGGCCAACAGTATGAGATCGTCAGCGATCTCTCCAGCAGAACCCCCGTTCTTTGAGCTGGTGCGCAGCCACACCCTTGAGGGCTACTACGGTTCGCCACGTCACGGCGGCAACCGCGACGCCGTTAGCTGGCGCATGTTGGGTCTGCCGGAACCTCCGGTCTTGGGCCGCGCGCAATACGACCTGAGGAAAGGCTCGCCCTCATGAACCGCGTGAATGCTGTGGTCATCGGAGCCGGCGCAGCGGGCGGCATCGTTGCCAAAGAGCTTGCGATTGCTGGCCTGAGCGTCGTCCTGCTGGAGCGCGGCAAGTGGTACACCGCTTACGATTGCCGCAAAGACGACTTGCGCAATCAGCGCACCACCGTGCTTGGGCAATGCGTTTGGGCCGGAAGATGAAGGCAACCCGCGCGTCTGGGTCGATTCGAAGGGCGTGCCGCACACTGCGTTTCCCAGCGAGGGCATCTATCAGAACAATGCCGCCTGCGTCGGTGGCGGAACGCTCAGCTATGGAGCGCAGGCTTGGCGCTATCTGCCCCAGGACTTCCGCATGCGTTCCACCTATGGCGCGCCGCCGGGAAGCTCGCTCGAAGACTGGCCCATCTCCTACGACGATCTCGAGCCGTTCTACGAGAAAGCCGAATACGAGATCGGCATATCCGGCGATTACTCAGGCACGCCCTTTCACGGTCCGCGCAAGCCGCCCTTTGCCCATGCCGCCGCTGCCGCCGGCCGCGAATTCGCAATTCTTGAGCCGGCCGCCCGGCGCCTTGGGCTGCATCCGTTTCACATCCCCATGGCTCGCAACAGCGTTCCCTACAACGGGCGCGGGCCCTGCATGCGCTGCCGCTGGTGTGCGGGTTCGCCTGCGAAGTCGACGCCAAAAACGGCTCGCAAAACACCGTCATCCCCATCGCACTCAACACCGGAAACTGCGAACTGCGCACCGAATGCATGGCAAAAGAGATTCTCACCGACGACCATGGCCGAGCCCGCGGCGTTGCTTATTTCGACGCCCAAGGCCGATTGCAGCAGCAGCTTTCCGACATTGTCGTCGTTTCCGGTTGCGCCACCGAATCGGCCCGACTGCTGCTCAATTCCAAATCGCGCATGTTTCCCACCGGCCTCGGCAATCGCTACGACCAGGTCGGACGCAATCTACAGGGTCACCTCTATACCGGCGCCGCAGGCTACTTCGATTTCGACACCTATGACGATGTGGGCCCTGGCGCATCCATCGCGATCACCGACTACAACCACGGCACTCCGGGCCTCTGCGGCGGAGGCATGCTGGCCAATGAGTTCATTCGCCTGCCCATCCACATGATCGACCGGCTCCCACCCGGCACCCCGCGCTGGGGGCTTGGCCACAAGCAGGCAATGCGCCACTGGCACAAGCGGTCCATCGTCGATCATGGGACCCACCCAACAGATTCCGACCGCCGATGCGCGCGTCACGCTTGATCCCACCGTAACTGACAGGTGGGGACTGCCCGTTGTTCGCATCTCCGGCAACGTCCATCCGCCACTTTCGAAATCGGCGAGGTGCAGGCCAAGCGGGCCGAGGCGTGGCTAAAAGAGGCGGGCGCAATCAGCACGTCATCATGGCCGGCAAGCCGGACTCTGTTTCGGCCGGTCAGCACCAGGCTGGTACGTGCCGCATGGGCAACGATCCCCAATCTTCTGTCGTCAATCGAAACTGTCAGCTTCACGACGTCGACAACGTCTTCGTCATCGATTCAAGCGTGCATGTAACCAACGGAGGCTTCAACCCGGTGCTGACCATCATGGCCATCGCCTACTTCGCCTCCGATGCGCTGGTCCGCAACTGGAAGGGCACGGGATTCCGCTCATGAAGCCGATCCTCAAGGTCGGCGCCATGGCCGTCGCATGCCTCACCGTCGTGGTTGGCGCCGGCATCTTGAGTGCGTCGTGGTACTACACGTCGCCCAGCGGCAACGGCTGCGCCAAATGTCACGAGATGGCCTCTTTTGTTACGGCGATGCACGCCTCACCGCACCGCGGCGTGGGCTGTATGGAGTGCCACGAGGCCAGCCTGGGCGCCAAGCTGCGTCACATCCGGGTTCATCTCACCGGCAAAGAGCCCGAGGCCATCCGGTTGCGCGACTCGGATATTCTCGAGATGGGGCCAACGAGAGCTCGACGACCGTGCGAAGAAGGATCAGACCCACGGGCAGAAGAAGCGTCGCGGCGGTGACCCCCGGGGCGGGCAATCGACCCGTGCGGGCGCCGGCAAGAGAGTCGACGAGGCGGCCTGGAGGCTGCCCGACGATGCGGCGCGGGATCCATGACCCGAACAGGGGACCCGCGACGATCACCGTGGGGATGGCGACGAGCAGCCCGAGGGCGAGCGTGCGACCGAGGTCGGCGTGCAACATCCCGATGGCCAGGAGGGGGGCGGGTGGGGGGGCATCAAACCGTGCAGCACGGACAGGCCGGCGAGGGCCGGCAGGCCCGCACGCAGGACAGACGTCTGCCGCCCTCGGGCGGCGAGCAAGAAACCACTGCCGCCTATCTTCGCACCGTCCTCGGCTTCTGCCTCAGACGGGTAGAGGTAGACGCTGCAATTTAGATATTCAGGTTCGATCCACGGCATTGGGCGCTCAATATACGAATAGCGCAGCCCATCGGTCGTGCCACAGGTGACCCATCGATGCGGCGCAGAGCGCACCTATACCCCCGCCACTACTTGTTGTGAAGGGATAAACGCGTCACGCCCGAGTCAAGAACAAAAAGGAAACAAGCCGGTGCGCACGCTGGGGTACAGGGCTCGCGCGAGCGGCCCGGAACAACGAAAAGGCGCGCAAGCTCGGTTCATATCGACTTGGCCCCGAGCCGTACGAGGCTTCCGCGTAAGAGGCGATGACGTCGTCAGCCTCGAACCGGAAGCCTCGGTCAGCGTTACGCGCCCCAGTAGGGTGTCACGCCGTAATATGTGAACATCTGCGCTTCGCGGTCGCGATCGCCCCATGTTTCCGTACGGCGGAACTTTGGTGCCTGCTTCAGCTGGGTTTCGGCGATATTCACCTCGTAACCACCAAGTTTTTCGCTGTAGGTCAGAAGTTGCCAAGGGATCGGGTAGTAGTCGTCGCCGATGCCGAGGAACCCGCCAAACGTCATCACTGCAAACGCGACATTTCCTTTTTCGTTTGTCGAGCATCACTCGCTCGATGCGGCCAACCTTGTCGCCGTTGGAACGGTAGACGGGCGTTCCCTCGACTTTGTCGCTGGCGATCAGGCTCGACGTCTCGCGCACCGACGGATCTTCAATTGCACCACGTGCCGACATGTTTTTTTCCTTTCCCGTTTCTCGTTGTGATCCAGCCCGCATGGAAACGCCGACCTCGTTGCGCCGTTCCTCTCAAGTGCTTGGCGTCGCAAAACAATCCGAGACTCACCACCGTTCGCGGCAGACGTCGCGCCAAAGCGACCAATTTGGCGTTCGCGAGTTGTCTTTGTGTGATCTCTCGCGTGAGCGCGAGTTATGGAACGAACGATAGACGAGGCCCTCCGCATGACCCGCCGCACGCTCATCGCCGGCGCTGCGGCGGGAACAGTTGCACCGATGGCCGCGCACGCAGCCGAGGGCTCTGCCCGGAGTGCGGAAGGCGGGCGCGAGGTGTTGCCCGTCGAACTGGACGTCAACGGCCAACCGGTCCGTATGGCGCTCGAACTCCCGCACGACGCTACTCGACGCCCTGCGCGAACAACTCGGCCTGTCCGGAACGAAAAAAGGCTGCGACCATGGCCAGTGCGGCGCCTGTACCGTTCATGTCGGCGGGAAACGCGTCCTGTCCTGCCTGACCCTTGCGGTTGCCGTGCGCGGGCCCGTCACGACAATCGAGGGCTTGGCGCGGCCGGACGGCGGTCTCCACCCCATGCAACAGGCCTTTATCGAGCAGGACGCCTTCCAGTGCGGCTTTTGCACGCCAGGACAGATCATGTCGGCAGTGGCCTGCGTGCGCGAGGGTCATGCCGCGAGCGACGATGACATCCGCGAGTATATGAGCGGCAACTTGTGCCGCTGTGCGGTTTACCCGCGCATCGTTGCCGCGATCAAGCAGGCCACACCGCAGATGGAGAACGGTTGATGCGCGGCTTTGACTATGTGCGTGCCACCGATGCGGCGCATGCGATTGGCGCGATGCGCCCAGGCGAGGGTTATTTTCTGGCCGGTGGCACGACGCTATTGGATCTGATGAAGCTCGGCGCGATGCGGCCCTCACTCGTCGTTGACCTCAACGACCTGGAAAAACAGTTCGGCGAAATAACCGTCTCGCCGGAGGTGCTCCGGCTCGGCGCCTTCGTACGGATGGCGGACGCGGCGGAGCATCGGGCCATCCTGCGCGACTACCCCGTCATCGCGCAGGCGCTTCAACTCGCCGCGAGCGCCCAGATTCGCAACATGGCGACGCTCGGGGGGAACGTGCTGCAACGAACGCGGTGCAACTACTTCCGCGACGAAGGCTGGCCCTGCAACAAGCGCGCACCCGGATCTGGCTGTACCGCCATGGAGGCCCCCAACCGCAAGCACGCGGTCCTGGGAACGAGCGCGAGCTGCATTGCGACCTATCCAGGCGACTTTGCGCAGGCGCTTATTGCCCTCGACGCCGATGTGGAGATCGCGGCGCGGGGAGGCCCGCGCCGGCTGCGGTTCGCCGATCTCCACGTCCTTCCGGGGGTTACGCCACAGCGCGAGACCGTGCTTGCCCCGGAGGAAATCATCACGGCCTTCGTCGTGCCCACTCTTCCCTGGGCGAAGCGCTCACTCTATCTCAAAATCCGGGACCGCGCGTCGTACGAGTTCGCGCTCGCAAGTGCCGCCGTCGTCCTCGATCTCGACGGCGGCGTGGTCCGGGAGGCCCGGATCGCTCTGGGCGGTGTGGCGACCGTTCCGTGGCGCGCGCGCGAGGCCGAAGCCATCCTCAAAGGAAATCCGCTTTCACGGGACGTGATGCGTCGCGCGGCCGACCGCGCCTTCGCCGACGCCGTCGTGCATGGCCAAAACGCCTACAAGCCCGAACTGGGCAAGCGCACGCTTATGCGCGCCTTGGCGCAAGCCGGCGCCATGGAGGTCTAGATGTCAGGCATCGGAACGCCAACGGCACGCCTAGATGGTCCCGCAAAGGTCACGGGGCGGGCGCGCTATGGCTCGGATGTGCCTATAGGCAATCCGGCCTTCGGGTGTCTTCTCACCAGCCCGATCGCAAAGGGATACATCGCCTCCATCGACGATCGCGCCGCGCTTGCCGCGCCCGGCAGCGTCGCGATTTTCACCCACCGGAACATCGGCAAGATCGAGCCGGGACAAACATTCGCCGGAGGCGGCTACATGGGCTCGAGCATCGCCCCCCTTGCCTCCGCGGAGATCCACCATGCCGGCCAGATCGTCGCGTTGACGGTCGGAGAAACGCTCGAGGCTGCAAGCGAAATGGCGGCGCTTCTGGACGTCCGCTATGCGCCGGACAAGGCATCGGCCACGTTCGACAGCCCCGGCTCGAATACGGTTGCGGCGACCCAGGTCTCGAAGACCCATCACGATCCTTCCGTTGGCGCTGCCGAAGTCGCCTTTTCCGGCGCGCCGGCGAAGATCGACGTCCGCTACCAGACGGCGACGCAACACCACAATCCCATGGAGCTGTTCACGACGCTCTGTTCGTGGAGCGGCGACAAGCTGACAGTGTGGGAGTCGAGCCAGAACATGTGGGGCTTCAAGTACGGCCTGGTTGCACAACTCGGAATGAGCCCCGATGATATCCACATCGTGTCGCCCTTCGTCGGCGGTCCATTCGGCTCGCGCGGCTCGCTCACACAGCGCACCGCGATCGTGGCGCTGGCTGCGAAGAAGGTCGGCCGCCCGGTCAAGCTCGTTGTCACCCGCAGCCAGGGCTTCACCACCGCGACCTATCGCGCAGAAACGCGCCATCATCTCAGGCTCGGCGCGACGCGCGACGGCAAGCTTGTTTCGCTGACCCACGAGGGATGGGAGGTCACGAGCAGGCCCGACAATTACATGGTCGCGGGTACCGACGCCTCCACTCGCCTGTACGCCTGCCCGAACGTTGCATCGAAGGTGTCGATCGTTTACGCCGACCGCAATACGCCGGGCTTCATGCGTTCCCCGCCAGAGACGCCCTACATTTTCGCCCTCGAATGCGCGATGGATGAGCTTTCCTACACGCTCGGCATGGACCCGGTTGCGCTTCGCCGGATCAACGACACGAAGACCGAACCCATCAAGGGCCTTCCCTATTCGAGCCGGTCGCTGGTTCAGTGCTTGGAGGGGGGTGCGGAAGCGTTCGGCTGGGACAAGCGCTCGGCGCAGCCGGGCAGCATGCGCGATGGCGATTGGCTGGTGGGCTGGGGCATGGCGGCGACGATGTACCCCACCAACATCGCTCCGGCGACGGCACGCGTGACACTGTTCCCGAACGGCACTGCCCGCGTGCAATGCGCGACGCACGAGATCGGGCAGGGCGTCTACACAGTCTGCGCGCTCGTCGTCGCCGACAGGCTGGGAATCGCGCCGAAAAAGGTGACTGTCGAAGTCGGAGATTCCGACTTGCCGCCGTCGCCCGTCGCTGGCGGGTCGAACTCGACGGCAAGCATTTCGAATGTCATCGCCATAGCCTGTGACGAGATCCTGTCAAAGAAGAAGAGCGGCGCGAACGGCGCGATTGAGGCCTATGCCGAGAACCTGCCCAAAGGCGCTCCTCCCGACGGCATCGCCAAGCTCTACAAGGGCAAGCCGAGCTTCGTCGGCGGCGCCACCGGCAAGGACAGCATCCGCTTCGCCTTCGGAGCGTCCTTCATCGAAGTGCGCGTACACGCGCTGACCGGCGAGGTTCGCGTGCCTCGTGCCGTCGGGGCTTTTGCGGCCGGTCGCATTGTCAATCCCAAGACCGCGGAAAGTCAGCTCATGGGCGGCATGATCTGGGGGATTTCGTGCTCGCTTCACGAGGCTACCGAGATCGATCCCCGAACGGCGCGCTACTGCAACACCGATTTGGCCGAGTACCTGATACCCGTCAATGCGGATATCGGCGCGGTCGACGTCATCATGGTGCCGGAGGAAGACGACATCGTGAACCCGCTCGGCATCAAGGGCATCGGCGAGCTCGGCAATGTCGGGATGAACGCGGCCGTCTGCAACGCCGTCTATCACGCTACCGGCGTGCGCGTGCGTGAACTTCCCGTGCGGCTCGAGAAATTGCTCGACGCTCTGCCGGCCGTCTGAGCCATCGGTCGCATCCAAATGGCGGCGTCGGCGTTGTCGATTGCGGCGGGAAGCATTTCCGCGACATTTGGGAGGAAAGGATGAAGACCAGGAAATTTGCATTGTCCGCGGCTGTCTCGGCGCTGATGCTTTCGGCTTGCGCCGTGGGCGTTCATGGCAACCGGGTCGCCGTTGGCGGCGGCGTCGACTACTACGACGGCTACTATGACGGGTATTATGGACCATTCAACGACGGTTATTGGGGCGACGACGGGTTCTTCTGGTATCGCGATGGAGGCAACACTTGGCATCGCGACGACGCCCATCACTTCCAGCGGGTTGGTTCCGCCGGTTTCAATCACGTCCATGGCAGCGGGATGCGACGCGAGCATTGACGCCGCGTTGAACATCGGACCAGGCCGGTGCCTTAGCCTGTCGGCGTCTCACTGACATCGTGCCGTTGCTTTCGGAACGCAACGGCACGATGGGCGTTTCCGGTTCCGAAGCTCGTGCAGTGCCATCTGCGCGCTGGGACGTCGTGCATGGCACCCGACAAGCCCCACAACCAAGACGGCGCCGATTGGGGCGCGGCTGAAACCCGAGGCAGAGTCGCGCGCGGCGAGCACCGTGCTCTCGACCGCCGGGATAGTCCCGGTCGCAATCGCGACGACGGTCGCGACGACGACGATGAAAATGAAGATGGCGAAGACGAAAAGCCGACGATATTTCAGAATCCGCTGGTCAAGATTGGCGCCGGCATCGTTGTCGTGTTGCTTCTCATCGGCGCGTTGAGCTGGTGGTTGATCGCCCGCAATTACGAGACGACCGACGACGCCTTCATCGATACGCATGTCGTCCACATCTCGGCCCAGATCCCCGGCCAGGTGACGCGGGTCTATGTCAACGACAATCAGCGCGTCCGCGCGGGCCAGCCACTTGTCGATATCGATTCCGCCGATGAGACGGCGAAGCTCGACCAGGCGAGGGCACAGGAAGCGCAGGCCGAGACCCAATACGACCAGGCGATCGCCACCGAGCGGGCGCAGGCGGCCCAGGCCGTCAGCGCGGGGCGCGATCTCGCGCGCTATCGCTACCTGCAGCATCTCAATGCCGCCGCCGTGGCGCAGCAGCAGATCGATCAGGCTGTCGCTGCCAGCGAAAGCGCGGCGGCCCAGCGCGACGCGGCGCGTGCGCAGATCGCGGCGGCATTGGCGCAGATCAAGGTCATTCGAGCGCAGATCGCGGCCGCGACTGTCAATCTCGGCTACACGCACATCGTCGCGCCTTCGGACGGTCACATCGCGCAGAAAAGCGTCGCGCCCGGCAGCTACGTCTCGCCCGGACAGGACATGATGGCGCTGGTCCCGCTCAAGCTGTGGGTGACGGCCAACTTCAAGGAGACGCAGCTTGCGCTCATGCGGGTGGGACAGCCCGTTGCCGTCACCGTAGATGCCTGCAGCGGGACGCTGCATGGCTATGTCGACTCGATCCAGCGCGGGGCGGGCCAGGCATTCGAAATCCTTCCGCCGGAAAACGCTACAGGCAATTATGTGAAGGTGGTCCAGCGCGTTCCCGTCAAGATCGTGCTCGACAGGCTCCCGGCCAACTGTCCTCTCGGGCCCGGCATGAGCGTCGAGCCGAGCGTCACGGTACGCTGATGTCCTCGGCGCACGGCAGCGCGCAGGAGTGGACACCGGAACGCTCGGTCGCCGGCAAGCGCAATCCCTGGTCGATCATTGCGGTCATCTCGATAGCGACCTTCATGGTCGTGCTCGACACCTCCATCGCCAACGTCGCGCTGGCCCATATCGCCGGCAGCCTCTCGGCCAGCTACGACGAAGCGACCTGGGTGATCACCAGCTTCCTGGTCGCCAACGCCATCGTCATTCCGATCAGCGGCTGGCTGGCAGATGTCGTCGGCCGTAAGCGCTACTACATGTTTTCCGTCGCACTCTTCACCTTTTCATCGTTGCTGTGCGGACTTGCGCCAAATCTGGCCTTTCTCGTCGTTGCGCGCATTCTCCAGGGTATCGGCGGCGGGGGGCTCGCGCCCGTCGAGCAGTCGATGATGGCCGACACCTTTCCGCCGGAAAAGCGCGGAATTGCGTTCGCCGTTTACGGCATCGTCATTATCGTCGGACCCATCCTGGGCCCTTCGCTCGGCGGCTGGATCACCGACAGCTACTCCTGGCACTGGGTGTTTCTGATCAACGTCCCGATCGGGATTTTTCGCTGGTTCTCGTGTCCATCTACGTGACCGAGCCCACGGCACTCGTGCGCGCGCGCAAGAAGCTCGTGAAGAATGGTCTCCGGATCGACATCGTCGGCTTCGCGCTCGCCGCGCTGTTTCTCGGCTGCCTCGAAGTCACGCTCGATCGCGGCCAGCGCGACGACTGGTTCGACAGCCCGCTCATCACGACCTTCGCGGTCATGAGCGTGACGGCGCTCATCATCTTCATTCCGTGGGAGCTGACGCGGAAGGACCCGATAGTCCGCATTGACCTCTACGGCCGCCGCAACTTCCTGGTCGCCAACATCTTCATGCTCATTCTCGGCGTCGTCGTCTTCGGAACGACTCAGTTCATCCCGCAATTGCTGCAACAGGTGCTGGGCTACACCGCGACCGATGCGGGTCTGGCGCTGACGGCCGGTGGCGCCGCGACGCTTCTCGTCATGCCTGTCAGTGGCTATCTGACCGGAAAGGTCGATCCGCGCTACCTGATCGGCTTTGCGCTTATCATCCAGGGCATCGCCATGTGGAACATGGCGCGACTGAACACGCAGATGTCGTTCGACGATGCGGCGATCGCGCGCATGATTCAGTCGATCGGGCTGCCGTTCCTGTTCGTGCCCGTGACCAGCGTCGCCTATGTCGGTCTGCGGCCGAACGAGAACAACCAGGCCTCCGCGCTGATGAACGTGTCGCGCAACCTGGGTGGGACGTTCGGAATTTCGCTGGTTCAGACGATGCTGGCGCAGCGCGCGCAGGTGCATCAGGCGCGATATGTCGAAACGCTCAATCCGCTTAATCCGAATTACGTCTCGGGGATTGGTCAAATCACCCACGCACTGATGGCGCAAGGTCTGTCGCAAGCCGACGCGGCACGCGCGGCATCGGCGGAGCTTTACCGCACCCTGGATCAGCAGGCGCAGATGCTCTCCTACATCGACGTCTTCCATACGCTCATGTGGATCGTATTCCTCGTTACGCCGCTGGTTCTGATCATGCAGAAGCCCGGAAAGCACGCGGGCGGTCCCGCCGAGGCGGCGGCATGAGAACGATCATGGCTGCCGTCACAGCGGTCCTGCTTGCCGGGTGCACTGTCGGGCCGGACTACACGAAACCCGACATTGTGACACCCACGTCGTATCGGGCTCTCCCGACGGCGATGGGGCAGGCGCCCCTCAGCATGCCCGTCGCCCGTGAGGAGGACTTGTCGCAATGGTGGGCGCAATTCCACGATGCCGAGCTCGACAGCCTTGTCGCCCGGGCGCTCGGCGCCAATCTCGATCTGATGACCGCCGTCTCGCGTGTGCGCGAGGCGCGCGAGCAGGAGATCGAGGCCGGCGCGGCTGGTCTGCCGCAGATCAATGCCAGTGCCTTCGCAGCTCATGTTCATTCCAATTCCAATTTTCTGTCCTCGCTTGCCCGCGGCAGCGGGGGCCCCGGCGCAGCCAGCAAGGGGACGAACATCAAGCTCTATTCGGTCGGCTTCGACGCCACCTGGGAGATCGACGTCTTCGGCGGCGTCAGAAGGTCCGTCGAGGCTGCCGAAGCGAATACGGCGGCCGCAGAATGGCAGGTCCATGATGCGGAGGTCACGCTTACTGCTGAAATCGCGACGAACTATCTGACTTTGCGGGCGCTTCAGACGCAGATCGCGATCCTCGAGAGCCAAGCCAGACGCCAGCATGACACGCTCGCACTCGTCCGCGCGCGGGCGCAGTCCGGTTTCGTGACCCAGCTCGACGTGAACCAGCAGGTTTCGCTGGCACAATCAACACTGGCGGAGCTTCCCGAGCTCCAGGCGCAGGCAGGGGCTGCAAAGCATGCGATAGCGGTCCTGCTTGCCCAGCCGCCCGACGCCATCGCTGCAGAGCTCGACGGAACAACGCCTTTGCCATCGATTCCCGAAACGGTTCCCGTCGGACTGCCGTCGGATCTTCTGCGGCGCAGGCCCGATGTGCGCGAGGCCGAGCGCAAGCTCGCCGCCGCCACGGCGCAAGTCGGTGTCGCGGTCGCCGAACTCTACCCGAAATTCAATCTGATCGGCGCCGTGTCGCTCGCCAGCAACGCATTTGAGCGATCTGTTCACGAGCAACAGCCTGGGCGAGACCGGCATCGGCGCGATCACGTGGCCGATCTTTCACGGCGGCGAGATCAAGGCCAACATCCGCTCCAAGCAGGACGAGGTCGACCAGGCCTACTTCGCATACCAGAAAGCCGTTCTCGGCGCGGCTCAGGACGCCGAGGACGCACTGTTGCGCTACACGACCGAACAGCAGCGTCTGGTTGCGCTCGAGCAGGCGGTTGCGTCGGGCCGCTCTTCCGTGGACATCGCCGGCCTGCAATATCGGACCGGCCTCGTGACTTATGTGAATGTTCTCAGTGCGCAGTCGAGCGATCTGACCGCGGAGGACCAGCTCGCACAGAGCCGCCAGGCCCTCGCCGCAGATCTGGTGTCGCTCTACAAAGCGTTGGGTGGCGGGTGGTCAGCCAAACCCGACAGGGCGTCGCCCACATAAGTCGCGGATGATGGCGGACCGGGCGTGTCCCCGGCCCTCGTGGCCGTGCCGGGTACAAAACAGCTCTCTGGTGACGTGCCCGGCGCGCTCGATTCGACGGCGTCAGACCGGAAACAAACCCGGGGAAAAGGCAGTTCTGGCTCGGCGCGCGGCCGCGCCAGAACAGGGACTTTATTCCGCCGCTTCACGCCGGCGGTGATGGCCCTCGCGGACCTCCTCGATGATTTTCGCGGTGAACGCCTTGAGATCGCCCGGATTGCGGCTGGTGATGATACCGTCGTCGACCACGACTTCGCGGTCCACCCATTCGGCGCCGGCATTCTCCACGTCCTTGCGGATGGAGTTGTACGATGTTGCCTGCCGGCCACGCAGAGCATCGGCCTGAACCAGAAGCCATGGCCCGTGGCAGACTGCGGCGACAATTTTGCCGCTGGCGAGAAACCCACGGACGACGCGCATCGCATCGTCGTCGACGCGCAATTTGTCGGGGTTGATGACACCACCCGGAATCACCAGCGCCTGGTAGTTCTCAACCTTGGCGTCGGCGATCTTCAGATCGGCGTCCGCCGTGCGGCCCCAATCCTTTTCGTCCCAGCCGCGGATTTGCTTGCCGTCGGGCGACGCCACGTCGACTTTCGCGCCGGCTTCGCGCAGCGCATCGCGCGGAACTTCAAGTTCGGCCTGCTCGAAGCCGTTGGTTGCGATAATGAGGATGCGGGATTGTGCGATATCGGTCATGGAACCTCCTTGATCGTCCCTCTGCCGCGCGAGCGGCACACTCGTGCAAACGGGAACGTATCGGGTGCGGCGTGGTTCCTCTCGACGCGCCGGCGTCATCAGGCACGCGCGAGAAAGCCTTTCGGGATGCGGAGGTCGTGGACGAAACGCTTGAGCTCAGCCGCGTCGGGAAGACGCGGCAGCATGAAGGGATGTATCGTGAAGAGCAAAGGTCCCCATTTTCGAGGGTCGAAATTGTTCCGCGCATGGCGCCGGTCGTCACCGCTTTGCCATGCAGGCTGCGCGCGGCCGTGGCCCCAAGCGATACGGTGAGAGTGGGACAGACGCTTGCGTGCTCGCGTTCGAGCCACCATCGGCAGCGTTGAATTTCATAGCCGTCCGGCCGCGTGTGCAGCCGCCTTTTTCCGCGCAACTCGAATTTGACGTGCATTACCGAGTTGGTAACGAAGGGCTTTCTTGCGGTCGATGCCTGCATCTTCGAGCGCCGAGTCGAGCACGCGGCCCGCCGGTCCGACAAACGGACCCCTTTCAGGTCCGCGTTGTTTCCCGGCGGCCCGTCGACGAGCATGAGCGCGGCGTTCGGCGGACCCTTGCCCGGGACCGTTTGCGTCGTGCGGCGATAAAGAGCGCGGGCAGGCGGCGTGTTCGCCCGCCAGGTCGGGGAGGGATTTCGGGCACGGGGATCGTCCAAGGCGGACCTCGCTCTGTTATAATAGCCGCAATCCCCGGCCGGTTTCCGTGCTTTGCGGAACTTCGCGCCGCGGCTCTCGTTGGAAACCAAGATGGCACGCCTATCCGCTTACAACGCCAAGCGCGACTTCAAACAGACCCGCGAACCGCGCGGCGTGGTCGGGCGCGGCCGCACGCACAGCTTCGTCGTCCAGCGCCACGCCGCGACGCGGCTGCATTACGATCTGAGGCTCGAACTCGACGGCGTTTACAAGTCATGGGCGGTAACCAAGCCCCCCTCGCTCGATCCCGCGGTGAAACGGCTCGCAGTCGAGGTCGAGGACCATCCGGTCGCCTACGGCACGTTCGAAGGCACAATACCGCAGGGCCAATATGGCAGCGGCACAGTGCAGCTCTGGGACCGCGGCACCTGGACGCCGCTCAGCGACGATCCCGGATCCGATCTTGCCGCGGGTCACCTGAAATTCGAGATCGACGGAAAGCGCATGAAGGGCCACTGGGCGCTGGTGCGCATGCGCGACGATCCTGCACGGCCTGGCCGGAAAGTCCGGCACAACTGGCTCCTTATAAAGGAAATCGACGACGAAGCGCGACGCGGCACCGCCGGCGACGCGCTGGCGAAAGCCGTCGCCTCGGTGAAGACAGGGCGCACCCTGGACGAGATCGCGGACAAATCGCGAAAGGTCTGGAATAGCAGATCGGACGGTGGAAGAGAACGTCAAGGCGAACCGTGCGCCTGCGAACCGAAAGGCCGGCGCTGCCGCGAAGAAGAAACGAAAGGCGCCGTCCTCGCGCAAGCGCGCATGACGGCAATGCCGCAGTTCGTACCGCCGCAACTCGCGCGGCTGGTGAAGACGCCGCCGAGCGGCCCCAAGTGGATCCACGAAGTAAAATTCGACGGCTACCGCATGCAGATGCGCGTCGAGAAGGGGCGCGCTGTCCTGCGCACGCGCAAAGGGCTCGACTGGACCGATAGATTTCCCGAGATCGCGACTGTGGGAGACAACCTTACCGATTGCATCGTAGACGGCGAGATCTGCGCACTCACAGGAGAGGGTGTCAGCGACTTCGGCCGCCTGCAGGTCGCGCTCTCCGATCACAAGACCGGTGCACTCGTCTACTATGCTTTCGACTGCCTTTTCGCCAAGGGTACTGACCTGAGCCGGCGCCCCCTTCGGGAGAGAAAGGACGCGCTAAAACGTCTTCTTCCCGCCCGGGCTGCGCCGTGCATCCAGTTCGTGCCGCACTTCAAATCCTCCGGCGACGCCATGCTAACGGCCGCGTGCAAAATGGATCTGGAAGGCGTCGTCTCAAAGAGGATCGACGCGCCCTATGTTTCGGGCCGGGCCGACAGCTGGGCGAAATCGAAATGCCGCGGCGGCCAGGAAGTCGTGATCGGCGCCTGGCGCGGCACAACGGATACCCTTCGCTCGCTTCTGGTCGGCACGTATCAGAACGGCACGCTGACATACATGGGGCGCGTCGGCACGGGGTACAGTGCTAAGGTGGCGAGCGATCTGCTGGCGCGCCTGAAACCGCTCCGTCGCAAGACACCGCCTTTTCGCGACGCACCGCGAGCCGCGGATTTAAACTGGGTCGAGCCCAGGCTCGTCGCCGAAATAGAGTTCGAGAATGTCACCTCTGACGGGCTCTTCCGCCAGGCCGCGTTCAAGGGCCTGCGGCTGGACAAGCCGGCCAAGGCCGTCATGCGCGAGGTTCCCGCCGACGCATCGAAAGAGGAGAAGCCGATGGTGCCGAAGAAGAAGGGCAAGGAGGAGGACACGACGGTACTTGGCATCGTGATCAGCCATCCCGATAAGGTGTTGTGGCCGCAATCGAAGCTCGGTCCTGCCGTGACCAAGCGCGAGCTGGCTCTCTATATGGCCGCCGCCGCCGAACGCATGTTGCCCCACGTCGCGAACCGGCCAATCTCCGTCGTGCGCGCGCCAGATGGCATCGGTGGCCAGCTCTTCTATCAACGCCACGAGTTGAAGGGAACCGCCGCGCCGATGCTGGCGATCAAGGTGAAGGGCGAGAAGCAGCCCTATCTCGGCGTCGCCGATGCGCGCGCGCTCGTGGCCCTGGCGCAGCAGGCGGTCATGGAAATCCATCCCTGGGGATCAAAGCCCGGTGACCCGGAGACGCCCGAGCGCATCATCCTCGATCTCGATCCCGCGCCCGACGTGCCTTTCGCACGTGTCGTCGAGGGCGCGAAGGAGCTGCGCAAGCGCCTCGTCAAGCTTGGCTTCGAGCCTTTCGTGAAGACCACAGGCGGCAAGGGTCTTCACGTCGTCGTGGCGATCAAGGGAACGCCGAAGCGCCCGGCGGACTGGCCCGATGCGAAAGCCTTCGCCAAGGCCGTTGCCATGCAAATGGAACAGGACATGCCGGAGCGCTACACGACGAACCTCGCCAAGAAGGCGCGGGCCGGCAAGATCTTCATCGACTATCTGCGCAATGACCGAACGTCGACAGGCGTGGCGCCTTGGAGCGTTCGTGCGCGCGAGGGCGCGACGGTGGCCATCCCGCTCGACTGGGCAGCGCTGAAGGCCGCGCTCGACCCGCACAAGTTCAACATCCGGACTGCGCCTGCCCTCTTGAAGAAGAAGGACCCGTGGAGCGGGCTTGCCGCATCGGCAACGCCGCTCCCGCCACGCTCGTGATCAGCGGGCACGCCGAGCGCGCGTATTGGCGTTGGCGTGCCCCGGCACACTCTTGCGCTTGAGGCTCTTCTGCAGCGCCTGCATCAGGTCGATGACGTTGCTTTCCTCGACCGGCTCGGCGGTGACAATCTTCTCGCCCTTCTGCTTGCGCCGGATGAGGTCGCGAAGCGCCGTCTCGTAGCGGTCCTTGAAGCGGTCCGGCTCGAATGCACCTTCCTGCTGCGAGATGATCTTCTCCGCAATCTCGATCATGCGTTTGTCGGGCTTGCCGGCGGGAATGTCGGCGAATGCCCTGGCCGGATCTACGACCTCGTTCCGCATGCGCAAAGTGAAAGCGACGATCCCCTTTTCGCGCGGCTCCAGCGCCACCAACCTTTCGCGCGTGTGCATGACCACGCGGCCGAGCGCGATGTGTCCTGTCTCCTTTAGCG
Organism: uncultured Alphaproteobacteria bacterium; assembly: GCA_963802815.1. Lineage (GTDB taxonomy): Bacteria > Pseudomonadota > Alphaproteobacteria > Micropepsales > Micropepsaceae > Rhizomicrobium. The sequence continues at coordinate 25,041 of CAWDKN010000055.1, forward strand.
CCTCGCGGATCACGACGTAGGCGTCGGTGCCGGACTTGTCGTTGGGGACAAGGTAATAGGGATCGTTCCAGTATAATCGGTCGATGTCGTCCGCCTTCACGAAGCGTTCGATCTCCAGCGTGTGCGTCGTTTCCAGCTTCACCGCATCGAGCTCCTTGTTGTCCAGGATCACATAGCGGTTCTTCGAGACCTCGTAGCCCTTGACGAGCTCGGCGCGATCGATCGGTCCGGTGTCGGGATCGGTCGGTACCATGCGGATACGGTTCTTGGTCTCGGGATTGAGCAAGTGAAACGAGACGTCGTTGGCGCCGGAGGTTGCGCCGTACAACGCGATGGGACAGGAAACCAGCGACAACCGCAAATGCCCCTGCCAGATGGGGCGCGCGCTCAGCTTCGCCTCGCCGCTGTCGGAACTCGACGCGCGTTGGGTCTGCTTCTTGCTGGTCCTGGATTTTTTGGCTGCCATAAATTTTTCCTCACAATCGACTGGGGTAACGTCCAGCTGCAATGATGTATCCGCCGGCGGGCGGAACGCCCGCGGATACCGCCCGTTTAGCATATCGTCCGCTGAGGAGGCAGGAACCCATGGCCGCCGCAAGGAAAACCAAGTCGCGCAAACCCAATCGGGAACGGTACTGGTCCGGGCGTGTGAGTCGCGAGAGCGAGGCGCTCGACCTCGAAGGCGGCGTCTTCCTGCAGGACAGCCCGCGCAAGATCGCGGCGTCGCTTAAGCGCTCGGCGGATCGCAGCCGTCGCCGCAAAACGACGTCCTATCGATCCGCGCTGTCGATGCTGACGTTTTATATCAACCGCGCCGGCAACACCCTGTCCGGCAAGCGCAAACGTTTGCTGGAACGGGCGAAGGGTGAGCTGAAATCCCTGTTCGGAAAGAACAGCGCCCGAAAAAAAAGCAGCCGTAAATCCGCAAAGCGAGCAGGGGCAGAACGCACGAGGCGAAGCGGGAAATGAAGGCCGCGACTTAGCGCTCTCCCTTCCCGCTATGGGTTTCATACGCCCGCTGTTGCGTACTGAGACACAGCTCCCGTCGAAATCACCGCACGATTTTCCTCGCGCTCGTGGAACCGATGCGAGCCTGCGGCGTTTTCACGCCGAGGGGAATTCCAATGTCCTTGTCCCAGATCCCGTATCTCGCTCCTTTCGAACCGGAAGACGCCAGTGCGCGAATCCACACCTGCCGGCACCGCGCCGAAGAACTTCGCACTATCGCCGAAGACGTCGTGGACGACGATTGTCGCCTCACGCTGCTGCGTCTGGCGCAGTCCTATGACCGCATGGCGTGCGATGCCGAGGTCGCGGCCCGCAGAAGCGAGCGGACCTTGCGGCTCGCATAGGGCCTGTTCGGCAAGATTCGCAGCAGAATCTCGGCCGCCGTTCCCAAAGCGCAATTCGACAGCGGAATCGAGCGCAAACACCTGACGTTACCCACACGTCTTTGGAGGATCGCATGAAGAACACTCTCCTGGTTTATGTCGCCGTTTTGGGTTTGATGGCCGTCTCCGCGGCAAGTTATGGCGATCCTTCCGATCAGCCCGGACACACGAGCCCAGCCGCGAACACTCAGGACAATTCGGTCAGCGCCGTCAAGGACGCGGCCAGCATGGCGGTCGGAACGATCACTGCCGAGATGACCAGCACACTCTCCGGCTTCGTCGCCGAAGCCGCGAATTCCGACATGTACGAAGTGGAAGCCGCCAAGATCGCCGAAGACCGCTCGCGCAATCCGGAAGTCAAGGAATTCGCTGCAAAGATGATCGCCGCCCATACCGAGACGAGCGATGAACTGAAATCGATTCTAAGGGAGATCGGCTCCGACGTGGCGCCGCCCGCTCATCTGGACGATCGCCGGCAGGGCCTGATCGACGATCTGAGGGGCGCGAAGGATTCCGACTTCGACGGCCGCTACGTCAGTCAGCAGGTCGACGTCCACCGCGAAGCGTTGCTCCTGATGCAGGGCTACACGCAGCGCGGCGATGTTCCTGAGGTGAAGAAATTCGCTGCGAAGACCGCACCTGTGGTGCAGTCGCATCTCAATATGGCCGAGGCGATGTACCGCAAGATGGGATTGCACAGCTAGCGCGCCGAATTCCGTTACGAGGCCAGGAACAACAGCGCGCCCTTCCACCGTGTCAACAACGAGGCGGCTGGCTTCCCGAAATACAGCACATCGCCCGTGTGCGGCGTGACGCCCATAACGATCATATCGACCTTCTCGCGTGTCGCATAACGCGCGATGGCGGAATCCGGATCGGAGCGCGTCTCCAAAGCGGTCCTTAGCCTCACGCCGTAGCGCTCGCCGAGCTCTGCGATGTCCTTCAGCGCCAATTCTTCGCCGGCCCGGGTGGCGTCGCGCATGCGCGTGTTGGCACCGCTTGCCACGTACAACGCCGTGACCCGCGCGCCTGTGGGCCGTGCGACCGCGAACGCCACTTCGGCCGCATTGCGGGCCGGTCGTCCGCCGTCGATAGGAACGAGGATCTGCGCCCGCGTGTCGAGCCGCGGCACGGGCAAGGATTGCGCGGCCGAAACGATGGCAAGCGGGCCTTCGAAACCTGTGGCGAGCCGTGACAGGCGATCGTTGAATACGCCGGCGGCGTCGCTGGCGCTTTCCAGCCCGATCATCATCAGGTCGAACCCCTTGCGGGCTTCTTCGCGGATCGCCAACTCCTGGTCGTCGGTCGCGACCCTCGTGGTCAGGTGGACCTTGTCGGGCTTCTCCGCGTCGTGTTCGACCTTGGCCGCGCTCTTCTTCGCACCCTCCTTCACCTGCCGGCTCGGTCCGTCCGGTGCGTCGCGGGACTGCGGCTCGTCCTTCATATGGACAATCGTGATCGGCAGGCCCTGTGCGCCGGCGACCAGGCCGGCCAGTCGAGACGTGAACTTGCCGCAGTCGCTGTCGTCGACCGCCAGAAGAAGGCGCTCAAACCTGGAGACGAAGCCTTTCTCGTCGAGAATCTCGCGTTCGACGCGCTTTTTTTCGTCCTCGTCGGGCGGGATGCGCGCGAGCGCACGGCGCAGCATTGGCGGCATGAGCGTGGTGGTGATCACCGCCATGGTGACGATCATCGTAAACAGATTCCTGGACAGCATGCCCATCGACAGGCCGATTGTGGCCACGATGACCTCCGTCGAGCCGCGGGCGTTCATGGCCGAGCCCACCGCGACGGACTGACGGAGGTTCAATCCGCCGATCGTGCCGCCGAGAAAGGCGCCTGAGAATTTTCCGATGCTCGCGATCGCTACGAGCGCCGCTGTCAGCAGCGCAAGATGCGGGTCCTTGAGCACGGTCAGGTCGGCGCCCAGACCGGCCAGGCCGAAGAAAACCGGCATGAACAGGGCGGTAATCAGGCCGCGCAGCTCATCTTCGACATGCGCGGTGAGTATCGGCGACTCGCCAATGAGAATTCCCGCGACGAAGGCGCCGAGCACGGTTTGCACCCCCAGCAGCTGCGTGATTTCCGCCATCACGCCCATGATGATCAGGATCATCGTGATCACCGGGAATTCGCTGCGGAACGTGTCGTTCGACCAGCGGATGAGGTCGAAGACGACGCGCCGGCCGACGGTGAAGCTGACACCAAGAAAAAGCGCGATCCCGACCACCGTCTTGGCGAGCGATAGAAGATCCAGCTTACCGTGTGCGGCGATGCCGAAGGTGATGGCGATGATGATCCACCCGATGGTATCCTCGATGATCGCCGAGGCGACGATGATCTGCCCGAGGTCGCGCCGCAGGAAGTTCATCTCGCGCACGATCAAAGCCACGATCTTCACCGACGAGATCGAGAGCGCGGTTCCGAGGAACAGCGAGGGGACGAGGCGGCCAGCCGCCTCCGGCAGCAAGCTTGCCGGCATGAGCTGGCCCGCAGCGAAGCCGCAGGCAAAGGGGATCAGGATGCCGGTGAGTGAGACGGCGATCGAGGCGCCTCCGACACGGCGCACCAGCTTCAGATCGGTCTCCATCCCTGTGAGCAGGAGCAGCATCAGGATGCCGAGCTGGGAGACGGCGTTGATCATCGCCTTTTGTTCGGGCGCGGAGGGAAAAACTGCCCTTTGCAGGTCTGGCGCCAGCGCGCCGAAGACGGAGGGACCGAGCAGGATTCCGGCTATGAGCTGACCCATGATCGCGGGCTGGCCGATACGCTGCATGCCCTCGCCGAGCAGCCGGCCGACGAGGAGCAGCAGCACAATCTCGACGATGAAAGTGCCTTCCCTCCCGCTTCCCATTCCCGTCGCGGCTGCGCTTGCCGCGGCCCAGGCCGGTGCGGCGGGCAGGGCCAGAGCAAGGACGAGCAAGGCTATTCCGGCGCGCTGCGCGGCAGTCATCGTCATGCAGATGTCTCGGGTGCCCGAAACGAAATGCGCGGCCGGTATCGAAGTTCCACCGGCGCGTCAGTCCCTGTTTGCAACTCCCACATAGACGGGAAGCGCGGTGAAAAGGTCGGCCGCGCGCGACGTCGCCGGACACTGGGCCGCAAACGGAAGGACGTTGTCGAGGTCGGTTGCCGCCAATCCGATTGCGGTATCCGCCCACCAATCCTTCGTCGGGGTCAGACGAGCGGTGTCGCACAGCGCGGCCGCGCAATGCCACATTGCCGCGACGATCAGGACCTCGCCTTTGAAGGCGCGCTCGAAGGCAATAACATTGTCCTTGCGCGGTCCGGTGACCGGAAGCGGCCGATAGTCGCCGCATCGGAAGAGTTCATCGTTGAGGGTACGATATTGCAGCAGGGCGGCGATAATAGCCTGCTTGCGTCCCGCGTCATGCCATGGCGGAGCCGGGTCCGACCGCGCGAGCATCTTCATCCGCGAGACGAAATCCACCGGCCGCCGGTTGTCCGGGTCGACCATGCTGAGGTCCCAGAACTCGCAGCCCTGATAGAGATCGGGCATTCCCGGAAGGGTGCAGCGCAACGCCGATTGCACTAGCGCATTGGCAGCGCCCGCCGGGCCGATGCGGCAAATGAATGAATCCATGTCGTCGCGGAATCCGGCGCCGGCACGCTCCGCCAGCAGCGCGCGTGCGAACCCGAGCAGCTTTTCCTCGTAGGCGGCGTCGGGCGCGTGCCAGCTGCTTCGCAATTTCGCCTCGCGCAGATATTTCCGGCACCAGCCGGCGACGCGTTCGGCAAGCTGTGCGAAACCCGGATCCGACGTTCCCGACATCGGCCACGCGCCCGTCAATGTCTGATAAAGCTGATACTCGTCGTCGCCGTCGAGACCGTCCGGCCGCAGGCGCGCGTTGCGGTCGAACCAGCGTTCGACGCGTTGCCGCCACGAATTTGGCAGCTCGCTCAGCACCGCGAGCCGCGCGCGGGCGTCCTCGCCGCGCTTGTGATCGTGCGTCGCGGTCGAAAGCATGTCGGACGGCCAGTCTCTCGCGCGCCGCGCCATGCGGATATGAAAGTCGGCGGCCGGCAGCGTCTTCTGTCGCGGATCGAAGCCGACATCATTGCGCGAAAGGATGCGTCCGTAGCGATAGAATGCCGTGTCTTCCACCGCCTTGGCGGCAACGGGCGCGCTCAGCTGGTTGAAGCGACGTATGGCGTCGATGGTGGCCGGTTCCTCGGAGACGTCGCCCACCACACCTGCGATGGCCTCGATCGCCGGCCGCAATGCCGCGCTGTCCAGCGCGGCTTTCTCGATTGCCCGCTCGAAATATCCGCCGCCGCGCGGCGAGTCCTTCCGGCCCGTCGCGTAAGTCCGATAGCTGCGCATCTGCACAATGACCGCCTCGAGGGCGTCTGTGAGAATGGCTTCGCCGATCGGCTTGCCCCGCGCCGTCGCCGCGAAGGCGCAGGCCGTCGCTACCAGCTGCGCCTTGAACTTTGTCGATGTGGTCTCGCGCCGCGCCAGGACCTCTTCGCGCTCGAAATCGTCGCCGCGTCCCCCATATCTCCGCCACAGCGCGTCGAGCGCACCGGCATCGTCGGCGTGCTGCAGGCCGGCGACTTCATTCATGAAGTCGTAGCCCGTCGTCCCTTCGATGGGCCAATCGGACGGAAGACTTTCGTCAGCAGCCAGGATCTTCTCCACCACGATATAAGCCGAGCCCGCGTCGCTTGGGCGGCGGCTTTCGCGTTCTCGCAATGCGGCGCGCAGCTTGCGGCAATAGGCGCGTGGGTCGGCAAGCCCGTCGACGTGATCGACGCGTACCCCCTCGATCAATCCCTCCGCATAGAGGTCCAGGATTAGTCCATGCGTCGCATCGAACACGTCGTCGCGCTCTGCCCTGAGCGCCGCGAGATCGGTAATATCGAAGAAGCGCCGCCAGTTGATTCGCGAGTCGGCCTCGCGCCAGTCGGCCAGTACGAAATTCTGGTTCTCGTGCAGCGCGAGAAGGTCGGCCTTTGAAAGAGAGGCGGGATCGCGGTGAGCAAGGCGCTCCCGGTCATCCGGCCGCAACGGGAAGCGGTGCGCGTAATAGGCGAATGTCAGCTTGTCGAGCGTCGCGTCGTGGATGAGCGTCAGTTCACCCGTGTCAAGCGCCTGTTCCGGCGGCATGCCGAGGAACGGTGCCAGCACTTTCGCGCGGAACCCCGGCGCATCCCAGTCGATATCGAAATAGCCCGAATAGGCACTGGCCACGCCGCGCTCGAGAACGTCCAGCCACCACGCATTGTCGGCCTGGCCGACGGCCATGTGGTTCGGCACGATGTCGACGATGATGCCGAGCCCGCAGCGGTGAAACATTTTCGCCATGACACGAAACGCCTTCTCGCCGCCGAGCTCGGGGTTCAATAGCGAATGATCGACCACGTCGTAGCCATGCATCGAGCCGGCGCGGGCCTTCAGGATCGGTGAAGTGTAGACATGGCTGATGCCGAGCGTCGCCAGATAATCCGCCAGCTTGGTCGCGTCTGCGAAAGTGAAGTCCTTGTGGAATTGCAGCCTGTAGGTCGCGCGCGGAATGATGATTTGCGCCCCTGTGTGAGGATGTCGGCGCGCGCACGGCCGTCGCGCGTTGAAAACGGCTTCCTCGTTTTCAGCCGGCGCCGCCAGTTGGGGTGTTCGTCGATGGTGCCCGGCAGGTTCGGCTGTTCGACATCGCCTTCGATGTCCTCGAGCGGCACGAGCGCCAGCGGGCAGGGCGTCTTCGCGAGGAACGCCAGGGCGCCCGCAATTGCCCTGGCGGGCGTCTTGTCGGATGGCGTCGTCCCGACTACGCAGCGGGCCTCTCGCAGCGCGCTCCATAGCTGCGCGCGGTCCCTCCCGCGCTGCTTCTCTTCCGAACTTCGGTCGAATTGCGGGCTGGTTCTTTCGCGCCAGTCCAGATCGCGCCCGCTCCACCAGCCGGCGATCGTAGGAAGATCATGTGTCGTCGACAGCGCCGCAGCGCTCGGATCCCATTTCGCCGGGCGGAGAAATTCGCCTTTCGCATTGCGTTCGAACCACAGCACCCTCATTCCCTGCAGACGAGCGCGTGCCAGACGCTCGCGCAGACCGCCGGGTACGGTGCCGAGGTCCTCTGCGATCACGATGGCTCTATGACGCTGCAACTCCAGCGCCAGCAGGCCCAGCAGCGCCTTTAACGGGTAGTGCAGATACACGCCGTCGGCCGGAGAGGCACCGTCCGGAATGACCCAAAGCCGCATCAATCCCATGGCATGATCGAGTCGGATGCCGCCCGCATTCGCCATGACTGCGCGCAGCGTATCGATGAAACCGCTGTAACCAGTGTGTGCCAGTCCTGCGGGGGAGAACGTCGTGATTCCCCAATTCTGACCGGTCTGGTTGAAGATGTCGGGCGGCGCGCCGACGGAAAGGCCGTTGAGCACTTCATCGGGTGCGTGCCAGGCGTGGCTGCCAGACGGATCGGTGCCGATCGCCATGTCGGCGATGAGCCCGACGCGCATTCCCGCGTCCTTGGCGCGCTCTTGCACCGTGGCGAGACTCTTGTAGGCCATCCATTGCAGATAAATCTGAAAGGCGACGTCGGGATCGTCGGGCGCAAGCTCGCGCACCGACGCCGAGCCGGAATCGCGAAACGGCGCCGGCCAGTTTCGCCAACCGACCTGGTGCTGCTTTCGAAATCGCGCATCGAGCACTTCGAAGCGCGCATGGGCGAGCAGCCTGTCGCCGCTTCGGCGCGCAAATGCGTTCATTTCCTGCATCTCGCCCGGATCGCACCGGCTGTGCCGGAATGCGCGATGTAACGCCGACGTCTTGCGTTTCACCGCTGCCGTCCAGTCGATGAGGTCATCGCTGCCATCGACTGTCTTGCCACCCGGCAGTGCCGCAAAGAGCGGATTGAGCGCGAAGCGTGTCGACGGAGAATAGGGGCTGTAGTGCCGCGGTTCCGCGCCGAACAGGGCGTGGACTGGACTTATCGCCAGTGCCTGTGCGCCAGCGGCGGCCGCGTCGGTCACGAGCTCGGCCAGCGCTGCGAAATCGCCGAAGCCACGCGTCGTGCCGCCGCGGAGAGCATAGACCTGCGCCGCCGTGCCCCACACTTTCTCGCCTCGCAATATGTCGCGCATCGACCAGGCTTGCCGCGGCGCCACTGCAATCCTGCGGTCGTCGAGCCGGTAGTAGCCGGGGGCCGCGGGCGCGCGTGCAAAGCCGTTCGCGACCGCGACGTCCGAGACGATGCCGGTCTCGCCGGTAAAGCGCACGCGGCCTCGGGCGCCAACGGAAATGCGCGCGCCCGGCGCTATCACCGCAAGCGGTTCGTTCTCACGATTGATTTTCTTAAGGCGCGCGCGGCCGTCGCGGATCTGCGCCTCGTTGTCCGCGGGAAGCGCGAGGGCTTTGAGGGCGGCGCGTAGCGTGTCGGGAGACACCGTTTTCGCGGCGCCGTGTGCATCGGTCCAATGCTCCGCAAGACCCGCTTCGCGGGCAAGCGCCGAGAGAACTCATGGCGGATCGAGCCAGGCGAGCGTCGTCTCGCGCGGCAGTACGCCCGCACAATGTCTGCCCCAGATCGGTTCGCTTTGCGGCAGTGCGGCCGTCACCGGTTCGACGCCCAGATTGCAGGCGATGACGAGGACCGTTCCGCCACCCAGCCGCCAGCGCGCCATGACGGCCTGCGCACCCAGTGGTTTCGCATCGAGCGCCCGCGCATCGGCGAGGCTCGGCACGATTTTCCTCCGGCGCAGGGTGAGAAGGGATTTGACGAAGCTGCGCCACGCCTCTGCAGCGGACGCTCCGCGCGACGGCTCGCTCCCGGCATAGGTGCCCGTTGCGTTGGGATCCGGCACTGAATTGAGCCGCGCGGGATCGATGAAAGCGGCGAATTCACGCCGTCGCCCCTCGCGCACCGCCTGGGCGAGCTCCGGGCCGACATCCGTGAAGTAGAGGAACGGTGCATTGCTTCCGGCTTCCTCCCCCATGAACAGCATCGGAATTTGCGGGGACAGCAGTACCAGCGCCATCGCCGCTTTCAGCGCGTCGGGGCGTGCGAGCGTCGTCAGTCTTTCGCCGAAGGCGCGATTGCCGATCTGGTCATGGTTCTGCAGGAACGCGATAAAGGACTGTGGCTTCAGATCTGCACTCGGAGTTCCGCGCGGCCGGCCATGACGATTGATCGACGCCTCGCCCTGAAAGACGAACCCCTGCGCCAACGCGCGCGCGAGCTTTGTCGCCGGCTCATCCGCGTAGTCGCAGTAATAGCCGTTCGTCTCCCCTGTCAAGAGCACGTGCAGCGCATGGTGGATGTCGTCATTCCACTGCGCATCGAAGCCTTTGCGCAAATGCGTCGCGTCGTTGTCGTCATTCTCGAGCACCAGGTGAATCTGTCGGTCCGGCCCTACACTTTGCTTGAGTGCGCGCGCCGCCGTGTCCAGCCAACCGTCTTCTTTGATGGCGTGGACGGCGTCGAGCCTCAGCCCATCGAAGCCGAATTCGTGAATCCAGTAGTGCGCATTCTCGAAGAAGAAGCGCCGGACCTCCGGTTGCCGGAAATCCACGGCCGCACCCCAGGGCGTGCGGACATCTTCGCGGAAGAACGGCTTGGCGTAGAGGCCGAGATAGTTTCCGTCCGGCCCGAAGTGATTGTAGACGACATCGAGGAAGACCATCAGGCGGAGCCCGTGCGCGCGCGCGATGAGCGCGCGCAGATCGTCCGGCGTTCCGTACGCTTCGGCCGGAGCGAAGGGCAACACGCCGTCATACCCCCAGTTCCGGTCGCCCGGGAACGTCGCAATCGGCATCAGCTCGATTGCCGTGATCCCAAGCTCGGCGAGCTCCGGGAGCTTATCGGCGACGCCCGAGAAGCCGCCTTCCAATCCCACGTGAAGCTCGTAGAGCACGGTCTCGTGCCACGGGCGGCCTTTCCAGACCGGCGGCTTCGCGATAGCAGGGCACACCACGCTCCAGCCGTGCACGCCGCCATCCTGAAGACGCGAGGCAGGATCGGGAATCGTCGTCCTGCCGATGCGAAAGCGGTAGCGCGTTCCGGTCCGGCAAGCGACGAAGGCGTCCCGCCATCCGTTCTCGCGCGCCGTCATGCGAAGCGTGGGGCCGAATTGTATCTCGAGCTCGACATCGCCCGCGCTCGGCGCCCACAGGCGGAAGCGCACGCCGCCTTTTTCGAATTTCGGACCGAAGGAGCTGGTCGGCGTCACGTTCCGCCATCCATCTCGGCAACCATGATGACTCCGGCGCGGCCTTCGATGTCATACCTTTCTTCGGTCAGATCGCGCGGTTCTTGGTGGGGCTTGCCGCTGTCGACAAGAATGCGCCAGGAAAAGGACCCGGGCAGTTTGAAGGCCAACTTGTTTGCACCGGCGTTGAGGAGCAGGGCGGTGATCTCGGTCTTGTTCTCGTTGCAACGCTTGGCCCGGCGCAGGATCAGGGCGCGGCCTTCCTGATTGTCCCAGTCTTCCTGTGACAGCTGGACACCGCGCTCGTCCCACCAACTCATTTCGGCTAGCCCTTCGCTGATCTCGTCGGTGCCGAGATAGTGCGCGCAGCGCAACGTTGGAAAATCCTTTCTGATCTTCGCGAGATTCGCGAAGAACCGGATGAGTTCCCGGCCTGTCTGGGTTTCGAGAAGCGACCAGTCGAGCCAGGAGAGCTCGTTGTCCTGGCAATAGGCGTTGTTGTTGCCCTTCTGCGTGCGGCCGCACTCGTCTCCCATCAGCAGCATGGGCGTGCCGAGCGAACCCATCAGCGAGACCAGCATCGCGCGCTTGACGCCCTCGCGGTAGGAGTTGATTTGCGGATCGTCGGTCGGCCCCTCGGCACCGTAATTCGTGGAATAGTCGTTGCTCTGCCCGTCGCTGTTCTGTTCGCCATTCGCCTGGTTGTGCTTGGTGTCATAGGAGACGAGGTCGTGCAAAGTCATGCCGTCATGCGAGGCGATGTAGTTGATCGTGCTCCAGGGCCGGCGTCTGCGCGTGTCGAAGATGTCGCCGGACCCGGAAAGCCTTGCGGCCACCTCGGGGCGCATCGCGGGGTCGCTGCGCCAGTATTTGCGCAAGCCATCGCGATAGCGGTCGTTCCATTCCGCGAAACCCGGCGGAAAGCCGCCGAGATGATAGCCGCCCGGCCCCGCGTCCCAGGGCTCGGTGATGAGCTTCAGGGTCGAGAGCAGGGGGTCCTGCTGAATTGCGTCGAAGAACCCCGCATGCTGGTCGAAGCCCTGCGGCTCGCGACCCAACGTAAGACCGAGATCGAATTGGAATCCGTCGACGTGGAAGGATTGTCCCCAGTAGCGCAGCGAATCCATGACCATCTGCAGTACCCGGGGATGGCTCATGTTCAGCGTGTTGCCGGTGCCTGTGTCGTTGATCGTATGGCGCGCGTCCTCGGTGAGGCGGTAATAGCTTGCGTTGTCGAGGCCTCGCCACGAGAGGGTGGGGCCGAGCTCGCTTCCTTCGCAAGTGTGATTGTAGACGACGTCAAGGATCACTTCGATTCCGGCCGCATGGAAACGATGGACCATCTCGCGCACCTCGCGGGCCGAGCCTTCGCTCAGATAGCGCGGTTCCGGGGCGAAGAAGGCGAGCGTGTTGTAGCCCCAGTAGTTCGAAAGGCCTTTCTCGAGAAGCGTGCGGTCCTGAAGGAACGCATGTATAGGCATAAGCTCGATCGCCGTGACGCCGAGCGTCTTCAGATGCCGATCACGTCGGGGTGGCAAAGCGCGGCGAATGTTCCGCGCTCGGGCGGCTGGACCTTTTGAAACAGTTTCGTCATGCCGCGCACGTGCGCTTCGTAGATGACAGTCTCGGACCACGGCACGTTGG
>CAWDKN010000056.1:0-19762 GCA_963802815.1 uncultured Alphaproteobacteria bacterium
ACCAGATAAATCAAATGCTTGCAGGAAATCGGTAGAAGCTCGCCCTCGGCATAGCTACCAGCTAGCAACCACACCGCGCAGAATGCGGCTGCCGCCTCATCGATCTGGTCGAAGGTCAAAGATCGAAGGTGGCGACAAGTCCCAGGAGCGGCAGGGTCACCACCTTGCCGCTCCCAGGAATAATAGGACGACGTTACTTCAGTAGCATGGGCTCATGCAGCGAGCGCTTCCCGGATCAACGCGCCAGCCTGCTTCAGCTTGGCAGCCCGTCGATCATGATCGGCACGCAGTTCGACAAGACGTTCCTTGATCCGAGCTTTGTTTTCTGCGGTGGCCTTCGCAACCTGATCATTTAGTGCGCTGATTTTGGCGTGGGTGTCCTTTTCCAGCCTCTGCAACTTTGTCTGCGCCTGGCCGGACAATTGATCGAGCTTCGCCTTGACTTCGCCGATGCGTTTCTGAAGCTTTGCTTTCGCCTCCGCGCCTGACTGAGCCAGTTCAGCTTTCAATTGTGCGAGTTCCGCCTTGTCCGCAGCTGTTTCCTTCGCAATTTCGGCTTCCTCGAAATCGGATCGCCACTCGCGCACGACAGAGCCGCCAATCGCTTCCATGCGTGTGTCGAGCGGCGTAACCCAATCCTCATCGATCTCAGCGATCACGGCGGCCTTGCCCGGAGCCAGCTCACGCGAGACCTTGTCAACAAAATCGGTCCCGACGCCAATGTTGAGAAGGTCGCTGACGCTCCCAAGCAGCATGCCGGCGGTCATGCCGACAATAACGCCAGCCGGCCCGCCGAGGACCCCGACCAGCGCGCCGGTCAGAGCGCCAACCGCTGTGCCAGGAAGATCATCCGGCGGGCTCTCCTCTACGGACAGCTTGCCAGCAGCATCTTTAGTGATGACGGCCAGTCCATAGAGCGTGAGGTCGCCCTCTGCATGAAGCTCCTTTAAAGCGCGCGTTCCCTCATACGCGTTCGCCTCGCTGCCGAATGTGGTCGCGACAAATTTGCTCATGATGTCTATCCTTTCGGTTGAGTGGACTTCTTTGAGTCTGCTTCCAACTTCCAAGAGGCGCAACTTCACCAACCTTTCGGCACACCCTTTGAGAACGTGTTATCGGTCGATGGAGGTTGCACGAACTCATCTAACAGCTAGAACTTTTTCGGACGTTGATTTGGATTAAGGTCCGTTGCACCTGATCGTCATTGAGGCAGATGGATCGGCTTGATTACCGGAGATTGCCGTTCTCACCGCTGCCACTGGCGCCCTGGCTTTGAAAGGCTCTCCTTGAGCGCCATCATTCGCTTCAAATGCGCCTTGTCCTTGAGCGCCATTTTCAGCAGGCGCCAAAGGCGGGCAGGGGTCAGCCGCGCGTCGACAAAATCATCCGGAAGATCCGGTCCCCATTGATAGAGCCCCTCGCGGTTCATCAGGTGATATCCGGCGGGCTGTGCGGCATCGAACAGGTCGCCGTCCGCATAATGTTCGTGCTTCTGGCCCCAGGGGTCGCGCCAGTAATCGAAAATCTGACTTCCGAGCAGATGCCGGCCGACGCCCCAGGCGTGGCGATATTGACGGGCGGCCATCATCACTTGCTGGCCCATTTCGACCGCGTCGAGATCGACAACCTCGAAAGCCACATGATCGGCCTTGGATTCAATCCCGGGTGCGACGAAAAGTGTGTGATGGTCGGTGGGCTCCTTGCCCCGATCGAGCCGCATGAACGCGCCCACCGGCGTGCCGTCGGGGAGACACATCACATCGGAGGGGATAAAGCCGAGACTGTCCATGTACCAGCGGGCGCTGGTATCGAAACCGACCGCCTCCAGCACGAGATGCCCGAGCTTGGTGACCTCAGGCGGTTCGAGCTTCGGCCGTTGCGTATCGTTGATGCGTACGATCTGGTTTGGCGCGTTGTGCGGAATTGGTGCGCGGACTGGCAAAGACGCGCTGGGCACGAAGCCATGCAGCACGTCGACCGCAATTCCCTCGGGGTCACGCAGATGCACGACAGAGCCGCCTCCCGGGCCATCGGCCTGCTCAATGCGCGCGCCGAATGCCCGCGACAAGCGCGCCAGATCCTCCGCCTTCGGGACCGAGAGGCCGAGGCCGAGGAATCTGGCCTTTTGACCCAACGTCGCGCGATAGATGTAGGGATGGGATCCGGTGCCCCGCATGAACAATTCGGTTGCTGTGCTTGCGGCGAGAACCAGACCAAAGTCGCGCAGATAGCTTTCCGCTTTCTTCAGGTCTGGGCGCTCGAAATGCGCGAACAGGAGCGCATCTGCCTTTACGATCGGCGACGAACTGCGCGCCAGCTCGATACTGCCGGGACTGCGTTTTTGGACTGTGTCAATGGACATGGAGCGCCACACCTTCTATCAAGCTGCCCTGCTGAGCGCAGTGTTTTGACCGGGCTGCGCGAACATGTTGAGGACGGCCAGATCGTTGCCCCCTTGATCAAGTCGCTCCGCGATGAAGCGATCGGGACGGACAAGAACGCCGCTAACCGCGTGAAGCCCGGTCCAGGCTGCGAAGGCGTCATCATCGCACTTCAGCGTCAGCACGCGGCTGTCCCCGCCAGGGCCGTTCAGGCAGACAAAGCGTGCATCGAGGCTCTCGAGGATCTGAAGATCGCGCCGGGATAGGAGGGCCGTCGGATCGACACCGACACCGAGCACCATCCACTGATGGCATGACAGGAACCGATCCAACAGCCCGGCGCCATCCTTCGACTGGACAGCAGGTTGCGGCATCATCTGCCCGATCAATGTGTCGCGGCGTGCGCCGGTCAACGCGCTGCGGCGGATCGCCGGCGGCGGCATGATGCCGCCCCGACCAATAAAGCCACGGAAGCGGCGGGACATGTTGAGACAAGCGAAGACCATGTCCCGCACCGCTGCGATCGCTCTATTGGTCGGCATGATGATCGCGCCGAGGCGTCGTGACAACGCAACCATCTTGCGAACGGCCGGCGCGCGTTCCACCTCGTAGCTTTCGAGGATTGCGTCCGGAGCCGCCCCCTTGAGAACGGCGGCAAGCTTCCAGGCGAGATTGGCGGCATCCTTCATGCCGCCGTTCATGCCCTGTCCGGCGAACGGCGGCATCAGATGCGCGGCGTCGCCGGCAAGAAACGCCCGTTTGCTGCGCCAGCGATCTGCAACCCGCGCGTGGAAGGTGTAGACCGCTTTGCGCTCGACCTGTGCAACGCTATAACGGCTGCTCTGGGTCACCAGTTGGCCAATCCGCTCGTCGCTCATCAACTGCTGCTCGGTCTCCCCGGGCAGCTGCATGAATTCCCAACGTATCCGGTTTCCCTTCGCGGGGACCTCGACACGCGGACGAACTGGGTCGCAATAGAAACTGATCTGATCAAGATCGTGATTGTTGACGATGGTATCGACCACCAGCCAGCGCTGCGCGTAGGTCGACCCCACGAGCTTCGAGCCGAGCATCTCGCAAATCCGACTCGCGCCACCGTCGCAGCCAATCACGAATTTCGCTCTCAGCCAGCGCTCGCCGGATTTGGCGGATATTTTGAGGATGGCAGTGTGCGGACTCTGCCGCAGATCGACGGCTTCATGCCCGAACAGCACCTCGATCTGATCAAACCTGGCCAGGCCGTCGAGCAGAACCCTCTCGAAATCCGGCTGATAGAAGGTGCCGAGACCGGAGTGACCATAGAGCCCGCGTCCCAGCATGTTTCCGGCCATCAAGACCTTCCCGCGCGCGTTGAGGTGGCGGACGCGTGGGTTCTGCAGGAGCCCGGGCGTGATTTGATCCAGCAGCCCGACCTGGGCGAAAAGCCGCAGCGTTTCGACGTCGTAGGCGATGGCCCGAGGCAGACCCAACAGCCCCTCGTTGCGTTCGAGGACGGTGACTCTGACCCCGGCAAGGCCGAGCAGGTTCGCGACCATGAGCCCGACGGGGCCCGCTCCGATCACGGCCACGTCGGTCTCGGCCAGCGTGGTCGCTCCATCAGGAATGTCCAATGTCATATCCGCAATTCCTTCCCTTTGCCCCGACCTATCGCCGGTAGTATTGACCTTTCTAGTCAAAACGACTAAAAAGTCAATATGAAATAAGCGATCAAGGTTTGTTGATCGGGCGTTTCGACGCTGCTCGCGGTGAACCGATGGGCAAAGCGCGTGCGAAGGACGGGAAGCGAAGGAAACGGTGATGGCAACCAACCTGGTACACTTTGAGGAAAGCGGTCTGTCGCGGTGGGGCGTCGTCTCGGGGGCAGGGATAGCTCCGCTTGCCGGCAACTACCGGACGACCGCATCCCTGATCGAACTTGGAGAGGAAGATTGGCGGGCGGCGCGCGAGCGCGATCCAACGATCGACATCAAGGCGGTCAAGATCGTTTCACCGGTCACCACGCCCTGCCGCATCTATTGCCAGGGCGCGAACTACCGCCGGCACATGATCGAATCGGAACTCGATCCCGACGAAAAGTCGTTCAACATGTTCTTCACCAAGGCCGACGCCTCGATCGCATCCGCGCGCGAGGACGTCGCGCGGCCCGCGCACGTGAAGCTCCTGGACTACGAGATCGAACTCGCCCTGATCTTTCGCAAGTCCATTCATTCAGCGATCGAGCTGAAGCCCGACATGCTCGCAAACTACGTTTTTGCGATCGCAATCGCCAACGATCTCAGCGCGCGGGATGTGCAGCTGCCACAAACGCAATTTTTCAAGGGGAAAAGCTACCGCGGCTTCTGTCCGATCGGCCCCTTTCTCACGGTGCTGGACAAGAGCGAATTTTCGCAGCTCGACGATCTCGAACTCGAGCTCGCAGTCAACGGCGCGCCGCGCCAGCGCGACAACACGACCAACCTCGTGTTCAAGCCAGCGGAAACGATCTCCGAGTTGTCGAACTTTGCCGATATCAATGCCGGAGACGTGCTGCTTACCGGCACTCCGAGTGGCTGCGCATTGCGCGTGCCGCCGTCACCGCTTCGACGCCTGCTTCAATTATTGCCGGAACGCCGGCTATGGAAGCTCTTCATCAAGGCCCAGCTCCGCAGACCTCAGTATCTCAAGCCCGGAGACCGAATCACAGCGCGAATTTGGAGCAGAAATCATGCGATCTATCTGGGTGAACAGACCACCCGGATCGTCGCCGGGCTCGCCGGCGGCACTTTAGGAAGTGCGCCGAGCTGCGCCCTGCCGTTGCTTCGAAATCTTGCGAAGCGCCGGCGATACGGCAATTTCCGCGGGATCCGGCAAGCCTGCGAGCACAGACTTCACTTGCCGCGCGTCGAGTTCGATCGCGCGCAGGATCGCGCCGATGGCCGCATCGCGGTCGCTCCATGGCAATCGACCATCGCCGATCGCGCTGCTCAGCTGAAGTATGATGCCAACCACGATCTCCAGGCCGAGCGCGGGCGAGAGGCTTCCACGCGAGCCCCCGCAGAGCTGGCTCAGGTCTTCCATGAGGTGTCGCCGGGCACTTTCGCCGCCGATCGCAGATGCCATGCCCATCCGCGCCACGACGGCGGCCCATGCGGGATCACGGAACGCCTTGTCGATGAAACAGCAACAACCGAATGCGATCCGGTCAGCGGGCTCCTTGAGCGAGAGCCGAACCGGCTGAAGCAGATCGTCGATCGATTTCACCAGCTCGTCGGCGACGGCCGTTGTAAGCGCCTGAAGATGGTCGAAGTGGACGTAGAAGGTGCCCTTCGCGACCCCTGCTTCCTTCACAACGTCATCGACAGTGACCGATGCGACCGGTTGCTTTCTGAACAGAGATCGAGCCGCCGCCACCAGCTGAGCCCGCGTTCTTGCCCGCTTCTCGCGGCCGATCTCGGCGCGACGGATTGGATCGACATTGGCCATGCGCAGCAAAGTCCCCAAGGAGATCGCGTTGCACTTATGTCAAATTGACCAAAACGTCCAGTGGTTGTTCGAGCCGGAATCGACCTTGCGATCGCAGGAGCGGCCTCCGCAGCTGCGTTGCAATGGCGCATCGTTTGGGTGCGGTCCTAGGAACTGACCGAAAAAGGGTAAGGCGGCGCCTCAGCTCTTGGGAGCAGAATCCTTCAGCGCTTTCCAAGCAGCCTGATTAGCCTCATCGAACGCCTTGCGCGATTCCGTCAATGCGGCGCTCAGCACCGACCAGGAGCTGCTTCCGGCCTGTTTGAGCTTCTCAAGTCGCGCTTCGACTTCGGATGCGTCCAAGTTCATTTGCTTCAGCGCCGTATCTATATCGGCGCGCCGGGCGACCGCCACTTTGCTCGCCGCGTCATGGAACTTGTCCGCTGCGTCGCGCCAGGCCTTGGCTTGCGCGGCAGCGATGTCCTTGAACGTGGCTTGCTGCTGCTCGATCTGCTTGCCGGCGCTTTCGAAGTAGGTTTTGACCTGGGCTTCGAATCCATTCCATTGCGGCTCCAGATCTGCCTTGGCGCGGGCCCAGGCAGCTTCGCCGGCTTCGGCCTGAGCCTTCAGCGAGGCCTGAAAAGTTTCCCGCCGCTTTTTCAAATCGGCGATCAGCTGGTCGCCCTTCACCTTGGAATCGGCCGTCACCTGGTTCGCCCTGACCTCAAGTGATGCCAGCGCGGCATCCATCTCGTCGATCCGTTCCTTGGCCCAAGTCAGGTAAAAATGCACACTGCTCTGCTCCGGCATAACGATCTCCCTAGAGTAGTCCGTTTTGGCTATCATTTTCGAACTTGATTGCGCGCGCGTTGACCTGGATCAATTCTCGATTTGGATCGCCCGACAACACCTTCGACCTCGATCCCGTATCACGTGATCATGTCGGCGGGAGAGAGGAGCAGCTAAACCTAGGCCGCTCCCAGACAGGTAATCAATATGCCAGCCGCCAATGCAGTTCATCTCGATCAAGTCACTAACGCTTTCTCGTTGATGTGCGGCGTTTGTCGGCCTGGTTGTCGCAAATAGTCGTGCACGACCTTACCGAGTCCGAGCGTAAGGTCGGCAAGGATGTGGGTTGCGGACACGACGTCGAGAACCGGAAGTTCTGCGACCGGGGCCAAAGCGTGAGGCATCAATGACAACGCAGCTGGGCCGGTCCAGGCCCCCTTGAGCATAACGCGATCGAGATGGTACTCGACCAGTTCACAAATACGTGGGCTGCCATCAACGTGCGGAATGATCTTAAGCAGAAAATTGGGCGCTTCGAGCGAGGCCTTGATCTTGGCGAGGTCGGCCTCACGATGCTTGTACCCCATGGTTCCGGTCGCGACCCGGAGCGGGCCGTAATCGAGCGTGCCGACAAGGGTGTCGAGCTCGGTTCGCAGCGTCGGCTGCGCAAGCTTCTTCGGAAAGCCCCAAAGTTCGCGACCGCCCGCGATCGGTCCCTCGTCGTTGAGGAACATGCAATGCGTGTAGCCACCCCGCCGGCCGCGGAAAGAGACTGGAATCACCTGGCCGCTCTCGGTGTAGTCGCCGAAACCATTCGAATCCGGCATGCGGATGAATTCGTACTTGACCAGCGCTTCCCGCTCATCGAGTTCGAGCGGCTCCGGCACGACCGCCCGCAGCCTTGCCGGATCGGTGCGATATGTGATGATCAGGTATTCGCGGTTAACGAACCGATACGGGCCTGGTGGATATGACGGGTTCGTAAGCGGCATTGCGAACGCCTGTTTCAGTACGTCTTGGTCTCGCATCTTTCAAATCCTCTTCGTGGTCAATAGGGCCGGTGTGAATGCTTATTCCAGACCATCGCGTTCGAGATCGAACGTGAAGACCCCGTCCAGGCTCGCCGGACGAGCCAGGACCTCGGGATGGCGCAGCGTACGCAGTGCGTCGTGATATCCCGAACGCCAATGATCTTGCATCGATAAACGTGAAAACTCGTAGTCCTTGGAGTGACCTTCGTAGTTCTGCGCCCGGTAGATCAGCTGGATGATGTTGTAGACCTTGTCACTGGCGACGGACTTCAGGATCTCCAGATCATCGTTCTGCACAAGATCGGTAGGAAGTCCACTTAGCAGAGCTGCCAGCGCACGCTGTACCCGATGCACGTTCTTGAACTGGTCAGTACTTGCGCGCGTTCGGCTCGAAAATTGGATCTCTTTCTGACGTGTGGCGACCTCGGCCATGTTGCGCGGAAGCTGACCCCGCGCGCTCCAGAGATCGACTTGGAAAGCGAGCGTATCCTGTCGGCGGGGGTTGCTTTCAATCACCCATTGTAGTGGCGTGTTGGACACGAGGCCGCCATCCCAGTACTGCTCGCCCTCGATCTCGACGGCTGGGAAGCCAGGGGGGAGTGCCCCGCTTGCCATGACATGCTCCGGCCTGATTGTATGGGTGGTGTTGTCGAAATAGACGAAGTTGCCGGTCCTGACGTTGACAGCGCCGGCGCTGAAGCGCGTCATGCCGGCGTTGATGCGATCAAAATCCACCAGGCGCTCCAACGTACCCCTGAGCGATTTCGTGTCGTAGACGCTGGTCGCCGCGACCGTCCCACCCGGTTGCAGCCAAGGCATCAACGGGCGTGCGGCGAAGAATCCAGTTGCGCCGAACGACGCCGCAAGACTGGCGCTCATCTGGTTGAGTAGATTGCGTGTATCGTCGCTTCGCGCCAAATCCGCGAAGGGATTGCTTGACCAATCCCAGGCCGCGCTCGAAGTCACCTGCGTCCAAAACTCGCGCAGCCGATCGAACTCGAGAGTGAGGCGGATTGCCCGCAATAATGGCACCATTGATGGCTCCGATCGAGATGCCGGCGATCCAGTCAGGATGGATCTTGGCATCTGCCAGCGCCTCGTAGACGCCTCCCTGGTATGCCCCCAACGCACCACCGCCTTGCAGAAGCAGGGCGACGCATTCGAATGGGAGACGGTGCTCGTGAGCCGTGAGGTGTGGTCGAAGCTGTAAGTTCATTGCGTGCTCTTCTGTTGCCGATTTCCGACCGTGATTGGTCCCGCTCGGTCGAAAAAAGAGGGTTGACAATTTCGAACTGGCCGATAATAAACTAAACCGTATAGTTTATATATGGCGCGATCAGAAGAGCCATGAACGATCGGGTCTGTCAAGGAAAAGAAGTTCACGTGCCCGTGTCCGGCCACACCGAAGCAAGCAGTCCGCGCGAACTCCCGCCTTCTGCGGACGGGCGTTCGATCATTGAAATCCAGATGCAAGCTCAACAAGAGGAGTAATCCGATATGATTTGGGAATCCAACCGTCTTTTGATCGCGGCGGCAGCAACGTTGCTTTGCGCAACGAGTGCGTCTGCGCAGGAGAATCAAGGCACACCCGAGCAGAGGGCTGCCTGCACGTCCGACGCCTTCAGAACTCTGCGGCAGCTACATTCCCGACGCCACCAAGGTCGAAATCTGCTTGAGGCAGAACAAATCGGTTCTCAGCGATGCGTGTCGGTCCGTCTTCGATCAGGCACCGGCCCGATCGCCAGCAGACGCTGAAGCAGGCTGTTCCAGAGCAGCATCGCCAAGCGGTCTTGCTTTGGTACGGCAACGACAAAGCGGGCCCGGTTGCCAACGACGAATAGTTCCCGTCAGCCTCTGAGCGGCCGCGTGAGCCGCCAAAAAACTGGAGAAGAAGAATGAACATGATCTATATTCCCGCCCTTGCGTCATTTTCGGGATCTGCATCAGGGACGCTAGCGTCAATTCTCACGAATTGGGTGACGCAGCGACGCAAAGACCGCGTCCGTCACACCTTGCGGGCCGCGTCCCAGCGGCAGGAGCTCTACAAAAGCTTCATTGAAGAGGCATCGAGGCTCTACGCCGATGCACTTGTCAGCGACAAGTCAGAGGTTTCGAAACTGGTCGGCCTGTACGCTTTCATTGCCCGAATGAAAATCCTTTCGAGCGACGCCGTCATCGAAGCGGCGGAGAAGGCGGGCCGGTTGATCCTCGAAACCTACCTTTCTCCGAACCGGACATTCGTCGACCTGCCCGAGCTCATCAACGAAATGGATCCGCTACGGGATTTCAGCGAAGCCTGTCGCCGCGAACTGCAAGGCACCCATACGCGCTGAGATTCTCCGGCCATGCCCTTGTTTCGGTATTTCGGGTGGGTGGAAAGCTTTCTTCTCGCCGCGCTATTTGCCGACCGGAATCCGGAATTGGACGCGCCGCCGAAGCGCAAGGCCGCCCTCCAGCGGTCTCACCCCGGAGCGTCGCGGGCGGCGAGGGCGTTCACTGCCCCCAATCCGTTTCACAGGCTGCCAGGAAAAAGTTGACGCGATCGCGCACGAAACTGGGCACCTCCTTTCGAAGGTGTTTCGCATCCTCTCCCATCAGCGCCCGCATCAGCATCGGGAGCAGAATGAGGTCCATGAAAATCTGCGCGGTGGCGAGGCTACGCTTGGTGCTGAAAGGCCCCTTTGGACCGCGCTGAAGCGGGTTGGCCGCATTGTTCAGGACATGAGAAACCGCAGATGCGGCCCGATCTCGGCCGGCTTCATGGACATGGCGGCTCAGTGCCGGGAATTGGTCTGCTTCGGCAATCGTGGCGCGCGTTACGCCGACGGTGTCCTCAAGGAATTTTTCCACGAGCTCGGTTCCGACACTTGTGAGCTTGTCCGTCGCTGTGCGTCCCCTGGGCTCGTAGCCCTCGAAGTTTGTCAGTCCGGCGATGATACGGGCTATGACCGCCTCGAACAGCGCCTGCTTGCCGTCGAAGTGGGCATAAATCGTTGGCTTGCTCGCCGGCGCCATCTCCGCGATCTCATCGACACTGGCGCTTTGGTAACCTCTCTTGAGAAAAACCTGCTGAGCCGCATCGAGGATACGACTGGTGACGTCGCCGGCGAGGTCCTTGGGCGGCCTACCCAAGCGGGCCTGCGGTCGTTTCGATTTTCTGTCCGTGGTCATGTATGTCCCTACGATCACGATAGTGCGATTAGCTGAAATCCGAGTTGACACGGCACCAACGAAAATGCAAGTAAAATAAACTATACGGTATAGTATATATAGGAGATCGTCGTGCTCAATGCCGCCGTGCCGCATCCGCCCGATCTGGATAAACGGACCCTAGTCCGCGAATTGACCCACAGAATCAACAACCAGCTCGCTGCTGCAATCGAGGTGGTGACCGCGGCAGCCGTGCGGATGGACAATCCGGAGGCCAAGGTCGCGCTGGGCGACGTCGTCGAACTGCTCCGGGAGCAGGCCAATGTGCATCGCGTTCTTGCGATACCGGAAGGCGATGCGCTCGTGGACGCCGCCCAATATCTCCGCAAGCTTTGCTTCGCGATAACCAGGTCAGGTTTATTGCCAATCGGCGTCCATCTCGCGTTTCAAGCCGACACCTTGCCGCTCGAACCAGAGCGGTGCTGGCGCCTTGGGATGGCCGTCCACGAGTTGGTGACGAATTCGGTGCGGCACGCGTGCTTCGACGGTCGAACCGGAGAGATCGAGGTCAGGCTGTCGCTGGCGTACCCGGTGGTCAACTGCATCATCTCGGACAACGGGTCGGTCGCCTCGCGGTTGAAGCCGGCGCTGGGACTCGGCCTCGTTCGCGATTTGATCAGGAGCCTGGGCGGTCGGATCGAATATGGCTTCGGCTCCGAATACTCATCCTTTATTTTAGTATTTGTGCTCAGCGAAGGTGAGCGGCGGGCCGACAGGGCGGTCGCTTCGCGCCGCGCAAGAACGCCGTGCCGACGGACGAACCGCTCGATCGTCGGCCAGACTGCGACAGGACAGCTTCCGAATCCCGCAGTCATTCCGTCGCGCCTGAATGGGCCGACTTCCGGGACCAAACCCACCGCAAGGCCCGACTCCTCGGGGGCACGCGTGCAACCGACAAGGCGGATGTTCTCGCGCCGTTGCTCGAAAAACCCCGCATCTAGCAAAAGGAGAAATGGAATGTTGAGGAAAACTTTGCTGACCCTGTCTGCGAGCGTGTTGCTCGGCGCCGCCGTCGCCGCGCCTACCGCCGCACTCGCGCAGTTCGGGCCTCCCCCGGGTGCTCCGCCTCCACTCGCTGGTCCTCCTCCTCCGCCGGGTTTTGGCGCCGGTGGTCCGCCTCCGGCCCTAGGCGCCGGCGGTCCTCCCCTTGCTGGTCCTCCGGCCAGACCTGTCGCTGGCCTTCCTCCCCGTGGCCCCGCCGCCGCGCCTCCTCGTGACTTCGCCGGTGGTCCGCATCGTCCCGATGGTGCAGCCGGACTACAGGGTCTCGATCGCGGCGGCCAAGCCAATTTTCGCGGCGTCGAGGGTCGCGCGGCGGCATACAGCGCCAACAGCTACACCAGCAATAATTACGCCAGCTATGGCTACGACCATCGCTACCGGTACTGGCCTTATGCCGCAGCTGCGGGCTACGCTTATGGGAGGTCCTCCGCCTCCACCGACGACGGCTGCACCTACGTGTCCACATACAGGCGATCCGGCACCCGGCGCGTTCTGGTGTGTGATGGGAATTGATTGAGGCGGACGGTACTTTGTCGCCCCGGTCTTCCACCGGGGCGCCTGTCCACTGGCCGAACGCTTGCTTGTCAGGGCAAATCCCGGCCTTGACGCTTCATAAAATATACTATACCGTGTAGTTTAATTAAAGCAGGAGGTCATCGTGCACCATTTTGTCCCCCGTCCACCCACGCCGGCCCTTCCGAGGCCCATGAGTGCCGCCCTCGCGCTCGTGCTGATGGCGGCGCCGCTGGGTGCCTGCAATGACCGCGCCGGCACCCCCGCCGAGCGCGCCGCGTTCGTGCACACCGCGCTTGTGCAGCTGCAGGACGGACAGGCTAACCTCACGCTCACCGGCGAAGTCCAGGCCCGTTTCCGCGCCGACCTCTCGTTTCGGGTCAGTGGGCGCGTGATCGCGCGGCTGGTGGATGTCGGCGCCCATGTCAACGCCGGTGACGTTCTTGCGCGGCTCGATCCGGCCGAGCAGCAGGCCGATTTTGACGCTGCGACCGCAGCGGTGGCCGCGGCGGAGGCTCAATTGCTCGTGGCGCAAGCGACCTATGACCGGCAGAGCAATCTCCTGTCGAGCGGCTTCACCACCCGCGTCGTCTACGACCAGGCGCAGGAACAATTGCGAACCGCACAAAGTACGCTTGAATCGGCGAAGGCGGAGCTGGGAAGGACCCGCGAGGCGCTTGGCGATACCGAACTGCACGCCCGCGCCGCGGGTGTGATTACAGCGCGAAGCCTCGAGGTCGGGCAAGTCGTGCAGGCGGCCCAATCAGTTTTCACGCTGGCGCAAGATGGCGAGCGTGACGCGGTCTTCGATGTCCCTGAATCAATGTTCTTTGGCGACGTTGAGCGCGGCCGCGTGTCGCTGACGCTCGTCTCGGATTCCGATGTCACCGGCGTCGGCTACGTCAGGGAGATATCGCCTGCCGTCGATCCCAAGACCTCCACGGTTCGCGTCAAAGTCGCGATCCAAAACCCACTCCCTGCGATGACGCTCGGAAGCGCCATCGCGGGGAGCACCGGGACCAAACCCGCGATGGAGATCACGTTGCCGCCGACCGCACTGACGGCAGTGGGGTCAAAGCCCGCGGTCTGGATCGTCGACCCCAAGACAAGGACAGCGTCGCTGAAGCCGGTGACTGTCGGCGCTTACAAAGCGGGAGCGGTGCTGATCAAGGAAGGGCTCAAGGCTGGAGACCGCGTCGTCGTCGACGGAGGCAAGCTGCTGAGCCCCGGCCAGCCCGTGACATATAACGAGGATCAATCATGAGAACGCGGTTTTTTTTCGTCGCAGGCATCATCGCCTCGGCGTTGGCGATGGCCGGATGCAAGCAGGAGGCGAGGGCTCCGGAGCCTGTCCGGCCCGTACTGTCGGTTGTCCTGCAACCGGCCGCATCCGACAACACGGTGGTGGTCGGAACGGTCCAGCCCCGCTATGAGACCAATCTCGGTTTCCGCGTGCTGGGACGCCTCATCGCGCGTCCAGTCAACGTCGGAGATCTGGTTGCCGAGGGGCAGACGGTTGCGGCAATCGATCCCACTGCCCTTGAGCTCGCGGTGCGGTCAGCGAAAGCGGATCTTTCGAAAGCCCAGGCCCTGCTTGAAAACGCAATCGGGACCGAGGAGCGGAAACGGATCCTGATCAAGACTGACGCCACGACGACGCAGACGCTTGACGACGCCGAGCAGGTACGCGCTGGCGCACAAGCATCGACCGCTCGCGCCCGCGCGAATTTGACGAAGGCGATCGAGCAGCTGGGTTATGCCCAGGTGAAGGCCGATTTCGCGGGCGTCGTCACGGCCGTGGGCGCCGAGGTGGGACAAGTCGTCTCGCCGGGGCAGAGCGTCGTGACCGTGGCGCGGCCGGACGTTCGGGAGGCTGTGGTCGATATCGGCGCGGACTTCCCGGTGCCGTTGACCGTCGGTTTGCCATTCACCGTCGGCTTGCAGCTGCTTCCCGCTGTTCAAGTCCAAGGCCAAATTCGCGAGATTGCGCCGCAAGCTGATTCCGTGACGCGCATGCGGCGCGTTCGTATCGCCTTGGATAATCCGCCCGAAAGCTTCCGGCTCGGAAGCACCATCACGGCAAGGCTAAGCGAGGGTCACAGCTCAGTTCTCAGAGTGCCCGCGTCCGCCGTGCTCAAACAGGGCGCTGAGACTTTCGTCTGGGTCATCGACGCTCCCACAAGCACGGTTTCTCTCCGCGAGGTCGAGGTTTTAGAGGATGAAGGCGGCATTCGCGTAACCGGCGGTCTCACTGTTGGCGCGCGCATCGTGACTGCCGGGATCCACAGCCTCAAACAAGGACAGCAAGTCCGCATCGAACAGGATTCTATGCCATGAAATCGTTCAACCTCTCCAACTGGGCACTCGGACATCGTTCGCTTGTCTGGTATTTCATGCTCGCCTTCATGGCGGCCGGTCTGTTCGCATACCTGCAACTAGGGCGGCAGGAAGATCCCGATTTCACCATCAAGACCATGGTGATCGGGGCGCAGTGGCCAGGTGCGTCGCCCGAAGAAATGACGCGCCAGGTCACCGACAGGATCGAGAAGAAGCTCGAAGAGCTAGAGTCGCTCGACTACACCAAGAGCGTGACCGTTGCTGGCCAGACCACCGTCTTCGTCTATCTGCGCGACACCACGAAGGCTGCCGACGTCGCCCCGACCTGGGCGCGCGTGCGCAACATGATCGCGGACATCAAGGGCGACTTCCCGCAAGGCGTGATCGGGCCGGGCTTCAACGACCGCTTCGGCGACGTCTTCGGCAACATCTATGCGTTCACCAGCGACGGCTTGAGCCAGCGGCAATTGCGCGATCGCGTCGAAGACATTCGCGCGAAGGTCCTGACCGTCCCGAATGTCGGCAAGGTCGACATTCTCGGCGCGCAGGATGAGAAGATTTTTCTGGAATTTTCGACCCGGAAAATTGCGGCGCTTGGCCTGGACACCCGTGCCATCGTCGCCTCGTTGCAGGCGCAAAATGCCGTGGCGCCCTCGGGTGTATTCGAGGAGGGACCGGAGCGCATCAGCGTGCGGGTCAACGGTCACTTCGCATCCGAGGAAAGTCTGAAGGCGATCAATCTTCGGGTCAACGACCGGTTCTTCCCGCTGACAGATGTTGCAACCATCACGCGCGGCTACGCCGATCCGCCGACGACGCTGATTCGTTTCAACGGTCAGCCCGCCATCGCACTCGCGATCGGGATGAAGTCGGGCGCGAACCTGCTGAAATTCGGCGAGGCATTGAAAGAGCAAATGTCCAGGATTCTCGCCGAGCAGCCGATCGGCCTGGGAGTGCATCTCGTCGCTGACCAGCCGGTCGTCGTGGAGCACGCCGTGTCCGGCTTCACCGAAGCGCTGTTCGAAGCCGTGGTCATCGTGCTCGGGATCAGCTTCTTGAGCCTCGGCGTTCGGGCCGGTCTGGTCGTTGCGATCGCGATTCCCTTGGTTCTGGCGATCACGTTCGTGGTTATGGCATATGCGGGAATCTCGCTGCAGCGCATTTCGCTCGGCGCGCTGATTATCGCTCTCGGCCTTCTGGTTGACGACGCCATGATCGCCGTTGAAATGATGGTGGCGCGGCTGGAAGTCGGCGATCCCCTGGAGAAGGCCGCAACGCACGTCTACACCTCCACGGCCTTTCCCATGCTGACCGGCACGCTGGTCACCGTCGCCGGCTTCATCCCGATTGGCCTCAACACCAGCAATGCCGGTGAATTCACCTACACCTTGTTCGTGGTCATTGCGGTCTCGTTGCTCGTGTCATGGATTGTCGCGGTGCTGTTTACGCCCTTGCTCGGGGTCACGATCCTGCCGGCCAGGATGAAAGGCCATCATGAATCCAAAGGCCGGCTTGGGCAAACGTTCGGCCGCCTGCTTCTGGTTTGCATGCGTCATCGTTGGATCACCGTCGGGGTGACGGTCGTAGCGTTCGCGCTCGCTCTGTTCGGCATGAAGTTCGTGCAGCAGCAGTTCTTTCCGTCGTCGGACCGTGCTGAATTGATCATTGACTGGAATCTGCCTCAAAACGCCTCGATAACCGAGACCAATTCGCAGATCGCCCGCTTCGAGCGTGAACAGCTACAGGGCAATCCTGGTGTCGACCATTGGTCGACTTATGTGGGAACCGGCGCTCCGCGATTTGTGCTGTCATTCGATGTGCAGACGGCGAACACCTGGTTTGGCCAGATGGTCGTCGTCACCAAGGGCGGCATTGCCGCGCGTGATCGCGTCAAGGCGCAATTCGAAACCTATCTGAAGAAGACCTTCCCGGGCACCGATACCTTTGTCAAATTGCTCGAGGTCGGACCTCCGGTCGGACGTCCCGTCCAGTATCGGCTGAGCGGACCCGACATCGCCAAGGTGAGAGAATTTTCTCAAAACCTCGCCGCCATCGTGCGCGCCAATCTGCACCTTGATCATGTCGTGTTCGACTGGATGGAGCCGGCGCGCGTCGTCAAGGTTGACGTCCTGCAGGACAAGGCGCGCCAGCTTGGCGTGAGTTCGGAGGACATCGCGACGACGTTGAACGGCGTCCTTGCCGGCTCCTCGATCACCCAGGTGCGCGACAGCATTTACCTGGTGAACGTGATGGGTCGCGCGACCGCATCGGAGCGCGCATCAATCGATACGCTACGCGACCTGCAATTGACAGGCTTGGGCGGCCAGTCTGTGCCGCTCGGCGCAGTGGCCACGCTGCGCTACGAAATCGAGCAGCCGACAATCTGGCGGCGATCGCGGCTTCCCACGATCACGCTCAAGGCAAGTATCCTCGACACCGTGCAACCGAAGACGGTCGTGGATCAACTCGCGCCGAAGGTGACCGAGTTCGCAAAAGGACTGCCGGCAGGATACTCGGTTTCGATCGGGGGCTCGGTCGAGGAAAGCGCGAAAAGCCAGGCCCCGATCGAAGCGGTCGTTCCGTTGATGCTTTTCATCATGGCGACGATCCTGATGATACAGCTGCAAAGCTTCCACCGGCTGTTCCTGGTGTTCGCGGTGGCCCCACTTGCCTTGATCGGCGTTGTCATGGCCTTGCTGCCAAGCGGAGCGCCGCTCGGATTCGTTGCGATCCTTGGTGTGCTGGCGCTGATTGGCATCCTGATCCGCAACTCGGTGATCCTGATCGTGCAGATCGAGGACCTGAGGAAGGCGGGACGCCCGGCTTGGGACGCGGTGGTGGAAGCGACCGAGCATCGCATGCGGCCGATCATGCTGACCGCGGCTGCCGCAAGTCTCGCCCTCATCCCGATTGCGCGGGAGATTTTCTGGGGTCCGATGGCCTATGCGATGATGGGCGGCATCATCGTAGGAACGATGCTGACACTGTTGTTCTTGCCGGCACTGTATGTGGCCTGGTTTCGTATCAACGAACCGAAGCGCGTGACGGACAACCATCACGAAAATCCGACTGCCCCCGCAGATCTGCCGGCTGATGCGCCATATCGGCGCGAGATGGAAGTTGTATAGGAGCTGTTATGAAGGAGGTTCTGAGTCTCGCGACGTTCGCCCTCGGAGTGCTGTGCTTTGTGGCGTTCGTGACTACGGTAAAGCCGACCGCAATCGGCGTAATCCAGGCGGCGCCCGACTACTGCCGAACGCACCCTTCCGGTATGCGGGGATGCGACTTGGATGCCTTCGCAGCAGTGTCAAGCGCCGTCAGGCAGCCCGTAGCTCCTTGGGGCGGCCGAGCATTAGGGCAGAGACACAAAAACGGCTAGGAAGCTGCGGAAGCCGCCCGGACGACTCGCGAGTGAAATGGCTCGCCACGTCCTGCTGAAAGCGAGTTGGCCGTTGACGGGCCAAACTCGCGCGTACGGCATCTTCCCAAATCTACCCGCGTGGCCAGTCGATTGACCGTCACCGTCCCCCGCTATTTTCGGCGAAGGGCCGCTTGTGTGAAGGTTTGCGGATGGCGGCGCAATGAAGGTGGCATGCTGGTGGCGACGCCATGGCGGCGGCAAACCTGTGCCATGCTCGCACCAAGCTTCTCCGTCTCCTGCACGATCGCTGGCTTCTGTTCGTCGCTGAAGCGACGACGGCTCGACCGCCCGTCCGCCGCTGCCGGTGTCAAGCGATATTTAGGCTGCGCGCAATTAGCAGCGCTGCTTAATTGGGCCCGGGCGCTCGGATAAGGCAGGGTTCGCCAGTCAATTGCGTTGCCGGATTGCTCCACCCGATCGCGCCAAATCCGCAACGCATGGGACGTAAAACCGAGCGCTGTGGCAAACTCCGGCGTGCCACATGCCGCTCCAGTTCGTTGCTTTCACATGCATGCTCCGGAACGTGCGAAGCGCAATCGGACCGCTGTCTGTACGCCCGCTGTAGCGATTGTGCCGAGATGGCCTCGGCCACTTCAGCGTCGCTGACCACGCGGCAAGTCTGCCATGGCTGCCACGTTGCACGAAGGGCGACAATCATCTGCGGTCCTTACTGCTTCCTCCACTCACCGCGATCACTATGCACAACGTGGCCAGGACAAGCGAAGTCTTCGCCTGAACGCGGAAGCCTTGTCGCGTTCCAGCGAACAAATAGGACGAATGCACCAGTAAGCGCGCTGCATCGATGGGTTGGTTCTCACACGGGCCGACAGAGGCGCCTCTGATTTCAAGGCCCGGAGCGCGTTGTTTATCGGCGGCGGCCATGACGACGTGATGGGCGACATTTATGACAACCGCAGCACCGTCGAGCATTTGCATGAGGATCGGCTGTTGGAGCCTTTCGACCGATCCAAGCGCCTGGACCTCCTGCGTGGCTCGACGTGACCAGCGCCGCCATCTGGGTGCGGTTGGTATCGAGATAACGCTCGTCATCGGGTCGGGAAAACCACTCTGACGACACGCGGCCAACGCGCTCGCCGCGCGATACATCCACACGAAATCCGCTGGAAACTGGCTTCTCGTTCTGGGTCAGGGCCGTCATGGTCATTGATCTTTATCCTTATGTGGCTGGGTTAGTCTCGGCCACTCTAGCGAATGATCGGCGACAGCCAAATTCTGTCTGTGGAACAGGAGGTCGGTGGTTCGAGCCCACCCAACTGTACCAGCGAGATCATCAGCGCAGGCTGCGAGTCAGCAACCATGCTGGGTATGCTTAGGCCGGCTGAGTTCGACCATCTTGCGAGACTGCTTTGCGCGCTTGCAGCGCCACCGCAATGAGGGATGCGCCGCCGAAGATCATATCGACACCAAGCAGAAGACCGAACGCCCAAACCAGCGTGCCGGGAAAGCCCATGATGATGATGGCGGCGAGCAAGAGATCGATGATGCCGTTCACCATCATCCACTCCCATTTTCCCGTCAGCTCGCGGCGATGGGCGATCGCGAGGACGATGGTCAAAACACCGTCGACGATAAAAAAGGCAGTCATCACATAGGTCAAGGTCACCAACCCTTGAAGC
>CAWDKN010000057.1:0-94807 GCA_963802815.1 uncultured Alphaproteobacteria bacterium
GCGCGGGTGACCGACCCGACCAGCATGCGCCGAGGCTGGAGAACATCGCTGGCGGTCCGCGGCGTGACGTCCGTCATGGTCGGCCTGCGATGCTGACCGCGTGCACGACCACCAGCACCACGGCGATTGCAACGGATACGACGTGCGTCGTCACGCTCGCCCGCAGGCCGCGCTGCAACAGGCGCTGCGCGCGCAGCGCCCTGCGCTCCACCGCAAGACGTACGAGATCGGGCAGGCCATCCATCGCGCGCCCCTGCGTCACGGCGTCCACGAGGCCGCGCAGACGCGCTTCCTCCTCCCGCAACGAGCGGCCGGAGACGACGAGCGCGAGCCCTCCGAGCGTCGCCGCGGCATACGGAGCCAGCACGCGCTGCGTAGAGCGCTTTGCTCGTCGCCGTGCGGCCCGTCAGGGCACCGAACGTTCGCTCCTCCAGCTCTCGAGCCCGCGCCGGAAGGTCCTCGGGCAGGCGCGCGCGACGCTCGACGCGCGCCAGGCACGCCGGGAGCACGGCGTACGCGATGCCCGCGAGCATTCCCGTGACGGTCGCGAGCGCAAACGCGAGCAGCGCCGCGCCGGCCGCGCTCGCCGGAGCGCGCCACGCTACGTGCGCCGACACCACGCCGGCGGTCACGATGCCCAGCCCGAAGTGCACGACGGCGTGCGTCCGCGCGCCCGGCCACCAGCGCAGCCCGGTCAGCCGGGAGCGCTTGAGCGCCGAGTAGGCCACCAGGAGCGCCACGAGCGCCCCGGAAACGACCCCGGACGCCGGGCCGGGCCCCCGCCACGAGGCGGGTCCGGCAATGGCGATGGCAAGGAGCGCGGCCCCCAGAGCCCAGGGCCATGCGGGCCGCGCCCGTGGCAGCCGGGCACGCGGGACGCGCTCGGCGACAGCTTGGCGTACGTCGGCCATCGCGGCAAGCGGCTCCACGCGCGCGATGGCTTCGACCGGACATGCGCGCACGCACGCCGGGCCCGCATCGCGATCTCCGCAGAGGTCGCACTTGACGGCGACCATCGCAGAGAGTGCGCCCGCCTGTCCCGACCTTCGTCGCCCCCGCGACCCTGGGCGCCATGTGCACGCTCCCCCAGGGGCAGGCTCGCTCGCACTGGCCGCACCCGACGCACAGGTCCTCCCGGACGAGCACTTCGCCACGCGCTCCGCGTCCGATGGCGCCGGTCGGGCAGCCAATCATGCAAGCCGGATGCTTGCAGTGCTGGCAGCTGCCAGGAATGATGAGCGCGCGTTGCGAGCCGTCGGTGGCGTCGTGGACCACGACCTTCTCGCCCCTTCTCACGAGCCGTGACACCCCGTCGCCGTGCGCGTCGGCGCAGCTCCAGGCGCAGTGGCCGCAGCGCACGCACGCTTCGTCATCGATGACCAGCATCGAGCCGGCCACGGCGTAACGCCACAGATCGCCCCGGACGTGCCGGGTCGACTCCGGAGCGGCCGCCGGTACCTCAACGCGTCGCACCCGCGCAAACACGTCGTGCGCGCGTGGCCCGCTCGCCTCAGTGCTGAGTGCGGAAGCGAGATGACCCAGGCGGGCCGCACGCCGCGCGCCGTCATCGCTCGAGGGCCGCGTGCTCGGCGCCATCGCCGACGAGGTCGCCCCGCCCGAGGTATGCCTGGATGCGCGCCCGGCCTTCCTCCTCGGTCTCGAGAGAGACCATCCCGTCGGCCACGACGAGGACGTCGCCACGACGAATCCCCCCGCGAGAAGAGCGTATCCCCTCGCGCGAGCTGGCCGTGACGGGCGAGCCCGGCGGCCCTCTCGAGATCCCGCGCACCCACGTCGCGCGCGAGGCTCGAGGCGCAGGAGCACATCCTTCGCCGCGGCGTCGAGCAGGCCCCGCTCCCATTCGTTCGCCAGCGTCGCTCCTCCGGCGCGTTCGCGCAGCGCGCCGGTAGACGCCGACCGGCACGCGGACGACCCGCGCTCGCGTCGCGCATCGCGCCCCCGTCATCCGGGCAAAGCCGCTCCTCACGACCGCCTCTTCCCCGACGGCATCGCCGGCCACTGCGCGCCGGAGCGTGGTTGCCTGCACATCTCCGCGCCGCACCGCCATCACCTCCACGACGCCCTCGTTCACGACGAAGAAGCCGTCGGCCGGCTCGCCGGGCGCGAAGAGCGCTTCCCCCCGCTCGAGCGCGCGGAGGTCTCCAGAGGCCTCGAGCGTAGCCCGCCCCGTTGCGTCAAGCCCAACCAGCCAGGGAGAACGCCACACCGCATCCGGCCAGGCGCTCATGGCAGGGTCCCCTCCGCCTGCCCGATCTCGACCGGCTCGTCGCGCTTCAGCATCCGCTCGCGGACCTGCGCGCCTCCCGGCCGCGCGCCGGCACGGACCTGCGCTGCCTCGTAGGCCGCGAACGCACGGACGAGATACGGCGGAAACGGCCGGAAGAGGAGACGCGCGCGCGCGGAGAACGGCGCCGGGTGGCGCCCGGCGTCGAGCAGGTACGTGAATACCATCGGGACGTTCGGTGCGGCCGAGCGGGTGTCACAATCGCGTCCGGAGCCTTGGCCACGCCACGCCCGGCGTCGAGCGCGCCGACCGGGAAGTACGTCTCGAAGAGCGCGCTGTCTCCGGTCAGGTTCGAGCGACACTCGCCGGTGTCCAGATCGTAGTCGCCATCGGCAAAGCGGTCTGCGCGGGTGAGGCCCTGCCCGGGGCCGGGCTGGCACGCGCCGCGATCGTCGATGAATCCGATGCATCGGACGCACCGCTGGAAGCCGTTCTGCAGGTTGACGAGCCCCCGCCCCGACGTGCGCGTCGCGCCGAGGCGTGGGTCGGGGCTCCAGCGCGGCACGTCGGGTCCGTCGCGCACGTCGGCGCCGAACATGCCCTGCGCGCGTCCCGCACCGTCGAGCTGGACGTCGCCCGTGGTCACCTCGAGCAAGCGCTTGTCCGCGAGGTCCGCATCCGGACGTGGGAGGACTCCGACCTCGTAGACGGTGGCGCCGCGCGCATCGGTGACGCGCAACTCGACCCAGACCTCGCGCTCCTGACTGAAGCCCGCCGGCACCCGGTGACCGGCCCCGACGTTCTCGATCGTCAGCGGGATCTGCAGCGCGCTGCCCTGTCGCGCTCATTTCCCCGAGCGAGAAGCGGAACGTGTGCGCGAGCAGCAAATCCCGGCGCGCACGCAATCCCACGGGGACGCCGCTTCCATCCAGGGTCGGGTCGTCGATCACGTCATCGTGCGAGCTCCTCCGACATGGGCACATCGACGCCGGTGAACCAGTGCGAGGCCACCGGAGTCGGAGCCTTCGAGGTCGGTGCGACGAGCGCCAGCGCCTTGAAGCCCGGCTTCCGCGCCTCGAAGTGGGTCCCGGCAGGACAGCCGCCGGCGCCGTTCTTCCCACCTGACACGCACACCCCGGGGTAGAGGCTCATGTGGCAGTCCTGGCAGGTGGCCGGGCGTCGTCCCGCGCGGGACTCGGCGTCCGGCCCAGGCACGCCACTCGGAGTACGCGTTGCGGAGCCGCTTGAAGTGCTCTCCTCGCTCGGTACCGCGCACGTCGGTCCCGAAGAGGCGCACGTCGTGGCATGCCCCGCAGAACTCGCTCGACGCGAGGTAGCGCCGGGTCTGCGCCAGCGCCTCCGGGTGAACGAGCGCGCCGTCGACCGCTCCGCCGAGCAAGAGCGACGGACCGAGCTGGTAGCCCGAGTTCGCAATCCCGGGCAGACCCCTCGCATCCTCGGGTCGGCTGGCAAACACCTGGCCGGTCAGGAACGAGGTCCAGGTGGCGTTGCCCTCGTAGCCCGGACGACGCACGCGAGAAGCGTGGAGCGTGACAGGTCCCGTGGTCGAATGGCAGGCCGCGCACGAGATCCCCTCGAGGCTCGAGGTGGCAACGAGGTCCCGGACCGGCGCCCGCGTGCGCGGATCGCGCCGAGTCCATGCGGGCATGGCGGGCTTCAGGTTCTCGCCTGGCGCGTGGCAGTTGACGCACCACTGCTCGCCCCCCGCGCCGGTGATGAGGAGGCCGGTGCGCGCGTCGACGCACGCGTCCGTCCCACGGCTGCGCAGCACTCCGGCGCCGCCAGGGCACGAAGCGTCGCGTCCGACCTGTTCCTCGACGACGCTCTCCAGAGCACCGACCAGGGGGCTGCGGACCGCGTAGGCCATCGCCGAGGCTCGCCACTCGGCGACCTCGCGGGCATGACACGGAACGCAGTCTTCGGCCCGCGTCGACGCGAGGTGCGCGGCCCGGACCGGAGGCGGGCGCGCGGGAGCGGACGCGGGGCTCGCGAGGAGCGTTCCAATCGCGAGCAGCGCTCCGCCCAGCGGCGGGGCGACGGCCGCGACGACACGCCTTGTGGAATCCTGTCCGGGCACGGCGCGCCACCGGATCAGGGACCGGTCAGGGTCTGGCCGCGCGACGGATCGGCGGCGACCTCGGGCCCTGCGATGCGCAGCCGCAGCATGTATGCGGCGAGCCCCGCGACGAGGGACAGGACGAGGATGAGGGCCACCGCCGCGAGGGTCGAGATCTCGCGGGGCTGCGAAGCCCGCTCGATGAGATCAATCGTGTCAGTCCGCTTGAACGGAACGGCGTGTGGAGTGTAGACCAGAGTAGGCTGCGGAGCACCGGCCGGGCCGCGTACGCGCGACGAGGCGGTGACGAACCCCGAGAGCTTCTCCACCACCTCGTGCGCGGTAGACGGGCGCGCGTCCGGGCTCTTCTCGAGCAGGCGGAACATCACCTGCTCGACGCCCGCGGGCAGCGTCGCCCTGACCTCCTCGGGCAGCTCGGGGGCAACCTGCGTGCACTGCTGGTTGAGCAGCTCGCGCGGCGACGACGACCGGAACGGCGCCGCCCCGCACAGGCACTCGTAGAGGACCAAGCCCAGCGCATACAGGTCGCTGCGCGAGTCGACGGCGCGGGCGTCAATCTGCTCGGGACTCATGTACTGCAGCGTGCCCACGCTCTGCGTGTTGGTCGCGTGCGCCGCGGCGAGGATCTTCGCGACCCCGAAGTCGGTGACCTTCACGGCGCCGCCCCCGGTCAGCATGACGTTCTCGGGCTTCGAATCCCGGTGCACCACGGCCGGCTGCTGGGCGTGCGCCGCCGCCAGCCCCTCTGCAATCGCGACGACGACCCTGACGGCCTCCGGCCACGGCAGCCGTCCGCGGTCGACCAGCTCCTGCCGGAGCGTCCTCCCGTCGAGGAACTCGAGGGCCATCACGAGCTGGCCGTCGACCTCGCACGTCGCCAGGCTGCGCACGACGTTGGGGTGCTCCAGCTGCGCGAGGACCTGCATCTCGTTGAGGAAGAGCCGCCGGCCCTCCTCCGAGCGCGTCAGCTCGGGCCGGAGCACCTTGAGCGCGACCCGCCGCTTCGAGAGCCGCTCCTCGGCCTCGTAGACCTTGCCCATCCCACCTTCGCCGACCAGTCGCCGGACGACATACTCACCGATGCGCTGCGCCTCTTGGAGTGGTTCCATGCGTTCCCCGCTCTCGTACGGGCGAGAGGGCCGCGCGATCTGTACGACTTCGCGAACGAGGCCGCCGCTCACTCCAGGACTGGCTCGCGGCGCTCGATCGCGGCGGCCATCATGTCCTGCATCCCGAAGGCCATGGTCGTGGGGAGCTCGTCCGGACGAAAGAGCTCGAACCTCCCTGATCTCCAGCGGATTCACGGGCGGTCGCGAGGGCTCGCCGACCTCGCACTCGACGACGACGGTGACCCCGTGGAAGCGAGGATCGCGGTCGGGACGCGAGAACACGCCCACGAGCCTACCCGGCACGCAGCGCGTCACGCCTGCCTCCTCTGCGACCTCACGCACCACGGAGTCCCGGAGAGTCTCGCCCCACTCGAGGGTCCCACCAGGCATGGCCCACTCCCCGGTGTCGGCGCGGCGTATCGAGCAGCCAGCGTCCCGTCCGGCGTGCGCCCGGCCGCGCAGATGCCCAGTACCGGACGGCGCAGGACGTGGCGCGCCACGTCCTTGACGAGAACCCATGCGGCGCGAGGGATGCGGAAGGCAGGCATCGGAGGGGGTGTGATAGAAGCGCGTTTCATGAAGCTCGTCACGTTCCGTACCGACGCCCACGATCGAGGCGGGATCCTCATCGGCGACGCCGTGCTCGACCTGGCCGCCGCCTTCATGTGGCTCGAGCACCGCGACGGCCGCCGCTGCGACGCCGCGCACGTCCACGACCGCTACGGCAAGGGGGTCCTGGGCTTCATCGAGAACGCGGCCACGGCCCGGCCGGCCGCCGACACGATCGTCGAAGAATGGAACCGCAAGGCCCTGCCGCAGGTCTTCGACGGTCGCGTCCTTTCGCACGCTCTGCGCGACGTCAAGCTGCGCGCTCCCCTGCCCCGCCCGCCGTCCATGCGCGACGGCTACGCGTTTCGCCAGCACGTCGAGACCGCGCGCCGCAATCGGGGCCTGGAGATGATCCCCGAGTTCGACCAGTTCCCCGTTTTCTATTTCACCGACCATCACGGCGTGGTGGGGCCGGGCGACGTGCACGTGCAGAAGGCGCACCTCGACCGCCTCGACTACGAGCTCGAGGGGGCCGTCGTCGTGGGCCGCGGAGGCCGCAATCTCTCGATCGCCCAGGCCGACGAGGCGATCTTCGGGTTGACGATCATGAACGACTGGTCGGCCCGCGCCCTGCAGATGGAGGAGATGAAGCTGAGCCTCGGGCCCGCGAAAGGCAAGGACTTCGCCACGTCGCTGGGGCCGGCGCTCGTGACGCTCGACGAGCTGCTCCCCCACGCGCAGCGCACCGACCGGGGCCTCGTGTTCGACCTGGAGATGCGTGCTTCGTCAACGGCTCGCCGCTGTCGAAGGGCAACCTGAAGGACATGACCTGGACCTTCGCCCAGATCCTCGAGCGGGCCAGCTACGGGGTGTCGCTGGTGTCGGGCGACGTCGTCGGCAGCGGCACCTGCGGCACCGGGTGCCTGCTCGAGCTCAATGGCTCGAAGGTCACCAAGGACCTGTGGTTGCACCCGGGGGACCGTGTCGTGCTCGAAATCGACGGCATCGGAGCGCTGGAAAACCACGTGGTCCTGGACGGTTGACGCAGAGCGCCGCGACCGGCACTCAGGCGAGAGGTGCTACAAGGGGGATCTCCGGGGTCCACCTCTGCTATGACCGTCGCCCATGCCGACGCTGAAGCACTTCACCGTCGTTCCGCGCCTGCCGGCGGCGCTCGAGCGGCTCCGCGACATCGCTTACAACCTCTGGTGGTCCTGGTCGCCCGTGGCGCACGAGCTCTTCGTGCGCCTCGACCCGGATCTCTGGGAGGCGGTGCGCGGCAACCCCATCGAGCTGCTGGCGCGGATCGATCAGGATCGCCTCGAGGGGCTCGCGGGCGACGACGCCTTCACCAGCCACCTCGATGCAGCCTGGACCACCTTCCAGCGCTACATGCAGCGCGAGGGCTGGTTCTCCAAGACGTTCCCCGAGGCTGCGGGGTCACGCATCGCCTACTTCTCCATGGAGTACGGCCTGCACGAATGCCTTCCCATCTACTCGGGTGGCCTGGGCGTGCTCGCCGGCGACCACCTCAAGACCGCCAGCGATCTGGGGATCCCGCTGGTCGGCGTCGGCCTCGCATACGCCGAGGGGTACTTCCGGCAGGCCCTCAACGCCGACGGCTGGCAGGGCGAGCGCTACCCCATCAACGACTGGCGGAGCATGCCCGTCTTGCCCGTCCTCGACGGCACTGGCAAGCGCCTGATCATCCGCGTGCAATATCCGCACGGCGTCGTCCTCGCGCAGCTGTGGAAGGTGCAGGTCGGCCGCGTGCCCCTGCTGCTGCTGGACTCCAACCTGGAGGAGAACTCGCCGAGCGATCGCTCCATCACCGGTCCGCTCTACGGCGGCGACCAGGAGTTCCGGGTTCGCCAGGAGATCATGCTCGGCATCGGCGGCGTCCACGCCCTCGAGGCCGTGGGCCTGTCGCCGACGGTGTGCCACATGAACGAGGGTCACTCGGCCTTTCTCGCGGTCGAGCGCATCGGCCGGGTCATGCGCGAGCGCGGCGTGCCCTTCGCCGTCGCGACCGAGGCCAACAGCGCCGGCAACATCTTCACGACCCACACACCCGTGCCCGCCGGCAACGACGCGTTCGATCCGACACTGGTGCGCCGCTACCTCGAGCCGTACCGCGCCGCGCTCGGGCATCAGCGAGGACGAGTTGCTGGGGCTCGGTCGGGTGGACGCCCGCGATCAGGCCGCGAAGTTCTCGATGCCGGTCCTCGCCATGCGCGCGGCCGACCACTACAACGCCGTGAGCGAGCTGCACGGCGAGGTCTCGCGCAAGATGTGGCAGGGCCTCTGGCCCGATCTGCCGGTTCACGAGATCCCCATCGACTTCATCACCAACGGCGTCCACACCCCGTCGTGGATCGCGGCGGAGATGGGCGCGCTCTTCACGCGCTACCTGGGCCCGCGCTGGTCCGAGCAGCTCGATGACGAGGAGCTCTGGGAGCGCGCCTACGAGATCCCCGACGCCGAGCTGTGGCAGGTCCACGAGCACCGCCGTCATCGCCTCGTGCAGCACGCGCGGCGCTGGCTGCGCAGCGGCGCCGAGCGCCAGGGGCTCGGCCGCGAAGAGGTCGACGCTCGCCGACGAGGTGCTCGATCCGCAGCGCGCTGACGATCGGCTTCGCGCGGCGCTTCGCGACCTACAAGCGCGCCAGCGCTGCTCTTCAGCGACCTGGAGCGCGTCAAGCAGCTGCTCGGGCAACCCGTGCGCGGCCCGTGCAGCTCGTGTTCGCCGGCAAGGCGCACCCGCAGGACAAGGGCGGCAAGGAGCTCATCCGGTCCATCGTCCACGCCAGCCGCGACGCGGGCCTGCGCGGGCAGCGTCGTGTTCGTCGAGGACTACGACATGCGCATCGCGCGGGCGCTGGTCAGCGGCGTCGACGTGTGGCTCAACACGCCGCGTCGCCCGCTCGAGGCGAGCGGCACGAGCGGCATGAAGGCCGCCGCCAACGGCGCGCTCGGCGCTCAGCGTCCTCGACGGATGGTTCGCCGAGGCGTGGCGCGACCACGGCGGCCGACATCGGCTGGGCCATCGGGCGCGGCGAGGAGTACCCCGACGGCACCGGCGATGCGCGCGAGGCCGAGCTGCTCTACGATCTGCTCGAGCGCGAGGTCGTGCCGCTCTTCTACGCGCGCGAGGGCATGGGCCAGCTGCCACGCGGGTGGATCCGGCGCATGAAGCACGCCATCGCCAAGCTCGTGCCCGACCTTCAACACGACGCGCATGGTGCGTCAGTACACGTCGCGCTTCTACGTGCCGGCCATCCGACTGACCCACAAGCTGACCGATGGGCAACCTGGCGGCGGCCCGCGCGCTGACGGCCTGGAAGGACCGCGTTCGCGAGGCGTGGCACGCCGTTGCGGTCGAGGACATCAAGATGGAGTCGACGCGCGGAGGTCGCGGTGGGCGAGCCGATGCGCGTCTCGGTGCGCGTACGCCTGGGGACGCTGACGCCCGACGACGTTGCGGTGGAGCTGTATCACGGCCCCACGCGCGGGGCGCACGAGATCGACAAGGGGCGCATCGTGCGCATGCGCCCTGCCGGTCGCGACGAGCGAAGGGAGCTGGAAGTTCGACGGCGAGATCCCCACGTCGGCGAGCGGCGCGCACGCGTTCGCGGCGCGCGTCGTGCCCTACAACGAGGCGATGAGCCACCCCTACGAGACGTCGCTCATCCGCTGGGCGTGACGGCGACGGTCATTGATCCGCGCCCCCGCACGAGGGGGCGAGGATCTGGACCGTGCAGGTCCGGTTCATCGGGTCGTTTTGCAGCAGGGCGTAGGCGAAGCCGTTCGAGGTCGCGACGCCGATGGAGCCCGGAGGGACGCCGAGCTGGGTGTTGCGGACCGGGTCGATCGAGGGGGGCGTCTTGTTCACGACCTGGACGAGCGTCGTGTTGGTCTGGGTGCTGCTGAGCGCGGCGAAGCCCAGCGCTTGGGTTGGCGTTGATCCAGGCCGGCTGACCGACGAGCTGTCCCCCAGCGGGAGGCGAGTACGTCACGAGATCGACGAACGTGGTCGTGTCGAAGTTGGCCGCGGCTCGCCGAGTCGACCAGCCAGGAGAGGCGCGCGCGGGCGACCCCGTCGTTGCCCCCAGAGTCGAGCTCGTCGAAGACGGCAGTCCCCCAGCGGACTGCCGTCGCTCCCCGTGGCGAAGCCCCACTGGTTGTCGAGCGCCCCGAACTGGCTGATGGGCTGCTCCAGGACTGCAGTGGCCGCCGGGCCGTCCCAGCGCGAGTTGATGAACGCGAAGGTACGGAACGCCGACCGGCCCCGCTCGGGTACGTCATAACGATACGAGATGCAGGCGTCCGTGCCGGACGAGGCCACGATGCCTGCTCCCGTTTCAGCGCGGCGTTCGGGAACGGCGTGAGCGACCGTGGTGTCCGTCGAACGGCGGATGCGCGTTGGCGGCGGCTCGAGCGGGCGCCCGCCGTAGAGGAAAAACAGACCATCCGTGTCGTTCGAAGAACCCTCGCGAGCGGAGAGTCCGGCGTCGACACGAAGCGGAGCTCGCCTGCAGCGACGTGAGAAACGGATTCTGCGGGACGTCCACCCACGCGACGCGCCTGACGGTAGTCGGGTCCTGCGCCCTCGGTGCCCCTCATGAAGTAGACACGACGGCCACGGCGACGACCGAGCTAGCGAGATAAGGGCAGGCCGTGCACCGGCACCTCGGGGGCGCGTTGTTCGTCGGATCGACGACGTTGTACCCGACCACGCCGTTCTTGGTCGCCACGAAGACGAACGGCCAGACGGCGGCGATGGCTCACTGAGGAGCGCCGGACCGACGACGCCGCCGTAGTCACGGTGAAGCTCGCGGCGACGAAGGAGTAGGTGGCGGGGAGCGTGCAGGTCTTCGACGACGGCAGACCTCGGCCTGACAGTTCGCACAGTTGCCGCAGACGTCGAGCATGCAGAAGTGCGACGTCTTGTCGCACGTCGCCGAGGTCACGCACGCGCCGCCCGCGGCGGCTGCGGCCGTGCAGTCCGCGTCGGTGTTGCACGCGCCGGCGTCGACGGCGGGCGTGAGCGTCCGGATTGCTCGCGGAGTCCGCCGACGGCGGGCCCTCGCATCCCCGTCGGCTGCCGAGGCCCTCCAGCGCCCGGCGCCGGCCGTCGCCCGTGCCGCCGCGTCTTGCCCGATGAGCGAAGGATCGAGTCCGAGAGAGCAGCCGAACGGCGGCAAGCCCCGCGGCACGGCCGAGGCGAGGCCCACGATGGAGGCGAGGTGACGACGTTGCAGGCGCCGCATCAGAAGGCCCCCGTCATCAGCAGGCCGCGGGGAAGCACCGAGACCTCGGCGTGGGCCGGCTCGGAGCGGACGTGCGAAGGACAGAGGACCAGCGCGAGGCCTCCCGCGGCGAGGACGCCGCCGGCGACGAAGGCCACGTTGGTCCATGTCTGTAGGGCCGAGGCATGATCGTACGTCGCGTGAGAAGGCGCAGGCGACGTAGCGCGTTCTTCGCGTCGGTCGCCTCGAAACCCAGGAGGATGGCGGCAAGCAGCGTCGCGCCCCCCACGCCCGTCGCGCAATGCCGACGGGCGCTTCCAGTCGCTGCTCCCGCCTGCGCCGGCTCGACCGCCGGGGCCGGGTGTGACGGCGGCGGAGGTCCCGTGGGTCGTCCGACGCGGGCACCGGGCGCCGTCGCGAGATCCAGGCTCAACGTCTTGCCTCGCTCGAGCACGACGGAGTCGCCGGTCGATGGGGCGCCCGGGCGCGCGCACCGTGAGGGTGTGGACCCCGGACGACCCATGAAGGGTGGCGGGCAACGGTCGCTCGCGAGTTGCCGTCGAGCTGGACCCGCGCGCCGTCGGCGCCGCTGACGTGATCGCGCCCAGCATCGACTCGAGCAGCACCAGGCGATCCTTCGCCTGTCGCTGTCTTGTCGGCC
Organism: uncultured Alphaproteobacteria bacterium; assembly: GCA_963802815.1. Taxonomy (GTDB): domain Bacteria; phylum Pseudomonadota; class Alphaproteobacteria; order Micropepsales; family Micropepsaceae; genus Rhizomicrobium. The sequence goes on from CAWDKN010000057.1 coordinate 11,912, forward strand.
GGCAACCCCGGCAGCGCCAGGGCGCGCGCATAGTCGTCGGCGGCGCGGTCCGGGGCGTTGGTCTTGTCCCACGACAGCGCCGCGGTGAACGAGCGCCACGCGCTCGGCTTCACGTCGGCCGCAGCCTCGAAGGCCAGGGCGGCCTCGGCGTACCTCTGGTCGGCGAAGGCCTTGGTGCCGGCGTTGTACTGGGAGCGAGCGGCGTCGGCCGCGTCGTCGGCCGAGGGAGCCTGGGCTCCTGCGGTGGCCGTCGCGAGCCCGAGAGCGCACGCGAGCGCCGTCGAAAGCGTCAGAAGGCGAGGACTCATCGAGCGCGAGCGTATCTCAGATGGGATTCGCCGGGAGCGCCGGCGCTGCGGCCGTAGCCGAGGCGCGCGCGGGGGCAGGGCCCGCGGCGGCGGCGCTGGTGGGCCATGCGGGCTTCGCCGTGGGAATCCGAGACGTCGATGGTCGCGGGAGCCACCGAAGCAACCGCCGGCGTGGGGGCGACGGAGGGTGCGCTCGACGGCACGGGGAGCGCCGTGACGGCCGCCGTGGCCACGGGCAAATCCGTGACCGTAGGTGCGGCGATGGCGGCCGGTGCCCGCACCGTCGCCGCCGGGGTGGACGCCACGTCTGCGGGATGGGCGCGCATCGACAGCCAGATGGCCACGCAGAGCCCACCGACCACCAGCGCGAAGGCCACGCCGGCGATGGCAGCGATCACGTACCGCGCCCCGGAAGGCGCGGCCGCTGCGTCCCCGGCCCGCGCGGGCAGCGGCGGGGGCAACGGGGGCGGCGGAGGTGGCACCTGCGGCAGGCTCGGCGCCCGCGGTCCGCATCATGGCGGCGCAGCGGCCGGCACGGCGGTTGGCCCGCCCCCGTGGACACAGACTCCGCTGGCGGCTGAGACCGGGCTGCGGCTGCGACGAGTGTGGACCAGGTCGCGCGTGGTCGGGGCGTCGGGCTGCAGCGACGCCATCGCCGCCTTCACGTGCTGCGGCGGCGTTCGAGCGAGAGCGCAGTCGCTGACGAACCAGTCTACAGGTCTGCGTCGACGTGACAATGGACCCGCCTTCGCGAGCCACTCTTCGATCGCCACGCGCATGCGCTCGGGCGTGGCGAAGCGGGCCCGGGGCTCGGGGCGAGGGCGCGGTCGAAAGTCACGCGGCCGGCTCGGCGGGGAAGCCCTTCACGCAGAGCCAACGGCGGCTCGTAGGTCCCCCGCAGGCACGGCCTGCATCACTTCTCGTTGAGGCTGAGCGCGATAAAACGGAGGGCAAGAGGGGGCACTGTGGCGTGGTGACCAGGATGAAGGACGTCGAGCCGGTGATCGCCAAAGCGCGTGCGGAACGCCGGCGCTACAAGCGCGTTCGCGTCGACCTTCCCGGCCGCCTGTTCGTGCCGGAAAGAGAACGCGAAGCGCGCTGCACTGTGATCGATCTTTCGCCCGGCGGCGCCGCCATCGAATGGGCGCAACCTCCCCTGACGCCGGCCTCCAGGTCGTCCTCTATGTCGACGGCTTTGGCCGGTTTGAAGGCTCTGTCGTACGCCGCGACGGCGAAGGCTTCGGTGTGAATTTCGTCTGCTCGCCGCTCAAGCGCGAGCGCATCGCCGAACAGCTCATGCTCTTCCTCAACAAGACCCTGGTGGACTTCTCCGCTGCTGCGCCGCCACGAAGCGCGCGCCGACGAAGGGGCTCACGCGTTTCACCCGCGCCGACGGCCAGCTCGTGCGCTGCGAAGTGCTCGACCTGTCGACGAGCGGCGTGTCGGTGAAGACCGATATCCGCCCGCCCGTCGGCGAATATGTGTTGATCGGGCAAATGGCCGGTCGCGTGGCGCGTCATCACGAAAGCGGCGTCGGCATCGAATTCGTCGGCGGCGCCGCCACGCCGGCCACGGCGAATGAACGCATCGGGGCGAAGCTCAGCGTTATTCGCTAGCGCTCGCGAAAATACGCATAACAACGCGCTGCCAGCCCCTTCCGCTCGCGGCCTTCGGCCGCTCGGCCTGGGACGACAATCGACAATTTGCGTCGGAGATGATTGTGCGCTTTGTCGGACTCGTGCGGCTCGGGGATGTTCAGCATCTCCCTCGCGCGCGCGTAGTGCTGCGGCTTGATGGTGCCGGGCGCCACCGCGGATCGCGCCTGCGAGCACTGCCGCATCGCCCGCCAGCCCGAGCGCGATGAAGAAGGTCGGAATGATGTCGAAGGCGGCAGGATGAAATAGGCCAGCGCCGCACAGGATGCCGCGCACGCGTCCCGGCGTCGCCGGATCCATGGCGCAGAAATAGGCGGCGGCCACGTCTTCGGCGAACGGGATGCGACCTGCTGTCGACAGGAACCGTTTCCAGAAATGCTTGCGCACGATCCGCTCGTTGCGCGCGATCACGGCCGGGAACTGAATTTTGGGCTGGTCGGGAGTTCCGTTTCCATCCCGCTACGATATTGGAAGCCTCCTCGCAGGAGAAGATGACCGAAATTGACCGGATCCTGGGCGCGCAGCCGTTCCCGAGCCTGATGGGCGTCGAGATGCTCGGGGCGGACAAAAGCCGCGTCACGGGGCCGGTTGACGTGCGTCCGGAACTTTGCACCACGGGCCACATCCTTCATGGCGGGGCAATCATGGCTTTTGCCGACACGCTGGGCGCCATCGGCGCCTTCCTCAATCTGCCGGAAGGCGCCGGGACCACGACAGTCGAAAGCAAGACGAATTTTTCTCGTCCGCGAAGGAGGGAGACCGTAACGGCGGAAACCACGCCCCTCCATGTCGGCCGCCGAAGCTCCGTGTGGCAGACCAGGCTCACCCGCGCAGACGGCAAGCTCGTCGCACTCGTGACCCAAACACAGCTGGTCCTCCAGTAAGGGGATGGCTTTCCTTGGCAGTGCTGCCGCTTTATGACGTGGCCCGGACATCAACAGGAAGGAGACAAGGCCATGGAACTGAATTCATCGATCTCGGCTGTCATTACCGGCGGCGCCTCGGGCCTCGGCGAAGCGACCGCGCGCGCGCTCGCCAAGAAGGGCGTTAAGGTCGCGCTCCTCGACATGAACAAGACGAAAGGCGAAGCGGTCGCGGCCGAGCTCGGCGGCGTTTTCTGCGAAGCCAACGTCACCGACGAAGAGAGCGTGCTGAAAGCGTTCGAGAAGGCGCGCGCCGCCAACGGCCAGGAGCGCATCCTCGTGAATTGCGCGGGCACCGGAACGCCATCAAGACCGCGAGCCGCGACAAGAAGACGGGCGAGACCCGCCGCTTCCCGACCGACGCGTTCAACTTCATCATCCAGATCAATCTGGTCGGCACCTATCGCTGCATCGCGATCTCGGCGCAGGGCATGCTCTCGCTCGAGCCGCTTGCCGGCGGCGAGCGCGGCGCGATCGTCAACACCGCATCGGTAGCGGCGCAGGACGGACAGATCGGCCAGGCGGCCTACACCGCGTCAAAGGCGGGCATCAACGGGCTCACGCTCGTCGTCGCGCGCGATCTGGCGCAAGAAGGCATCCGCTGCAATACGATCATGCCGGGCCTGTTCAACACGCCGCTCTTGGGCGCAGCACCCGAGCAGGTGAAGGCCGCGCTGGGTGCGCAGGTGCCGTTCCCGCCGCGTCTCGGCAATCCGCCGAATACGCCTCGCTCGCTCTCGAGATGATCCAGAACAGCTACTTCAACGGCGAGACGGTCCGCCTCGACGGCGCCATCCGCATGGCGCCGCGCTGAGCCTGCGGTGATACCTTGGCCCCCGCTCCGCGAGTCGGAGCGGGGAGCTTCGCCATGACGCCTGCCGCCATCGTCGCCTGGCACGATTTCTTCATCACCATCGCGCAGGTCGGTTCGACGCTCGCCGGCCTTCTCTTCGTCGGCCTCACCATCAGCCTCGGCCATATGCTCGGCGCCGGCGGCTATCCAGCCGCGCGTTCACCGCGCTCTTCCTGCAATTCGAGACGCTGCTGATCGGCCTGTTCGGCGTGATCCCGCATCAGCCGGGCTGGGTGCTGGGCGCGGAGTTCGCGCTGGCGGGCTCGGCCGTGCTCACGGCGATCGCGATCTTCTCGCACAATTTCCCCGAGGACGAGCTGTCGGAAGTGCTCGGCTCGAAATGGCCGCGGCGGGTGCGCCTCGTGCTCACGCTCGGCGGCACGCTGTTTCCCGTCGCGGCGGGGGCGTGTCTGGTCGCGGGCATGCCGGACGGGCTTTATCTGCTGATGCCGGGGCAGGTGTGCTGCCTGTATCTCTCGATCGGCAATGCGTGGGTGTTCGCGGTCGAGATACCGAGGCGGAAGGCGAAGATGGACTGAGGGCCTTGTCAGAAAAGCCTTGAACAGCCCGGGTTCACCGCCGGGCCACCGATCAAATATTGACCGCAGCCGCAAACGGCGCTCAGAATTGGTGGTTGCGGAGGGGGCTTCTCATGAAGATCACCCGCAGGACTGCGCTCACCGTGGCCGGTGGAACGGCCGCTGCGCTCGCCGCACCGGCGCTTGTCAGGGCGCAATCACAAGCGCGCGACCGCATCGTCGTCATCAGCGACGTTCATATCGGCGACAACACGCCGACGGTCTGGTACCAGCGCGCGTTCCACGAGCCTTTTGTCATCGCGCTGTTCGACCACATTGTCGCCAATGCGGAGCGCGTCCACGAGCTGATCATCCTCGGCGACTTCGTGGACTTCTGGACCTATCCGCCCGAGCGGCGGCCGCCCAGCTTCGCCGAGATCATGGCCGCCAACCCGGCCATCTTCGCACCGGGCGCCAAGCTTCACGAAGTGCTCGTGGCGCTCGACGGACGCGTAAGCTATGTCGCTGGCAATCACGACATGAGCGTCACGCAATCCGATCTCGACACCCTTAGCGCGCCCGGAGACCGGCGCATCATGCTACGGTCGGGCGACGTCTATCTTCCCGCCGCGGCGGGCGGACGCCTCGCCTGCGCCCATGGGCACAGGTGGACGATGTTCAACGCGCCGGATGCAAGGACCCGGCTCGCGCCTTTGCCGGTGGGACATTTTGCGACGCGATCCTTCTGCCACATGCTTACGAAGACGCTGCTCCCCGGGCAGACCGTCGCGGATCTCGCCGACCAGGGCATTCCCAACGGCGTCGATTTCACCGGCCTGCTCCGTTCGGTCGACGCATCGATCATCGACACGGCGATCGACTACGCCTCCCGCTCGACAGGACTGGCGCTCGATGCGCCGATCCTGCTGCCGTCGGGCGACACGACCACGCTGGCCGAAGCCAAGGAAATCTACGGCGGCGTCTGGTCGAACTGGGTCGCTGACGCAGGCGGCGGCGCGCGTGGCGAGATCGAAGCGGGAAAAGCCGCGCTCGCCGACGTGCGCAACGGCACCTATCTCGCCTGGTTCGCACAGCGCCTCGCGCTCGAGACCGGCGCCGATCTCGCCGTCTTCGGCCACACCCATGTTCCGGTGACCGGTCTCAGCAAGGCGTTCATCGACTACGTCAACACGGGATTCGATTGTCCGTCGCGGGCCGACATCGGCAAGAAGCATCCGACATTCGTCGAGATCGACGTTCCGTCCATGCGCGCACAGCTCAAGCAGGTGACCGCCCGCTCCGGCGGAGACTATGCCGTCGAGGATTTCGACGGCACGAATGTCGACACGGTCGGCGGCTACGGTCCAACCTTCGACTACTCGACCTATGTCGCGATCGACAATCGCAACGGCGCGGGCGACCTGATACGGGCAAATCTCCCGGATCCGGAAGGCAGCTACGTCGTTGCGCCGCCGCAGCGGATTGCGCGTGGAACGACGGCGCGCTTCTGGGTGCAGGACGCGCCGGGCGGCTCCGGCTCAGGCGGCTCGGTGACCTATGGCGGCGCGGACGGGCGAAGCCTCACGCTGCGCTTCGCTTGCCCGACCGGGATTTCCTCCAATGTCGCGTCGGGCGCGCCATTCGTGAGCAAGGTCGGCGACGAGGCGTACGGAGCGCCAAACGAGGTCGCCGCGCGCGGCCATCCCTTCTTCGTCACGTTCGACGCGAGCGGCTGAAGGGTTTACCGCGCCGCCAGCTGGTGAATCTGGCTGTCCGCGAGCGTCAGCTTCGCCACCGACAATTCGCCCGCCTGCTCAAGCGCTGCCAGGAAAGACTTCGCACGCGTCAGCGCATCGGCGTTCGCCTCCGCCCAGGCGCGCGCAGCTTCTGCGCCCTCGGCGCGGCTGCCGTGCGCCTTTTCGGGATCGAGGTGCGACAGCGCATCGGCGGTGAGTGCGCGCTGGCTGGCGAAGAGATCGTCGACGATGCGGCGGATCGCCAGGCGGTCCCAGTGCTCGCCGCCCGCGATGCGCTGGGCCAGGCCGCGCAAGCGGTCGATGCCGACTTCGGCGCCGATCGCGAAATAGGCGCCGGCGACGAGATCGACGCCGAGCGAACGCGAATGCGCGAGCAGCGCGATCTCGGGGGCGCCCCCCATCAGCGGCAGCACGCCGACATCCTCGGCCACGTCGAGCGGCACCCCGGCCGCCTGCAATTCCGCGATTCGGGCCTCGGTGTGCTGGCCTTCGTAGGACGAGACCAGTCCAGCGAACGTCCCGCGCAAGGATTTGACACCGCCGCGATAGAGCGCGATCGTGTCGGCGAGGTCGACATTGTCCGGCACGTTGGCGATGAACCAGAGTCCAAGACGACGCAGGATCTCCGCGATGGCGGCGTACATGCCCGTCTGGACGTCGGCATGCACGCGTCCGTCCAGCGCGTCGATGCGCGCCTTGAGCGCGGCAAGGCCGAAGACGCCTTCGGCGGCGACGAAGGCACGCGCGATTCGCGCGCCGGGCACGCCCGACATCTCCTTCATGCGCGCAACGAAGACGGGACCGGCGAGATTGACGATGCGGTTGGTGAGCGAGGTCGAGACGATCTCGCGCCTAAGGCGGTGCTGTTTCAGCTCGTCGGGATAGCGTGCGACGGCCGCGCGCGGAAAATAGCCCGCGAGCGTGGATCCGAACGTCGGATCGTCGGGCAGGTCGCTTGCCACGATCTCGGCGTCGAGATCGAGCTTGGCGTAGGCGAGCAGTACGGCCAGCTCAGGTCGCGAGAGACCCTGGTCGGCCTGGGCGCGTTTGCGCAGCTCAATATCGTCGGGAAGGAATTCGACGGCGCGGTCAAGCTTGCCGCGCGTTTCCAGATCGCGCATGAAGCGGCCATGGGCGTCGAGATCCTTCGGTGCGCGCGACAGCGCCACGGACAGCGCCAGGGTCTGGTCGTAATTGTCGGACAGCACATGGGCGGCGACGTCGTCCGTCATCTGGTTGAGCAGCATGTCGCGCGCATCGGGCTGCAGCTCGCCGCGGCGCAACGGACCGCCCAGCAAGATCTTGAGATTGACCTCGTGGTCGGAGGTGTCGACGCCGGCCGAATTGTCGATCGCGTCGGTGTTTATGCGTCCGCCGTTGCGCGCATATTCGATGCGACCGAGCTGGGTTGCGCCGAGATTGGCGCCCTCGCCTATGACCTTGGCCCGGACCTCGGCGCCGTTGACGCGCACGGCGTCGTTGGCGCGGTCCCCGACGTCCAGATTGCTCTGGGACGCAGCCTTGATGAAGGTACCGATGCCGCCGAAAAACAGAAGATCGACCTGGGCCGCCAGCAGAGCCTTGATCAGGCCCGCCGGAGAAATCTTGTCGACCGATAGGCCGGTCATGGCCTTCACCTCGTCGGTGAGCGCGATCTCCTTGGCGCCACGCGGATAGATGCCGCCACCCTTGGAAATGAGCGACTTGGTGTAGTCGTCCCAGCTCGAACGGGGCAGGTCGAACAGGCGCTTCCTTTCGGCCCAGCTCGCCTCTGGGTCGGGCTCGGGGTCAAGGAAGATGTGGCGATGGTCGAAGGCCGCTATCAGCTTGGTCTTGCGCGACAGCAGCATGGCGTTGCCGAAAACGTCGCCCGACATGTCGCCGACGCCGATGCAGTAGAAGGGCTCGTTCTGGATATCGCGACCGAGCTCGCGGAAATGCCGCTTGACGGCTTCCCACGCGCCGCGCGCGGTGATGCCCATTTTCTTGTGGTCGTAGCCATGGCTGCCGCCGCTCGCAAAAGCGTCGCCGAGCCAGTAGCCGCGCCCCTCGGCGATGCCGTTGGCGATGTCGGAGAAAGTCGCGGTGCCCTTGTCGGCGGCGACGACGAGATAGGGATCGTCGCCGTCGTGGCGCACGACATGATGCGGCGGCATGACGACGCCATCGGGACGAAGATTGTCGGTGACATCCAGAAGCGCGTTGATCAGCACCTTGTAGGCCGAGATGCCGGCGGCCTGCACCACGTCGCGCGTGGCGTTGAGGGGAAGCTGCTTGGGATAGAAGCCGCCCTTGGCGCCCACCGGCACGATCACTGCGTTCTTGACCTGCTGCGCCTTGACCAGGCCAAGTATCTCGGTGCGGAAATCCTCGCGCCGGTCGGACCAGCGGATGCCGCCACGGGCGATCTTGCCGAAACGCAGATGCACGCCTTCCATTTCGGGCGAATAGACGAAAATCTCGAAGAGCGGCCGCGGCGCCGGCAATTCGTCGAGCTTCGGGGAGTCGAGCTTGACGGCGATGTAGGGCTTTGCCGCGCCGTTCGCGTCGGGCTGGTAGTAATTCGTCCGCAGGACGCAATCGATCACGTTGCGCAGGCGGCGGATGATGCGGTCGTCGTCGAGGCTCGGCACGTCGTTGAGCGCAAGGTCGATCTTCTCGCGCAGGCCTTGCGCGCGCGCGTCGCGGTCGGCAGGTCCTTCGGGATCGTTGCTGACATGGAAGAGCTCGACGAGCCGTGCCGCAATGTCGGGATTGCGCGACAGCGCCTGCTCGACATAGTCGTTGCTGAACGCCATGCCCGCCTGGCGCAGGAATCTCGCGATGGTCCTGAGTACGGCGACGTCGCGCCATTCGAGGCCCGCGCCGATGACCAGCCGGTTGAGACCGTCGCTCTCGGCGGCACCGGCGACGATGGCGTGGAACGCATCCTCCAGCGGCCGCTGGACGTCGTCGAGATTGGCCGAGCCCTGGTCGGCGCGCTCCATGAGGAAGTCGAGCACGGCGGCGTTGCGCGCCCAGCCGTCGGGGGTCTTGAGCGCAACGGGAAAGGAATCCTCCGCGATCACGCGCAGCCCGAAATTCTCGAAGATCGGCATCGTGACCGTCAGCGGCAGCACGTCGCCCAGCACGCTGAGCTTGATTTGCAGAGCGCTATGGCCGTCGTCTCCGCGGCGGTAGACCCGCGCGGCGACGCCCAGCCCGTTCTCGTCATGGGCGAGCGTCGTCAGGACGGCCAGGTCGAGCACGGCCTCGTCTGGCGTGAAAACGCCGCGATAGCCCGGCGAGAACTTCACGTTGCCGTCATGGAACATCTGTCGGCCGTCGCTCTCGCCATGGGCGGCGACGAGGGCGCGCAGGAAGCCGTCGTCCCAGGTGCGGATCGCGCTTCGGATTGTGTCCTCGAGCTTGTGCACGTCGACATGAGGCCTCTGGCCCTCCAGCCGCCCGATGATGCAGTGCAGCCGCGCCAGCGGGGATTCGTCGATCGTCGGCACCGATGCCGAAATGCGTCCGTTGAACGCGTCGGCCAGGATATCGTGGATGCTCTCGCGCGCGGTCGTGTCGTAGCGGTCGCGCGGCACGAAGACGAGGGCCGAGACGAACCTGTCGAAGCGGTCGAAACGCAGGAACAACTTCACCTTAGGCCGCTCGCCGAGGCGCAGGATTCCCATCGCGGTGGCGAAAAGCTCGTCGTCGGAAATCTGGAACAGCTCGTCGCGCGGGTAGGTGTCGAGGATGTGGGCGAGCGCCTTGGAGTCATGGCTCGATTGCGGAAGGCCTGCGCGCGCCATCACGCTGGCGATCTTCGTGCGCAGCAGCGGGATGTCGGTCGGCTTGCGGCTGTAGGCGGTGGAGGTGAACAGGCCGACGAAGCGGCGCTCGCCCTTCAAGGCGCCGTCCGCATCGAAGATCTTCACGCCGACATAGTCCATGTGCACCCGGCGGTGGACGAGGCTTCGTTCGTTCGCCTTGGTGATGATCAGCGGCGCGGGCTGCATGAGAAAGTCGCGCACCTGCGGCGTCAGCTGGGCGCGGTCCGGGCCGTGCCGCACGACCCGCGCTTCGGGATCGGACAGCACGCCGAGGCCCGTCGAGAGGTCGGGATCGAGGCGACCGCCGTCATCGGTGGTGAAGGTGTAGTCGCGGCAGCCGAGGAAGGTGAAGTTGTTGTCGCTCAGCCATTCGAGAAAGGCGAGATTTTCGGAGAGCTCCTCATGCGGGATCTGCGGCGGGTGCGTTTTGAGCTCGCCCACCGACTCCATCAGCTTCAGGAGCATGCTGCGCCAATCGCGCACGGCGACGCGCACCTGCGCGAACATCGTCTTCGCGCTGTCGACGATGGTCTGGCGCTGCTCCGCATCGATGACCGGATCGACGATGAGGACTACGACGCTGGTCAGTCGACCGCCGAGCATCACTATGGGATGAAAGACCGCGCGCGGACGCAGATTGTGCGCATGCGCGTGGGCGATGCAGGAGTCGAACAGAAAGGGCATGTCATCGTTGATCGCGACGAACACGTCTTCGATGTGCGGACAGCCGGCGATCGTGTCCTGCGCCGGAAAAAGGGAGACGGCGCTCTCGCCTGGAACGCGGGCACTGGCGCGTGCATAGATCTCGCGGGCGAGGGCTGCCAGCGTCTCCGGCTCGTAACGGTTCACGTCGTCGGGCGCGGCGTTGCGATAGAGCGCGTGGAAGAAGGCCAGGAGCGCCGGCTCGGCCGATTGGACCTGCGGCACCGCCGCGGCCAGGCGCTGCTCGGCACGCTCCTCATCGCTCTGCGCAACCTCAGCGGAATCGGCCGGATCGCGACGCTTCGGGGACACAGACATGGCGGGGCTCGCAGCTGGACAGACCAAGCCTAAACGCCCGAGATTAACCTCGCGTGAGGGTCCAAAAAACCAAAATTCCGTAGGGACTTAGGCCAGCGAGATGCCGGCCGGCGCGGGGCCGCGGCCGACCCGGTTGCGATGCGGGTCGAAACCCCAGGAGACGGCCGCTACGGCGGCGCAGGAGGCAAGCACGGCGACCGCGGCCAGACCGTGGCCGCCGAGAAGCAGCGACGCCGCGCAGAGGGCGGCCGCCGGCATCGCGAAATGCAGGACAGGCGTAACGCTTCGCAGAACAACGGCCAGGACCGCGATCATGCCGGCGGAATAGACGACGGACGCCAGCGGATTTGCCGCAACGCCGAACGCGAGGAACGCCCCCGCGCCCCAGGCAAAGCCGGAATAGAGGATGATGGCGTTCAGGTCCTCGGAGAAGGAGCGCAACGCGGCGCGCTCGAAAGGCGCTGCCATCGTGTGTCTGTACGCGTGCAACGCAGCACCGACGGCGAGAAGCATGAGAACGCCATATCCCGCCTCACGCGCGAGACCGGTGGTCGCGAAGGCGAGCGCGAGTGCGGTGCCCAATGTGAGTGCGACACTCGCATAGAGCGTGCGACCGAGAAGATTGGCGAGGCGCGCGGTCTCTTCCGCTTCGTCGTGCAGCGCCCTCAGCCGCGACAGCGGCGCCGAGACCATGCCGGCATGCGCGTCGCGAGCGTGTTTCTCGCGCTGGGCCGTATGTGCCGGAAGCGGTGTTGCCAGAAGCGGATTGGCCGCCATGAGTTCCTCCCGGGACCGTCCCCGAATACCGATGCTTACGCTCGGCTCTTGGCGTTAAGAATGTCTTAATCCCGTGCTATCCCCCGATTCGTCGGCTCATGAACGCTTTTCCACAATTTCCGCGCGAGGCGGTTGTCTTCGACCTCGAATTCACGGCCTGGGAGGGCTCGATGGCCCACCGCTGGATGCGCCCGGGCGAGTTCGCCGAGGTCGTCCAGATCGGAGCGGTGAAGCTCGACGGGCAAACGCTTGCCGAGACGGGCGCGTTCCAGATGCTGGTGCGGCCGCGGATCAATCCGGTTCTGTCGTCCTATCTCGAGAGGCTGACAGGCATCACCAACGCGCGAATCGCCGAGGACGGCGTGGATTTCGCGGACGCCTATGCCGGCTTCGTGGCTTTCGCGGGCGGCGCGGAGATGTTCGCCTTCGGCCGCGACGATCTCGTGCTCGTGAGCAATCTTCGGCTTTACGGCATAGAGGATGCGCCACCGCTGCCGCCACACCACAACATCGCGCCCTGGCTCAACGCACAGGGCGTCGATGTGCGCGGCGCGCATGCATGCGACGTGGCGCGTCTCGCGGGCGCGGTGTTCGAGGGCCGTGCGCATGACGCGCTCGACGACGCGCGCTCCGTCGCGGCCGGTCTGCGCGCGATCGTCGAACGCGGAGGGCCGAGCTTCCTTTCCGGGGGCGCTCGTTTCGGCTAAGCTCGGCGTATGAAATTCCCCAGCCCTGATCATCCGATCACAATCACCCCCCACAAGGGCCGCCTCGTCGTGCGCTTCGGCGACACGGTCATCGCCGACACGACGGAAGCGCTCGAATTGCGCGAGGCGTCGTATAAGCCGGTCCTTTACATTCCGCGCGCGGCGGCGAAGCTCGATGCCTACGAGCGTTCCGAGCATCACAGCTATTGCCCCTACAAGGGCGAGGCGAGCTATTTCCATCTCGCGGGCGCGGGCAAACGTGCCGACAACGCGGTGTGGACCTATGAGACGCCTTATCCCGCGATGGCCGCGATCAAGGACCATCTCGCTTTCTATCCCGACAAGGTGACGATCGCCGCCGCATGAGCGACGCCGACGCCCTGATCCGGCTGCTCCATCTGCAGCCTCATCCCGAGGGCGGACATTTTCGGGAGACCTTCCGCGATCCGGCCACAGCGAACGGGCGCGCGCTTTCCACCGCGATTTATTTCCTCCTTAAGGCCGGCGAGATCTCGCACCGCCATCGCATCGATGCCGCGGAGGTCTGGCATTGGTATGCGGGCGCGCCGCTCGAGCTGGAAATCGGCGAAGGCGAGGCCGCCGCGCAGATCTCGATCCTCGGCAATGCCCTGGCGCGCGGCGAGCGACCGCAGATCGTTGTCCCGGCGCATGCCTGGCAGAGCGCGCGCACGCTCGGCGCCTACACGCTCGTCGGCTGCACGGTGGCGCCGGGGTTCGAGTTCGAACATTTCGAGTTGGGGTGAGCGCTGTTCTGCGGCGGCGGCGTGGCGCCTGTTCCGGGCGCAATCCGAGACGAGCCGGCGAGAATTCTACTCTTCGCTTTCCTGCGTCACAGAGAACAGCTTTTCCAGGGCCCGCGCGATGGCGCGGGAGGAAGCGCGGCCGGCGTAGCCGCGCGGGGGCGTGAAGGTGACGACGAGCGTCTTGCCGTTGAGCGCGATGGTGGGTTTGCTGCTCTGAGTGAGCTTCACGGCGGTGACCTTTTCGCTCAGCGCCGAGCGGCCTGCGGGGTTGGCGGCGAAACGCTCGAGGCCGCGCGCGGCGTTCTGCAGCGCGTCGAAGGCGAGCGCGCGAAGATTGGAATCGCCTGCCAGCCCGTTCCAGTCGGCGTCGAAGGACAGCGTGATCCGGCGCACATAGGCGAGATGCTCGGCCTCGTCCTGGGCGGCCTCCTGCATGTCGGAGAGCGAGATCGCGGAGATGGAGGGCGGGAAGGAATCGCCGTCGCGCACGGCGGGAAGCCCTGCGGGATTGCCGTCGGTATAGAGCGTCATGCCGCCCCAGCCGGACACCAGCAGCGCAGTCTCCCCGGAATCGTATTTGAGCTCGCGACCGCCCAGCGAGGCATGATCCGTGTACAGAACATAAATCTCCGGGTCGTCCACAAAGCGCAGCAGGAACTTATCGCCGTACGGATCGAGCGTGAAATGGAGATCGTCGCCGGCGGCGTAGCTGCCGGGCTGGATGTCGCCCACGCGCTGCTCCGACAGCTTCTCGCTCAGCGGATCCTGCGCCGCGGCGCCGCCGGCAAGCACGAGCGCCGTCGCCAATGCGATCCCGAACAGTTTCGGCATCACGCCTCTTGTCACGTTTGGCACGCCCCTGATGCGCGCGCATCACACGCATCCCCTGGCATCGAGAAAGCCCGATGAATAGGGCGAATTTAAGGAGTGGGGCGTTTACGGGTCGTTTCAAAGGCTTGTGATGTGTCGGGCAATTTCAGCGCGGAGGCTGCGGAGGAACACGCGGGGACGAGTCCATACGCGCTGAAAGCGCGCAAGCCTGGAAGGGTCGGGCTGGCGCGCTTCGCGCGCCGGACCGCATCGGCAAAGCGCGTGGCCCTCGGTTCACCCTGCGTCCCCCCGCTCCACAGCGGCCCCCGCGTGGAAAACGGCGCCTGTCCGAGGCGACGACCTTGTCGAAAATCACAAATCGTCGAAGCGCCCGCCGCGGCCCTTGCCGCCGGCGAAACGCGCCACGCCTTCGCGCATCTCGCCGGTGGCGAGCGTGCTGCTGCCGCGGGCGAACTCGTTGGCCATCGCATCGGGCATGTCGAGATCGAATTGTTCGTACACGGATAATCTGTCGCTCCTCAGGCAGGTCTGCGGGAAGCGTGCGATCTCGGCGGCCCAGGCTTCGGCCGTCTCGCGCGCCTGGCCCGTCTTCGCGAGGCGGTTCGCCAGCCCGAAGGACAGGGCTTCTTGCGCGCCGACAGGGCGCCCGGAGAGGATCATGTCCATCGCGCGCGACTGGCCGATGAGGCGGGGCAGGCGGACCGTGCCGCCGTCGATGAGTGGCACGCCCCAACGGCGGCAGAACACGCCGAAGACGGCGTCCTCCTCGGCCACGCGCAGATCGCACCAGCAGGCGAGCTCGAGCCCGCCCGCAACAGCGTGACCGGAGATCGCCGCGATGACCGGTTTGGAAAGCCGCATCCGCGTCGGTCCCATCGGCGCATCGCCGCTGAGTGGATCGAAAGGCACCTCCGGCGCGCGCATCCTGTTGCCGCGCCCGTCATTGATTCCCTTGAGATCGGCGCCCGCGCAGAACGTTCCACCGGCGCCCCAGAGCACGGCCGCCAGGACGTTTGCGTCGCTCTCGAAGTCGCGGAAGGCCGCGACGAGGGCGTCCGCGGTCGGCCGGTCGACGGCGTTCCTCGCCCGCGGGCGATCAATGATGATGGTCGTCACGACACCGTTCTTCTCGACGCGAACCTCGGCCGCTTCAGGCATGGGTGTTTCTCCCTTGGCTTTGCCCTGGAATCTCACTAAACCACGCGCCATTCCAATCCCTCTTTCAAGGGCGCTCCCGTGACAACGAGCCTCGATAGTTTCAAATCCCGCCGGACGCTTTCGGCGGGCGGCAAGACCTATGCGTATTTCAGCCTCGCGGCGGCCGAGAAGAACGGCCTGAAGGGCATTTCCAGGCTGCCATACTCGCTTCGGGTGCTGCTCGAGAACCTGCTCAGATGGGAAGACGGCAAGACGGTCACGGCCGACGACATCCGGGCGATCGCGGGCTGGCTTTCCAGGAAGACGTCGGACCGCGAGATCGCGTTCCGCCCGGCGCGCGTGCTGATGCAGGACCTGACTGGCGTGCCGGCCGTCGTCGATCTCGCCGCCATGCGCGATGCGATGAAGACGCTGGGCGGCGATCCCGAGAAGATCAATCCGCTCGCCGAAGTCGATCTCGTCATCGACCACTCGGTGATGGTCGACAATTTCGGCCACAAGGATTCCTTCAAGAAGAACGTCGGCGTCGAATATGAGCGCAACATGGAGCGTTACGCGTTCCTGCGCTGGGGCCAGCAGGCCTTCGCGAATTTTCGCGTGGTGCCGCCGGGCACCGGCATCTGCCACCAGGTCAATCTCGAATACTTGGCGCAGACGGTGTGGACGCGCAAAGTCAAAGAGGGAAAGAAGACGGTGGAGTACGCTTTCCCCGATACGCTCGTGGGCACCGACAGCCACACAACGATGGTCAACGGCCTCTCGGTGCTGGGCTGGGGCGTCGGCGGAATCGAGGCGGAAGCCGCGATGCTCGGCCAGCCGATCTCGATGCTCATCCCCGAGGTGATCGGGTTCCGCCTGACCGGCAAGCTGCGCGAAGGCGTGACAGCGACCGATCTCGTGCTCACGGTCACGCAGATGCTGCGCAAAAAGGGCGTAGTCGGCAAGTTCGTGGAATTCTACGGTCCCGGCCTCGACGAGATGGCGCTGGAGGACCGCGCCACCATTGCCAACATGGCGCCGGAATATGGCGCGACCTGCGGCTTCTTTCCGATCGACGCGGAGACGCTGCGCTATCTCAAGGGCACCGCGCGCAAACCGGCGCGCATCGCGCTGGTGGAGAAGTATGCAAAGGCGCAAGGCCTCTATCGCACGCCCAAGAGTCCGGATCCCGTCTTCACCGACACGCTGTCGCTCGACATGACGAGCGTAGAGCCGAGCCTGGCCGGACCGGCGCGTCCGCAGGATCGCGTCTCGCTCGCCAATGCCAGCCACGAATTCGCCAGCGCGCTCATCAATACCTACAAGAAAGAAGCCGACGCGACGAAGCGTTCGCAGATCGAAGGGACCGAGCACACGATCGGGCATGGCGACGTCGTCATCGCGGCGATCACCTCCTGCACGAACACCTCCAATCCCAGCGTCATGATCGGCGCGGGCCTCGTGGCGCAGAAAGCAGTCGCGCGCGGCCTGAAGACGCGGCCTTGGGTCAAGACATCGCTCGCGCCGGGAAGCAAGGTCGTGACCGACTATCTCGCAAAAGCCGGCCTCGACAAGGCGCTCGACAAGCTCGGCTTCTCGCTCGTGGGCTATGGCTGCACGACCTGCATCGGCAATTCGGGCCCGCTGCCCGAAGCGGTCGCCAAGGCCGTGACCGACGGCGATCTCGTCGCCGCAGCCGTGCTTTCGGGCAACCGGAATTTCGAAGGCCGCGTGCATCCGCAGGTGCGCGCGAACTATCTCGCGTCGCCGATGCTGGTCGTCGCCTACGCGCTCGCGGGCAGCATGAATCTCGACCTGACGAAGGAACCTGTCGGCTACGACAGGGAGAACAAGCCCGTCTACCTCAAGGACATCTGGCCAAGCCCGAAGGAGATCGCCGACACGATCCGAAAGGCGGTGAAGGCCTCCAGCTTCAAGGCCCGCTACGGCAACGTCTTCGACGGCGATACCAACTGGAAGAAGGTCAAGGTCGTCAAGGGCAAGACCTACACCTGGGACATGGGCTCCACCTATGTGAAGAACCCGCCCTATTTCGACGGCATGACGCTGGCGCCGAAGCCCGTGCCCGAGATCACCAAGGCGCGCATCCTCGCGCTGTTCGGGGATTCCATCACGACGGACCACATCTCGCCGGCCGGTTCGATCAAGGCGACGTCGCCGGCGGGCATCTATCTGCAGGAGCGCCAGGTGCGCCAGCAGGATTTCAACTCCTACGGTTCGCGCAGAGGCAATCACGAGGTGATGGAACGCGGCACCTTCGCCAATATCCGCATCCGCAACGAGATGATGGGCGGCAAGGAAGGCGGCAATACGATCTACTATTCGCCGGATCATCCGAGCGGCGAGGAGATGTCGATCTTCGATGCGGCGGAACGCTACAAGAAGGACGGCATCGACACCGTCGTCATCGCCGGCAAGGAATACGGCACCGGCTCGTCGCGCGACTGGGCGGCAAAAGGACCGAAGCTGCTCGGCGTGCGTGCCGTCGTTACCGAAAGTTTCGAGCGGATCCATCGCTCGAACCTGATCGGCATGGGCATCGCGCCCTTCGTCTTCGCCGACGGCAAGACGCGCAAGGACTATGCCTTCACCGGCCGCGAGGCGATCGACATTCCGGGCCTTTCAGGCACGCTCACGCCGCGCATGAAGATCGTGGCGACGATCACCTATCCCGACGGCCGTAACGCGCCGCTGCCACTGACCCTGATGATCCTGACCGCCGACGAGGTCGGCTATTTCGTCAATGGCGGCATACTGCCCTACGTGCTGCGGAACCTGCTGGCGGCCTGAAGGCGGTCGACGCCAGAACTCCCTGTTCGTGGCCGCAGCGCACGCGCTCACCTGCGGCGCGGCGGTGCGGTCAGGTCGTTTCCGTTCCTGCAAGGCGGCATGGCGGACGCCGAGCTGCACCGCGACGACGCCGGAACGTGTGTAGCATCTCGTCTCGTCGACGGCGGACAGGTCATCGCGCTCCCGTCGTGGCTGCGCGTTTTCCTGATGACGCCGCGCTGTGCCGCGTTCGGCCAATGACGCCGCGTCTGGCATCGACCGATGTCGTCGTCCAAATCCGGCGCGTGCATTGTCGGAAGGGTTCCGGCGGATCCGACGCGCCGTCCGACCCTCCTGCTGTGGGGCGCGAGCGATCGCCGCCCGCCTATTGCGGCAGCGGCCGAGCCGCTGAGGGCCGCATTGCACGCGAAAGCCCTCATCGCGATGGAGGGCGCGGGTCACCGGGCGCAAATATGGGACCAGCCCGCGCCTTTCGTCCGGCACGTTCGCGATTTCACCGCTATGACCGCATTTCGCGAACCGCTCACGAAAACTTGGCCGAAATTTTTTGACCAGCCGCCGTTTTGCGGGCCGTTGGCGCGGCTTCTCAAGGCGAAGTGACTGGAGATCGCGGGGTGCTGCCCCTAAGGTCGCGGCATGAAATACGGGCTCGCGATGGTTTCCACCGGACTGGCCGTTGCGCTTTGCGCGGCAGGGCCCGCGATTGCCGGCCAGCGCCCCGTGCTGGTGGAGCTGTTCACGAGCCAGGGTTGCAGCTCTTGTCCGCCCGCGGACGAATTGCTTGGTCGCCTTGCCGGGCGTCCCGACGTGATCGCGATCACCCTGCCGGTAACCTATTGGGACATGCTCGGCTGGAAGGACACGCTCGCCAGCGAGGCGAACACGCGCCGCCAGAAATCCTACGCCCAGGCGATGGGGCGCGGCGGCGTCTACACGCCGCAGATCATCGTCGACGGCGTCTCCGACGTCGTCGGCAGCCGCGAGGGCGACGTCGAAGCGGCGATCGCCAAGCGCGAAGCCGAGATCGAGGTCGCCGAGGCGCATCAGGAAGAAATCCTGGCCGAACGCGAAGCGGCCGTCGAAGCGGCGCAGGCACGGCTCGAAGCGGCGCAGGCCGAGCGCGAGAAGGCCGAGGCCGAGCGCGAAGCCCGGATCGTGGAGGCGCAGGCGCGCCTCGAGGCCGCGCGCGAAGGCGAAGCGGCGTCGCGCGAACAGGCGGAAGTCGAGCGCGAGCAGGCCCGCGCGCAGGCCGTTGCCTATCGCGAAGCCGAGCGCGTGCAGGTCAGCGAAACGCGCGCCCAGCAGATCTCCGCGCGGCGGAACGCGATCGACGCGGCGCGCGACGGGCACGTGTCCGCGCTCGCAATTCCGATATCGATCACCGAGACAGCAAACGAAATGCACATCGCGATCGCGGGCGCGCCCGACAAGAGCGAGCACGACGCGACGATCTGGCTCTTCCATCTGCGCAACAGCGTGACGGTGAAGATAGATGCGGGCGAAAATGACGGCCGCGCGATGACCTATCGCAACGTCGTCGCCGATCTGCGGCCTGTGGGGATCTGGAAGGGCGATCCGCTTACCGTTTCCCTGCCGCGCGCGGAGATCGCGCAACTTCCGCACGATGCGGTGGCCGTCGTGATCCAGGGCGGCAACGGCTACGGCCGGGTGATGGGGGCGACGCTTCTCACCCACGCGGATTATGCGCCGTCCTGGTAGCGTCCGGGCGACAAGGTTGAGTTGGAGCAGGGGCGGCTGCTGTATACCACAAAGGTCGCGGTGGGTTCGCGCAGGACGCTGCGCGGCGAGTCCTCGCGAAGAAGCAGATGATTTTCCACCCCCGATGACGGGACGCGCGAAACGCGCCGATGAAAGCCCCCAAAAAGCACGAGCGTTCGCACTTCGGTCGGGGGAATGCCATTCGACATCGCGCCGCCAGCGCGCATAGTCTCCGCCCATGGCTCTGTTCTTCGATGCGACATGGTTCGATGCACGGCTGGCGCAGGCGGGGCTCGAGCGTGGGGCCGTGGCCGCGGCGCTCGGGCTTTCGGCGACCGAGATCGCCGAATTGTGGAAAGACCAGCGGGAGCTGAAAGCGAACGACGTGCGCATCCTCGCGGCTCTTCTGGGCAACACGCCGCAGGAAGTCGCCACGCGCGCGGGCGTGTCGACACCGGCACCAAGGGAGACCGCGTCGGATCTCGGTGCGGTGGTGCAGCGGCTCGACCGGCTCGAGACAGCGGTGGACGAGATCAAGGCGCTGATCCTGGCGCTCTCGGCGCGGCGCCCATGATACTGCGATGAGCGTGCCGGCCGTTCTCTTTGCCATCGTGCTGGTTCTCTCCGCCGTGACGGCGTGGGTCATCGCCGCGCGGGCAAAAGCTTTCGCGCGGCCCTATGTGCGCTTTGCGAGCATGCTCTACGTCGCGCTTGCCATTGCGAGCCTGGTCCCCGACGAAGTCGCGGCGACGGGCGCGTTTGCGCGCGCCGTCGCGCTCGTCGTTTGCGTGCTGGCGCCGGCGACGTTGTCGCTCGCGCTGGTGGCGATGTTCCGCAAGCCCTTGTCGTCGGTTCCGGCTGCGTTGTGGCTGACGCTCTGTTGTCTGGGCGGACTGGGTGCCGCGATCAGCGACGAGACCGCGCTCGCCTTCGTGCCGCTCGCGCTCGGCGCTGGAGCGGCTCTTCTGGCCTGCCTGCGTGCGTTCGCCACGTCGCGCGTCGCGGCGTTGCAGGGCGCGGCGGCCTCGCTTGCGTTCCTCGGCGCGGCCTCTTCGATGATGACGCATGCCCAGGCGTCACGCGCGGCGCTCATCCTGTTTTCGGCGGCGGGCCTGCTGGGCGCTACGCTGGCCCTGGTGCGCTTCTCACGCCCGGGTATCGAGAAGGGCGGCCGGCGCAATCTTGCGCGCGTGCTCGCCGTAGGCGACGACCGCTGAATGCCGCGCCTGCATCGGCGCCAGGGTCTGCCCGAGCAGCTGGGTGACGAAAAGCGGTCGCAACTTCGGCCCGTACCAGAGTGGCGCACATTCCGCTGTTTCATAGCGGGACGCCCTGGGATCCCTCGCTGTCGCGCGGGGCTCGGCCTCGGCGCCGTTGCGCGGCCGCGTCTCGTCGCCCAAACCGTTGCCGTCGCTGGATTTTCCCGCGCGCAATACGGGTCCGGGAGTGCTGCGCGCCACCGGATAGGCTGAGACCGTAAGGATTGTTGGCATCCTCATAACAGGTCCTTAAGGCAATATGCGCGCCGCGCCTTTGCCGGTGTCGCGGTTGCCCAAGGAGTTACGAGTTTTTTAAGGCCCCCCGCCCATCATCCCATGCAAGGGCCGGAAAACCGGCCGGGGATGGTGGATAGTGCAAAGTCAGTCGCTTCATAAGAAGCCGGCGCAGCGCGTCGCGGATTTTTCCGCCGCACAGGATGCCGAGCGTTTGCGTCTCGCCCTGCGTCTCGCGGGCGTGGCGTCCTACGACTGGAGCGTGCCCGACGACGCGATCGCCTGGGACGGCGCCGTAGAAATCCTTCCCTATCAGCACGATCCCGAGCGGTTGAAGCGGGGTCATTCCTTCCTGAACTGGCTGAGCCCGGATTCGCGCGCGGCGCTGACCGCCGTGCTGGATCGCAACTCGCCGCAGGATTCCAATTTCGAGCTCGACCTCGAAGCCTCGTCCGCCATGGGCTCGATCTGGCTCACCTTCATCGGCACGCGCCTGCCGAGCCCGTCAGGCCGCACCGAGCGTCTCATCGGCGTCACGCGGCCGGCGACCGAGCGCCAGCGTGAGATGCAGCGCCTCACCTATCTCGCCATGCGCGACGAGCTGACCGGGCATCTGAATCGCAACACGCTGCGCGCGGAGCTGACCGAGTCGATCGAGCGGGCCAAGACGAACGGCAGCCATTGCGCCTTCCTCGTCGCCTCGATCGACCGCCTGGCCATGATCAATGATGGGTACGGATTCGATGCCGGCGACGAAGTGGTCGTCGCCATCGGCGAGCGCCTCGCCCGCGCGCTGCGCTCCAGCGACGTCATCGGGCGCATCGCCGGCAACAAGTTCGGCGTGATCATCGCGAGCTGTGCCGAAGGTGAGATCGGGATCGTGGCCGAAAGACTGCGCAGCGCGGTGCGCGGCAGCGTCATCGACACGCGCATGGGCCAGGTCTCGGCGACCTCGTCGGTCGGCGCGGTTTGGTTGCCAACGCATGCCTCCTCAAGCCAGGAAGCGATGTTGCGCGCCGAAGAGGCGCTCGACCGCGCCAGGAGCGCCGGCCGCGACGGCTTTTCGGTCTACCAGAAATCGGCCCAGCGCGAGATGGCGCGCCTGCGCCTGATGAGCATCGCCGACGAAGTCATCGCCGCGCTCAAGGACAATCGCCTCGTCTTCGCCTATCAACCGATCATCGGCGCCAAGTCGCGCCTGCCGGTCCATCACGAATGCCTGCTGCGCATGCTGCGCCCGGACGGCACCGTGGCCACGGCAGGACAGTTCATCCCGGCGGCCGAACAGCTGGGCCTCGTGCGCCTCGTCGACCGCCATGCGCTCGAGATGACGGTGGCGCAGCTCTACGCGCACCCGGACGTCACGCTCGGCGTCAACGTCTCGGGCACTACGGCCGCGGATTCCTCGTGGCTGCATTCCTTCATCGATCACGTTCGCGCCAACAAGTCGATCGCCCACCGCATGATCGTAGAGTTGACCGAGACGGCGGCGCTGCATCACTTCGAGGAAAACGCGCGCTTCGTCTCGCAATTGCGCGATATGGGCTGCCGCGTCGCGATCGACGATTTCGGCGCAGGCTACACCTCGTTCCGGAACCTCCAGATGCTGCGCGTCGACATGGTCAAGATCGACGGCAGCTATGTGAAGGATCTTGCGAAGTCGCCGGAGAACCAGGTTTTCGTGCGCACGCTCATCGACCTCGCCCGCAACTTCAACCTGGAAACGGTTGCCGAATGGGTCGGCTCCGACGAGGACGCAGCCCTGCTCGAGAACTTCGGCGTCGACTATTTTCAGGGCTTCCATTTCGGAGAGCCCGTGCTGACGCCGGCCTGGGCGAAGGCGCCGTCGGCGGGTACGATGCTTTCAGTTTAAGTCGAAGACCCAGGACCGCGCAGGTTTTCGCGGGGCACTTCGGGCAACGCAGTGAACGTCTCGATGTCGTCATGAGCGGCCTGCGTGCCGCCCATCCGCGAGCACGGCTCTGGATGTGGCCGCAGCTGCCGCGCGGCCGCGGGACAGTTGCCGCGTCTGCGCGTGGCGGACGCGATGGCTGCAAATTCTACAGCTGCATTAATGCGTGGGCGGGACACGCCCATGACGATCTTTACTTCCGCTGCTGGCTGAGTTCGGCGAGCTGTTTGCGCATCGCCTCAATCTCGCTCTTGAGCTCGTTGATCTCGTCGGCGGGCTTGCCCTTGCTCTCGGCGGTGCCGTTCGCCTTGACCTCGTCCTCGCCGGGCCGGCCGGTTCGCGGCGTGAAAGGCGAGAACATCGACATGGCGCGCTCGAACATGGCGAGGTTCTGCCGCGTCATGGTCTCGAGCGCCTGGCTGCCGCCGCCGAACGCCTCGGCAATGCGGCTCTTCATGCCTTCCTGGTTCTTGGTGAAGCTCTCCATCGACATGTCGAGATAGCCGGGCAGAAAGGCCTGAAGGCTGTCGCCATAGAAGCGGATGAGCTGGCGCAGGAAGCGGATCGGCAGGAGGTTCGTCCCCTTGGCTTCCTCTTCGAAGATGATCTGGGTCAACACCGAACGGGTGATGTCATCGCCCGTCCGCGCGTCGTGGACCTCGAACTCGGTGCCCTCTTTGACCATCTGCGAAAGATGATCGAGCGTCACATAGCTCGACGTCTGCGTATTGTAGAGGCGACGGTTCGCGTATTTCTTGATGACGACTGGGCCGTCTTTTGGGTGCTGCTCGGACACGTTCTACCGTTGAAATATAAGGCGTTTCCTGCCGCGTGGTGGCCGCGGTCGCGATTAGCACAACATTACATTGCGAAGGCTGTCCAGTGCCTGGTGCACGATTTCTGTGCAGCGCAATACATGCGCCCCATCTTAACCCACTGATACCAAAGCGCGATTCGCCGCAGTTTACTAAGCACTCGCATTCGCGGCATTTTGGTTTTTCGGCCTGCAACAAATGAAAAGGCCTGGGAGGTTTTCGTGGAAGATGTCGTCATCGTTTCCGGTGTGCGTACACCGGTAGGATCCTTCAACGGCGCGCTTGCCTCTGTTCCCGCGCATGAGCTGGGGCGGACCGCGATCAAGGCTGCGCTCGAGCGCGCGGGCGTGCCGCCCGCCGATGTCTCCGAGGTCATCCTCGGACAGATCCTCACCGCCGCGCAGGGTCAGAACCCGGCGCGCCAGGCCTCGATCAACGCCGGTGTGCCGCAGGAGTCCCCCGCCTGGATCGTCAACATGGTCTGCGGCTCCGGATTGCGCTCGGTGGCGCTCGGCTCGCAGGCGATCAAGAACGGCGACTCCCGCATCGTCGTCGCAGGCGGGCAGGAATCGATGAGCCAGTCGACTCACGCGGCCTATCTGCGCGCGGGCACGAAGATGGGCTCGCTAGACCTCATGGACACGATGCTGAAGGACGGCCTGTGGGACGCGTTCAACGGCTATCACATGGGCGTCACGGCGGAGAACGTCGCACGCGAATGGCAGATCACGCGCGAGGAGCAGGACCGTTTCGCCGTCGGCTCGCAGAACAAGGCCGAGACCGCGAAAAAGGCCGGCAGGTTCAAGGACGAGATCGTGGCGGTGACGATCAAGGAGCGCAAAGGCGAGCGCGTCGTCGACACCGATGAATATATCCGCGATGGCTCGACCTATGAGGCCATGTCCGGCCTCAAGCCCGCCTTCCAGAAGGACGGCACGGTCACGGCGGGCAACGCGAGCGGCATCAATGACGGGGCCGCGGCGCTGGTCCTGATGAGCGCGAAGGAAGCCGACAGGCGCGGTCTGAAGGCGCTGGCGACGATCAAGTCGTGGGCGCAGGCGGGCGTCGACCCGAAGGTGATGGGATCGGGACCGATCCCGGCTTCGCGCAAGGCGTTGGAGAAGGCCGGCTGGAAAGCCTCCGACCTCGATCTCGTCGAGGCGAACGAGGCCTTCGCGGCACAGGCCTGTGCGGTGAACAAGGACATGGGCTGGGATCCGGCGAAGGTGAACGTGAACGGCGGAGCGATCGCGATCGGTCATCCGATCGGCGCATCGGGCGGGCGCATCCTCGTCACGCTGCTGCACGAGATGGGCCGGCGCGACGCGAAGAAGGGCCTGGCCACGCTGTGCATCGGCGGCGGTATGGGCATCGCGATGTGCGTCGAGCGCTGAACGCGAACAACAAACAATTAGGGCCTGGGGTTCGAGATGACCAAAGTTGCAGTGGTGACGGGTGGAACGCGCGGGATCGGGGCGGCGATCTCCATCGCCTTGAAGAACGCAGGCTACAAGGTGGCTGCGAATTATGGCGGCAACGACGCGGTGGCGCAGAAGTTCAAGGAGGAGACGGGAATTCCCGTCTTCAAGTGGGATGTCGGCGATTTCGAAGCCTGCGCAGCCGGCATCAAGGATGTCGAAGGCGCACTTGGTCCCGTCGACGTGCTGGTGAACAACGCCGGCATCACCCGCGACTCGATGTTGCACAAGATGACGCCCGAGCATTGGCGCGAGGTCATGCGCGTCGACCTCGAACTCGCTCTTCAACATGTCGCGGCACTTGATCGACGGCATGCGGGAGCGCAGCTACGGCCGCATCATCAACATCTCCTCGATCAACGGGCAGAAGGGCCAGATGGGGCAGACGAATTATTCGGCCGCCAAGGCCGGCATCATCGGCTTCACCAAGGCGCTGGCGCAGGAGACGGCGAAGAAAGGCATCACGGTCAACGCCGTGTGCCCCGGCTACATCGACACCGAGATGGTGCAGGCCGTGCCGCCCAAGGTGCTGGAGAGCATCATCGCGTCCATCCCGCTCGGCCGTCTCGGCAAGGCCGATGAGATCGCCAAGATGTGCGTCTTTCTCGCCAGCGACGACGCCGCCTTCATCACGGGCGCGACGATGACAGTCAACGGCGCCCAATATATTGCGGGCTGAGCCCAATCTGTGTACCGCGTTGGCCTGAGCGGGCGCCCGTCGCACCCGCCCGACCGTGAGGGCCGGTTGAGCACGCTTGCTTCCATCGAAGGTGACGCGCTCGCCTGCCGGCGTGGCGGCCGCATCCTGTTTCGCGGGCTCGACTTTTCGGTGCAAGCCGGCACAGCGCTTGCGCTTGAAGGACCGAACGGTGCGGGCAAGACCTCGCTGCTGCGCCTCATCGCAGGCTTCCTCGCGCCCGAGGCCGGCGCAATACGACTCAGAACGAACGACGGCGTCGTCGAGGACGGCGAGGAACGCGGCAAGCTCGCGGGCTGGCTCGGCCATCACGACGCCGCCAAGCCGCAGCTGACGGCAGGCGAGGCTCTCGGCTTTTTCGCGAGGCTTTATGGCGTGCGCGCCGATATCGGCGATGCGCTGGAAGGCGTCGGCCTTGCGCGTCTGGCCGACCTGCCGTGCCAGTATCTCTCCGCGGGCCAGAAAAAACGTCTTGCGCTCGCCCGGCTTAAAGCGTGCGCGCGCCCGCTGTGGCTGCTCGATGAGCCGTTCGCCGCGCTCGATACGGACGGAAAGCTGCTGGTGCGGGAGCTGATCGCCACGCACATCGCACGGGGCGGCATCGTCATCGCGGCGACCCACGAACCGCTCGGGCTCGAATGTCCGTCACTGGCGTTGGGGCGTTGATGGACGCGGCGCTGGCCATCCTTTGGCGCGATGTGCGGCTGGCGACGCGCGCGGGCGGCAGCGCTGCGTTGGCGCTCGGATTCTTCGCCGCGGTGGCGACGCTGGTGCCGCTTGGGGTCGGCGCGGATCTCGTGCTGCTGTCGCGCATCGCCGGTGGCATCCTGTGGGTCGCGGCGGTGCTGGCTGCGATGCTTGCGCTCGATCGCCTGTTCCAGGCCGATTTCGAGGACGGAAGCCTCGATCTCATCGCGCTTGCGCCCCTTTCGCTCGAACAGGCCAGTGCTGCCAAGATCGCCGCGCATTGGCTTGCGACCGGCCTGCCGCTTACGCTGCTGTCGCCGGTGCTCGCGCTGATGTTCGCGCTTCCCCTGCGCGGCGGGCTTGCGCTCGTCCTTACGCTCCTGATCGGCACGCCCGCGGTCAGCGCCATCGGTGCCATCGGCGGCGCGCTGACATTGTCGATCCGCCGCGGCGGGCTGATCCTGCCGCTTATCGTGCTGCCGCTGCTCGCGCCGGCGGTGATCTTCGGCGCGGGCGCGGTGGGCGCCGCGCGCGACGGCATCGCTTCGGGTGCGATATGGTTCCTGGCTGCGTTCTCCTTCGCCGCGACGCTTCTGGCCCCTTTTGCCGCCGCCGCGGCCGTGCGGCTCAATCTCGCAGGATGATCACCAAGCTTGCCGCTGTCGCGCAGGGGGGCTAGAGGGCGCCGATGTTCGAATTCGCCAATCCCAAGCGGTTCATGGATGCGAGCGCCATCGTCCTGCCCTGGCTGGCGGGCGCGTCGGCGCTGCTTCTCGTCGCCGGCGTCGCGCTCGGCCTGCTTGCGCCGCCCGACTACCAGCAGGGCGAAACCGTGAAAATGATGTTTCTCCACGTGCCGGCGGCATGGTGCGCGATGATGATCTACGGCTTCATTGCGCTCGCCTCGCTGATCGGGCTGGTCTGGCGCCATCCGCTCACCTTCGTGGCGGCGAAGGCCGCCGCACCGCTCGGCGCGACATTTACCGCCATCGGCCTCATCACCGGCTCGCTGTGGGGCCGGCCGATGTGGGGCACCTATTGGGTATGGGATGGGCGGCTGACCTCGTTCCTGCTGCTGCTCCTGATCTATCTGGGCTACATCGCGCTCGGCAACGCGATCGAGGACGAGACGCGCGCAGCGCGGGCCTGCGCGGTGCTCGCGCTCGTCGGCGCCGTCAATCTCCCGATCATCGAGTTCTCCGTCGACTGGTGGACGACGCTGCACCAGGGCGAGAGCATCTTCCGCATGGGCGGGCCACTCATCGCGCCCGTCTTCCTCTGGCCGCTCTTTCTTTCCATGGGCGGCTACACGCTGCTGTTCTTCACGCTGCTGACGATCCGTATACGGACGGAAATCCTGGAACGGCGTGTGCGCGCCGCCCTGCTCGGCGAGGCCGCATGAGCGCGTTCTTCGCCATGGGCGGCTATGCCTGGTTCGTCTGGCCGGCCTATGCGGTCAGCGCGCTCGGTCTGGGCGGCATGATCGTCGCGACCTTGACGGCTTATGCGCGCGCCAGGCGCCGGGCCGCCACCCTCGAAGGCCGCAAACCATGAAGCGGCTCATCTATCTCCTGCCGGTCGTCCTGTTCGCGACGCTGGTGTTCTTCCTTTTCCGCAGCCTGACCGCGCCACCGCCCGGTTTCCTTCCTTCCGCGCTGATCGACAAACCCTCGCCATGGGTTGCGTTGCCCGCGCTCGACGCCCGGACGCAGGGCTTCGCTCCGGGCGACTTCCGGCGCGGACATGTCACGGTGCTCAATGTCTGGGCATCGTGGTGCGTGCCCTGCCGGGCGGAAGCGACCGAGCTTCAGGCGCTGGCCAAGACGCAGGGCGTCGTGCTTTACGGTCTCGTCTACAAGGACAGCCCGCAAAAGGCGCGCGCCTTCCTCGACGAGGTGGGAGATCCCTTCGCGCGCATCGGTCTCGACAGGAATGGCCGGGCGGCGATCGAATGGGGCGTCTACGGCGTGCCGGAGACGTTCGTTATCGACGGCAAGGGCATCGTCCGCGCGCGCTTCGTGGGTGCCATCACCGACGACATGCTCGCGAACCAGGTCTTGCCGGCAATCACGCAGGCCGGCTCCTAACCAATTGGAAACCATGTTCTGCGAAGTTGCCGCTATGCAGCTCAGCGGCACCAATCTCCTGATTGCCTCGCAAC
Organism: uncultured Alphaproteobacteria bacterium; assembly: GCA_963802815.1. Lineage (GTDB taxonomy): Bacteria > Pseudomonadota > Alphaproteobacteria > Micropepsales > Micropepsaceae > Rhizomicrobium. The sequence continues at coordinate 40,750 of CAWDKN010000057.1, forward strand.
AGGCGGCCAAACAGGCCGCGATACAGCCGCAGCAGCAGGCCGCCTTCGCGGCCGCGCTCAAGACGGAAAAGGCCGAGGCGCCGGCTTCGTTCGAACCGCTGCAGTTCAAGGCGGCCGATCTTCCCGCCAAGCCCGCGTCAACCCCGGCCGCGCCCTTTACCGCGGGCGGCAGACCTGGGTCCAATATCGATATTCGGGTTTGAGGCCGCTCAGCCCTTGCGCCGACGGCCCTTGGTGTGGGCCCGGCCATTGCCGTTGGCCGCATAGGCGTCATGGGCGGCCGCGATCTGGGCCAGCGATTTCACGAAGCGCACGCGTTCCGCCGGCGGCAGGGCATCGAGCATCGCCTTCTCGGCCCTGTCGGCGGCGTTGCGCGCCGAGCGCAGCGCTTTGCGTCCCGCTGCTGTGATCGCGACGGCGTTGGCGCGCTGATCTTCCTCTGTGCGCTCTCGCGAGAGAAGCTCGCGCTCGAGCATGCGCCGTACCATTTCGGCAAGCGTCGAGCGGTCGATGCCCGTCATCTCGACAAGCGCGGTCTGGCTGACACCCTCGTTATGCTCGAGCGCCGCGAGAACGGTGAATTGCTGCTTCGTCAACTCGCGGGCGCCGGCCTCGCGCGCATAGAGGTCGCCGAAATATTGCTGGCAGCGGCGAATGAGATGAGACGGTGCCTCGGCGAGATCGAACCCGCCGTTCGGTCTGCGCTGACCTTTGATCATTGCCCACCCCGTAGAACCACCAGAACCCGTAACCCGTTGCAGCTTTTCACAAGCCGTCATGCACTTCGGACACATCCCCCCGGATGCCGGGCGATACGCGCTTTCCGCTGAGAGCCGAAGACTAGACGTACGCAACGTCCGCGACAACCGTCTTAAAGACGGTCTTCAAAAAATACGCAATGTGAGAAATTGCATTTCGATCTTTTGTTTCGCGCGGCGTTTCGGCACAATTATCGGGCATGTCAATTCCGCGCTCGCATCATCCGCCGCCTGGGCCGCGTTTTATCCGGCGTGTTCCGGAAGGAGACACAACGGAGCGTTATGTCTGCGGCGATTGCGGCCACATCTATTACACAAATCCTAAAATTGTCGTGGGTTCCGTCGTCGTGCACGACGACAAGATTCTTCTCTGTCGCCGTGCGATAGAACCGCGCAAGGGATTCTGGACGTTGCCCGCAGGATTTCTGGAGGAACACGAGACGCCGGAAGACGGCGCAAGGCGGGAGGCGCAGGAAGAAGCGCTCGCCGAAATCGTGCTTGACGCGCTGCTCGCTGTCTATTCCGTTCCGCGCATTTCGCAGGTGCAGCTTATGTATCGCGCACGGCTCGCAAAGCCGGAGTTCGGCGCCGGCGATGAAAGCTTGGAGGTCAAACTCTTCGCCTGGGATGACATTCCGTGGGCGGAACTTGCTTTTCCCAGCGCCTTGTGGGCGCTCAACCATTATCGCGACACAAAGCACAAGGACGTCTTCGCGCCGTTCGCGAACCCGGACGGTCAGAACGGCAACGCCTTCAGCCGCGCGGCGGCTGATCCGTCTCGTCCTCGATCTGGTGCCTGAGCAGGAACGGCGTCTGCGATAGCGTGAAGAGGAACATCAGGGGCAGAATGCCCCAGACCTTGAACGCAACCCAGGTGCCGGTCGAGAAATGACGCCATACAAACTCGTTGGTGACCGCAAGCACGAGGAAGAATCCGCCAAAGCGCCAGGTGAGGCCGCGCCAGCCCAATTCCGTGAGCTCGAACGCCTGCGCGAAGGCGTACTTGATGAAGAGGCGGTTGAAGGCGAGCCCGCCGAGCAGTACGGCGCCGAAAAACGCGTAAAGAACGGTCGGCTTCATTTTGATGAAGACGTCGTTCTTCAGGTAGATCGTCAAGCCGCCGAACAATAGGACGAGCACCGCCGTGACGATGGGCATCGGCGACAGTTTCCGCTCTAGCGCATAGCCGGTGACGAGCGCGGTCAATATCGCGACCATGAAGACGCCGGTCGCGACATAGATGCCCAGGAATTCGAAAGCGACAAAGAACACGACGAGGGGCCCGAGGTCGAGCGCGAAGCGCCGCCAGGGAAGCGAAAGCTTGTCCTTGTCCGCGCCGCTCATGACGCACCCGTCAGGGCTTTGGCGAAGCTGTCCGCCTCGAAAGGCTGCAGATCGTCCTCGCCTTCGCCGACGCCGATGAAATGGACGGGAAGGCCGAAGCGCGCGGCCAGCGCCACGAGAATGCCGCCCTTGGCCGTGCCGTCGAGCTTGGTCATGACGAGGCCGGTAAGCGGAACCGCGGCCTTGAAGGCCTCGACCTGGGCGATCGCGTTCTGACCGGTCGTGGCGTCGAGCACGAGGAGCACTGCATGCGGCGCGGACGCGTCGAGTTTCCTGATGACGCGCACAATCTTCTCCAGTTCCGCCATGAGCCCCGCCTTGTTCTGCAGGCGGCCGGCGGTATCGATGAGCAGGACATCGATCTTGTGCGCGCGCGCGCGCTCGAGCGCGTCGAAAGCGAGGCCCGCCGCGTCGGCGCCCGCCGCGCGCGATACGACTTCGGCTTTCGCGCGCGTTCCCCAGACCTGGAGTTGCTCGATGGCGGCGGCGCGGAAAGTATCGCCGGCCGCCAGCATCACCTTGTCGCCCGCATTGCCGAGGCGCTTGGCGATCTTGCCGATGGTCGTCGTCTTGCCCGTGCCGTTCACGCCTGCGACAAGCACGACGAACGGCGCTTTTGTCCTGTCGACGGCGATCGGACGTTCGACGGGCTTGAGAATCCTGGCGATCTCGGCCGCGAGAACGCTGCGCAGTTCCGCGTCGGAGATTTCCTCGTCATAACGCGATTTCGAGATCGCCGCGGTGATCGCCGCCGCCTGCACCGCACCCATATCGGCGCGGATCAGCGCCTCTTCCAGCTGGTGCAGTGTCTCGGCGTCGAGCTTCCGCTTGGTGAAAAGCCCGGTGATGCTTTCTCCCAGGCCGCTCGCGCTTCGCGACAGTCCTGCCTTCAGCCGGGCGAAGAAGCCCGGCTTGTTGTCTGCCGCGTTGTCGCTCATTGCAGGGTTTCGGCGATGAGATGGCCACCGGCCGCGCCGGTGACGCGCACGCGCAGCATCTCGCCCGGAACGCCGCTTCCGTCGAGTGTTGCGCCCGCGAAACCGGGCGTGCGACCGAAACCAGGCTTTTCCACCAGCAGGGTCGGCTCGGTCCCCACCAGTGTTGCGAGATGCGCGGCCAGCGCCGCATCGCCCTTCCGGCGAAGCCGTGCGGCGCGGGATTTCACCGTCGCGCGCTCGAGAGGCGGCATGCGCGCGGCGGGCGTGCCCTTGCGGGGGCTGAATGGGAAGACGTGCAAATGAGAAAGACCGGCATCGTCGACGAGACGCAGCGTGTTCTCGAACATCTCCTCGGTCTCTGTCGGGAACCCCGCGATCAGATCGGCGCCGAAGGCCGCGTCCGGGCGCAGGCGGCGGACCTCCGCGCAGAACGCTACGGTGTCGGCGCGCGCATGGCGGCGCTTCATGCGCTTCAGGATCATGTCGTCGCCCGACTGGGCGGAGAGATGGAAATGCGGCATCAGCCGCTCCTCCTCGGCGATCGCGGCCATCAGGGCGGGATCGGCCTCGATGGAGTTGATGGAGGAGAGCCTGAGACGCGCCAGCTCCGGCACGAGCTTCAGGATCTTGCGCACCAGCTGGCCGAGCGTGGGTGCGCCGGGAAGATCGCCGCCATAGGACGTCAGGTCCACGCCCGTCAGGACGATCTCGGGAAATCCTGCCGCCACCAGCCGGCGCGCTTCGTCCACGACCGCGCCCATCGCGACGCTGCGCGAATTCCCGCGGCCGTAGGGGATGATGCAGAAGGTGCAGCGGTGGTCGCAGCCGTTCTGCACCTGCAGGAAGGCGCGGGTGCGGCCTTCGAAGCTTTCGACGAACTGGGACGCCGTCTCGCGAACGCTCATGATGTCGTTCACGCGCACACGCTCGTTTAGCCGCAGCCCGAAATCGTAGCTCGACGCTTCGAGCTTCTCGGCGTTGCCGAGCACGACGTCGACCTCCGGCATGTCGGCATAGGTGCCGGGCTCGGTCTGCGCGGCGCAACCGGTCACGATGATCTTCGCGTCGGGCCGCGCGCGGCGGGCCTTGCGGATCGCCTGGCGCGACTGGCGCACGGCTTCCGCCGTCACCGCGCAGGTATTGATCACCACCGCGTCTTCGAGACCGGCTTCCCCGGCGCGCGCCCGGATCGCCTCGGATTCATAGGCGTTCAGCCGGCAGCCGAACGTGATGACGTCGAGCCCGCTCATGCGAGCGCACCGAGTTCGATCTCGCCGCGGAATACGAGTGTCGACGGGCCGGTCATCAGCACGTGGCCATCGCTCTCGCGCCATTCGATCGCAAGCTGGCCGCCGTCGAGAATGACGTCGACCGCGCGGCCGGCGAGTCCGCGACGGTGCGCGGCCACGGCAGAGGCGCAAGCGCCCGTGCCGCAGGCGATGGTGATGCCTGCGCCGCGCTCCCACACGCGCATGCGCAGCCGGCTGCGGCTCATCGGCGTGGCGAACTCGACATTGGTGCGCTGGGGGAACATCGGATGCGTCTCGATCCGCGCCCCGATTCGCGCCACGTCCGCGCGCTCGGCGTCCTCGACAAAGAGCACGCAATGCGGATTTCCGACCGAGACGGCGGAAGCGATGTGCTCGGTGCCGTCGACGTTCAGCGAGAACATGTTGGTGTCGGTCGGCCGCGCCAGCGGAATTTCGTCCCAGGAGAGATGGGGCTCCCCCATGTCGACGGTGACCGCGCCATCGCCGGCGTCGTTGCAGTCGAGCGATCCTCCCCGCGTGTCGATACGAATGCGGGACGTGCCCTTCTCGTCCATCAGCAGGCGCGCGACGCAACGCGTGGCGTTGCCGCAAGATTCCACTTCGCCGCCGTCGGCGTTGTAGATGCGCATGAAGATGTCGCCGTCGCCCGAGGGATGTTCGATCACGATCAGCTGATCGCAGCCGATGCCGAAGCGCCGGTCCGCGACCGCTTTTGCGGCCGCCGCAGTGAAGGCAAGGTCTTGCTTTCGCGCGTCGAAGACCGTGAAATCGTTGCCGAGCCCATGCATTTTCAGGAACGCCGTCATGACGGCCTATATAGGCGTGAGGGCGGGGCGGAGGGCCAGTGGCCGGGGCGGCCGTCGCTTGCGATTGGGTTCCGGACGGAGAATGAAGCATGGACGATCCCTATATCTGGCTCGAAGACGTCCATGGCGAAGCGCCGCTCGCCTGGGCGCGCGCGCGCAACGCGAAGACCATGGCCGTTCTCAAGGCCGATCCCCGCTACCAGACGGACTATGACGCGATCCTCGCCATCCTGGACGCGCCCGACCGTATTCCCGCGGGCACCCTGTTCCGAAGCGACGTCTTCAATTTCTGGCAGGACGCTGAGCATCCCAAGGGCCTGTGGCGGCGCACGACGATCGCGTCTTACGAGACGTCCGTGCCCGAGTGGGACGTGCTGATCGACGTCGACAAGCTCGCGGCGGAGGAGAAGGAGAACTGGGTCTTCGCCGGCAGCGAGCGCACGCCGTCGTTTCGCAACGCACTGGTCAGCCTTTCGCGCGGCGGCACCGACGCCCACGTCGTGCGCGAGTTCGATCCGGCGACGCGCATGTTCCGGAAGGACGGCTTCACGCTCCCCGAGGCGAAGTCCGCGACCGTCTATTTCGACGAGGACACGATTCTGCGTCGCCACAGATTTCGGGCCGGGCTCGATGACGAATTCGGGGTACCCGCGCATCGTGAAGATGTGGTCGCGCGGCACGAAGATCGGCGATGCCAGGACCGTGCTCGAAGGGGGCGTATCCGACGTGATTTGCTCGCCTTTCGTCATGCGCGATACCGACGGCGTGTCGTATGGATTTGTCTCGCGCGCGCTCGATTTCTTCCACACCGAATACGCCTCCATCGCGCGCGACGGCACGGCGTTCCCATTGCCCTTGCCGGAAGGCGCGGTGCTGCAGGGCCTGCACGACGGCGATCTGCTCCTGACCCTGCGCGAGGCGTGGACATGCAAGCCGGCGCAGGGTCCGGAAATCACCGTTCCGCAGGGCGCGCTCGCCGCGTTTCCTTTCCGGCGCTGGCTGGCGGACAAGGCGATACCGGCCGTCGACATTCTTTATGTGCCGGACAGACGGGCGACGGTCGAAGGCGTGGCGACGGGTCAGAGCGGCCTCTATGTCGACGTGTTCGAGAACGTGATCGGCGGCGTCTACAAGTTTCGGCGCGACGGCGAGAGCGGCACATGGGCGAAGACGAAACTTGCGTTGCCCCAGGGCGGCTCGCCCAGCATCGCCTCGATCAACGATTTCGGCCCGCAGGCGCAATTCGGCTTTCAGGGCTTCCTCGATCCGCCGGCCGTCTATGCCGATGACGGCGACGGACGGCTGAAGCCGATCAAGGCGCTGCCGCCTCGTTTCGACGCGCGCGGAATGACGGTCGAGCAGCACGAGGCCGTTTCGACGGACGGCGAGAAGATCCCGTATTTCCTGATACGCAAGCCATCGCGCGCGCCGCTGCCGACGATCCTCTACGGCTATGGCGGCTTCGAGGTCTCACAGATGCCCTGGTATTGGGGCACCGCCGGCAAGGTGTGGCTGGAGAAGGGCGGCGCCATCGCCGTCGCCAATATCCGTGGCGGGGGAGAGTTCGGACCCGCGTGGCACGACGCGGCGCTCAAGGAAAAGCGGCAGCGTGCCTTCGACGATTTCGCGGCCGTTGGCGCCGATCTGGCCGCGCGCGGTGTCACCACGCCCAAGCAGCTCGGCATCATGGGCGGTTCGAATGGCGGCCTCCTCGTCGCCGCGGCGATGACGCAGCATCCCGAGCGTTTCGGCGCCGTGGTCTGCCAGGTGCCGCTGATCGACATGATCCGCTTCACCCAGATCGGCGCCGGCGCGTCGTGGATCGGAGAATATGGCGATCCGGGCGATCCCAAAGAGCGCGAGTTCCTCCTTGCCTATTCGCCATACCATCACGTCAGCGCCGGCAGGACCTATCCGCCGGTGCTGTTCGTGACGGCGACGAGCGACGACCGCGTCTCGCCGGTGCATGCCCGCAAGATGGCGGCCAGGATGGAAGCGCAGGGCCACGATGTGCTGTTCTTCGAAAACACCGATGGCGGCCACGCCGCGGCGGCCGACCACAAGCAGGCGGCGGAAATGTGGGCGTTGTCCTTCGTCTATCTCAAGGAGAAGCTGGGGCTGACATGAGCGAAACGAAACCGCGATCCTCCGTGCTCGTAATCCTGATCGGCCTCGTCATCACGCTCGGCGCCGCGGAAGTGCCGGTCACGCGCGTCCTCGCGCCGCAAACGACGATGGCGGGCCATGTGGAGCGCGAGGCGTACTTCTGGGCCGTCACGCTGGCCGTGATCCTCTACATCCTGGTTGTCGAGCGCCGGCCGGTTTCGTCGATTGGCTTGCGCTTTCCGACATGGCAAAGTTTTGCCTTCGGCATCCCGGCGGGCATCGTGCTCGTCGCCGGCATCGTCCTCATCCAGCTGGTCGTCTTTCCGCTGCTCCATCTGAGCGTGAACCAGCACGCGATGAGCAGCATCAGGCAGACGCCGTTGTGGTTCCGGCTTCTGCTCGTCGCGCGCGCCGCAGTGTTCGAGGAGATCTGCTATCGCGGTTATGCGATTGAACGCGTCACGGAGCTGACGGGCTGGCGCTGGCTTGCGGCGCTTGTCTCGATAGCCACGTTTACCTACGCGCATGTCGGCTATTGGGGCTGGAGCCAGCTCCTCGTGCCCGGCTTCGGCGGCGTGGTGCTGGCCGGTCTCTACCTCTGGCGGCGCGACCTTTCCTCCAACATGATCGCGCATTTTTTCGCCGACGGAATGGGGTTTCTGTTCGGGTGAGCCGTTGCGTGAACGTCATCCTTTTCAACAAAATTTGGTGTCATCCCCGGCCGAGCGACCGAAGCCGGTGAGGGGGGACACAGGAATTGAAGCACCACGGTGCTCATGGTCCTGGGTGCACCTTCCCTCGCTGCGGTTGGCCGCGGATGACAGTCTTTTGCTTTTCCCGGCAAGCAGAAATCAAATGTGATTTCGTAGTATCGTCTTCTGGACGAAGGGGATTGTCATGTTTGGTTCAGAGCGCGCAAGGCGGGCGTTTCTGGCAATCGCGGTCTTGGCCGGCTGGGCCGCGCTGGCGCTCCAGCTTCACCTTGCGATCGACCAGGCGCAGCTGAACGGGCGCACGGGGCTCGACGGCGTCCTCATCTTCGTGGGCTATTTCACGATCCTGACCAACATCATCGCATCGCTGGCGCTGACGGCCGCACTGTTCGGCTCCGCGCAGTCGCCGAGTCCCGCGCTGATGTCCGCCATCACGGTCTACGTCGCCGTGGTCGGTGCGGTGTATTTCGTCGCGCTCAGGAATTTGTGGGCACCAGAAGGCGCACAATTCCTCGCCGACACGATCCTGCACTACGCGATGCCGGTGCTGGTGGTGCTTTACTGGTTCTTCTTCGTGCCGAAGGGCGGCTTGCGCAGGAGCGAGCCGGTCGTCTGGCTCGTCTATCCCGCCGCGTATCTCGCCGCGGCGCTGGCGCGCGGGACGGTCAGCGGATTTTATCCCTATCCGTTCCTCGACGTGAACGCGATCGGCCCCGTCGCGGTGGCAACGAACGCGGGCATTCTTCTGGTGGTATTTCTCGGGGTTGGGCTTTTCCTTGTCCTTATTGATCATCTTGCCGGCCGCCTCAGGGCGGCGGCGGTTTGACTTGCCCCCCGGCCCGGTCCTAAAACCGCCGCCGATCCGGAACGGCTAGGCCCTTCCGGTCCCGGGCAAGGCCCGGGATCGCCCCCAGGCAGCGCAGGTGCGCCCCCTGGGGTTTTCGTGCTTTGGAGCGTGGATGTTCGACAGTCTGCAGAAACGCCTCGGCGATGCCTTCGACAAGTTGCGCGGGCGCGGCGCGCTGTCCGAGGCTGATGTCGACGCGGCGCTGGCCGAAGTCCGCGGTGCGCTGATCGATGCCGACGTGGCGTTGCCGGTGGTCAAGGACTTCATCGAGCGCGTGCGGCCGCGCGCCATCGGGGAGTCCGTCATCCGCTCGGTCACGCCCGGCCAGCAGGTCATCAAGATCGTCCATGATGCCCTGGTCGAGACGCTCGGCCCCGAAGATGCGCCGCTCGATCTCGGCTCGCCGCCCGCTCCGATCCTGATGGTCGGCCTCCAAGGTTCGGGCAAGACGACGACGAGCGCCAAGCTCGGTCTCATGCTGCAGAACCGGGAGAAGAAGCGCGTGCTCATGGCCTCGCTCGACGTCTCGCGGCCGGCGGCCATGGAGCAGTTGAAGATCCTGGGCGAGCAGGCCGGCGTGCCCACGCTTCCGATCCTCGCAGGCCAGACACCGCTTGCCATCGCCAAGCGTGCGCTGGCCGCCGCCCGCGTCGGCGGCTACGACGTGCTGATCTTAGACACCGCCGGCCGCCAGCACATCGACGAGCAATTGATGATCGAGGTCGCCGCCGTGCGCGACGCGGTCAGCCCGCACGAGACGCTCCTCGTTGCCGACAGCCTCACCGGCCAGGACGCGGTCAATATCGCCAAGAGCTTCAACGAACGCGTGAAGCTTTCGGGCATCGTGCTGACACGCGCCGACGGCGACGCGCGCGGCGGCGCCGCGCTTTCCATGCGCGCCGTCACCGGTGCTCCGATCAAGTTCCTGGGCATGGGCGAGAAGCTCGATGCGCTCGAGGCCTTTCATCCGTCGCGCGTGGCCGCGCGCATCCTCGACATGGGCGACGTCGTCAGTCTCGTCGAGAAGGCGGCCGAGACGCTCGATAAGGAACAAGCGGAGAAAATCGCCCGCAAGATGAAGAAGGGCGAGTTCGACATGGACGATCTCGCCGAGCAATTGCGCCAGATGAAGAAGATGGGCGGCATGCAGGGCGTGCTGTCGATGCTGCCGGGCGTGGGCAAGGTGAAGGATCAGCTGGCGGCCGCGGGCCTCGACGACAAGATCCTGACCCGCCAGGAAGCGATCATCCAGTCGATGACCAAAGTCGAGCGCGCCAAGCCCGACGTCATCAACGGCTCGCGCCGCAAGCGCATTGCTTCGGGCGCCGGCGTCGAAGTCTCCGAGGTCAACAAGCTCCTCAAGATGCACCGTCAGATGTCCGACATGATGAAGAAGATGGGCAAGGGCGGACGCAGCAATCCCTTCGGCGGAATGCCCGGCATGGGCATGCCGCAATTGCCGCCGGGCGTCTTTCCCGGCGGACGGCGGTAAGCCGAACCGGCGCAAAGACACGAACGAACCTGAAAGGACGACCCCATGGCACTCAAGATCAGACTGGCGCGCGGCGGCACGAAGAAGCGCCCGCACTATTCCGTGGTGATCGCGGATTCGCGCAGCCCGCGCGACGGCCGCTTCATCGAGAAGATCGGCTATTACAGCCCGCTCCTGCCGCGCGACCACGCCGACCGCGTGAAGCTCGACCTGGAGAAGGCGAAGGCGTGGATCGAAAAGGGCGCGACGGCGTCCGACCGCGTGCACCGGCTTCTTGCGGATGCCGGCGTGCTGAAGCCGCTCCAGCGCAACAATCCGGAAAAAGCCAAGCCGAAGAAGAAGGCGCAGGAGCGTGCGGCGGCCGCGGCGAAGGCCGGCGCCGAAGCGCCTGCGGCGTAAGGACGAGGGGCCATGCCCCACGACGTTCCTCTCGCCGCCATCGTCGGCGCGCATGGACTGAAGGGCGAGGTGAAGGCGAAAACCTTCACCCAGTCGCCCGATGCGCTCACGCGCTATGGCGCATTGCACCTGGAGGACGGTCGCGCCATAGCGCTCGTCCGTGTGCAGCCGACCAAGCCGGGCGAAGTCATCCTCACGATCGAGGGCGTCAACGACCGCAACGCCGCCGAGGCGCTGAAGGGCCAGCAGCTTCTTGTCCCGCGCACCGCGTTGCCCGAGCCCGAGGCGCACGAGTTCTATCATGCCGATCTCATCGGGCTGCGCGCGGAAGATGAGCTCGGCCGTGTCCTCGGCACGGTGCACGCGGTCCACAATTTCGGCGCGGGCGACGTGATCGAGATTCGCCGCACCGACGGCGACGACGTCCTCATCGCCTTCACGCGCGAGAACGTGCCAGCGGTCGAACCTCAGAACGGCCGCATCATCGTCGCGGTGCCGGAGGAGATCGACACTGCCATCTGGGGCAATGTCGAATGAGCGCTGTCGGTTTTCGGGACGCGCGCAAGGGCGATCTTGCCGCCATCGTCGCGATGCTCGCCGACGACGATCTCGGTCGCGGGCGCGAGAGATCGGGCGCCGAGCTTTCACCGGCCTACACGCGTGCCTTCGAAGAGGTGTCGGCGTCTCCCGACAGCCGCATCATCGTCGCTGAGCGCGGCGGCGGTATCGTCGGTTGCCTGCAGCTGACCGTCATTCCGGGGCTGTCGCGCCAAGGCGCCAGGCGTGGGCTGATTGAAGCCGTGCGCGTGGCGGCCGATGCGCGCGACGATGGCATCGGCGAGGCGCTGATGCTTCACGCCTTGGCGCTTGCGAGGGACGCCGATTGCCGTCTGGTGCAGCTCGCCTCCGACAAGCGCCGAACGCGCGCGCATGAGTTCTATCGCCGTCTCGGCTTCGAGGCGTCGCATGAAGGGTTCAAGCTCGAGCTCGCGCCGTGAGCTGGGCCGCGACCGTTCTCACGCTGTTTCCCGAGATGTTTCCCGGACCGCTCGGCGTCTCGCTGCTGGGCAAGGCGCATGAGAAGCGCCTGTGGACTCTATCGGTGCGCAACATTCGCGATCACGGGATCGGCAGGCACCGCACCGTCGACGATACCCCGGCGGGCGGCGGCCCGGGCATGGTGATGCGCGCCGACGTGGCGGCTGCCGCGATCGATGCCGCGCGTGCCGAGGGGCCGCAGCGGCCGCTTCTCTATCTCTCGCCGCGCGGGGTGCCGCTGACACAGGCCCGCATCCGAGCCCTGGCTGGGGGGCCGGGCGTCCATCTGCTCTGCGGACGGTTCGAAGGGCTGGACGAACGGGTGCTGTCCGCCCGGGCGGTCGAGGAGGTCTCGCTCGGCGATTTTGTGCTGGCGGGCGGGGAAATCGCGGCCATGGCCGTGATCGAGGCCTGCGTCCGCCTGATCCCTGGCGTGCTGGGCGACGACGGCTCGGCGGTCGACGAAAGCTTCAGCCACGGCCTCCTCGAATACCCCCAGTTCACACGGCCCCAGAGCTTCGAGGGTCGCGATATTCCGGCGGTATTAACCGGCGGAAATCATGGCGATATCGCCAAATGGCGCACGGCCCAGGCCGAGGCCCTGACTAGGGCGCGAAGACCCGATCTTTGGACCCTCTATGAAAAGCAAAAGCCATAAGCTATATGCGCGCCTCCGCCCAAAACACGCGGCCGCCCGGAGTTAGAGACATGAACCTTTTGCAAGAGCTCGAAGCCGAGCAAGTCAAAGCGCTCGGCGCCAAGGGCCGCCCCGATTTCCGTCCCGGCGACACGTTGAAGGTCAACGTGAAGGTCATCGACGTGACCTTCGACGAGAAGACCAAGCAGACCAAGACACGCGAGCGCCTTCAGGCATTCGAAGGCGTGTGCATTGCGCGCGCCGGCCAGGGCCTGAACGAGAGTTTCACCGTGCGGAAGATTTCCTACGGCGAAGGCGTGGAGCGCGTTTTCCCGGTCTTCAGCCCGCTCGTGGATTCGATTCACATCGTTCGCAAGGGCAAGGTTCGCCGCGCGAAGCTTTATTATTTGCGTGGCCGCCGCGGCAAGTCGGCGCGTATCGCCGAGCGCCAGGACAACAGCAGCGAGGCCGAAGAGGCGACAGCCAAGGCATAGGAGCTTTGCCGCAACGGCGGCAGCTTAAGCGTTTTCGCAACACTCCTATGTTTTCTATTTCGCCCACTTCTCACGGGCGCGTGGCTCAGTATTCTCCGCGCCCCCTCGAAACGGGCGTAACAAGTGACTCGGCACGTCGTCCCCGATGAAGTTCTGACGCGCGACGAACCCTTCGCCGACGCGCATGTGCTCGCCCACGTGCCGCCGACGCCCTTCGCCTTCATCTGGTTCCTGGTGCACACGCATTTTCCGCGCCGCATGGTGGGGATGATCGCCATCGCGCTGCTGGCGGCGACGATCGATGCGGTCGTGCCGCTGGGCGTTTCGCATCTCGTCAACGGCGTCGCCGCGGCGAAAAGCGCGCATGCCGGGTTCGCGGCGGTGCTGCCGTGGATCGGACTGCTCGCCGGAATCTGGTTCGCCGGCGGCGTCGTCTATCGCGGCTACGAGGCGCTCGACGTGCAGACGAAGTCCGCGCCTGCGCGGCCTGGCGCAGAAATATCTCTTCACCTATCTGCTCGGTCATTCGCCGCGCTACTTCCAGGACAATTTCGCCGGCAAGCTCGGCCAGAAGGTGAAGCAGGCGGGGCAGGCGACGATCGGCATCTTGCAGATCGTCTGCTTCGACATGGTGCGCGTCGCGGGCTCGGTCGTCCTGGGCGGCATCCTGATGTATCTGCAGCACCCACTCTACGCACTGATCCTGGGCGCATGGACCGTGCTCTATGTCGCCATCGTCGTCGCCCTGGCCAGGCGCTGCGTCGTGCTGTCGAAGGCGCTGTCGGACGAAATCTCCACCTCGACCGGCCGCCTGATCGACGCCATCACCAACGCCGATCTCATCCGCGCCTTCGCCAAGGCCGTCTATGAGCGCAAATTCATCTCGTTCTTCCTGGCCGACGAGATGAACGCCTCGCGCCGGCTGCGCTGGTTCCTCATCACGATGCGGAGCTTCATGCACCTGGCGACGCTGTGCCTGATGACCGCGCTCGTCGCCGTGACGGCGCATGACTGGTACTACGGCTCGCTGACCCAGGGCGCGTTTTTCATGATCTTCCTGCTCGGCAACCAGGTCGGCCGCGGCGTGCAGGACCTGTCGTTCCGCATGCTCGACTATTTCGAGCAGCTGGGCACGCTCGCCGAAGGCCTCGACCTCGTCTCCAAGCCGCACGAGATCACGGATGCGAAGGACGCGAAGCCTCTTGCGGTCGACGCGGGCGCGATCCGTTTCGAGCATGTGCGCTTCGGCCATGCCGACGGGCACATCGTGTTCGACGATCTCTGCCTCGACATCAAGCCCGGCGAGAAGGTCGGTCTCGTGGGTCCGTCGGGCGCGGGCAAGTCGACGCTGGTGAAGTTGCTGCGCCGCCAGTTCGAGCCCCATGCCGGCCGCATCTTCGTGGACGGCCAGGACGTCGCGCACATCACCTGGGATTCGCTCAACGAGGCGATTGCCGAAGTGCCGCAATCGCCGGGCGTCTTCCACCGCACCGTGCGCGACAACATCCGCTATGCGAAGCCTCACGCCCTCGAGAGCGAAGTCGAACGTGCGGCGGCCGATGCGCACGCCCACGACTTCATTCTCGGCCGCGACGACGGCTACAGCACCGTTGTCGGTGAGCAGGGCATCAAGCTCTCGGGCGGCGAGCGCCAGCGCGTCGCCATCGCACGTGCGCTCGTCAAGGACGCGAAGATTCTCGTTCTCGACGAGGCGACCTCCTCGCTCGATTCCGAGTCGGAGCACCTGATCCAGGAGGCGCTGTGGACCCTTATGCAGGGCCGCACGGTCATCGCCATCGCCCACCGCCTGTCGACCATCGCGGGCATGGACCGCATCGTCTACCTGGAGGGCGGGCGCATCGTCGAAGAGGGCCCGCATCGCCAGTTGTTGGCCAAAAATGGGGCCTACGCGAAACTGTGGAACCGCCAGATGGGCGGCTTCATCGACGCGGCCTGAACGCCGCGCCGCGCGCGACGAGCGTCGATAGGTGTGAAAAACCCTTGTGAAATCGCTCTATTTTCGCTTGCGTTGCCGGAAATGCAGTAATATCCGACATTCTTTGTGATTCTCAAAAGAGGAAAAAATGGCAAAAGCCGCTACCGCTGCTGCTCCGGCCGCCGCGAAATCCAAGACCGACGCGAAAGCGAAGACCGAGACGGTCAGCACGCGTCAACTCGGCGCTCAGCTGGCCGAGAAGCATGACATGCCGAAAAATCATGCCAATGCGATTCTCGAGGACACGATCGGTCTGATCACGAAGCATCTGAAGAAAGGTGCGCGTATCCGTCTCAACGGTCTGGGCATCCTCGTGGTCCGCAAGCGCGCCGCGCGCATGGGCCGCAATCCCGCGACCGGCGAAGCGATCAAGATCAAGGCCAGCAAGAAAGTCGCCTTCCGCGCCGCCAAGGAGCTGAAGGAAGCGATCTGACGTCGCAGGCGCGGACACAGCCCGCGCCGTCGATCGACATAAGAGCAGCCGGACGCGCGCCATAGCGTCGTCCGGCGCGCCTCTCGTCACTGCGAGCCCCGTATCGCCTTCAAGCGAGCCGCGGAACTGGTCCAGAGGGACCGCGTTTCCGAGAATGCACGGCCTTCCTCGGGCTGGGTCCATCGTGCCAACGCGACACCTCGGCTCATGAGCGCTTCCGATTTCTGGAAATCCGCGTTTTTCGTGCTCGGACACCTCCCGCGCGTCGTGGCGGCTCCCTTGGTCTTCGCGGCGATCGTCGCGACCGGATTGCTGCTGCAGGCGGTGATCGTGCGTCTGGTCGAGCGCAAGGCTGAAACCTGGCATCCCACGATCCGGCTCATTTTTCAGCGCGGCCGCTTGGTGGGCCGGTTCACGGTCGTCGGCATCGCGATCGCGGTCGCCTTTCCGCTCGTCCCGCTGGCCGACGCCGTGCAGGATGCGGTGCATAAGGTCCTCGTAGCGACGATCATCCTGCTGATCGGATGGAACGTGCTGGTCGCGATCGACGTCGCGATGACGCGTTACATGGCGCACTATCGCATCGATGTCGCGGACAACCTGCTGGCGCGGAAAGCCATCACGCAGATGAGATTTCTGCGGCAGTCCATCAAGGGCTTTGTGGTGCTGCTCACGGTCGGCTTCGCCTTGATGAGCTTCGACGCGGTGCGGCAGTTCGGCCTTAGCCTGTTCGCTTCGGCGGGCGTGGCCGGCATCGTGGCGGGGCTCGCGGCGAAGCCACTGCTTTCGAATTTGATTGCCGGATTGCAACTTGCCGTCACCCAGCCGATCCGCGTCGAGGACGCTGTCGTCATCAACGGGGAATGGGGCTGGGTCGAGGAGTTCACCTCGACCTTCGTGGTGATCCGGCTTTGGGACTGGCGTCGGCAGATCGTTCCGCTGTCGTACTTTTTCGAAAACGTTTTCACCAACTGGACGCGCTCGGGTTCGGCCATCATCGGGTCCGTGTACCTCTACGTGGACTGGACCGTTCCGGTCGGACGCGTGCGCGAGAAAGCGATCGAGTTCGCGCACGCCTCCCGGCTATGGGACCGCAATGTCGTCAATCTGCAGGTGAGTGACGCGAAAGAGCAGACGATCGAGCTGCGCGTCATCCTCAGTGCCGCGGATTCTTCCAAAGCCTGGGACTTGCGCTGCGAGATGCGTGAGAAATTGATCGCCTTCCTCCAGCAGGAATACCCGCAGTCCCTGCCGCGCCGCCGTGACGAAATCAGCGCCGCCGACGGCATCCGGCCGGCTGCGCTTTCCGCCGAAACCGGCGTCTCCCGCATGGCTCCACGGGCCAGGTCCGACAGTCTGCACGGGTCCTAGCTTGCGAGCAGCGTGCGCCCGCGCTAGGAACCGCCCCTGTTCCTCCGGAGAGTTTCCATGCCCCGCAAGAAAATCGCGCTCATCGGTGGCGGCCAGATCGGCGGCACGCTGGCCCATCTCGTCGGCCTTAAGGAGCTCGGCGACGTCGTTCTCTTCGACATCGTGGAGGGTTTGCCGCAAGGCAAGACGCTCGACATTGCGCAAGCGGGTCCCGTCGAAGGCTATGACGCCGCATTTCGGGGCACGAATTCCTACGCCGACATCGCCGGCGCCGACGTCGTGATCGTCACGGCAGGCGTGCCGCGCAAGCCCGGCATGAGCCGCGACGACCTGCTCGGCATCAATCTGAAGGTGATGGCGGCCGTCGGCGACGGGATCCGGCAGCACGCACCGGGTGCGTTCGTCGTGTGCATCACAAATCCCCTCGATGCCATGGTGTGGGCGCTGCGCCAGTTCTCGGGCCTGCCGCATCACAAGGTCGTCGGAATGGCCGGCGTGCTCGACAGCGCGCGATTCCGTTACTTCCTCGCCGAAGAGATCGGCGTGAGCGTCCAGGACGTTACGGCCTTCGTGCTGGGCGGCCATGGCGACACGATGGTACCGATGCCGCGGTTCTCGACCGTCGCGGGCGTTCCCTTGCCGGAGCTCGTGAAGATGGGCTGGATCAAGCAGGATCGCCTGGATCAGATCATCCAGCGCACCCGCGACGGCGGCGCGGAGATCGTCGGCCTGCTGAAGACGGGCTCTGCCTTCTATGCGCCGGCGACGAGCGCGATCGCGATGGCGGAGAGCTATCTGAAGGACAAGAAGCGCGTGCTGCCCTGCGCCTGCTACGTAAACGGCCCCTACGGCATCAAGGATCTCTATGTCGGCGTACCGGCGGTGATCGGCGAGAAGGGCATCGAGCGCATCGTCGAGCTCGAACTGACGCCGGCCGAGCGGGAGCAGCTCGCGAAATCGTCGGAATTGGTCAAGGGCCTGATCGAAGCCTGCAAGAAATTGGAGCCCAAGCTCGCATGAGGCCGCTCGTGACGGTCCTTTGCGCGAGCCTTTTGCTGGCGGCAGGAGCCGCATCGGCGGCCGACACGGCCACGCTCACGGTCAAGGTCGACGGCGTCGGCTCGGCCGGTGGCAGCGTCATTGTCGCCGTCTACGATTTCAAGACTTTCCCGGTCAGGGGCTCAAAACCGCTCGCCAAGATGACGGCACCGGCCAAACCCGGCGAGACTGTCGTCACCTTCCTTGACCTTCCGCCCGGTACCTACGGGCTCAAAGCGATGCAGGACGAGAACGGCGACGGGCACATGCATTTCATGCTCGGACTGCCGACCGAGCCGTACGGATTCTCGAACGATCCCGACCCGGGGCTGTCGGTTCCGGCATTCGACGTGGCCAAGATCGTCGTCAAACCCGGCGCCAACTCGGCAACCATCACGCTTCACGCAATCTGACGCGCAGGCCCGCGCCGATGCAATTTCCTTTCCGGGTTTGCGCCCGCGCGGCATTGGCCGCTTGCGTGCTGGTACCGTGCGCGCGTGCAGAGACCGCAATGGCGACGCTCACCGTCCGCGTTGAAAAAGTCTCTCCCGCCGGCGGCGACCTGCGTGTCGCGCTCTACACCGAACAGTCCTATCCCAACGACGATTCCGACCCTGTGAAGGACGCGGTCGTACCCGCCAGGGCACCCGAGACGATCGTCACGCTCACCGGCCTGGTCCCCGGGACTTACGCGGTCAAGATGTTCCAGGACGCGAACCGCAACGGCAAGTTCGACATGACATGGCTCGGCCTGCCGCTCGAGAAGTACGGTTTCTCAAACGACGCGCGGCCGATCTTCACGGAGCCAGCCTTCGATCGCACGAAATTCGTGCTGTTACCCGGTGCGAACACGATCACGGTTCATCTGCAATAGTTTTGCTCTCCCGTCGCGCGAAGCACGATGGGAGAGGGGGACAGCATGCGCTCGGACGCATGTGGCCCCCCCATCCGCTACGCGGACGGGGAGGAAACCACGGCTTTCATTCAGCGCTTGAAATGGTCGCGGCCCATCTCATGCCGTTCAAAGACGTGATGGCGATGAAAGCGAAGCTCGCGCCAGTTCATGTCGCGATATCCGTATTCGCCGCGATGCTCGTAGCGCACGGGCATCGCATGGCGCGCTCCGTCGAAAACCTGAACGTGTTCCGCACGGACAGGCTCCGCGCTGGCCGGGGCCGCCGCCATCACCGGTGCGGCGACCGCAAACGCAAGCGCCAGAATTGCACCAAGCTTTTTCGTTTTGCTGATAGTCATTTTCGTCTCCTTCAATGTGCCTCTTGCACCTCTCTGAGATCGTGATGGCCATGCCCAATTCGCAAGAGACGCGGGCGCCTGCGGCGGTTATGTTTTCGAGAGCTTTGTCGCCGACTGTCGTCTGCGGGCGCTTCGCCCGATTTTGGCCGGCGCGATGAATGCCCGATGAACGGGCGGAGGGCGAAAAAACGATGATCCCGCGATTGGAGACCGAACGCCTGATCCTGCGCGCGCTGCGCAACGAGGATCTCGACGCCTTCGCCGCGTTCATGGCGGACGAGGATGTCGCGCGCTACCTGAGCGGCACGCCGATGACGCGTGACGAGGCCTGGCGGAGCCTCGCAACGGCGCTCGGGCATTGGCAGCTGCGCGGCTACGGCACCTGGGCGGTTGAGCGCAGGGAGGACGGCGCCTTCATCGGCCGCGTCGGCATGATCAATCCGGATGGGTGGCCGGGTCTTGAGATCGGCTGGACGCTCGGCAAGCCCTATTGGGGCGCCGGCTACGCGACGGAGGCAGCGGCCGCCGCCATGCGCTACGCGTTTCTCACGCAGCCGGTGGACAAGCTCATCTCCTGCATCGATCCCGACAATGTCGCGTCGCAGGCCGTTGCCAGACGTGTCGGCGAATCGAAGGGGCCGCGCACGGAGCTCAAGATCGGAACGCGCGCCTATCCGATAGATATCTGGAGCATCACGCGCGTCGAATGGTCGCGCGCGCCGAGTTAATTGCGAGAGTTGCGCTTGACCGGCGCGGGACGATCACGCTTGTTCGCGTCATGAGCCAGCTTCAGCCGGCCACCGTCTATCGCGAGCGCGACTTTACCGCGTTCATTTCGGGCCGCTTTCTCTCCACCATCGCGATGCAGGTGCAGTCGGTTGCGATCGGCTGGCAGATCTACGACATCGCGCGCACGCCGCTGGCGCTCGGCCTCGTCGGCCTCTGCCAGTTCGGACCCATGTTCCTCCTCACCTTGCCGGCGGGCGACATCGCCGACCGCTTCGATCAGCGCCGCATATTTGCCGGCGCGTTGGTGGCGCAGGCGTGTGCGAGCGGCTTGTTCCTCGCGCTCACGCTTGCTCATCTGCATGTCATCTGGCCGTTCTACGCAGTGCTCGTCCTGTTCGGCGCCGCTCGCGGGTTTTCCGGCCCGTCGGGACAGTCTCTGCTCGCCTTTCTCGTTCCGCCGGAGCGCCTTCCGCGATCGATCGCGCTTAACTCGTCGGCGTTTACCACCGCGGTCATCGCTGGCCCCGCGCTCGGCGGCTTTCTCTTCGTCGCGGGTCCGGTCCCGACCTACGCGGTTTGCGTTGCGGGGTTTCTCTCTTGCGCTCTTCTGATGCTCACGCTCGGCGGGCGTAGGGCCACGAGCAACAACGCAGATGTGGGCCGCTTCGAGCGCGTCGCCGAGGGCGTGCGTTTCGTGCGTGCCAGGCCCATCGTGCTCGGTGCGATGTCGCTCGACCTTTTCGCCGTGCTGCTCGGCGGCGCCACCGCGCTGCTCCCCGTCTTCGCGCGCGATATCCTGCACGCCGGACCGATCGGCCTCGGCCTCCTGCGCAGCGGTCCGGCGGTCGGCGCTGCCGCAACTGCATTCGCGCTCGCGCGCTGGCCGCTCGAGCGCGGCACGGGCGGAAAGATGTTCGCGGCCGTGGCGCTGTTCGGTGCGGCGACGGTCGTCTTCGGCCTGTCGCGGAATTTTCTCCTGTCGCTTTCCGCGCTCTGCGTGCTCGGCGCCTCGGACATGATCAGCGTCTTCGTGCGCTCGTCGCTGATCAACCTGGCCACGCCCGATACGATGCGCGGGCGCGTCAGCGCGGTGAGCATGCTGTTCATCGGCGCCTCCAACGAGCTCGGCGAGTTCGAGTCCGGCGTCACTGCGGCATGGTTCGGCACCATTCCTGCGGTCATTCTGGGCGGCGTCGGCACGCTGGTTGTTGTCGCTGTCTGGATGCGGCTGTTCCCGCCGCTCAGGACCGTCGACCGACTGACCGACGTCGCACCCGCCTGACTTGCGGCGCGCGCCATTCATCGCCACCATTGGGCAAAGCATCGGGGGAACGCATGGATCTCAAAGTCATCGGCGCCGGGTTCGGGCGCACCGGGACGCTCTCGCTCAAGGCTGCTTTGGAGCAGCTGGGCGTAGGGCCCTGCTATCACATGATGGAAGTGTTCGGGAATCCGGGGCACGTCGAAGGCTGGCTCGCGCTCGCAAAAGGCGAGACCAACGACTGGCGCCCGATGCTTCAGAATTTCCATAGCGTTGTCGATTGGCCGACCACGTTCGTCTGGCGCGAGCTTGCTGATGCTTTTCCCGCGGCGAAGGTGATCCTGACCGAGCGCGATCCGAAGGTCTGGTACAAAAGCGCGTCGAGCACGATCTTCCGGCACATGGGCAATCTGCGCGCGGATCTCGATCCCATGCGGCACATGCAGGGCGAGATGGCGACGCGTCTCGTCAAGGAGCGGACCTTCGGCGGCGATCTTGGCGAGGAGAACGCGATCGCCGTCTACAAGCGGCACAATGAAGAGGTGAAGCGCACGATTCCGAAGGATCGCCTGCTCGTCTACAGCGGCGAGCAGGGCTGGGGACCCTTGTGCGAATTCCTGGGCGTGTCCGTACCCGCTACGCCTTATCCGAAGACGAATACGACCGAGGAGTTCCAGGCCCGCACCGCGCAGCGCGCGGCGGCACCTCACCAGCGATAATCGGCCTTGATGAAGGCGCCGTCGGGCGTGGCGTAGAGGCCGGTCGTGAATCGTTCGGCGGGATGGAATTCCGTGGTGATCAGCCGGCTATAGCCCCAGGCGATGCCGGCGCTCGCCAGCACGTCCCACCAGTGATGCGCCTTCGCGTCGACGCGCGAATAGCCGACGAAAGCCGCCGCTGCGTAAGCCGGGGCGCCATACTCCCAGCCATAACGATCCCAGAGATAGGCTGCCGGCGCGAAGGCGAGCGCTGCGGTGTCGGACGGAAAGGACTGGAAATCGGAATGGTCGGGACGCTCCTCGCGGACGATATGCTTGAGGCCGTATGCGGTTCCGACCGTGAGACCCGTGTCGATCACGAGCTGGGCAACGCCCGACCAGTCATCCTTGACGAGGGAGATACCGCCCGCGACGACGGGAAGCGCGATGGCGATATCGGTACCGGCAGTCTCGGTCGTCGAAGCCTGCGCCGCGCTCGCCGTGACGACGGCAAACACCGCGAGGCCCGCGCTGCCCAATCCGCGTCGCTCCATACGCGTCTCTCCCAGCCGAAGGCGCGCGGACTATAGCCGGTTCGTAAGCGCTTGCGTCAACCGCGCGCGCCGGAGAAATCGCGCCGAATCTCGGGCATGATGACGACAAGTCGGTCGGAGGAATCTCAGGTCATGGCGTTGGCGGAATTGCGGGGCTGGACGTCTGCGCAAAAGCATGTGGTCGCGGCCAGCTTCCTGGGCTGGATGCTCGACGCGTTCGATTTCTTCCTTCTCGTTTTCGTCCTTACCGACGTGGCGAAGACGTTCCACATTCCGGTCGCGCCGAAACCGATGGTTCTCGGCGCGGGCTATGGCGCGGCGCATGGCTTCTTCGCCAAGGCCGTGATCCTCGTGCCGCTGATGTGGACGAGGTTCCTGGGCTCGTTGACCGGATCGGCCGGCCTCGATGCCACCATCGTGCTCACGCTCACGCTCGCCATCCGTCCCGTCGGCGCTTTTCTCTTCGGCCGCCTGGCAGACCGGTACGGCCGAAGGCCCGTGCTGATGTTCGACGTCCTGTGCTATTCCGCGCTCGCCTTCGCCTCGGCCTTCGCGCCGAGCTTCACCGTGTTTCTGGTCCTGCGCGCGCTGTTCGGCATCGCCATGGGCGGCGAGTGGGGCATCGGCTCATCGCTGACGATGGAGTCGGTCCGCCCCGAGTTGCGCGGCATCGTCTCGGGCATTCTCCAGTCGGGTTACGCCAGCGGCTATCTCTTCGCGTCTGTCGCTTTCGGCCTGCTGTTTCCGATCGTAGGCTGGCGCGGCCTCTTCATGGTCGGCGTGCTGCCGGCGCTGCTGATCGTCTATGTGCGCTGGAAAGTGCCGGAGTCGCCCGCCTGGGATCGCGCCCGCGCCCGCGCCGGAGGCCTTGGCTCGATGCTGCGCCGGCATTGGACTCTCGCGATCTACGCCATCCTTCTCATGACCTGCATGAATTTTCTCAGTCACGGCACGCAGGACTTGTATCCGACCTTCCTGCGCAAGCAGCTCGCCTTCAGTCCGCACGTCACCAGCGTTATTGTCATCACCTACAACGTCGGAGCGATTTTGGGCGGCCTCGCCTTCGGCTTCGTGTCGCAATCCTTCGGCCGCAGGCGCACCCTCATCGCCGCCGCGTTGCTGTCGCTGCCCATCGTTCCCTTATGGGCCTTTTCCCATGACGCCGCGATCCTGGCGGCGGCCGGCTTCGCCATGCAGTTCATGGTGCAGGGCTGCTGGGGCGTAATACCCGCGCATCTCAACGAGCTGTCGCCTTCGGAGGTGCGCGGCACCTTTCCCGGCTTTGTCTACCAGCTCGGGAATTTTCTCGCGTCGTTCAATGCGACCATCCAGGGCACGCTGGCCGCGGCCTTCGGCGGAGATTTTTCCTACGGGCTTGCAGGCGTGGCTGTCGTGTCGGCGGTCGCGATCGCGATCTTCGCTCTCGTCGGTCGCGAGGCGAAGGACGCGGACCTCGCAGGGGCGCCTACGCTTTCGTGAAGATGTCGACGCGGTCAGCGGGCTCGTCGTCGTTGGCGCCGCCCATCGCACGCACATCGATGCGGTCGGACGGCACGCCGCCGTCGATCAGCAGCTGACGGATGATGAGGGCGCGCTTGAGCGACAGTCGCCGCGCATCGGACGATTTGTCGCCGCGTGAGCCGCCATAAGCCACGACCTGGACGCGCGTGGCGCCGGCGGCGAGCGCGGAATTGAGCGGTGTCGAGAGTCCCCGGATCGCATCGAGCGAACTGGGCGCCGGATCGGCCACGCCGGTTGCGAAAATAATCTGGCTTTGCTTGGTCAAGCCTATGCCCGCGCCCTCATCGGCCGTTCTCGCGGGAGGTGGCATCGTTTGCGCAGGCGGTGGCTCGGCCTTTGCGACGCGCGTCGGAGGCGGGGCCTGGATCGGCTCCGGGCCCAGCGACAGCGGAATGCCGCCTGCAGAGGCGGCGGACGGCGCCGGCGCGGACCGTGCCGGAGCCGGCTGTTGTTGCGCGTTGGACGCCGTCGCGACCGGGGGCCTCGGCTTTAGAGCCTGTACGCGTTGCTTAGGCTTTGGCGGAGGCGCCGGCGGTGCCGCCTGGGTCAGTGCCGGCTGCGGCGCCGCCGGCAAGATGTTCGCCGCCGTGTCGGGCGGCATCATATCGGAGGGCGCCGCTGCTGCCGGCGGCGCCGGGCTGCTGGTCGAAGCGACGGCAACCGGGGGATGCGGTTTCACCCGGCGCGCTATGTGGCGAAACGGCATGTGCAGATGGATCGGCTTTTCGCCGGTCCCGGGGTAGGGATCTCCGGGCTGCAGCAGGGGGCCAACCACGCGCCCGTATTTGCCGCCGGGGTAAAGAAGAATGCCGGATCCCGACCCCGCGGGGTTCACGCTCACGTCCTGGCCGGCATAAACGTCCTGCGCCGATGCAAGCGTCGGGCTTGCGCAGCCGAGAAAGATGGAAAAAGCGACAAGCGCTCGTGATCTGTGCATCAAGGAAACCGACAGCCGTGCCATTCGACGCGCGCGAGAATAGTCGCCTCGTTCTTGCCGCTCAACAGAACTCGCGTCCATGCGCTAGAATCGCCTTTCCCATCCTGAAAGGTTCTCCATGAAAACGAAAGCCGCCGTTGCCTATGCCCCGGGCAAGCCTCTGGTCGTGGAGACCGTCGATCTCGAAGGCCCGCGCGCAGGCGAAGTCCTGGTCGAGATCAAGGCGACGGGCGTATGCCACACCGACGAGTTCACGCGTTCGGGCGGCGACCCCGAAGGCCTGTTTCCTGCGATTTTCGGCCACGAGGGCGCAGGCATCGTCGTCGATGTGGGCCCCGGCGTGACCAGCGTCGTCAAGGGAGACCACGTCATCCCGCTCTACACCCCGGAATGCCGTCAGTGCAAAAGCTGCCTTTCGCGCAAGACCAATCTCTGCACGGCGATCCGCACGACCCAGGGCAAGGGCTTGATGCCCGATGGCACCAGCCGTTTCTCGATCGGCGGCGAGCTGATCCATCATTACATGGGGTGCTCGACCTTCTCGAACTTCACCGTGCTCCCGGAGATCGCCGTGGCCAAGATCCGCAAGGACGCGCCCTTCGACAAGGTCTGCTACATCGGCTGCGGCGTCACGACGGGCATCGGTGCCGTCATCAACACCGCGAAGGTCGAGCCGGGTGCGAACGTCGTCGTCTTCGGCCTCGGCGGCATCGGCCTCAACGTGGTGCAGGGCGCCCGCCTTGTCGGTGCGAACATGATCATCGGCGTCGACCTCAATCCGGCGCGCGAGGCGCTGGCGCGCAAATTCGGTCTCACTCATTTCGTCAATCCGAAGGACGCGAAGGGCGAACTGGTGGCGCACCTCGTCGAGCTGACCGGCGGCGGCGCGGATTACAGCTTCGAGTGCATCGGCAACGTCGAGGTGATGCGCCAGGCGCTCGAATGCTGCCACCGCGGCTGGGGCGTGTCGGTCATCATCGGCGTGGCGGGTGCCGGCCAGGAGATCAGGACGCGACCGTTCCAGCTCGTCACCGGACGGGTCTGGAAGGGCTCGGCCTTCGGCGGCGCGAGGGGACGCACGGACGTGCCGAAAATCGTCGACTGGTACATGGACCGGAAGATCGCCATCGACGATCTCATCACCCACACGCTAGCGCTGTCGGATATCAACCGCGCCTTCGACCTGATGCATTCCGGCAAATCGATCCGCGCGGTCGTGACGTTTTGAGACGCGTGGACGGCAAGAGCTGCGTTCTATTTTCGTTCTTGACATTCGGCCTGCGGTCGAGTAGGATTTGCACCGCTGTTTGACAATTGAATAGGACTACAAGCCGCCGGGCAGTCCGGTGGCAGCCGGACCAGCCCCGGCGAGCGCCGATGCCTGCGCGCTCGCCGGGACGTCCCGGCCAGGTTTTGCGCCAACTGTGATGGCGCTGGTTTTTATTGCGCGCATTTCCTCCCACGTCGCGAAGCTCATGGGGCCCGATGCCAAACTCGCTTCCGTCCCTTCCCTGATGATCAGGGACGAACAGGACGAATTTTCGAACCGACGCGCGCGAGGGCAAGGATCCCCGGTACGAATTGGCCGCTCCCTGTTATCTCCCTGTTTAACAGGGAGATCGGACGGCGCGTCCCCGGTGGAGCCTTTACTTTCCCGCATCCTTCACCAGCTTCAGGAGCTGGGGATGCAGCACTTCGTTGGCGCAGACGATGTCGCCGCGCTTCAGCATTTCGGCGCCGCCGTCGAAATCGGTGACGACGCCGCCGGCCTCGCGCACGAGCAGCATTCCCGCCGCAATGTCCCACGGCGACAGGCCGCGCTCCCAGAAACCGTCGAAGCGGCCCGCCGCGACATAGGCCAGATCGAGCGAGGCCGCGCCGAAGCGGCGCACGCCCGCCGACACGCCCATCACCGCGCTAAGCTCGGCGGAGAATTTCGGGTGGTCCCCGCGCCCGAGGAAGGGAATGCCGGTCGCGAACAGGGCGTCGGCCAGCTTCTGCCGCGCCGCGACGCGCAATCGCTTGTTGTTCAGGAACGCGCCATGGCTCTTCTCCGCCGCGAACATCTCGTCGGTGACGGGATTGAAGACGACGGCGGAGACGATCTGGCCGTCGCGCTCGAGTCCGATGGAGATGGCGAATTGGGGCACGCTGTGCAGGAAGTTCGTGGTGCCGTCGAGCGGATCGATGATGAAGCGGTGGACTTGTCGGGACCCTCGATGGCGCCCGATTCCTCGACCAGGAAGCAATAGCCCGGACGCGCGCGCGACAGCTCCTCGATCAGGATCCGTTCGGTGCGCTTGTCCGCCGACGAGACGAAGTCGGCGGGGCCCTTCATCGACACCTGCAGATGCTCGAGCTCGCCGAAATCGCGGGTGAGGGCGCGGCCGGCCTTGCGCGCGGCGGTCGTCATCACGTTCAGGGCAGGCGAGAGGTAGGGCATGAGACTATTCCGCCCGGCGCACGTAAGAGCCGTCTTCGGTCGAGACGAGGATTTCGTGCCGGCATTGATGAAGGGCGGCACCTGGATCTTCATGCTGTTCTCGAGCACCGCGTTCTTGTAGGAGGGCGCGGCCGTGCCGCCCCGCATCACCGCATCGGCCTCGACGACTTCGAGCACGACCTGGAGCGGGAGCCTGATGCCGATCGGCTTGCCCTCATACAGCTGGACGAGGACCTTCATGCCGTCCTGCAGGAACATGCCTGCTCGCCGACGAACTTCCTTCCCGCAGCTCGATCTGGTCGTAGGTCTCGATGTCCATGAAGGTCAGCATGTCGCCGGTCGCGTAGAGGAACTGGAAGTCCTTCTTGTCGAGATAGATCTCTTCCACGCCTTCGTCGGAGCGAAAGCGCTCGTTGAGCTTGGTGCCGGTGACGATGTTCTTCAGCTCGACCTGGTTGTAGGCGCCGCCCTTGCCGGGTTTCACCGCCAACGTCTTCACCGCCAGCCACAGCCCGCCCTGATGCTCGATCATGGTGCCCGGGCGGATTTCGTTTCCGGCGATCTTGGACATGGCGGACGGCGCGTCCTTGTGGCGCGAGGGTCGGGTGCGGCGATGAGAAAGAACGCGCGGGTTTTAGGGCGCCGAGCGAGCTTTCACAAGGCCCGCGGATCAGGCGAACAGCGCGTTGAACCGGTTCACGGCTGCGGCTGGGCCTTCGGGATGGTTCCAGACGCCTGCCGAAACAGCGAGGAAGTCCGCGCCGGCCTCGACGAGAGGCATTGCATTCTCCACCATGATTCCGCCGATCGCGACACAGGGCACGACCATCAGGTCCGACCACCATTGCAGCAACTCGATGTCCGCTGCCGTCTTCGCGTCCTTCGTCGCTGTCGGAAAGAAGGCGCCGAAGGCGACATAGTCGGCGCCGGCGTCGGCGGCTTCCATCGCGAGATGGCGCGAGTCGTGGCAGGTCACGCCGACGATCCGGTCGGGACCGACGGCCGCGCGCGCATCTTCGTAAGGCGCGTCGTCCTGTCCGACATGGACGCCGTCGCAGCCGAGCGCGCGGGCAAGGTCGGGGCGGTCGTTCAGGATGAAGGCAGCGCCGGCGCGCTGCACCACAGGCATCAGCGTTTCCGTCGCGCGGCGGATCTCCTCGTCGGAGACGTTCTTCAGGCGCAGCTGGAACGAGGCGACGTCGCCCGCGCCGAGCGCGCGTCTCGCCTCTTCGGCAAAGGCGTGCAGCTCGACCTTCGGCGGCGAGACAAGAGAGCCGGCAGCGTTCGCTCATCGCGATTTGAGCAACATAGAAACTAGAAATGCCCGCTTTATGTGCCCGGTTCCAGCCGCGATGTTGCGATGGCAAACACGGCCTGCGCTATGGCTGTCTGGGCGTCTGATTTGTAGAAACTATAGACAGGAGCGTAATCGGCCAAATGTCGAAGCTCCTGAAGGCTCACAAACGCGCCCGCAGTGGCACGATACGGCGGAGGTAGTTGCGCAATTCCCAGGGCCGTCGCGAATCTTTGCGGGAGTTGCGGCTTCGATAACTCAACGCAGGTTGCCCTCATATGCGAATGTTCGAAACCCCGATATACCAGGGCGTAGGCGGCCGACCGTCGGGCAGCTGCGTTGCTTCCGATAAGCTCATCTGCGGTTGCGCGCAGGATGCATGAAACAGCGCATAATAGGCCGCGGAAATGGCGCGGCGTAGTTCAGCCTGACGCGGCGCACCGCGGTGTCCGCTTACAAGCTGTTGGGCGTGGCGAATTAGATCGGCAGGGTCCATTCATCAGGCAGGCGATTTTCGCGCCTCGCTCACTGTCCGATATCGAATGATAGGAAACCTTTGATCGCCTTGCGTGAGCAGTGCCGCTTGCACGTCTTCCTGCATTGCAGCGAGTTGATCGCCGCTAAGATTGACGGATTTACCTTTTGCTACAACGACCACGATTTCGACGCTCGGGTCCAAATAAACATCACCGACGTCCGCGATAACTTTTTCTACCTTGAGTTTTGGCAGGACTTTTTTCAAAGCCGCGTTGACGATGGCCTCGATCTCTTGCCGCGATAAAAGCATGGCTGCTCCAGTTCACGAAGATTTCTAGCACATTATGACGCTTCACGCCGCGATCTTCTCGTCCGCGGGCTTCCACTCTCCCGTCGCGGCGAGGCTGTTCATTCTGGCGCGATGGGCGAAAGCGCGCTGGGCCGCGGCCGTATTCTCCGCCTTGCCCGCCCAGGCCGCCTGCGGCGCTGCCTGCAACGCGCGGCCGTAGGAGAAGGTGAGCGCCCAGGGAAGCTTGTGACGCGCATTCATCGCATTCAGATGCGCGGTCGCGTCGGCGTCGGATTGACCGCCCGAGAGGAAGGCGATGCCGGTCACGGCGGCGGCACGCAGCGCTTGAGCACTTCGATCGTGCGGTCGGCGACCTCGTCGACGCTCGCCTGCTTCGGACATTTCATGCCCGGTACGATCATGTTCGGCTTCAGCACGATGCCTTCGAACGCGACGTTCGCGTAGTAGAGCTGCTGGAACACCTCCTTCAGCACCCACTCGGTCACCGCGCGCGCAGGTGTCGATGGTGTTGTCGTAGTCCATCAGCACTTCCGGCTCGACGATCGGAACGATGCCGTTTTCCTGGCACAGGGCCGCGTAGCGCGCGAGCGCATGCGCGTTGGCGCTGACGCAGTTGTATCGGGAAACCGGCGCGGATCGTAGGTACGCGCGCCATTTCGCGAACCGCGCGCCGAGCTTGTGATACTCGACGAGGCGTTCGCGCAGTCCGTCGAGGCCTTCGGTCACCGTCTCACCGTGCCAGCGCCAGCGGCTTCGCGCCGGCGTCGACCTTGATGCCCGGGATCGCGCCCGCCTCTTTGATCAGCTCGACGAGCGGCGTGCCGTCCTTCGCCTTCTGGCGGATGTTTCGTCGTACAGGATGACGCCCGAGATGTTGTTCCTCATCGCGTCGGTCGTACGGAACAGAAACTCGCGATAGTCGCGCCGGTTGTCTTCGGTGTTTTCCACGCCGATCGTGTCGAAGCGCTTCTTGATCGTGCTTGTGCTTTCGTCGGCTGCAAGGAGGCCTTTGCCTTTCGCCGCCATCGCCTGCGCAATGCGCGCGAGTTCTCCCTGTCCTTTGTCGTCTCCCCTGTCTTGCATGAGCGCCTGCGACGCCGGGCAGTCGTGTCCTCAAGCCATTCCAGAAACGCGCCGCCCGCCGTTGATACATAGGTGAAGTCGGTCGGCGCTGCCGCGTGGCTGAGCGCCGCCACCGTATCTCCGCCGCCGCGCCACGGATAGAAGGTTTCCCGTCCTTGTCCGCGCGGCCGCGATTTGCCGCCTCGACCGTGCCGCTCTCGAAAGGCGGCGTCTCGAAAGCGCCAACGGTCCGTTCCAAACCAGAGTGCGCGTATGGTCGAGGCGTTTCTCGAACCCCTCAATGGTCGCCGGCCCGACGTCCAGGATCATTTCGTCCGGTCCGACGACCGCATCCACCGGCGGGATGCGCGCGTACGGCTTGAATTCCTTCGCCACCACGCGTCGACCGGGAGGAGCAGCGCCGCGCCCGCCTCGACCGAGTGCAGATGTTGCGCGTGCGTTTCCAGCTGGTCGCTCTCGCAGAGCGACTTGCCGAGTCGATGTCCTCGGCGGCCAGGAACGTGTTCGCCATGCGCCGCCGATCACAAGCGCGTCGACGCGTTTCACAAGATTGTTCGAGCAGCGCGATCTTGGTTGAGACCTTCGCGCCGCCCACGACGGCCATCACCGGGCGCTCCAGGATGATCGAGCGCCTTGTGCAAGTGGGTGAGTTCCGCCTCCACGCCCGGCCCGCGGCCGAGGCAGGAGATGGGCGAGCCCTTCCGTCGTCGCATGGGCGCGATGCGCGCAGGAAAACGCGTCGTTGACGTAGATGTCGCCCAGCGCCGCCAGCGCTTTCGCGAATTCCGGTCGTTTTTTCTTCGCCCGGGTGGAAACGCGTGTTCTCGAGCAGCGAGAACGTCGCCGTTCTTCAGCTGCGAAACTGCCTGCTCCGCCTTGGGCCCGATGCAGTCGCCGGCGAAGGAACGGGCCGTCCCAGGGCTTTGGACAGCGCCTGTACGACCGGCTCCAGCGACATCGAAGGCACGGCTTACCCTTCGGCCGGCCGAAATGAGAGAGCACCGATGACCCGCGCGCCGTTGTCCGCCAGCTCGCGGATGGTCGGCGCTTGGCGTTCCATGCGTAGCGGTCGGTGACGCGGCCGTCGTCGACCGGCACGTTCAAATCGGCCCGACGAGCACACGCTGCCCGCGACCGCGAGATCATCGAGCGTCTTGAAGTTCTCCATCATCGTCCGGAACGGCGATCAGCTTGCCGAGCGCACGGCGGTGTCGGCCATGCGATTCGAGAACCCCATTCGTTGTCGTACCAGGCCATAACGGCACGAAACGTGCCGCCGATGACCTTGGTCTGGTCGACGCGAAGGTAGAGGATGCGCGGGTTGTGGTTGAAGTCGACGGAGACCAGACGGCGCGTCGACGATGTCAAGGATCCCTTTAGCGGGCCGGACGCGGCCGCGACTTCATCGCATTGTTGATCTCTTCGACCGTGGTCGCTTGCTTGGCGATGAATTTGAAGTCGATCGAGCGAGACGTTCGGCGTCGGCACGCGTACGGAGACGCCGTCGAGCTTGCCCTTCAGCTCGGGCAACACCAGACCCGACCGCCTTGGCCGCGCCGGTCGTCGTCGGAATCATCGACAGTGCGGCGGCGCGGGCGCGATAGAGATCCTTGTGCATCTGGTCGAGCGACGGCTGGTCGTTGGTGTAGCTGTGGATCGTCGGTCATGAAGCCCTTCTCGATGCCGATGGCCTCGTGCAGCACCTTCACGACCGGGAACGAGGCAGTTCGTCGTGCAGGACGCGTTGGAGACGATGATGTGGTCCTTGGTCGAGCTTGTCGTGATTGACGCCGTAGACGACGGTCAGGTCGGCACCGTCGCCGGGCGCGAGATCGAGGACGCGCTTGGCGCCGGCCTTCAGATGGGCGGCGCCTTCTCCTTCGCGGTGAAGATGCCGGTGCATTCCAGCGCGACGTCGACGTCGAGCTCCTTGTGCGGCAGGTCGGCCGGATTCTGATCGCGGTGACTTTCATCTTGTGACCGGCGGCGATCACATGTCGCCGTCGACGGTCACTTCGCCGGGAAGCGGCCGTGCACGGAATCGTGGCGCAACAGATGGGCGTTGGTTTCCACCGGACCCAGATCGTTGACGGCGACCACTTCGATGTCCGGCGGCCTGCTTTCCACGATCGCGCGCAGAACCAGACGCCCGATGCGGCCGAAGCCGTTGATCGCAACGCGGATAGCCATGTCTTCGCTCCTAGTTTCCTTTTAACGCCTTGCGGGCCGCATCTGCGATGGCCTCCGGCGTGATCCCGAAATGCTTGTACACGTCCTTGTACGGCGCGCTGGCGCCGAAGCTGCGCATGCCGATGAACTTGCCCGGCGCGGCCAACATACCGGTCCCAGCCTCAGGCGAGGCCGCTTCCACCGCGACCTTAACCGTGCCTTGTCCAAGCACTGTGTCACGGTAGGCTTGAGGTTGTTCTTCGAACAGTTCCCAGCAGGGCATGGATACTATGCGCGCCGCCGTGCCTTCTCCAGCCAGGATGTCGCGGGCCTTCATGGCGATATCGATCTCGGAGCCGGTCGCCAGAAACGTCACCCTGGCGTTCTCCGCGCCTGCGATCTCATAGGCGCCCTTCGCCGAGCGATTTTCCGTCACATGCGTGGTGCGATACGTCGGCACATCCTGGCGCGAAAAGGCAATCAGGCTCGGCCGCTTCGAGTGATTGAGCGCAATGTCCCAGCATTCAACGGTCTCGACCGCGTCGGCGGGCCGCAGCACGAGCAGATCGGGCATGGCGCGAAGCGATGCCAGATGCTCGACCGGCTGATGCGTCGGTCCGTCTTCGCCAACGCCGATGGAATCGTGCGTCATCACAAAGATCACGCGGATACCCATCAGCGCCGCGAGGCGGATCGAGGGACGGCAATAATCGGAGAAAACGAGGAACGTGCCGCCATACGGAATGATGCCGCCGTGCAGCGCCATGCCGTTCATCGCCGCCGCCATGCCGTGCTCGCGGATACCGTAGCGCACATATTGGCCCTTGAAGTCGCCGGGAACGATGTCGACCATTCCCTTCGACTTCGTGTTGTTCGACGGCGTCAGATCCGCCGAACCGCCCACGGTCGTGGTCAGCGTCGTGTTCACGACGTCGAGAACCTTTTCCGAGGTGCGGCGGGTTCCGGTATTCGGCTTTTCGCTGGAGAGCTTCTGCTTGAGCGCTTCAAGCGCCGGCGCGAGCGCTGCCGGGATGTTTCCGCTCATCGCTTCGTCGAAGGCGCGCGAGATCTCCGCCGGCGCCTGCGCCTTGCGTTCAGTCCAGGCCTCCCGCGCGCTCCCGCCCTGGGCACCGATCGCGCGCCAATCCGCCAGGATGTCGTCCGGTATGAAGAAAGGCTCATACGGCCATTCGAGCAATTTGCGCGCGCCCGCGATCTCTTCAGCGCCCGGCGCGTCGCTATGCGCCTTCTGCGTGCCCTGGCGCGTCGGCAGACCGAAACCGATGACCGTGCGGCACAGGATCATCACCGGCCGGTCGCTCGCCTGCGCGGCGCCAAGCGCGCGGAAGACATCGGCGGCGTCGTTGCCGTCGCACTCCAAAGTCTTCCAGCCCGCAGCTTCGAAACGCATGCGCGCATTGGTCGAATTGGAGAGCGATGTCGGACCGTCGATGGAGATATTGTTGTCGTCGTAGAGGACGATCAGCTTGGACAGCTTCAGATGGCCGGCGAGCGAGATCGCCTCATGGCTGATCCCCTCCATCAGATCGCCGTCGCTGGCGATGACGTAGGTCTTGTGGTCGACGAGGTCGTCGCCGTAGCGCGCGTTGACGATGCGCTCGGCGAGCGCCATGCCGACGGCATTGGCGATGCCCTGGCCGAGGGGCCCGGTCGTCGTCTCGATCCCGGGGGCATGGCCATACTCGGGGTGGCCGGCGCAGGGGCTCCCAACCTTGCGGAAGGTCTTGATGTCGCCGATTCCGATGCCCGGATAGCCGGTGAGGTAGAGCAAGGAATAAAGAAGCATCGAGCCATGACCGGCCGACAGCACGAAACGGTCGCGGTCGGGCCAGCTGGGATCGGCCGGATCGAACTTGAGAAACCGCGAAAACAGGACCGTTGCCGCGTCTGCCATGCCCATCGGAAGGCCCGGATGGCCGGATTTCGCGGTTTCCACGGCGTCCATCGACAGGGCGCGGATCGCGTTGGCGAGGCGGCGGATACCTTTTTGATCCGGCGCAGCGCTATGCGTGTTCATGCGTTCCTCCGCGAGGTGAACCGTGGCCTTAGCCACCGGCTGGCGGTCCCGTCAAGCATGGGGTTCCGGCACCGTCCCGACGCCGTCGTTCTGCGCGCATCGACAAGGACGTCGGCGCACCCATGCGATCACAACGCACGAGCGTTGACCGTATTTCCTCGCACGGCCTAAGGTCGCCGCGAATTTTTGTTGAAAGAGGCGCGAATGAGCAGGCTCGACCAGGCCGAAGAGCGTTTCTACGCAGCTCTTGCGGCGCTCGACGCGGTCACGGCGCCTCTCGCCGCGGCGCGCGCGCAGGCCGCCGCCGCCGCCGCGACGATTGCAGCCCTGAGCGAAGAGCGCGACAGGCTGCTCGCGCGCGTAGCCGAGCTCGAGGAGGACACGCGCGCCATGTCGGGACTCACCGAGGAGGTCGAGGGCCGTCTCGACGGCGCCATCGCCGAGATCCGCACGGCGCTCGGTCGCTGAAGGAAAGAGACACGCCATGCCCCTCGTCAATATCATGGTCAACAGCCGCGCTTACACGGTCGCCTGCGACGAAGGTGAGGAGGAACATCTGCGCGATCTCGCCGCCCGCGTGGATGCAAAGGTGCGCGAGCTCCTGGGTTCCGTGGGCCAGGTTGGGGAACAGCGCTTGCTGCTGATGGCGGCCCTGCTCCTTGCCGACGAACATCACGACGTCGCGCACCGCCTGGATCTGCGCACGAAGGAAGTTGACGATCTGGCCGGTTCGCACAGTGCAATCAGCGAAAAGCTCGACCAATCGGAGACGCTCGCCGCGGATCGGCTCGAAGCAGCCGCGAAGACGCTCGAAGACGTTGCGGCAAGGCTTGCACGCGCGTAGCGTGGTCGACGGACGGGTACTGCCCCGCAGGTCAGACATGCGATACCCAGGGGCCTTAATGGTACTCACCGGGAGCTGTCCCTGGCCGGGGTCGTGGCCTCGGTCATATGGCGCCCACCTGCACTTGCAGGCCCGTGAGGATCCGTTGTCAACGGCGACGGCGGTCCCGTCCACTTTCCTGCGATGAGCGCGAAATCCGGATTGCGCGGCGAGGCTCGGTCGCGCCGCGCGGCCCTGGCGCGTTCGCATCCGGACGCGGGAACCGCGATCGCACGCTTCGCAGCCCGGATCGGCTTGCCCGATGGCGCGCTCGTCGGCGGCTACTGGCCGATCGGCGACGAAGCCGACCCGCGCTCGTTGATGGCGGCGCTGGCGGGCCGCGGACACGCGCTGGCGCTGGCTTGCCTGGCGGGGCCGCGCGCCCCCCTGATCTTCCGCGCATGGCGCGACGGCGACCCCTCAGCGCGAATGTCTTTGGTGCTTACGAGCCGCAGCCCACTGCCGACGCCCGCGTTCCCGACGCCGTGCTGGTTCCGCTGCTCGCGTTCGACGCCGAAGGCCATCGCCTTGGCTATGGCGGCGGCTATTACGATCGGACGCTGGCCGCGCTAGAGAGCAAGGCGGCGTGGCCGCGATCGGAATCGCCTATGCGGGCCAGGAGATTGCCGCCTTCCCGCGGCAGCCGCACGACCAGCGGCTCGATATGGTGGTAACGGAACAGGGCATCAGGCGTTTCGGGTAGGCATGCGCATACTTTTCATAGGCGACATCATCGGCAAGCCCGGTCGCGACGTGATCGCGGCGGAGCTGCCGGGGATCCGCGATCATCTCAGGCTCGATTTCGTCGTCGCCAATGGCGAGAACGCCGCCGGCGGCTTCGGCATCACGCGCGCGATCGCCAACGAATTGTTCGCCACCGGCGTCGATGTCATCACCACCGGCAATCACTGGGCCGACCAGAAGGAAATTCTCGGTGTCATCGACGACGAGGACCGCATCCTTCGGCCGCGCAATTATCCGCCCGGCACGCCGGGGAAGGGCGCGGGCCTGTTCGAGACGCGCGGCGGCGAACGCGTGCTCGTGGTCAATGTGATGGGCCGCGTCTTCATGGATGCGCTGGACGATCCCTTCGCGGGTGCGGAAGCCGAGCTCGCGGCCTGTCCGCTCGGCGAGGCGGCTGACGCCGTGATCGTGGACATGCATGCCGAGGCGACGAGCGAGAAGATGGCGATGGGCCAGTTCTGCGACGGGCGCGCGAGCCTTGTCGTCGGCTCGCATTCCCATGTACCCACGGCGGATGCGCAGATCTTCCCGAACGGCACGGCCTACCAGACCGACGCCGGAGCGTGCTGCGACTACAACTCCGTCATCGGAATGGAGAAGTTCGAACCGGTGCAGCGTTTCGTCCGCAAGATGTCGTCGGGCCGTTTCACGCCGGCGCTCGGCCCCGCGACGCTGTGCGGCGTTTTCGTGGAGACCAATGCGAAAGGCTTCGCCGCGCGCATCGACCCCGTCCGCGTCGGCGGCCGGCTGAAGCAGAGCCTGCCGGACCTCTGAAAATCAGCATTGAAAGGCGCGCGGCGGCCACCCAGCTATGAAGTATCAGAGGAGCGGCCGGCGATGATTCCGTTTTCGCTAAAGCAGATCGATCATGTCGTGCTGCGCATCCGCGACCTCGACCGCAGCCTTGCGTTTTATTGCGCCGTGATCGGCTGCACGTTGGAAAAACGGCAGGAAGAAATCGGGCTCATCCAAGTCCGCGCCGGAACCTCGCTCATCGATCTCGTGCCCGTCGACCGGCCGCTCGGCAGGCTAGGCGGCGCGGGCCCCTCGAAAGAGGGTCGCAATGTCGATCATTTCGCGCTTCAGATCGCGCCCTTCGACGAGGCCGCCATCCGAGCGCATCTGGCCTGCTGCGGCGTCGAGATCACCGACGCGGGCGTCCGCTATGGCGCGGAGGGCGTGGGGCCCTCGCTCTACGTCCTTGATCCCGATGGGAACACCGTCGAATTGAAGGGGCCCGCCAGCAGGACCTGAAATCCGCCCGGGCTTGAACTGGGACCCGGAGCCCGGCTATTCACCGCCGCCATGGCCGGTCATTCCCAGTTCAAGAATATTATGTTCCGCAAGGGGCGCCAGGATAAGGAGCGTTCCAAGCTCTTCTCCAAGCTCGCCCGCGAGATCACGGTCGCGTCGAAGTCGGGCCTGCCCGATCCCGCACACAATCCGCGCCTGCGCACGGCCATCATCGCCGCGCGCGAGGAAAACATGCCCAAGGACAATATCGAACGCGCCATCAAGAAGGGGCAGGGCGGCGACGCGGAGAATTACGACGAGGTGCGCTACGAGGGTTACGGCCCCGGCGGCGTCGCGCTCATCGTCGAGGCATTGACCGACAACCGCAACCGCACGGCGGCCGATATCCGCGCAGCGTTCTCCAAATATGACGGTGCGCTCGGCGAATCCAACTCCGTCTCCTTCATGTTCAACCGCGTTGGCGTGATCACCTATCCGAAGGACAAGGGCTCCGACGACGCCATGCTCGAGGCCGCGATCGAGGCCGGCGCGGACGAATGCGTGTCGTCCGCCGACGGTCACGAATTCCTCACGAATGTGGAAAGCTTCGGCTCCGTGCGCGACGCGCTCGAAGCCAAGCTGGGAGCGCCGCAATCCGCCGCCATCACTTGGCGTGCGCAGACCATGGTGCCGGTGAAAGACGACGCCGGCGAGACGCTGGTCAAGCTGATCGAGACGCTCGACGATCACGACGACGTCCAGAACATCTACGGCAATTACGAATTGTCCGATGCGCTGGTGAAGAAGCTGGCCGGCTAGCCGCGTTCGCTGTCCAGCATGTGCATCTGCTCTTCGGGGTAGCGCGTGCCCGCAATGGCACCGTCGGGCGCGACCGCATCGATCGCCCGCAATTCGGAGTCCGTCAGCACGACATCGCACGCGCCGAGCGCTTCGTTCAGGCGGTCTCGCCGTCGTGAGCCGATAAGCGGCACGATGTCCTCGCCCCGGCCGAGCACCCAGGCGATGGCAAGCTGGGCTACCGTGATGCCACGTCCCGATGCGATCTCGGCCAGCTTCTTCACCAATGCTTCGTTGCGTTTCAGGTTGTCGCTCTTGAAGCGCGGGAATACGGGGTGCTCGGGCGTCTTGCCCTCGGCCGTCCTGGTACTGATGAGGCCGCGCGAGAGCACGCCATAAGCCGTGACACCCACGCCAAGCTTGCGCAGCTCCGGCAGGATCTTCTTCTCGACCATGCGGGTGACCAGTGCGTATTCGATCTGCAGGTCGACGACCGGGTGGACGGCGTTGGCGCGCGCGACCGTCGCGGCCGAGACCTCGCTCAGGCCCAGATATCGCACGTAACCCGCCTTGATCAGGTCGGCAACGGCGCCGGCCGTGTCCTCGATCGGAACCGCAGGATCGACCCGTGCGGGTCGATAGATGTCGATCACGTCGACGCCGAGCCGCTTCAGGCTGTAGGAGACGAAGTTCTTGACCGCGGCCGGCCGCCCATCGAAGCCGAGGAACTCGCCGCGCGGGCTGCGCAGCGCGCCGAATTTCACGCTCAGGAGCGCCTTGTCGCGCCGCCCTTTGAGCGCGCGCCCGATCAACATCTCGTTGTGGCCCATGCCGTAGAAGTCGCCGGTGTCGAGAAGCGTGATGCCGGCGTCGAGCGCCGCGTGGATCGTGGCGATGCTCTCGTTCTCGTCGGCGGGCCCGTAGAAGTCCGACATCCCCATGCAACCGAGGCCTATTGCCGAAACCTCGGGCCCCAGCCGTCCAAGTTGTCGCTTTTTCATGCCGTCCTCGCCTTGCCGCGCCCCGTCGCTATCTCCGACACTGGCGCAACCGATTCTAGCAGGCAAAAGATGGTAACGGTGCGCATTCTCGGTCTCGATCCGGGCCTGGGCCGCATGGGCTGGGGTGCGATCGATGTGGCCGGGTCGCGGCTGAGCCATGTCGCCCATGGTGTGATCGCGACAAAGACCGCCGACGGGCTCGGTCTTCGGCTTCTGGCTCTGCACCAGGCGATCACCGCCGTGATCCTCGAATGGCGGCCGGCCGCGATCGCGGTCGAGCAGGTTTTCGTCCACAAGGACGCATCCGCCGCGCTCAAGATCGGTCACGCGCGCGCGGTCGCTCTGCTGGCGGCAGCGCAGGCAGGACTCGAGATCGCGGAGTACACGCCCAACCACATCAAGAAGTGCGTCGTCGGCGCGGGCCATGCCCGCAAGGAGCAGGTGCAGGCGATGGTGAAACGTCTTCTGCCTGCCTGCCACGTCGAACAGGCCGACGCGGCCGACGCGCTCGCGGCCGCCATTGCGCATGCGCATCTGTCGGGTACGCGCGCAAAAATCCTGGCCGCGCTCGCGTCATGATCGGCAAATTGACCGGCATCGTGGATTCCGTCGCCGAGGACCATGCGATCATCGACGTGGGCGGCGTGGGCTATCTCGCCCAGTGTCCGTCATCTACGCTCGCGAAGCTGTCGCCCGGTGCCCCCATCTCGCTGATGATCGAGACCAAGCTGACCGACGAGGCGATCCGCCTCTACGGCTTCTTTTCGGCGGAAGAGCGCGAGTGGTTTCGCCTGCTGCAGACGGTGCAGAATGTCGGGGCGCGCGTCGCGCTCAACGTGCTATCGGCCCTGACGCCGCGCGAGCTCGAACGCGCGACAGCGCTCGGCGACAAGGCCTTGATCGGGCGCGCGCAAGGCGTGGGCCCCAAGCTCGCGACCCGCATCGTGACCGAGCTCAAGGACAAGGCGCCCGCGATGATGCTGCGCGGTCATGGCGACGAAGCCGTCGCCGTAACGCTCGCGCCGCGCGGGCCCGAGGGCGATGCGGTCGCAGCCCTCGTCAAGCTCGGCTATTCTCAGAGCCAGGCGGCGGAAGCGGTCGCGCGCGCAGGCCAGGCGCTTGGCGATGCGCCGCTCGACCAGTTGATACGCGAAAGCTTGCGCGCGATGGGACGATAGATGGCGAAGGCCACCGTGCAACCGAACGACCGCCTCGTTGCGCCGGAGCGTTCCGAGGACGACGCGCTCGAGGCGTCGCTGCGTCCCAAGCGCCTCGCCGATTTCGTCGGCCAGGCGCTGGCGCGCGAGAACCTCGCGGTCTTCATCGAGGCGGCGAAGTCGCGCGGCGAAGCGCT
Source organism: uncultured Alphaproteobacteria bacterium (assembly GCA_963802815.1). GTDB lineage: Bacteria > Pseudomonadota > Alphaproteobacteria > Micropepsales > Micropepsaceae > Rhizomicrobium. Next base: position 81,212 of record CAWDKN010000057.1, read on the forward strand.
CGACCATGTGCTGTTCTCCGGTCCGCCCGGGCTCGGCAAGACCACGCTGGCGCAGATCGTGGCGCGCGAGCTGGGCGTCAATTTTCGTTCGACCTCCGGACCCGTGCTGGCGAAGGCGGGCGATCTCGCGACCATTCTCACCAATCTCGAGCCGCGCGACGTGCTCTTCATCGACGAGATCCATCGCCTCAATCCCGCCGTCGAGGAGATTCTCTATCCGGCGATGGAGGACTACGAGCTCGACCTCATGATCGGCGAGGGACCGTCGGCGCGTTCGGTGAAGATCACGCTGGCGCCGTTCACGCTGGTGGGTGCCACCACTCGGTCCGGGCTCATCACCACGCCATTGCGCGACCGCTTCGGCATTCCTATCAGGCTCAATTTCTATTCGGCGGAAGAGCTCCTCTCGATCGTCGAGCGCGGCGCCCGGGTTCTGGGATTCGACCTGACCGCGGACGGCGCCCGCGAGATCGCCTCGCGCGCCCGCGGCACGCCGCGGATCGCCGGCCGGCTTCTCAAGCGCGTGCGCGACTTTGCGTCCGTCGCAAAGCATGCGCGCGTCGATGCGAAAATCGCGGACGAGGCGCTCACCAGGCTCGAAGTCGACAGCCGCGGCCTCGACGCGTTCGACAAGCGCTATCTGAAGCTGATCGCGGAAAGCTTCGGCGGGGGTCCGGTCGGCGTCGAAACCATCTCGGCGGCGCTCGGCGAGGCGCGCGATTCGATCGAGGAGATCGTCGAACCGTTCCTGCTGCAGCAGGGTTTCGTGCAGCGCACGCCGCGGGGCCGGGTCGTGACGGGCGCAGCGTACGCCCATCTGGGCCTGCCGGCGCCCGCGCGCGATCCCGCGCAATTCGGACTCTTTGCGGACGACGCCGGTGACTGACGCCCTTGGCCGCTTCGAGGGCAAGATCCACGTCCTGCCGATCCGCGTCTATTACGAGGACACCGATCTGTCCGGCGTCGTCTACCACGCGAATTATCTGCGCTACATGGAGCGCGGGCGCACCGAATTCTTCCGCTCCGCCGGCGTCACGAAGATGGCGAGGCTCGACGATCCCGAGCCCACGGCCTGGACCTTGCGCAAAGTGTCGCTCGACTACTTCAGGCCGGCGCGCCTCGAAGACACGCTTGAGGTCCACACGCGTTGTGCGTCGCTTACCGGCGCCCGCATGACGGCCGATCAGAAGATCTTCGCGAGCGGCGTATTGCTCACGCATGGTCAGGTGGAAGCCTGCATCATGACGCTTACCGGCAAGCCGCGCCGCATCCCGCAGGACGTGCGCGACAAGCTACTCCCTTTCCTTTTCGAAACAGGCGGTTAACCTCCGGTGCCCAAATTCGGCCAAGGTTTTGTGAGTTTTTCACGCCTACGCGGCACACTCAGGCCAACAAGAGCGCGCGGGGCGAGCGCACGCGCGCGACGGATGAGGTTTTTTCATGAGTTTGAGACGTGCTACGGCCGCGGTTCTGCCTGCGCTGGTCCTTCTATTCGCCCTGTCGGCGGCCGCGCCGGCATCGGCGCAGGCGACGCCGCAAGCCGCCCCTGCGGGTGACACGGCACAGTCGCAGGAACTCGGCGCCCCGATGCCCGCGCCGACGACGAATGTCGATGTGACCCAGACAGGCGGGACCGCCGGGCCCTCCGTCGAGGGGATCTCGATCGTGTCGCTGTTCGAGCGCGCCGACCTTCTCGTCAAGGCCGTGCTCGTTCTCCTGCTGCTTGCATCTCTGTGGTCCTGGACGATCATCATCAACAAATGGCTCGTGCTCGGAACGCTCAAGCGCCGCGCAACGAAATTCGAGAAGACCTTCTGGTCCGGCCTTTCGCTCGATGAGCTTTATCAGCAATTCTCGCAGAAGGCCGATCATCCGATGGCCGCGGTGTTCGTCGCGGCCTTGCGCGAATGGCGGCGCGCCTTCGACGCCGGAGCACCGCGCGAATCCATGCTTGCCGGCGTGAAGGATCGCATCGACAAGGCGATGAGCGTGACGATCCTGCGCGAGACCGACGGCATCGAGCGGCAGCTGGGCTTTCTCGCCACTGTAGGCGCGACCGCTCCGTTCATCGGACTGTTCGGCACGGTGTGGGGCATCATGAACTCGTTCACCGCGATCGCGGCGCGCCATGACACGACGCTCGCGGTCGTCGCGCCCGGCATCGCCGAAGCCTTGTTCGCGACCGCCATGGGCCTTCTTGCCGCGATCCCGGCGGTGATCTTTTACAACCGCTTCGTCAACGAGATCGGGCGCTACGGTAACCGCCTAGACGCCTTCGCCGACGAATTCTCTGCAATCCTGTCGCGGCAGCTCGACGAGAAGGCGCACTGATGGCCGCCGGCGTGCAGTCGCGCGAACGGGGTCGACGCGGCCGCAGGCGCGTTATGGCCGAGATCAATGTCACGCCCTTCGTCGACGTCATGCTGGTGCTACTCATCGTATTCATGGTCACGGCGCCGCTCCTGACCGTGGGCGTGCCGGTCGACTTGCCAAAGACGCGCGCGCAGGCGATCGGCCAGGACCGCGAGCCGCTTTCGGTGACGATCAAGAGCGACGGCAAGATCTTCCTGCAGAACACGCCGGTCGCGGAAGACGATCTCGTCACGCGGATGACTGCGATCTCCGCGAATGGCTACGACCAGCGCGTCTTCGTGCGCGGCGACAAGGCCGTCGACTATGGCCGCGTGATGGAAGTGATGGGGCTTCTGAGTGCTGCCGGATTCACCCATATCGGGCTCGTGACAGATGTCGCAAAGCCGAAACCCGACGAGAAGTAGACCCGTCGGCCGCAGGCTCGACGCCGGTCTCGACAACGGCCCGAAAAGCGGGGCCGGGCTGGTTGCGTCCGTCCTGCTGCATGCCGGCATCATCGCGGCGACGCTGTTCACGTTCACGCATGCGAAGTCTCGACATTGCCGACGAGGCGCCGCCTGTCGTGCCCGTCGATCTCGTCACCATCGCGCCGAAGACGAATATCGCCCCGACCGTGCGCGAGCTGCCGAAGATCGTGCAGGAGCAGGTGCAGCCGCCGCAACTCGACAATCTTCAGCAGCCCAACGTGCCGGCCGTTCAGGAGCAGGCCGAGCCAGCGCCTGACGAAGCCACCTCGGAACCGGTGATCAAGAAGCCGCCGCCGCCGCCCATGCCGAAGCTCAAGCCGCAGACGCAGCAGACCACGCAGGCGCCGCCGAAAAAGAACGCGTCGGAGGATTTCAGCGCACTGCTCAACAAGCTGACGTCGCCGTCGGCCGCGCCGGTTAACGCGAGGGTCGCGCAGCGAACGACGCGCGGGATCGGTCAGCAGGACGCGATGACGATGGATCTGGTCGATTCGCTGCGCAACCAGATCGCGCAATGCTGGAACGCGCCGGTCGGCTCGCCGCACCCCGAACAATTGATCGTGACGCTGGAAGTTTTCCTGAACCCGGACGGAAGCGTCGCACAGCCGCCACAATTGGCAGCAGACTCCCAGGCGGCCGCGGCGGGCGACCCGTTCATGCGCGCGGCAGCCGATGCGGCCAAGCGCGCAATCTTTGTGTGCGCGCCGTACAAATTGCCGGGTGACCGCTATTCGACGTGGCGCGATCTCGATGTGACGTTCGATCCGCGCAAGATGTTGGGCGGCTAGGCATTGCGATCCAGGAGTAAGTGCCGATGAGATTTTCGCGTTGGGCCGCCGTGCTGATCGCCCTGTTGGTATGGGGACCGATGACGCCCGCTTCCGCGGCGCTGCAAATCAATGTCGACCAAGGCGTGATGCAGCCCATGCCGATCGCCATCCCCGACTTCATCGGGCAGGGCGGCACTGCCGGCGGCGACATTGCCGGCGTGGTGCGGGCCGATCTCGGCCGCTCGGGCCTGTTCAAGCCGCTCGACCAGAAATCCTTCATCGACCAGGTCAAGGACGTGAACGTCCAGCCGAATTTCGCCGATTGGCGCGTGATCAATGCGCAGGGACTCGTCACCGGCGCGGTCCAGGCGCAACCCGATGGCAGGCTGCGCGTCGATTTCCGGCTCTGGGACGTCTACGGCGAAAGCCAGATGCTCGGGCTCCAGTACTTTACCCAGCCCGCGAACTGGCGGCGTATCGCCCACATGATCTCAGATGCGATCTACCAGCGCATCACGGGCGAGAAGGGCTATTTCAACACCCGCATTGTCTTCATCTCGGAATCGGGTCCGGCGCTCGACCGCAAGAAGCGGCTCGCGGTAATGGACGAGGATGGGGCCAATCCGCTGTTCCTGACGCGCGGCGACTACCTCGTGCTGACACCGCGCTTCAATCCGACGGCACAGATGATCGCCTACATGTCGTACATCTCCGGCAAGCCGCGCGTGTACCTGTTCGATCTCGAGACCGGCCGGCAGGAAATGCTCGGAAATTTCCCGGATATGACGTTCAGCCCGCGCTTCTCGCCTGACGGCAACAAGGTGGCGATGACGCTCGAGAAGAACGGCAACTCGGATATTTATGTGATGGATCTGCGAACCCGCTCGGTGTCGCGGCTCACCACGGATCCGGCGATCGACACGTCTCCGTCCTTCTCGCCCGATGGTTCGCAGATCACCTTCGAGTCCGATCGCGGTGGCACGCAGCAGGTCTACATCATGGGCGCCGACGGCTCGAACCAGCACCGGATCAGCTTCGGGGCGGGCCGCAACGGCACGCCGGTCTGGAGCCCTCGCGGTGACCTGATCGCATTCACCAAACAGGACGCCGGCTCGTTCCGCATTGGCGTGATGCGGCCCGACGGCTCCGGCGAGAGGATCATCAGCGACGGCTGGGAGGATGAAGGCCCGACCTGGGCGCCCAACGGCCGCGTGCTGATGTTCACCCGCACGGCGCAGGGCGGCCGCGGCTCCCAGATCTGGTCGGTCGACATCACTGGGCACAACGAACAGCGCGTGCTTTCGCCCGGGGGCGCCTCCGATCCGGCCTGGTCGCCCTTGATCCAGTAGAAGCGGGTTTCTACACTCGGGTTGCGCCGTTTTTTGGCTCTTTTTCGCCATCTAGGCGTTACACGAAACGAATATGGTGCGTGCATTGCCTGTCCGTACGATACCGCCGCACCCGGCATCGTGCGTCTCGAGGAGTGGGATTACATGACGAAATTTTTCAACTGGCGTGAAACTCGCGGCGCTTTGCGCCGCCCTTTTGCTGGCAGCCTGCACCACCAAACACGAGGCGGCGAATACCGAGCCGCCGGGCGCCTCCACCACGACCACGACGCAGTCGAGCATCGTGCCTGGCAGCGCGGAAGATTTCCGCGTCAATGTCGGCGACACCGTGCATTTCGACTTCAATGCGTTTGACGTCAGGGACACCGACAAGGAGGTGCTGCAGCGCCAGGCGGCGTGGCTCGCGAAGTATCCCGAGGTCCGGGTAACGGTCGAGGGCCATTGCGACGAACGCGGCACGCGCGAGTACAACCTTGCGCTGGGCGCCCGCCGCGCCAATGCGGTGAAGGAATATCTCGTCAGCATAGGCGTCTCCTCCGCGCGCGTCGACACGATTTCCTACGGCAAGGAGCGGCCGATCTGCACCGACTCGAATGAAGATTGCTGGGCGCAGAATCGCCGCGGCGTCACGACGATTTCCGGCGGTCCGTCATCCTAGGCGGCGCGACGCGACAGGTTTGCAGACAGGGCGCTTCACGCGGGGCGCCCTTTTTGCTGCACCGGCCCGGCGCCGTCGGCCTCGCCGGCGCCGAAACGGCAAGCCTCAATTTGGGCTAAGTCTTCGCCATGAATGCCACGATCACAAGCGACGGGCGGAGAACATCCATGCGTGCTGCGAAAACGCTCGGCTTCGGCGCAGTCGTCCTGATGCTTGCCGTCGCGTCCGAGGCATCCGCGCTTCCCGTGGCGCCGCCGCAGCCGAAAGCGGCACGTCATCACGGCGTGCAACGCGCCGATCTGTTCGGCGAAAGCGACGAGGAGAAGGCCGCGCGCGAGCAGCATGAGAACGGTCAGGACGCCGCTATCCAGACGCTCAACCAGCGCGTCCGCGATCTCGAGGACACGCTGCGCCAGCTGACCGGCGACAACGAGGCGCTGACCCATCGCGTCCAGGAGCTCAGCGACAAGATCGACCGCCAGCAGAAGGATTTCGAGTATCGCCTCTGTGCCATGTCGGCGCAGCAGCTTGGCGCGACGCCGGGACAGCCCGGCGAGGGTTCGATCCCGTGCAATCAGGGCGGCAACACGCCGCCCGAAAGCGGCGGACCATCGGCGCTCGTTGCGCCGGAGGCCCCCCAGGAATCGAGCGGGGTGCAACTCGGCAAGCCGCCGGGCGTGCTCGGCACGCTGTCTTCGAACGATGCGACCGCGCTTGCGCCGCCGGCGCCTTCGAGCGCGCAGCCGCAATTCGACGCCGCGATGGATATGCTTGCCAAGGCGCAATATGACGAAGCGCGCGCGGCCTTCCGCGCCTTCGCCGATGCCAATCCGAAAGACCCGCTTGCGTCGCAGGCCGTCTACTGGATCGGTGACATCGCCTATGTCCAGAAGGACTATCCGGGCGCGGCGCGGGCCTTCGCCGAGGAGATCAAGAAATACCCGACAAGCGCGCGCGGTCCCGATAGCATGTTGAAGCTCGGCCAGTCGCTGATTGCGATGGGACAGAAGAAAGAAGGCTGCACAGCTCTTGGCGCGCTCCCGAACCGATATCCCAATGCGTCGAGAACCATCGCGGCCCAAGCCTCCGGAACGCGCAGAGACGTCTGCCGCTGAGGCGGCGCTCGACGCCGAATTCGCGGCGACGATGGACGCGCTTTCCGTGAACGGCCCGGCGTGGCCAGGCGCCGTCGCGGTCTCCGGCGGCGGCAATTCTCTCGCCTTGATGCATCTCCTCGTCTCCTGGACGAAGAAACGACGCCACAAGCCCCCTGTTGTTCTCACCGTCGATCACGGCCTGCGGCAAGGCTCGTCCTCCGATGCGCGCAAGGTCGCGCGTTGGGCGAGGACCGCGGGGTTGAAGGCGGTGACGCTGGTCTGGAAAGGGCAGAAGCCGAGCGGCGACATCGAGGCAGAGGCGCGCGCCGCGCGCTACGACTTGATGGCTGCGTGGCTGCACAAGAACGGAGTTCGCGCGCTCTATCTGGGGCACACGAGGGACGACCAGGCTGAGACGTTTCTGCTGCGGCTCGCGCGCGGAAGCGGTGTCGACGGCCTCGCCTCGATGCGCGCCACGGCGCCCATTCCCGTCCCCGGGCATCGCGGAATTTCGCTGGTTCGCCCACTGCTCACGTTCGAGCGTGGGGCGTTGCGGAACTATCTCGCGGCGCGCGGCCATTCCTGGCTCGAGGATCCCATGAATGCCGATCCGCGCTTTACGCGGGTCCGTATCCGCGCGGCTTGGAATGCGCTCGGCGCACTCGGACTCACCAAGGAGCGCCTTGCCGGTGCGGCGATGCATCTATCGCGGGCGCGAGAAGCGCTCGATTGGGTGACGCTTGCCGTCCTCGAGCGCGCCTGCCGCGTCCAGAACGGCGTCGTCTTCGCCGAGCCTTCGGCGCTTGTTTCGGCGCCACGCGAAGTGGCGTTGCGCGCGCTCGCACGCGTGCTCATGGCGGTCTCGGGACAGCCCTATCGTCCACGCTTCGAGCGGCTTGAACGGCTCTTTGATCGAATCGCGACCGGACAAGTAGGCGGTGGTTGCACGTTGCATGGTTGCCGGATCGCACTTGCCCCTTCCAGGAACGCGGTCTTTGGCCCGGGAACCTTAATGATCGTCCCCGAGGCTCCCGGCCGTCGAGCACCCTCCAAAGTGCGCTCCCCCGCGTAAATTGGACACAGAGGGGCCATTTCTTAAGGGCGTTTTGCCGTTGTCATTGCCGCGGGGGTTCAAATTTCTTAACGTTTTAAAGGCTGGCAAGACCGTAGAAAGAACCTATCTATACTGTCGGGTTCCGTGACCGGTTTGCCCTAAGACCACGGCCCCGAGTGAAAGGACGGCCCTTTGAACAATCTCCGCAATCTCGCGCTTTGGATCGTCATCGCGCTGCTTCTCGTTTTCCTCTTCAACCTGTTCCAGGGAACGGGGCATCAGGCGAGCGCGCAGGCCGTCGACTACAGCCAATTCGCCCAGAACGTCGCCGACAATTCCGTCAAGAAGGTCACGATCCAGGGCAACCAAATTCGCGGCGAGCTTACGAACGGCCAGCCCTTCGTCACCTATTCGCCGGAAGACCCCCAGCTCGTTCCGCGGCTGCTCGACCATCATGTGCAGCTCAGCGTGACGCCGGCGGATGACGGCATGCCGTCGCTGATCGGCATCTTCGTCAACTGGTTCCCGATGCTGCTCCTCATCGCGGTGTGGGTGTTCTTCCTGCGCCAGATGCAGGCGGGCGGCGGCAAGGCGATGGGCTTCGGCAAGAGCCGGGCGAAATTGCTGACCGAGCGTCAGGGCCGGGTGACCTTCGAGGACGTGGCCGGCGTCGATGAGGCCAAGGACGACCTCAAGGAGATCGTCGACTTCCTCCGCGATCCGCAGAAATTCCAGCGCCTCGGCGGGCGCATCCCCAAGGGCGTGCTGCTCGTCGGGCCTCCGGGCACCGGCAAGACGCTTCTCGCGCGCGCCATCGCAGGCGAGGCGAACGTGCCCTTCTTCACGATCTCGGGCTCCGACTTCGTCGAGATGTTCGTGGGCGTCGGCGCCAGCCGCGTGCGCGATATGTTTGAGCAGGCGAAGAAGAACGCCCCCTGCATCGTGTTCATCGATGAAATCGACGCGGTCGGCCGCCATCGCGGCGCCGGCCTCGGCGGCGGCAACGACGAGCGCGAGCAGACCCTGAACCAGCTCCTCGTCGAGATGGACGGCTTCGAGTCGGCCGAAGGCGTGATCCTGATCGCCGCGACCAACCGACCCGACGTGCTCGACCCCGCGCTGCTGCGTCCGGGCCGGTTCGACCGCCACGTCGTGGTGCCCAATCCCGATCTCGCGGGCCGCGAAAAGATCCTGCGCGTGCACATGCGCAAGGTTCCCCTCGCCCCCGACGTCGACCCGCGCACGATCGCGCGCGGCACACCCGGCTTCTCCGGCGCCGATCTCGCCAATCTCGTGAACGAGGCGGCCCTGCTTGCGGCGCGCCGCGGCAAGCGCGTCGTCACGATGAGCGAGCTCGAGGACGCCAAGGACAAGGTGATGATGGGCGCGGAACGCCGCTCGCTCGCCATGACCGACGAAGAGAAGAAGCTGACCGCCTATCACGAAGGCGGCCACGCACTCGTGGCGGTCAATGTCGAAGGCTCCGACCCGATCCACAAGGCGACGATCATCCCGCGCGGCCGTGCGCTGGGCATGGTGATGCGCCTGCCGGAACGCGACCAGCTTTCGATCACGCGCGAGAAAATGCTCGCGGACCTCGCCGTCGCCTTCGGCGGCCGGATCGCCGAAGAGCTGATCTTCGGCCATGACAAGGTCACGACCGGCGCGATGAGCGACATCGAGCAAGCCACCCGCATGGCGCGCGCCATGGTCACGCGCTTCGGCATGTCCGACGCGCTTGGCCCCATCGCCTATGCCGAGAACCAGGAAGAGGTGTTCCTCGGCCACAGCGTGTCGCGCACGCAGAACGTCTCGGAGGCAACGGCGCAGAAGATCGATGCCGAAATCCGCCGCATCATCGACACCTGCTACCAGCGCGCCTATGACATCCTGCACAGCCAGATCGACAGCCTGCATGTGCTGGCGAAGGGCCTGCTGGAATACGAGACGCTGACGGGCGACGAGATCACGGGGCTGCTCAAGGGCATCCCGCCGGTGCGCACGCCTTACGAGGAGCCGGAGCCGCAACGGGGCCCGGGCCCGAGCGTGCCGCAGGCCGGCCGCCCGCGCTCGATCGGCGTCACGCCGGAGCCGCAGCCGGGGCGGTGACGTTCTGTCAGGCGCGGCGGCTGTCATCGCCGCGGATCCGGGCCACGCAAGGTGAGGCCTCTATTAAGTGTCGAATGTCATGCGAGGTGTGGAGATATTCTCTCTGCGCCTTGTTTGTTTTCAACTGGGTGGCGCGCATTTGCGGGCCATGACCAATTGGCGCCATGAACCCTCCCACCCTTCTCGGCATCCTCAACATCACGGAGGAACTCGTTCTCCGACGGCGCGAAGTATCTGGAGCCCGCGGCCGCGATCGCGCAGGGGCGCAAGCTTGCGGCAGGAGGCGCGCGATTCTCGATCTGGGGCGGCGTCGTGAAATCCCAGCGCAAAGCCCGTTGCGCCCGAAATCGAGATCGCGCGGCTCGCCTCCGTCGTCCCGACGCTCAAGGCGGACGGCACCGCGCTCTCGATCGACAGCTTCGCATTGCCGGTGCAACGCTGGGCGCTGGCGCAGGGTGTCGATTATCTGAACGACATCCAGGGTTTCCCCCATCCCGAGCTCTACCCCGAGCTCGCCGCGTCATCCGCGAAGCTGATCGTGATGCATTCGGTGCAAGGCCTGGGTCCTGCCACCCGCGTTGCCGGTCCCGGCGGCGAGATCTTCGACCGGGTGACCAGCTTCTTCGATAAGCGGCTCGCGGACCTTGGCGCCGCCGGGGTCGGGCGCCGACCGGCTGATCCTGGATCCCGGCATGGGGCTGTTCCTGGGGCGGGAGCGCGATGCCTCCTTCACGATCCTGAGGCGTCTGGCGGACCTCAAGGCCGCCTTCGGCCTGCCGGTCCTTGTTTCCGTGTCGCGGAAAGTCGTTCTTGAGGAACTATGTCGGCCGTGACGTGGCCGAGGCCGGGCCCGTGAGCCTCGCGGCTGAGTGTTTTCGCGGTCCTTGGCGGCGCCGACTACATACGCACCCACGACCCGGCCCAGCTCGGCGCGATGCCCTGAAGGTGGGGGGCCCTTGCGCAACAAGGCGCAAACGAGCGTGATGGCCCGGCCATGTAAGGTTTTGTTATGATTGGCGGATAAAATCACAGGTGGGGTGGCCTCTGACTGAGGATCGCGCGGATATGAGCCGCAAGCTATTCGGCACCGATGGCGTGCGCGGGCTCGCCAACACCTTCCCCATGACGCCCGAGGTGGCGATGAAGATCGGCATGGCCGCCGGGCGCATCTTCACGCGGGGCGAACATCGCCATCGCGTGGTGATCGGCAAGGACACGCGGATTGTCGGGCTACATGATCGAGTCGGCTCTCGTCGCGGGCTTCACCTCCGTCGGCATGGACGTGTTCCAGTTCGGCCCGCTGCCGACACCTGCCGTCGCCATGCTCACCCGTTCGCTGCGCGCCGATCTCGGCGTGATGATCTCCGCCTCGCACAACGCCTATCCGACAACGGCATCAAGCTCTTCGGCCCCGACGGGCAGAAGCTTTCGGACGCGCGCGAGCAGGAGATCGAATCCCTGATGGCGAACGGCCTGGAAGAGGGCCTGGCCGAAGCCAGCCACATCGGCCGCGCCAAGCGCGTCGACGATTCCCAGGCGCGCTACATCGAATTCGCCAAGCGCACCTTCCCGCGCAACGCGCGGCTCGAAGGCCTGCGCATCGTCATCGATTGCGCCAACGGCGCCGCCTACAAGGTGGCGCCCGCGGTCCTGTGGGAGCTCGGCGCCGATATCGTGACCGTCGGCGTCGAGCCGGACGGCTTCAACATCAATCTCGATTGCGGCTCGACCGCCCCGAAGCGATGTGCCGCAAGGTGCGCGAAGTGCGGGCCGATTTCGGCATCGCGCTGGACGGCGACGCCGATCGCGTCGTGATGGCCGACGAGCATGGCCGCATCCTCGACGGCGACCAGATTCTCGCGCTCATCGCCCGCTCCTGGTCGAAGAACAATCTGCTGAAGGGCCAGGGCGTCGTCGGCACCGTCATGTCCAACGCGGGTCTCGACCGCTACCTGCAGTCGCTGAACCTGAAGCTCGCGCGCGCCGCCGTCGGCGACCGCTACGTCATCGAGGAGATGAAAAAGGGCGGGTTCAACGTCGGCGGCGAGCAATCCGGCCACATCATCCTGTCCGACTTCGCCACCACAGGCGACGGCCTCATCTCCGCGTTGCAGGTGCTGGCCGTGATTGCGCAGGAGGGAAAACCCGCGAGCGAGGCGGCCCATCTTTACGAACCGATGCCGCAAGTCCTGAAGAACGTACGCTTCAAGAAGGGCTCGCCGCTCGACGACATCCGCGTCGCCGCGCGCATCAAGGATTGCGAGGCCCGCCTGAACGGCGCCGGCCGCATCCTCGTGCGCAAATCCGGAACGGAGCCCGTGATCCGCGTGATGGCGGAGGGCGACGACGAGCGCCTTGTACGCGCAGTGGTGCAGGACATCGCCTCGGCGATCGAAGAAGCCGCCGCGTGACGCGCAAGCCCGCGCGCATTCTCATCATTTCAGGCTCGGATTCTGGCGGCGGCGCGGGCCTCCAGGCCGACATCAAAACCGCGACCGTGCTCGGCGCCTATGCGATGACTGCCGTCACCGCCGTGACGGCCCAGGATACGCGCAGCGTCCGCGCCATCCATCTCGTTCCGCCGGGCATCGTGCGCGAGCAGATCGAGGCCACTCTCGACGACATCGGCGCAGACGCCATCAAGACCGGCATGCTGGGCTCGGCCCAGGTGGTCGCCACGATCGCGGATGCTCTGGCTGCGCGCGGTATTCCGCTTGTGGTCGATCCGGTCATGGCTTCCACCAGCGGGACGGATCTTCTCGAGCCGTTCGCGCTCGACATGCTGAAGGCGCGGCTCTTTCCGCTGGCCGCGCTCGTCACGCCGAACCTGCCCGAAGCGGCGCGGCTTTGCGGCTTCGCAATCAATTCACCGGACACGCTGCTACGGGCGGGTGCAATGCTGCTCGCCATGGGCCCGGGCGCGGTGCTCGTGAAAGGCGGCCATGGCGGCAGCGATACGGTGACGGATCTCCTGTTCACGAAAGATGCCGGCCCGCGCGCTTATATCGCCAGGCGCATCGACACGCCGCACACCCATGGCACCGGCTGCACGCTGTCTACGGCCATCGCCTGCGGGCTTGGCAGCGGTCTCGCGCTCGGCGACGCGATCGCGCGCGCGCACGACTTCGTGCAGACGGCCATCCGCACAGCACCGGGCTTCGGCGCTGGGCAGGGGCCGATAAATCTCTTGGGGACTTAGAGGGCGGTCCCGGGCCTCCGAAGCCGGCGAGCGCTTGGTCGCTTCGGGCGGATATTTGCGTCTTGAACCGAGCTAATATGCCCCGAGCCCCGACGTGCAGGAGAGGCCTTTTATCAGGTTCCCTTCCACGGTGACCTGAAAGCCGCCCAGATCGCCGGGCTTGAAATAGCAGCCGGGCAACTGAACCCAGCCCGATGATGTCGATACGCCGCTGCTCGTGGGTGCGGGCGGCTTGAGCCAAAAAACGTTCACGATGTTGTTGTTGCCCCTTTCGGCGAACGTGTGCTCTTCCGACTGGCCTACCAGAAGCTCCTTGCCGTTCTCGCACGTCCCGCCTTGAAACTGATAGCAGACGCGGACGATAACGCCCGCGTTGTTGGTGACATGCACGACCGTCGTCAGTGTCGGCGGTATGGGCGCCAGACCATGACCCGGGCCGGGTCTGACCTGCTCACCGGGAGGTACCGCGCCTCCGTTTCCCGTGAGCGGGTGCGGGTTCTGCACTTGTGCAAGGGCGTTG
>CAWDKN010000058.1:0-130583 GCA_963802815.1 uncultured Alphaproteobacteria bacterium
TCATGGGCGGATATTTCCCACTACCTGGCTCGCGAATGCGGGCCACCCCAATCGAAGGCATGCTCGCTGCTCAACGGAGGACATATCCTTTGAAGGTGACTACTGGGGTCGCCCGCTCGCGGTCAATTACAGTCGAAGAGACCAACTAGCCTAGCGGGGGCGGCGTGCCCAAATTCGCCAAGCCCATCTTCTATTTCATTTTGTGCGAAATCTAACAGGCGGTTTTCACCCTGCCATGGTCCCACCACCTGGACGCCGACCTGAAACCGAACGCGTGCGTCCTGCCTGCACGGTCGGACTACGGTGTGTGCAGCGCGGTCGCGGGCGATATCCAGTTGAGCATCGTACCGTAAGGGCACGCTCTTGCCGTCCACATCTGATCAGTGCGGTCCTGGAAGCCCGGCTCGCGCGGATGCTTGAACGCGACGATGGTCGTGCATCGGCATCGGGCCTTACCATCGTGTCGCATCCTGGAAGAATTGCTTGAGCTTGTCTTTCAGCATGCCGGTGCTATGCTTTGTGGATCACCACGTCGCGATAGGTCGCGAAAAGGGGGGGGCTAGGGCGGCGTCTGGCTTCCCGCCGCCGCGAGCTTGCGATCCTCGACGGCGGCGCGCCTTGAACGGGCGGCGATCAGCTCTTCCGGCAATCCGCAGTCCCCTAATCCCCGTCAGGATGCCCATGTAGGAATTCATCAGCGCCTCGCCGTCGATGGCGTCGGCTTTGTCCGTTCGATTTTGGCGCCCGCGCGCGACAGCGCCTCGGCGGCAAGTGCCACATGCGCGCGCACTTCGGCGGCGAGCGGCCAGCTTTTTTCCTCGTCCCACATTGAATCCGCGCGCCCTTGATGCTGCGGCGCGCCAGCGGCGTCGAGCTGGGGCCGACACGCTCCACAACAGCTTCAGGTCCTCGCCGTTGCGCGCCATCGGGCCCACGACGCCGAGGCTCGTCTCGCACGTACCTGTCCTGCATCGGTGGGATGTGACCGCGCACAATCGCAGCATGCCCCAGGTCGGCTTGAGCGCCATGACTCCGAAAAAATTTGTGGCATGCGGAAGCGAGCCGCCGATATCCTATTTGATTTCTCTCGAGTGGTGCTGATTCCGGCGGCGAGTGCCGCGGCGAGCCTAACCAGCCGCCGGGCGTGCGCGTGACGTCTTAATGATTGTTCGTAGTGCCGTAGATCTGGCGTTGTAGCTCTGCAGATCGCTGAAGCATGACAAGGTCTTTCGTCCTGCTCTTTATGACTGCGTCCGCTGCGCGCGCGAAGTTTCACCACAGCGGCCACATCGCAGCCTCGTCCTATCTTGGTGAGCTCGGGCGCGCCTGCTGGTCGCCGGCATGTTCTCGATGTTGAGCCCTTCTCTTCTATCGTCATCGGAAGGCCCGCGGAGCCGTCCCAGCGTGCCTTCGCGTGCACGAGCCTCGTCGACGGCGGAAGCCGCCTTCGTCGCGCGATCGAGATCGCAGTCTCCGCCACGACCGCGTTCAGCTTTTTCGCAAGCGTTTCGTTGCGTGCCACATGGGGGTTCAGAAGTTCACGCGCGGAAATCTTTTTCGCCTCGGGGTCGGCGATCAGACCTCCCGTGCCGTCGCGTTCGGCCTATGCGTCGCTATCCGTATATTGTCACAATGGCATAGTCTCCCGGCCGATCCGTTATTCTGAACCCTGATTTTTTTTTTATCGATTGGCGCCGCGCTTTTCAGGGAAATGGGAAAGCCTGCTCCACAATCGAAGCCATCGCCGATCCCGTCTGCGGGCCGCACGACCATCATCCTCAAGGTGAGGAATTGCGGCATCTGCGGCTCGGAGTCTCCACATGGACTCGGAGCGACCTCGATGATGCCGCTCGCACTCGGCAGCGTCATGGGTCACGAATTCGCGGGGCGAGGTCACGGAAGCGGGCAAAGCGGATAGGCTTCGGCGGCCAAGTTGGGGCCACGCGCGTCGCGGGCTTTCCCGTGATCTGCTGTGGCGAGACTCGCCGCTGCGAAAGGGGGGCTAAGGTGCCAACGCGCCGATGGGCTGGGCCACAGCCCTGGTGCCTACGCCGAGGATGTGCGCATCGGGGGCGCAGAGCGGGTATCGCCTGCCGCAGAGCGTGTCGTCGTTCCGCGAAGGCGCCATGGCCGAGCTGCTCGCGGTCGGCCTGCCGGCTGTCGACATGGCGAAAGTGGCCCGCGGCGCAACCGTGCTTGTGATCGGCGCGGGTCCCGTCGGTGTCCCCACGACGCGACGGGCGAATTTCCTCGGGGCGCGCCACGTCATCGTCAGCGAGAAGGCCGGAAATCCGCCAGAAGATGGCGGCCAGGTTCGGTGCCACCCATGCGATCGATCCTGGGCCAGGCGCTGACGCCGCAGGTGCAGAAGATCGCCGGTGAGCTGCTGCTTGTGATCTTCGAATGCGTCGGGCATCAGGCCTCATCGGCAATGTGATGATGGACGGCCCCCCGCGGGCTGCTGCACCATGGTGGTCGGCGTCTGCCAGCAGCCAACAACCCACCATGCTGCTCATCGGAATTTTGCTAAGAGCTCGAGTTGGAACTCGTGCTCGGTCAACCGCCCGCCGACTTCCACTACGTCATCGCCATGATCGCGTCGGACCGCGTCGATGTCGGCCACATGCTGACGGACGTGGTCCATCTCGACGGCCTTCCCGCCGCCTTCGCATTGCTGTGCAAGCTGATGCACCAGTGCAAGGTGATGCTTGAGAATAATTCTTCGGTATTTCTGCTTAGCTCATAAATGCGTCATGGGCGGGCTTCCCCCGCCGATGTATGAACGCAGCTCTCGCAATGGTGCGCCTTGTGGTGCGCACCATGCAGGTTCTTTCGCTGTTCGCGGCCGCGCGAGCCGTGGCGGCGCGAGAGGCGTCAATGGGTGGCCGGACAAGGCCGGCCATGACGAAATTTTATGGGTGAGCGACGGAATCAACGGCCCATCGCCGTCTCCGGGATTCCTTCATGCCTCGCTGGGCGCGCTTCGTTCGGCGCGGACACCACGTGCGGGTCGCAGTCGCCAGCATCATGGTCTCGCGCGCCCCCCTTTCCCAGAGTTGCCATTGCCCGTTTCTCGCTTCGATGGATTTCCGGTGTTCGGCGAAGGCCGATCCACTCATCCATCATCGCCAGCGCCAGGATCGGCCGCAGGACCCGAGGCCCGAAGAAGGCACCGGTGAGTCTCGCCATAGGCGCCGAAGATGAAGCGAGCTCCAGCGCGTGGAGGAGCCGAGCACGCCGCCCAGGAATTTGACGGCAGTTGAAGGGCAGAGATAGGCGGGTGCGCGCGCGTGGTCGCCCGAGCAGGCGCGCGCCGGGCGCGGCAAAGCTGTGGTCGGTCATGATGGTGTTCCAGCGGTCGAAGGGCGATCCCTCCGCACGGCCGGAGCAGCGTCCGGCGCTCGTCGCCGATAGGCCGGCGGCAAGAGCGGTGACTCTCGTCGCTATCAGCCGGCTTTGCCGACGCGGCGGTCAAGAGGTTCCATTCGTCTGTGTGTTGTACGGGTGGAATGGGCATGCCCTTCGCGATCCGTCTCGCACCAGGTGAACGCGCGATCGGGCAATACGCCGCCGTCGATGGCGGGACCGAAGGAGAACCCGCCGTTTCCCGCGGCATCGCCAGCCCTTCTTTTCGCGCATCGAGAACGCTTCCGAGGACGCCCTGCATTTCCGCGAGCGCGGCGATCTGTCGATCATGAGACGCGCGATGCGCGCCGTATCGTGGCGGCCGCTACCGATCGCTTTGATCTTGCGGAATTGCCTCGCAAACAAGCCGCGCGCGGCGGGACACGGACAGTGCGCCGACGCTCACCCGCCGGCCGACTCCCCGAAGATGGTGGCATCCGCGATCGCCGCAATTGCGCGACGTTCGCCTTCACCTAGTTCAGGGCCGCGATCTGGTCGGCGAGGCCCTCGGTGCCCGTGCCCGGAGCTTCTCCATCCGTCGCGCCGCCCGAGATCGAGGAAGCCGAGCGCGCCGAGATGGTAGTTGATCGTCACCACGACCACGTCGCCGCGCGCGACCAGATGTTTTCCATTGTAGGTGCCGACCAGCGCGCCGGTGACGAAGGCGACGCGATCGAAATCTCACACTATCACCGCGCGCCGGGCGTCGTCGAGCGGGGCGTCCAGATGTTCAGGAGAGACAGCTTCCGACTTCGCACCGGAGTTCCGCCGAAAATCCCTTCGGCAGTGCCCTGGATCTGCGGCGCGATGGCGCCCAAAGCCAAGCCGTCGCGCGCGCCGGCCCATGCTCGGGTTCTTCCGGGATCCGCCAGCGCAGGGGCCGACGGGCGGCTTCGCAAACGGAAACCGTAAAGCGAAACAGACCGTCTTTGGAAAGCCCGCGACGCGGCCTGCGCAATATCGACGTTGCGGAAACCGTGAGTTCCATGTGGCAACCTCTTAAGCTGATGTCTAATGTGCCTGAGGAAAAGTCATGCCGTCCTCCGCATTGCCCATCGGCGTGCGCGCTCAATGCCGTATTGCGGGCGCGATTCCGACCGGGGACGTCTCGTCTGCTTCCCGATCTGGCAGCCTTTAGGGTACCTGGCGCGAATTGCGGAGCGCGCGCGTCAGGCCGTCCTGTGCCGATTTCACTGCACGGGTTCGAAGATGGCCGAGGGCTGAACGCCCCTTGTTGGATGACGGGCGCGCCGCGACCATGTCGATGACGGGTCACATAGGCGACCACGGCCTGATCGAGGCCGAGATCGATGCTTTCCCGGCGTCAACGACGTTGCCTGACCAATTTTCCACGACTGGGAGCTTATTACGCTCTCATGGCAAAGGATTTGTCGCGCGGCGATCAGGAATATGAACATTCCTTTCGCTCGTCTCGATTTGGCGTTTCAATTTGATGCCGAACTCGATTCGAGCGCAAAGAGCTGAACGTGTCCGCGAGATCTGGCGCGAGAAGACGCAGACGAAACCAATTGCTGCGCGCGCCGACTTCCACTGCGCACCATCAAGTCCTTCATGCGTCACCTCCGCGACCATGGAAGTCGAGCTGAAGCCCGACGGATCCGTCGCTACCGTCAGCGCTATGAAGGCTAGCGATCGTCGAAGTGTCCGGCGAGCTGATCGGCGTCATCCGATGAATAAGGCCGCCGGATCGCGCCGCGCGCCGGGGGGCGGGTCACGACATCATTCGTCCAGCGGCCGCCCGTCGCGGTTCGTCAGAAAATAGCAATTCGCCCAGATAGTCATCTGAAAGTGAAGTCCTCACGCTGCCGATGTCAGAGGAGGGCGAGAAAGGGTCAGAAGACGACCACGGCCTTCAACTATTCGACCGAAGAGCACCTCAGCGGCGCGGGCGCCATCAGCGGCCTGGACCAGCCCCTCGAGCTCGACACCGGCACGCCATCGCCTTCTGCTGAACAATCAGCGAACGGTCTTGAGCGTCGCCGGCGTCACCGACCTCCATCGCGCCGAGCATTTGTCCGGCAATCGGTGCGGCATGCCAGCGGACGGCATTCCGAACCGACGGCCAGGAGGGGGAGAGAAATCCATATGCGTGACCATCGTGAGCCGGCTGCCGCCGTGAGAAGCGCGAACTCATCACGGCGATGGGGAGATGCCGGCGGATGTTGTGTGTGTCCTCGCCCTTCACGTGCAGGCGCGATCCAGAGGCGCGCGATCTCCTATACGTCGTCGCGAATGGACCTCATCCTCGCACAGCATCGGGAAAACGTCTTTCAGCAGATGCGCGACCCTGGCGGACAGAACCGGATGGAACCCGATACGATGCTGTGATCGGCAGACCGGTCGAGTATCGTCGGCGTCGAACTTGTTGCGCTCACAGCGTCGACGACCGGAATGTCCCAATTGAGATGGTTGACCAAGATGTGTCTGCGGTCCCGGCAGATCCCGTCGAGAAGCGGGCCTAATGGTCCTTGTTGCTGCCGGTGACGAGCTTAACCACGTGCTTTTCCTTCGCTTTTGGCGCGGCACTGTCCCATTGGAGATGCCCGCCATCCCCTATCAGGGGACAACGTGGCCTGACACTTATCATTCGCGCAAGATTGGGAACAGGGCAAGGCTGCAACAACCTACTTAGGCGGGCCGCCTGCGATGGTTCGTGCCGGAGAGCCCGGGATGTCCACCGCGTGGGCCGCGCGCGGGACCAACCCATGCCGTCTACCACTTGGAATCCGGGCGGCGAAATTTAAGTGCATAAAAATCACCAGCCGTTGGTGCCGGACGTCGCCCATGCTTGCCCGTGTCGTCCTTCGTCGGGTCCTGTGGCGCGTCCCATAGGAAGCGATTGAAATCAGCCGTGGAGGGCTGCTGGCACCGCTGACGCGATGGGGGCCCGAACGAAGTTCCGGTCGCCGTTCATGGAAAACATCCTGGGCGCCCGCGGCCTTCGGCGGCGACGATCCGTCATAACTGAATGGCCGTTCGAAGCGGGCGACGGCGATGGCATGGGCGCGCGTCGAGGCATTCAGCTTGATCGAGAGCCTTATCAGATGCCCTCATGTGTCTGCGAGATTTCAGATCCGTGATGTTTCCCGATCCGTCTTTCCGGCTGCGACGAGCTTAAGCACTCGCGCCTCACGGCCGCTGAGCGAGGTGTCGAGTTCCTCGGCGCCATGATCGATGCTAGCTTGAGGCTGCGTAGAGACGTGGCGAGCATGTACTGGCGCCTCCCGCTCCCGCGGAAAGCTGTACCTTTCCACCGCCGAGCCCGACCGCAGCTGCTAACCGCCGGCCCCCCCTAAATCCAATGCGAACCCCAAAATGTTGTGAATTTCAAACTCGGCCGCCTCATCGAACATGTCGAGGCGAGGGCACTCATTTTGCTCTTTGAGCGTGGACCAACGAATGGCCGCGGCCCGCGTTTGAGTGCCAGATGACCGTATGCACGCGGGAAGCCCGGTCCCGAATCGATGCTTAAGCTAGTTGTTTTTCGACGATGTCAGCCATATTGCGCCGTGCTTCGCGCGCTTGGGGTAGATTTCCCCGAGCAGAAAAACGTAAATCCGAATCTCTCGATCGACTTATGGAAGGAGGACGCAATTTCATCAAGCTGATTTTCCATTGTTCAGCCCGTGGACGGGTTGAAACGCGAGCGGACTCGCTTTCACCACTTCGACCCCACTTCGATCTTTGATTAAAGCAACAGCGCGCGGGTCTGACAATCGACGTACGGCGCGCGCAGGATCTTTCGGTGCGGTGTGTGCTTCTTTGCTGCGAGGTCATTTTGCCTTGCGAATCGCCGGCCAGAACGCGCCATTCTGGCCGCGCTTTTCGAGAAACCAAGAAATTGCGGTGCACGGGTCCTCTCGAATGCTTGGAATTGAGGAGTTCGACGGAGCTGTAGAAACCCAGGCTCGCGATCATGAGGTTCTATAAGGAGCGCTGAAAAACCTTCGCCATTTGTCAATCCTGCGAATGGGGGATGGCCCGCGAGCCGCTCCTCGCAGCAGTTCCTTGTCGCGCGCCTGGGCACACGGGCCCCATTCCGTGACGCCGGGACGCCAGTCAGGAAGAGCAGGCCGACCACGCAGCAGAAGACGATTCATTGCCTCGATGATTCGACAAGCGATTCCTGCTGAAGACTGATGGCGTTCGCCGAGGGAAATCGTGGCCCTTCTCGACGTCATCGCCGAGGGTTAATTGCCCGCCGCGGCGCCGGCGTGCGAACCGTAACCGACAAAGGCTGCGCTTTCGCTGCTGTCGTTTCTGATCGATCGTCTTCGCGATCTGGCCTATCGTTTTGACGTCCAGGAGATACCGCGCCGATGACCGTCGTCGGGCGCGCCGTTGCAGCGGAATAATTTTTCGCTGTACTCCATGCCGCTGGCCCCAGGCTCGGCGCCAGCGTCGAAGTCCAGCGGAACCGGCGCATCATCGATGATCACTTGGGGAGCGGCCCTCGAGCGCTGAGGCTCGACCCGCCGTAACCGAAAATCCGGCGCGCGGAAAACGGACGACGACGTCCCAACCTGTGGATCGCTGCGGCGGATCGCGATTCCGCGCGCGTTGGAGAAGACGATTCGCCGCGATCGGGTCGCGGCCTAGTTGTCGTGCGGGACTTTCACCTTGTCGCCGGCTTGCGGCCGAGGGGATCGTGCGGATCGGCGGCGACTTTCGCATCCGACGTGGCGGCCTTGGCATCTCCAGAGCTTCGTCCGCCTCCATCGCCGCGCGTTCGCCGTGCATCGCGGTCAACCGCGCCTACCAGGCGCCGAGCTTGGCACTTCCGCAAGGTCGCCGTGGTCACCGCGGGCAGCGCGCCGTCCATGAACGATAGGTTCATCGACGCGCGCACGTCGGCGCGCGCATTCGGCTTTCATTGCCGACCATCTCGACGACGGCCGCGCCTTCCTGCTCGGCGCGTCGCCGAGCGCGGCCGACGTGCACGCGTCGATGAACCTCTGGTTCATGAACGGCGCGCTGCCCGCGGTGACCACGGCGACCTTTGCGGAATTCCCCAAGCTCGGCGCCTGGTACGCGCGGTTGACCGCGATCGGCCACGGCAAACACACGGCGATGGAGGCGAAGGAGGCTCTGGAGATCGCCAAGGCCGCCACGTCGGATGCGAAAGTCGCCGCCGATCCGCACGATCCCCTCGGCCGCAAGCCGGGCGACAAGGTGAAAGTCGCGGCCGACGACTATGGCCGCGACCCGATCGCGGGCGAGATCGTCTTCTCCAACGCGCACGAAATCGCGATCCGCCGCAGCGATCCGCAGGTTGGCGACGTCGTCGTGCATTTTCCGCGCGGCGGGATTTACGGTGACGGCGGGGTAGACGGTCTCAGCGCTAAAGGGCCGCTTCCCAAGTGATAAATCGATGATGCGCCGGTTGCCGCTGTGGACTTCGACGCTCACGCCGATGCCTGGTGCCAGCGGCATGGAGTACAGCGAAAAATTATTCCGCTGCCACGGCGCGCCCGACAACGGTGCATGAGCGCGGTGCCTCCTCGACGTCGAGTTGATTGGCCAGATCGCGAAGACGATCGGTCAGAAACGACAGCAGCGAAAGCGCAGCCTTGTGTCGGTTGCGGTCGGCCGCGCGCGCCGGCGCCGCAGCGAGCAGGTCGCCCTCGGCGATGGCGTCGAGAAGGGCCAGCATTTCCCTCAGGCGAACGCCGTCGGCCTTCAGCAGGAATCCGCTTGTCGGATCATTCGAGGCGATGAACGTCTTGTGCTGCATGATCGGCCTGCTGCGATCTCCTGACTGCGCGTCCCGGCGTCACCGGAATGGCACCCGTCTCCCCAGGCGCGCGACAAGGGACTGTCTTCAAGGAGCGGCTTGCGGGCCATCCCCCATTCGCAGGATTGACAAATCGGCGAACGGCTTTGAGCGCTGCCCTATGGAGGTTCATGATCGCGAGCCTGCGGTTGTACGGCTCCATCGACTCCTGAATTGAAAGCGTTCGAGAGGACCCGTGCACCCGCAATTTCTTGGTTACTCGAAAAGCGCGGCCAGAATGGCGCGTTCTAGCCAGCGGTTGTACGCAAGGCAGAGTGCCCTCGCAGCAAAGACGGCACGCCGCACCGAAAGATCCTGCGCGCGCCGTGCATCCATTGTGAGACCACCGCGCTGTTGCTTTAATCGAAGGGGTCGAAGTGGGGACGACAGTGGTGAAAGCGAGTTCGCTGGCGTTTGATTTCATCCACGGGCTGGACGATAGAAAGTCGGCTGATGAAATTGCATGCTCCTTCCGTCGGTTCATCGAGAAATTCGGATTTACGTATTTCTGCATCGGGGAGATCTACCCCGAGCGCGCGAAGCGCGGCGCAATATGGCTCACATCGTCGAAAGACGGCTGGTTTAAGCATTGGGTCGGGACCGGGCTTCCCAGCGTGGATCCGGTCATCTGGCACTTGAAGCGCAGGCAGCGGGCCGTTCGTTGGTCCACGCTCAAAGAGCGAAATGAGTGCCCTCGCCTCGACATGTTCGATGAGGCGGCCGAGTTTGGAATTCGCGACGGTTTGGGGTTGGCGTTCAAACTAGGGGGGGCCGGCGGTTCCGCAGTTGCGGTCGGGCTCGGCAGTGAAAGGTACAGCTTGCCGCCGGCAGCGGAGGCGCCAGTACATCTCGCCAGCGTCTACTGCAGCCTGAAGCTTGCGCGGATCGATCATCGCGCCGAGGGACTCGACGCCTCGCTCAGCAGCCGTGAGCGCGAGTGCTTAAGCTGGGTCGCAGCCGGAAAGACGGATTGGGAAACGTCGCGGATTCTGAATATCTCGCAGAGCACGGTGCAAGAGCATGTCAAAAGAGCTCTCGTCAAGCTGAATGCCTCGACGCGCGCCCATGCCATCGCCATCGCACTTTCGACCGGCCAACTCACGTTATGACGGATCGTCGCCGCTGAAGGCCACGGGCGCCCGGGATGTTTTCCACGAACGGCGACCGGGACTTCGTTCGGGCCCCCATCGCGTCGGCGGTGCCGGCGAGCCCTCCAGCGGCTGATTTCAATCGCTTCCTATGGGACGCACCACGCCGGACCCGACGAAGGGCGAGCGCGGCCAAGCATGGGCGACGTCCGGCACCAACGGCTGGTGGTTTTTATGCGCTTGATTCGCCGCCCGGATTCCAAGTGGTAGACGGCATCGGGTTCGTCCCGCGCGCGGCCCACGCGGTGACATCCGGGCTAACCCGGCAAAAACCATCGCGGGCGGACCCGCCTAAGTAGGGTTACTGAGGCCTTTACCCCTGTTCCAATCTTGCACAATGATAAGTGTCAGGCCACGGTTGTCCCCTGATCAGGGGATGGCAGGGGCAGTCTCCAATCGGGACAGTGCCGCGCCAAAAGCGAAGGAAAAGCACGTGGTTAAGCTCGTCACCGGCAGCAACAAGGACCATTACGGCCCGCTTCTCGACGGGATGTTCCGGGACCGCAAGCGCGTCTTCGTCGACCGTCTCAAATGGGACGTTCCGGTCGTGGACGGCGTGTATGAGCGCGACGAGTTCGACACCGACGATGCGGTCTACCTCATCTCGCCCGATCCGCAGACCGGTGCGCATCTGGGTTCCATGCGGTTTCTGTCCACCACGGGTCCGCATCTGCTGAAAGACGTTTTCCCGATGCTGTGCGAGGGTGAGTTTCCCATTGGCGACGACGTATGGGAGATCACGCGCCTCTGCACGGCGCCTAGCGTGAAGGGCGAGGACGCACGCAACGTCCGCCGGCATCTCTCCATCGCCATGATCGAGTTCGCGCTTCTCTATGGCGGCAGCCGGCTCACGATGGTCACGCATATGGACTATCTGTCCCACCTCCTGGCCGTCGGTTGGGAATGCCGTCCGCTCGGCATGCCGCACGAATATGCCGGACAAATGCTCGGCGCGATGGAGATCAGCATTACGCCGGCGACGCTCAAGACCGTGCGCTCATTGTTCGGCGGAGGCGATCGCGTGCCCGTGCTCGAGCTCGAGGGGCTGGTCCGGGCCGCCTGATGGCGCCCGCGCCGCTCAGGTGCTCTTCGGTCCGAAATAGTTGAAGGCCATGATCATGTTGACCTTCTCGCCATCCTCTGACATCGGCAGCATGAGGACTTCGCTCTTCAGATAACTGATCTGCGGCGAGTTGTATTTTATGACGAACCGCAACGGGCGGCCGCTCAACGCAATGATGTCGTGACCCGCCACCCAGCGCGCAACGCGATCCGGCGGCATGTATTCGTCGAGATAACGCCCCGTCAGCTCGCCGAACACTTCGACGATGGCTGAGCCTTCATAGCGCTGGCGGTAGCGACGCGATCCGTCGGGCTGCGGCTCGACTTCCATGATCACGAGGTGACGCATGAAGGGCTTGATGGTGCGCGCGTCGAAATCGGCGCGCGACGCAATCGGCTTGGTCTTCGTCTTCTCGCGCCAGATATCGCGGATCTCGTTGAGCTCTTTGCGCTCGAAATCGAGTTCGGCATCGAATTGAAACGCCGAATCCGAGACGAGCGAAGGAATGTTCAATTCCTCGATCTGCCGCGCGAGCGAATCCTTTGCCATGAGAGCGTAATACGCTCCCATTCGTGGAAAATTGGTAAGGCAACGTCGTTAACGCCGGGAAAGCATAAATCTCGGCCTCAATCCGAGGCCGTCGTCACGTATGTGACCGTCATCAGCATGGTCGCGGTGCGCCCGTCATCCGAAAGCGGCACATTCAGGCACTCGGCCATCTTCAGAACCCGTGCGGTGAAATCGGCGCGGGACGGCCTGACGCGCGCGCTGCGCAATTCGCGCCAGGTACCGTAAAGGCGGCCAGATCGGGAAGCAGAGCGAGACATCCCGGTCGGGAAATCGCGCCCGCAATACGGCATTGAGCGCCGCACGCCGATGGGCAATGCTCGAGGACGGCATGACTTTTCCTACCGGGCGCCGGTCAACATCGGCTTAAGAGGTTCCCACATGGAACTCGCGGTTTCCGCAAACGTCGATATTGCGCAGGGCCGCATCGCGGGCTTTTCCAAAGACGGTGTGTTTCGCTTTAACGGTATCCCGTATGCGAAGCCGCCCGTCGGCCGCCTGCGCTGGCGGATGCCGGAAGAACCCGAGCCGTGGGCAGGCGCGCGCGACGGCTCGCGCTTTGGCGCCATCGCGCCGCAGATCCAGGGCACTGCCGAAGGGATTCTCGGCGGAACTGCGGGTGCGAAGTCGGAAGACTGTCTCTTTCTGAACATCTGGACACCCCGCTGCGACAACGCCCGGCGCGCGGTGATGGTGTGATTCATGGCGGCGCCTTCGTCACCGGCGCGGGCTCGGTCGGCACCTACAATGGAAAACATCTGGCCGCGCGCGGCGACGTGGTCGTGGTGACGATCAACTACCGTCTCGGCGCGCTCGGCTTCCTCAATCTCAGCGGCGCGACGGATGGAAAGCTGCCGGGCACGGGCGCCGAGGGCCTCGCCGACCAGATCGCGGCCCTGAACTGGGTGAAGGCGAACATCGCGCAATTCGGCGGCGATCCCGCGAATGTCACCATCTTCGGGGAGTCGGCCGGCGGCATGAGCGTCGGCGCGCTGCTCGCCTGTCCCGCCGCGCGCGGCTTGTTTCACAAGGCGATTCGCAATCAGGCGCGAGCGATATCGGTCACGCGCGCGATCGCTCGGCGCGCATCGCGCGTCTCGTGATCGACAGGATCGCCGGCGGCGGCGCGCAAATGCAGGACGCGTCCTGGGAAACGATTCTCGATGCGCAAAAAGAAGTGCTGGCGATGCCGCGGGAAACGGGCGGGTTGCCCTTCGGTCCCACCATCGACGGCAGCGTATTGCCCGATCGCGCCATTCACCTGGTGCGAGACGGATCGGCGAAGGGCGTGCCCATTCTCACCGGCACAACACGCGACGAGTGGAAACTCTTTACCGCCGCGTCGGCGAAGCTCCGGCTGATGAGCGAGGACAAGTTGCGCCATCTTGCCGCCGGCCTCGTCGGCGACGAGCGCGCGGACACGGTGCTCGCGGCCTATGCGGAGGGATCGCCCTTCGACCGCTGGAACGCCGTCATGACCGACCACAGCTTTGCCGCGCCCGCCGCGCGCCTGCTCGAGGCGCAGGCGCCGCACGCACCCACCTATCTCTACCGCTTCGACTGGCCGTCGAAATTCCTGGGCGGCGTGCTCGGCTCCTGCCACGCGCTCGAGCTCGGCTTCGTCTTCGGCACCTATGGCGAGAAGCTCGCCGGTGCCTTCTTCGGCACGGGTCCTGCGGCCGATGCGCTGGCGCTGGCGATGATGGATGCGTGGATCGCCTTCGCGAAGACCGGAAATCCATCGAACGCAACGACAGGGCAATGGCCGCTCTACGAAACGGGGGCGCGCAAGACCATGATCCTCGGCGACGGCGACCCGCACGTCGTGTCCGCGCCGAACGAAGCGCGCCGCAAGGCGTGGGCGGAAATCCCGGAGACGGCGATCGGGCCGTGATTTCCGTCCGCTCACCCATAAAAATTCGTCATGGCCGGCCTTGTGCCGGCCACCCATAAACGCCTCTCGCGTGGCCACGGCTCGCGCGGCCACGAAGCGGCGGAAAAATCTGCATCGTGGCACGCACAAGGCGCACAATTGCGAGAGCTGGTTCATGCATGGGCGGGACAAGCCCGCCCATGACGCGTTTATGAGCTAAGCGGAAGTACTGAAGACTTAGTTCTCAAGCATCACCTTGCACTGGTGCGTCGGCTTGCGCAGCGACTTCGAAGGCGGCGGGAAGGCCGTCGAGATCGACCACGTCCGTCAGCATGTGGCCGACATCGACGCGGTCCGACGCGATCATGGCGATGACGTAGTCGAAATCGGCGGGCCGGTAGCCGAGCACGAATTGCAACTCGAGCTCCTTCACGATTCCCATCAGCGGCATGATCGTGTCGGGCTGCTGGCAGACGCCGGCCACGACGATGCGGCAGCCGCGGGGGGCGTCCATCATCACATTGCCGATGAGGCCGGGTACGCCGACGCATTCGAAGATCACATCCGGCCCCTTGCCGGCGATCTTCTGCACCTGCGGCGTCAGCGCCTGGCCCGGATCGATCGCATCGGTGGCGCCGAACCTGGCCGCCATCTTCTGGCGGATTTCGGCCTTCTCGCTGACGATGACGTGGCGCGCCCCGAGGAAATTCGCCCATAGCATGGTGGCGAGACCGACGGGACCCGCGCCGATCACAAGCACCGTTGCGCCGCGGGCCATCTTCGCCATGTCGACGGCATGCAGGCCGACCGCGAGCGGCTCGACCATGGCGCCTTCGCGGAACGACACGCTCTGCGGCAGGCGATACCCGCTCTGCGCCCCGATGCGCACATATTCGGCGTAGGCGCCGGGGCTCTGGCCCAGCCCGATCGTCTGCATCTTCGCGCAGGCACCTGCGCCCAGGCCGAAATTCACGCACGGCGTGTGCTCGCCACAGCAGATCACGGGAAAGCCCGCGACGCGGTCGCCCGACTTCCACAGATGCGCGACCGCTTTGCCCGCTTCCGTGACCTCGCCCGCGAATTCGTGACCCATGACGCTGCCGAGTGCGAGCGGCATCATCGAGGTCGGCTCCGTCATGTGGAGATCCGAGCCGCAGATGCCGCAATTCCTCACCTTGAGGATGAGATCGTGCGGCCCGCAGACGGGATCGGCGATGGCTTCGATCTGGAGCGGCTTTCCCATTTCCCTGAAAAGCGCGGCGCGCATCGACATCTCCCCGAACAGGTTTCAGAATAACGGATCGGCCGGGAGACTATGCCATCCCGCACCGACACGATACGGGGACGCAACGCATGAATCCTTACGCGACGGCACGGGATATGATCGCCGACCTGAAGGCGAAAAAGATTTCCGCGCGTGAACTTCTGAACGCCCATGTGGCGCGCAACGAAACACTTGCGAAAAAGCTGAACGCCGTCGTGGCGACCGATCTCGATCGCGCGACGAAGGCGGCTTCCGCCGTCGACGAGGCCCGTGCACGCGGCGACACGCTGGGACCGCTCGCGGGCCTTCCGATGACGATCAAGGACGGGCTCGACGTCGAGAACATGCCGGCGACCAGCGGCGCGCCCGAGCTCGCCAATCGCGACAAGAACTGCGCCGACGCCGCGGTGGTGAAGCTCGCGCGCGCAGCGGGCGCCGTCATCTGGGGCAAGACGAATGTCCCCTTCATGCTTGGCGATCTGCAGAGCTACAACGCCATCTACGGCACCACGAACAATCCCTACGACGTCACGCGCACGCCCGGCGGCTCGTCGGGCGGTGCGGCCGCGGCACTCGCCGCCGGAATCACGCCGCTCGAGATCGGATCGGATATCGGCGGCTCGCTTCGGCATCCGGCGAATTTTTCCGGAAGTCATGGCGCTCAAGCCGACCTGGGGCGTGCTCGATCTGCGCGGTCACATCCCGCCGATGCCGGACAGGTTCATCGAGACGGACCTCGGCGTCGTGGGCCCGATGGCGCGCAACGGCGAGGACCTGAAGCTGTTGTGGAGCGTGCTCAGCCGCTCGACGCCGCTGGCGCGCCGCAGCATCAAGGGCGCGCGGATCGCGGTGTGGGACGAGGAAAAAAGCTGGCCGCTCGCCGCCGAAGTGCGCGCGCATGTGGCACTTGCCGCCGAGGCGCTGTCGCGCGCGGGCGCCGACGTCGAACGGACAAAGCCGGACATCGACGGCGAGGCGCTGATGGATTCCTACATGGGCATCCTGACGGCGATCCTGGGACTGGGATTGCCGGAAGAGCTGATCGCCGCGTTCGAGGCGCGCCGCGTCGAGGATCGCAAGCTCGCGGCGGCGGGAAAGCCCGACGCCGCCTTTCGCCTGCGCGCCACCGCGACCTATCGCGACGTGCTGATCCACATGGCCAGGCGCCAGATGCTGAAAGACAAGCTCGCGCAATTCTTCCAGGAATACGACGCGATCCTGATGCCGATCACGACCATCGTCGCGTTCAAGCATCAGCACGAGCCGGGCTTCCAGGACCGCATGATCGATGTGGACGGCAAGAGCGTGCCCTACGGTACGATGCTCAACTGGATATCGCCCGCGACCGCGCTGCACGCGCCGTCGATCGCGGTGCAGGCAGGACGCACGCGTTACGGCGTTCCGGTCGGCGTCCAGGTGGTGGGACCATGGCAGGGTGAAAACCGCCTGTTCGATTTCGCGGCCGCGATCGAAGATGGGCTTGGCGGATTCACGCCGCCCCCGCTCGGCTAGTTCGTCTCTTCGACTGTCATGGCCCGCGAGCGGGCGACCCCGGTGACGCCTCGAAGGATATGCTCCCATAACAGCCGCTCCGTTGCGCAGCGAGCATGCCTTCATTCGGGTGGCCCGCATTCGCGAGCCATGGCACCGGGTGGTGGGAAATATCCGCCAAAGCCATCCGGTTTACGTAGAGGAATTTTATCTTGCGTCCGCTGGTCCCGCGACTTGACGGCGGCTCCGTGCCATAACTACCGCATCGAAATTCGCCGGAGTGAACGTCATGACTTTCAAGCTTCGCAATGGAATTCTTCCTCGCGCCCTTTCACCCCATCGACGAGGATCCGACGCTCTGCATTCAGCGCGATCTCGAGCTGATCGAGCATCTCGATCGCCTCGGTTATGACGAAGCCTGGGTCGGCGAGCATCATTCCGCGGGCTACGAGATCATCCCGAGCCCTGAGGTCTTCATCGCCGCCGCGGCGGAACGCACCAAGCGCATCAGGCTCGGCACCGGCGTCGTGTCGCTGCCCTATCACCATCCGTTGACGACCGCGAACCGCATGCTGCAGCTCGATCATCAGACCAAGGGCCGCGTGATGTTCGGCGTCGGCCCCGGCCTTCTTCCCTCCGATGCGTTCCAGATGGGAATCGATCCTTCCACGCAGCGCGAGCGCATGGTGCAGGCGATCGAGGTCATCCTGCGCCTGTTCGCGGGAGAACGCGTCACGCACAAGACCGACTGGTTCACGCTCGTCGACGCGACCTGCCAGCTTCTGCCTTACACCTGGCCGCATCCCGAGATTGCGGTCGCCTCCAGCATTACGCCGTCGGGCGGCAAGCTCGCCGGCAGGCATGGCTTCGGCATGCTGTGCGTGGCGGCGACGCAGGAAGGCGGCTACGACGCGCTCAGCATCAACTGGAAAATCGCCAACGACACGGCGGCCGAGAACGGCGGCAAGATGGATCCGGAGAAGCTGCGACTCGTCGGCCCGGTTCACATCGCCGAGACCAGGGCCGAGGCGATGGAGAACGTGAAGTTCGGCTACACCAAATGGGCGGATTACTTCTCTGCCATCAGCGCCGTCGCCGGGCGCGAGAACATGCGCGACCAGGGCATCGAAGACGCGATCAAGGCGGGGACCATCGTGGTGGGCACACCCGACGACGCCATCGCGCAGGTGCAGCGCCTGCAGGCCAAGCAGGGCGAGTTCGGCGCCTTCCTGCAGCTGGCGCACAATTGGGCGAATTTCGAGAACACCAAGAAGTCCTATGATTTGTGGATGCGCCACGTGCAGCCGGTGATCAACAAGGCGAACACCGCGCGCGAGACGGCCTACAACTGGGCGCGCGACAACAAGGAGCGTTTCATCGGCGCGGCGATGACGGCGGCGATGCAGACGATACAGAAGCATCACGAGGACGAGGCGAAGAAGTCGCCCAAGGCCGCCGAGTAGAAGGCCGCGTCCTCATCTTGGGTTCATCGAGCCGGCGCGTGTCAGCATCGCACGGCCGGCTCTTCTTTTTCCGGCGGCGCCGGCTCTACAGTCGCGCTTCGGATGGAGGGTCTCATGACCGCCGCGCTCGTGATCATCGACGTTCAGAAGGGCATGTTCGACGGGACGGAGGCCGGCACGCCGCATGACGGCGAAGCGGTCGTTGCGCGTATCGCCGGATTGATCGGAAGGGCGCGCACACGCGGAACGCCGGTGCTCTACGTTCAGCACGATGGCGGCGCGTCTCACCCCCTTCATCCCGGAAAGCCGGGTTTCGATTTTCACGACAAGCTGGCGCCCAGGCCCGGCGACAACGTGACGGTGAAGCGCAATTCGAGCGCGTTCCACGATACCGATTTCGACGCCAAGCTGCGAAAGCGCGGCATCGACCATCTGATCGTCACCGGCATGCAATCGGAATATTGCGTGGACTCCGCCATCCGCGGCGCCAGGGAGCGCGGCTACACCGTGACGCTCGTCTCCGACGCGCATTCGACGTTCAATTCGAAGATCGCCAAGGCCGAGCAGATCATCGCCATCCAGAACGACACGATGAACGGATCGTTTGCGCGGCTGAGGACGGCGGACGAGATCGAGTTCTGACCATATTTGCGGGCCATGGCATCGAGTTACAGCTTCACTTTCCCCGACACGATGTCCTCGTATACGCCCGGCGTCAGCGCTTCGTAGGCGCCGCTCACAGGGTTCAGCCAGTACAGCGGCATCACGATCACATTCGGGTCGAAGCCGTCTTTCACCAGCTCGACTTTGCGCTGCTTGAACGTCCCGGTGATCTCGAGATCCGGCTGCAGGCGCAGGAAGACCGGGCGTGCATAGGCGGGAAGATTGCCCTGGAGCCGGCCCGCGAGGGTCGAGACGGCGAAAGCGGGGGTCGCGACCAGGGCCGCCATGCCGGCGCGGCCATCCATGCCGGGCACGGCGACGCCGTAGACGTTGGCTTCCTTGATGCCGGGGACGACGCCGAGCGCTTCGGCGACTTCGCTGGTCGCGACGTTCTCGCCCTTCCAGCGGAAGGTATCGCCTATGCGATCGACGAAATAGAAATAGCCGTGATCGTCCTCTCGCAGAAGGTCGCCGCTGCGGAACCAGGCGTCGCCTTTCTCGAACGCGTCGCGGAGGATTTTCTTCTGCGTGTCGGACGCCTTGGTGTAGCCCTCGAAGCCGCGGCCCGGTTCGTCGACGATCCTGCCGATCGCCTCGCCCACCTCGCCGGGGGCGCATTCGATGCAGAACCCGTCGGGACCGCGCACCGGTTCCTCGCGATCGATGTTGAAGCGCACCAGCCGCGTCTGGATGCGGCTTCGCATGTAACGCGGGATCCGGCCCACGGCGCCCACCTTGCCGTCATAGTTGATCATCGCGACGTTTCCCTCCGTCGCGCCGTAGAACTCGACGATCTTGGGGACCGCGAAACGCTCCTTGAAGGGGAGCCATATTTCGGGCCGCAGGCCGTTGCCGATGATCGCGCGCAGATGATGGTCGCGTTCATGCGCGGCAACCGGCGCGTTCAGGAGGTAGCGGCAGAGCTCGCCGATATATTGGAAGAAGGTCGGCTTGTAGCGGAAGCAATCGTCCCAGAATTCGTTGACCGAGAAGCGCCGCCGGATGACGAGGGAGCCGCCATTGAGGAAAGGCGGGCCGAGCGCCGCGATCCCGCCGGCCGAATGGTAGAGCGGCAGCGTGTCGTACATGCGGTCGGATTCCCGGGCGCCGAGCGCGCCCGAGAAGCCGATCATCATGAACAGCATGCGCATGTGGCTGAAATTTGCGGCCTTTGGCAGCCCGGTCGTGCCGGAGGTGTAGATGAAGAACGCCCTGTCCTTCAGAGTGAGGCCGCCCCGCAATGCCTTGTCGACCGCGCCGGGCGACGATTGTGCCAGCGCCGTGTCGAGATCTTCCGTGCCGGGCACGCGCGCGCCTGTCACCCAGGCCTTGGCTTTTGTTTCGAGCTGCGGCGCGACCTCGGCAAAGGCGCCGGCGAGCTCATGGCCCACGATCACATGGCGCGCTCCGGCGATGCCGATTGAATGGACGAGCGGCGTGCCGCGCAGATTGGTGTTGATGAGTGCCGTGACGGCGCCGACCTTGATCATGCCCAGCCACGCCATGATGTATTCGGGCCGGTTTTCCATCAGCAGCGCCACGGCGTCGCCATGCTTGATGCCGGCCGAGGCAGCCCAATGGGCGTAGCGGTTCGCGCCTTCGTTCAGCGCGCGATAGGTGACGACCTGGTCATGGCAGAAGACCGCGATGTTTGCGGGCTTCTCCGTCGCGAAGCCTTCGACGATGTCGGCGACCGTGTGGCTGGAGTCCGGGGTGACCGAGCGCATCGCCCGCAACGTCCGCCCGATCGTGCGGATATAGGTGACTTCGCGCGCGAGCGGCTCGAACATCCCCATTCCGGCGACTTGCTTCCTTTGTCAGGGGCAGGATAGGAACGGAGGCCTGAGCGTCAAGCAATGGCGGACGAACGCGAAACTCTCGATTTGCGCGGGCTCAAATGCCCGCTGCCTGCCCTGTTCGCGAAGCGGGCTCTCCTGCGCGCGAAGCCGGGCGCGTCGATCGCGGTGATCGCCGATGACCCCATGGCCGCGATCGACGTGCCGCATATGTGCCGCGACGAAGGGTTCGACGTCGTGGCGCAGTCGCGCGAAGGCGACGTAACGAGGCTGGTGCTAAAGAGGCCGGCAGACCGCTAGTGTTGCGCCGCCGGCGGCGGCTGTGTCAGCGGCTGGATGTGCGTCACGACGTCGTTGGCATTGAGCGCACGGGGGTCGGCCTTGGCCTGCTCCGGCGTGAGCAGCACGATCTCGGCATACGCATCGTAATGGGTGATCGGCGTCGAATCGGCTTCGCCTTCATCGAAGTCCCAGTCGTGCCAGTACCAGCCGAAGCGTGGGCCGAAATGCGGCCCCAGCGGATCGCCGAAGAAATCGGTGTGATAGGCGGTCTTGGCCTCGGTATCGCGCGTATCGAATATGAACCAGCTGTAGCCCGCCTGCAGCGTGACCTGGGCGGCGCGCAGAAGCAGATAGTCCTCCACCGTCTCGCGCTTGGTCGCGGAGTTGCCCGTGAAGGTCACGCGATAGCGGTTCTGGCCGAGCTGCTGGTCGGTGTAGCCCGTCGAACCGCCGGCTTTGGGCTGATAGACCGCCGGGCTCTGGCAGGCCCCCAGGACCAGGATCAGGGCCGCAAGAGCGCCAAACTTCCACTGCTTCGACACGGTTGGTTTTTCCATCGCCGCTGCACCTAAGACCGCGAGTGCTCGGGCAAATTTGCCATAGACGGGCGGGTTTTCGCACTGGCCCCGCGTTTTTCTATTTATTACTGACCAGTTAGTTATTAGTGTCATTTCATGACAACGCCCCAGACGGCCCCAGGCACCCGGTGGACTCGCCGCAAGGAGGCGCGCCCGGCGGAGATCCTCGATGCGGCGGTCGGCGTGTTTGCCGAGAAAGGCTTCGCCGCAGCGCGCATGGACGACATCGCCAGACGCGCCGGTGTCACCAAGGGCACCATCTATCTCTACTTCCAGAGCAAGGAAGACGTCTTCAAGGCGCTGGTGCAGGGCTCGATCGGACGCCAGATCGAGACCGTCACCGACGCGATGCTGCGTTACGAGGGAACGACCCGCGACCTTCTGAGATTCGTGCTGGTGTCCATGGGCGTGTTCCTGCGCACGAGCGACCGCGCCGTCCTGCCCAAGATCATGATGGCCGAAGCGGGAAACTTTCCCGAGCTCGCAAAATTCTATCGTGAGCAGGTCATCGAAAAGGCATCGCACTGTTCACCTCCGTGATCGAGCGCAGTGTCGCGCGCGCGAATTCCGCGCCCTGCCCGCGGCCCATGTCGCGCGCATCTGCGTCATGCCGCTTCTGCTCATCGCCATTTGGCGAACGACCTTCGCGAAGTTCGATTCAACGCCAGACGACTTCGAAGAATACGTAACCACGCATGTCGACGTCGTGCTGAAGGGCCTCGCCGCGGACGGAGAGAACCAATGAAACGGATTTCCGCACTTCTTCTTCTGCTGCTCGCGGGCTGCGGCAACGACGACGATCACGCCTGGCTCGGCTATGCCGAAGGCGACACCGCTTTCGTGTCGGCGCCGCAGGCGGGCTGGGTCTCGCAAATGACCGTCAACCGCGGCGACTGGGTGACGAACGGCGAGAGGCTCTTCACGCTCGACGACACCCATGAGCTCGCGGCGCGCGATCAGGCCGTCGCCAATCTCGCGCAGGCCAAGGCCGCGCTGGCGCAGGAACAGGCGAACCTCGTCTACACGCAGCGCTCGCTCGAGCGCCAGCAAGGCCTGGCGCGCTCCAAAGCGGGCGTGCCCGCGACCCTCGACCAGACGCTGGCGAGCTATCGTCAGTCGCTGGCGCACATCGCGCAGCTCGAGGGCCAGATCAGCCAGATGGGGGCCGCGCTCAACGACGCGACTTACCAGCTCACCCAGCGCTCCGTCGTTGCCCTGACGGCCGGGCGCGTGCAGGACATCTATTTCTGGCCGGGCGAATACGCGCCCGCGATGACGCCGATCGTATCGATCCTGCCGCCACAGAACGTCTTCGTGCGCTTCTTCGTCCCGGAAACGGATTTCTCGAAGATCCATCTGGGCGAGAAGGTATCCATCTCCTGCGACGGCTGCGCCAAGGGCGTAATCGCGACAGTGAGCTTCATCGCCAGCCAGGAAGAGTTCACGCCGCCCGTGATTTTCTCGATCGGCAGCCGCGAGAAGCTCGTCTTCAAGATCGAGGCGCGCGCGCCGGGAGGGCTCAAGCTCAATCCCGGCCAGCCCGTCGACGTGCGGCTGCTCTGATGGCAGGCGCGCTCGCCATCGACGTGCACGGCCTGACCAAGACGTTCGGCCAGAAGGTCGCGGTCAACAAGATCGACATCGCCGTTCCCGAAGGCGAGGTGTGGGGCTTTCTCGGCCCCAACGGCTCGGGCAAGACCACGACGATCCGCATGCTGTGCGGGCTGCTTCACGCCGACGCCGGCGAAGGCACCTGTCTCGGCCTCGATTTCCGCACGCAGTCCGAAGAGATCAAGCGGCGGGTCGGATACATGACCCAGAAGTTCAGCTTCTGGGAGGATCTGTCGATCCGCGAGAATCTGGAGTTCGTGGCAAGCGTCTACGAATTGCCCAACCGCAGGAAAGTCGTCGACGACACGCTTCGGCGCCTCGGGCTCGGGCCGCGCCAGCACCAGCTCGCGGGCGCGCTGTCGGGCGGCTGGAAGCAGCGCCTGGCGCTTGCCGCCTGCCTGCTGCATTCGCCGAAACTGCTGCTGCTCGACGAACCCACGGCCGGCGTCGACCCCAAGGCGCGGCGCGACTTCTGGGACGAGATCCACGCGCTGAGCGCGGACGGCATCACCGTCCTGGTGAGCACGCACTATATGGACGAGGCCGAACGTTGCGACCGCATCGTCTATATCAGTCTCGGCAACATCGTCGCCCGGGGAACGGTCGCCGAGGTCATCAAGCAATCCAAGCTGTTCACCTTCGTCGTCGAAGGCAACGGCGCGCGCGCGCTGGCGGCCGAGATGCACGGCAAGAAGGGCGTCGAATTCGTCGCGTTCTTCGGCGCGGCGCTGCATGTGAGCGGACAAGACCGCACGGCGCTCGAGTCCGCGCTCGCGCCCTACCGCGGGCGCAGCGACCTCGACATCCACGAAGCGCTGCCGAGCCTCGAAGACGTGTTCATCCAGCTCCAGGAGCAATCCGGAGGCTCGGCCTCATGAAAAGCTTTTCCTTAGCCCGCATCCGCGCGCTTCTGGTCAAGGAATTCATCCAGATGCGCCGCGACCGGATGACCTTCGGCATGATCGTCGGCATCCCGATCATGCAGACCTTCCTGTTCGGCTTCGCCATCAACGCCGATCCCAAGCATCTGCCCACGGCGGTGTCGATTTCCGATCCCGGCGTCTTCGCGGGATTCGATCACCTCGGCGCTCGCCAATTCAAGCTATTACGACGTGATCAAATCGACCAACTCGCCGGAAGAGGCGCGCCGCCTGCTTGACGAAGGCAAGGTCTCCTTCGTCGTCGAGATTCCCACGAACTTCTCGCGCGACATCGTGCGCGGCGCGCAGCCCGATCTCCTCGTCGAAGCCGACGCAACCGATCCGGCCTCGAGCGCGAATGCGGTCGGCGCGCTGCAGAGCATTGCCAACGCCGCCCTGCGCGACGACCTGACGGGGCCGCTCGCCGCGCGCGCCGTGAGCACGCCGCCGTTCAACGTCGTGACGCACCTTCTCTACAATCCGGAGGTGAACACGCAATACAACATCGTGCCGGGACTTCTCGGCGTGATCCTCACCATGACCATGGTGCTCATGACCTCGATCGCGCTCACCCGCGAGCGCGAACGCGGCACTTATGAAAATCTTCTGGCCATGCCGACCCATCCGATCGAGATCATGATCGGCAAGATCGTGCCGAACATCTTCGTCGGGCTGGTTCAGAGCGCGCTCGTGCTCGTCGCGGCGCATTACGTCTTCGGCGTGCCGATCCTCGGTTCGCTGGCTCTGCTCTTTCTCGCCGTCTTCGTCTTCATCGCGGCCAATCTCGCAGTGGGTTACACCTTCTCCACTATTGCGCAAAGCCAGCTTCAGGCGATGCAGATGATGGTGTTCTTTCTGCTGCCCTCGATCCTGCTCTCGGGCTTCGCCTTTCCATTCCGCGGCATGCCCGACTGGGCGCAGTGGGTAGGCGAGATTCTTCCCAACACGCATTTCCTGCGCGTGGTGCGCGGCATCCTGCTCAAGGGCAACGGCGCTGGCGAGATCTGGCCGGACCTCTGGCCGCTCATTCTCTTTCTGTTCGCCATGGGGACGGTGTCGCTCTTGCGATTCCGGCGCACTCTCGACTAGGCCAATTCGCCCTCCCGGTCGTGCTTCACCGCGGCCCCTTGCGAAAGATCTCCACCCGTCACACATTGCCCCGGCTACTTCTTGACGGGTCCTGCGTTCTGCAGGGGCCCAGTGCCCGAATGACCGCCGGACATCGGCGGCGCCAACTTCGGAAACGATGGGGGTCCGAACGTTACGCCATGTCCGGCTTATCCTTGATCCTGCAGGCCATTCTCGCGGGCATTCTCGTGCTTCTCGCGGTCTTGTCGGCCCAGCTCACGACGTTGGCGCTCGTGCGTATTTTCCACGCCGCGCCGCGGCTTCGTCGCGCCGTCATGCCCGACGACGCCCTTCCCCATGTCCTCGTTCAGTTGCCGGTCTGCGACGAGGGGCCGCTTGCGGTCCGCGTGGCCGCCGCCGCGGCGCGCATGGACTGGCCGCGCGACCGGCTTCACATCCAGCTGCTCGA
This sequence comes from uncultured Alphaproteobacteria bacterium, assembly GCA_963802815.1. Classification (GTDB taxonomy): domain Bacteria; phylum Pseudomonadota; class Alphaproteobacteria; order Micropepsales; family Micropepsaceae; genus Rhizomicrobium. Next base: position 25,456 of record CAWDKN010000058.1, read on the forward strand.
CGACGGCGGGGCCCATAACCACGAGACGCTCGCCCGCGCGGTGAAGAGCGTTCTACCGGAGGGCGTGGACTTCGAGATCCTCCGCCGCGGCGACCGCATCGGCTTCAAGGCGGGAAACCTCGCCTTCGGCCTCGCCCATTCCGATGCGCCCTATGTGGCGATCTTCGATGCCGATTTCATTCCGCCGACCGACTTCCTCAGGCGCACCGTTCCCGTGCTGGTTGCGGATTCCGACCTTGCCTTCGTTCAGACGCGCTGGGGTCATGCCAATCGCACGCGCAACTGGCTGACGCGCGCCCAAGGGGTCCTCCTCGACAGTCATTTCGCCGTCGAGCAGGAAGCGCGCTATCGCATCGGCGTGCCGATTTCCTTCAACGGCACTGCGGGCGTGTGGCGGCGCGAGGCGATCGATCACGGCGGCGGATGGACGGGCGATACACTGACCGAGGATCTCGATCTCGCGATGCGTTGCGCGCTCAAGGGCTGGCGCGCTGCACTCGTTTCCGATCTCGAAGTGCCGGGCGAGCTGCCCGAGACGGCGGCGGCATGGCGCGCGCAGCAGGCGCGCTGGACCAAAGGCCACGCGCAATGCGCGCGCAAGCTCCTTCCGATGATCTGGGCGTCGAACTTCCCGCTGTGGAAGAAGGCAATCGTGTCGTTCCAGATCTGTCAGTTCGGATTCTACACGCTCGCCGCGATCAGCGCCGCCATCAGCCTGACGCTGATGTATATGGGCGTGCGCTACCTGCCGAGCGTGGCCATGCTCGGCTTCGGCGTCACCGTGCTCGGCCTCGGCGCCAGCATCTTCTATCTCTACCTCGGCCAGGCCATGCTGGCCCGGGACCGCAGGCTCGCGATCACGCGCTCGATCTTTCTGGCGCTCGTCTTTCCGAGCGGGCTCATCCTGTCCAACACGCGCGCGACGTTCGACGCGTTCTTCGGCACACAGATGGTGTTCACGCGCACGCTGCGCCCGCACGAGATCTATCGCGGCGGCTGGCGCGGCGGTCCGGAGCTCGTCATCGGCCTGCTCCTGCCCATGTTCGCCTTCTGGGAGCAGGCCTGGAGCGCGCCTTTCTTCCTTTTTGCCGTCGCAGGCCTTGTTTCCATCGGAGCGATGGGGTGGAGTGGAGCGAGCGCACCCGCGACCCGGGATATCGCGCCGGGCGAATAGCCCGAAAAGGCGATTTGATCAGCCTATTTTGAACGGCCGTTAAAATCCGATCGATTGACCTAACGATGCCTTGGGTGGGGCGGAATTAGTGTTGCGCCAGGGAACGGCAATAGCCGCCCGGGTCGAGGGGTTTGGATGAGCGGGATGTTGCTTCGGCTCGCGGCTTTGGCCGCTTGCGCCGCCATGCTGGCAGGGTGTGCCGGCAGCGATGACATCAATTCCTATGCCTCGAGGAGCGGCGTGCCGGAGGAGGCGCGCGACAGCGCCGTCACCACGCCGGACTCGCCGCTTCAATGCGTGCCTTATGCCCGCGAGAAATCCGGCGTCTCCATCTTCGGCGATGCCTATACGTGGTGGGATCAGGCAGCAGGGCGCTTCGAACGCGGCAACGCGCCGAAGCAGGGCGCCGTTCTCGTTCTCGCAGGCTATGCGGGACCAAACCGCGCCCATCTGGCGGTGGTGCACGACATTCTCTCGTCCCGCGAAATCCGCATCGACCACGCCAACTGGCTCGACGATGGCGCGATCTACACGCGCGATCCGGTGGTCGATGTCAGCGCCAGCAACGACTGGAGCGCGGTGCGGGTCTGGAACATCCGCGCGGGCAGCTGGGGCGCCAAGATCTACAACGTCCAGGGATTCATCGGGCCGGGTCCCGAGGAAAGCAGCGATAGCGACCTGATGGCCCAGGCCGCCACGCGGTCCAGCCGCGCGACGGCGGCGAGCTACGGCGCCTCGGACAACTCCACCCAGGGCGAACTGCCTGCCGACGATACGGCGGGCGACGCTGGCGAAGCCAATAACTGAGTGATTACAGCGCCTTAGGAAAAATCTGCGCCATACTGCCTCTCCCCTCTTTGAGGGGAACTGAGGCGAGAATACTGTCCGCGCGCTTTGGCGAGGCCGCGTTGTGCGGGAAGCGCAGAAGCAGGGATGTCAGCCGGACACCCCATTTTTGCGTTTAGGCTTTAGTACCCGCCTGGACCGAGCGATTCGACCGCAAGTGCCTTGAACAAGATCGACACCAGCACCGCGGCTCTCGCGGCAGATCCACTCGCGGGCGCGACGCCTGACTCGAGTCGGCCGGCGCCTGCCCATGGTGGGGCGCCCGGCTCGTCGTCGCTCCGCCACGACGTGGCGCTCACGATCGGGGCGCTGGGCGTCGTCTTCGGCGACATCGGAACGAGCCCGATCTATGCGACGCATCTGACAATCGTCGCGACCAGCGGCGCATTCAAGACGCATTATGCTGTGCTGGGCGCGATCTCGCTGATCTTCTGGTCGCTCATCATCGTCGTGACCGTCAAATATGTCGGCCTCATCATGCGCGCCGACAACAATGGCGAGGGCGGCGTTCTCTCGCTCGCCACGCTGGCACACCGTTCCCCCGGCCTCGGCCGGCGCGCGAAGACCGCGATCGGTATCGCTGCGATCCTGGGCCTCGCCCTCTTCTATGGCGACGGCATGCTCACCCCGGCGATTTCGGTGCTGAGCGCGGTCGAAGGCCTGAAGTCCGAAACACCGGCCTTCGCGCCGCTCGTCCTGCCGCTCACGCTCATCATCCTGCTTGGACTGTTCGCGATGCAGAACCGCGGCACCGCCAAGATCGGGCGCCTGTTCGGCCCGATCATGGTCGTGTGGTTCGCGGCGCTTGCCGTCATGGGTTTCGTCGCCATCCTGCATGAGCCTCGCATCCTCTTCGCGCTCAACCCCTATTACGGCCTCAGATTGTTCGCGCTGGCGCCCTGGACGGCGTTCGTGGCGCTAGGCTCGGTCGTCCTCGCGGTGACCGGCTGCGAAGCGCTCTACGCCGACATGGGTCACTTCGGACGCCGTCCGATTCGCGTGGCGTGGCTCGCGGTCGTGCTGCCCGCGCTCGTGCTCGATTATTTCGGGCAGGGTGCGATGGCGCTTTCGAATCCCAAGAGCCTAGATTTCCTGTTCTTCGCGCTCGCGCCGCGCTGGGCGCATTACCCCCTGGTAGCGCTGGCCACGATGGCGACGATCATCGCGTCGCAGGCGGTCATCTCCGGCGTCTTCTCCATCACCCGACAGGCGGTCCAGCTCGGCCAGCTGCCGCGCATGGAGATCCGCCACACCTCGGCGACCGAATACGGCCAGATCTACGTCCCGAGGGTGAACGCCTTGATCGCGATTGGCGTGGTCCTCATCGTCCTGATCTTCAAGTCGTCGGATTCGCTCGCCGCGGCCTATGGCATCGCCGTCACGGGCGTGATGGTGATCAGCACGTCGCTCGCTGCGATCGTGGCCGCGCGCCAATGGGGCTGGGGAACGAGACTGTCCGCAGCCGTGTTCGGCTCGCTTGCGTTCATCGACCTGTCGTTCCTCGCCTCGAACTCGCTGAAGATCGTCGACGGCGGCTGGCTGCCGCTCGCCATCGCCGCGACAATCTTCGTCGTGATGGAGACCTGGCGGCTGGGCCGCCGCGCCCATCAGGAACGCATCCGCTCGGAATCATTGTCGCTGCCGCTGTTCCTGGAGCGCGCGGACAAGACGCCGATGCGCGTCGCGGGCACCGCCGTCTTCCTCAGCGCGCCGCGGGACGTCGTTCCCGGCGCGCTGCTGCACAACCTCAAGCACAACAAGGTGCTGCACGAGCGCGTCATCATCTGCAACGTCGTTGTGGAGGAGAAGCCGTTCGTTCCGCGCGAGAAGCGGGTCGAGGTCATCAAGCTCGGCAAGGGCTTCTTCAACGTGCGCATCCATCACGGCTTCTACAGACTCCCGACGTGCCCCAGGCGCTCGAGGAGGCAAGGCGTTTCGGCCTTTCGATCGACGTCGACACCGCGACCTTCTTCATCGGCCACGAGACGCTGGTGCCAGCCGAACACCCCGTGCTCGGCCGCTGGCGCACCTGGCTCTACATGAAGCTGGCCTCGAACGCGCTGTCGCCGGCGCGCTTCTATCACCTGCCGCCCAACCGCGTGGTCGAGCTCGGCACACAGGTCACGATCTGAGCGTGCGCCTACGCCAGTGCGAAGACGCAGGCTTTCAGGTAGGCGCTTTCGGGCAGCAGCGGATGGATCGGGTGGTCGGGCGCGCGCCCGCGGAGCGGATCAATGACGCCCTGCGTTCCGCGCGCAGAAGACCGAGCGCGCATTCGGATTCGAACCTTTCTGCCGGCATGTTGTGCGAGCAGGAGGCGAGCAGGATGAAGCCGCCCGGCGCGGTGACGCGCGCCGCGAGCCGCGCGAGCTTGCGATAGGCTTTCGCGCCGGGTTCGAGATCCTTGCGAGATTTCACGAATGGCGGCGGATCGGCGACGACGATATCGAACGTCTCGCCGGCCGCGGCCAGGCGCTCGAGCTCCTCGAGGACATCGGCCTTCAGGAATCGGCAGGCGACGCGGTTGGCGGCCGCGGATTCCTCCGCCAGGGCGAGGGCGGGCGCGGAGCTGTCGAGCCCCGTGACATCGCGCGCGCCGGTTTTCGCCGCCGCGATGGCGAAGCCGCCGGAGTAGGTATAGGCGTCGAGCACGGTCTTGCCTTGCGCGAGGGACGCCGTGAAGGCGCGGTTGTCGCGCTGGTCGTAATACCAGCCGGTCTTTTGCCCGCCGGAGGGATCGGCAAAATAGCGCACGCCGTTTTCCTGGACCGTGACGCGGGACGCTTCGCCCTTCGCGGCGCGTACATAAAGATCGAGGCCTTCGAGCGTGCGCGCCGGCGCATCGTTCTTCAGGATCACGGCCCTTGGCGCGATGACGGCATCGAGCGCCGCCAGCACGGAATCGAGCACCGCTTCCATGCCGGCCGTGGTGATCTGGACCGTGACGACGTCGCCGAAGCGGTCGATGGTCAAGCCCGGCAGCCCATCGCCTTCGGCATGCACGAGACGATAGAATGGTTCGCGATAGAGCGCCTCGCGCAAAGCAAGCGCGCGGCGAAGCTGCGCGGTCAGGAACTCCGCGTCGATGAAGGCGTCCGCTGCGGCATCGAGCAGCCTGACCGCGATAAGACTTTTCGCGTTGAAATAGCCGGTGCCGAAGCTGCGGCCGTCGTCGCCCATGACGTTGACGAGCGCGCCCGGGGCGAGCGCTTTGAGCGCATTGCTCATCACGACTTCGTTGGAGAAGGCCCATGGCGCGCCGGCACGAAGGCGGCGGCCTTCCTTTGGCTTCAGATGGACCGTCGGATGCTTCGGCATATTCTCTGGGGCGCTGTGTTGCCGCTCCGGGTAGCATGCGCGCGACGGCAGGCCAAACAATGGAGGGAAAAATGGCGGAAAATCCGGCCCAAAAATTCGCTGCAATGGCGGGCAAATCGCCCGAGGAAGCCAAGTTCTTCTGGACGGGCGGCCCCATAGAGGCGGCGGCGCGGACCTGGTTTGTCTCGCAGTTCTCCGGCATCACCGCCTTCGAGACCGATGACGGTCTGGTTCTGGTCGACACCGGCACGAAGCAGCTCGCGCCGGTGCTGGCGGCCCTGTTGCGCCAGAAGACGCAGGCGCCCGTACACACGGCCATCTACACGCATGGCCATGTCGATCATGCCTACGGCCTGCAAGCCTTCCTCGTGCCGGGACAGAAGATGCCGCGTGTCATCGCGCATTCGGCGATGCCCGCGCGGTTTGCGCGCTACGCCGCGACGGCCCGGCACAACGCGGCGCTCAATGCGCGCCAGTTCGGCGGCACCGTCGACGCGCAAAGCGCCGACGCCTATGCCGCCTTCGGCCAGCCGCCGATCCCGCCCGACACGCTCTACGACGACAGGCTCACGATCACGGTGGGCGGCGTGAAGTTCGAGCTCCATCATTGCAGGGGCGAAACCGACGACCATACCTGGGTGTGGTGCGCGGAGCGGCGCGTCGTCTGCCCCGGCGACCTCTTCATCTGGGCCGTGCCGAACGACGGCAATCCGCAGAAGGTCCAGCGCTATCCCTGGGAGCGCGCCAAGGGATTGCGTGCGATGGCGGCGCTTGCGCCCGAGGCGCTGTGTACGGGACATGGCGGGCCGGTCGTGGGCGACGCGGCGAAGATCGCGCGCATGCTGACGGAGACCGCGGATTTTCTCGAAACCGTCGTTGCGCGCACGCTGGCCGCGATGGAAGCGGGCTCGCCGCCGCATGTGGACATCGTGACCGGGATCGAATTGCCGAAATCGAATTCACCGTGGCTCCAGCCCGTCTACGACGACACGGAATTCCTCGTCCGCAACGTCATCCGCTACTACGGCGGCTGGTGGAGCGGACGGCCGAGCGAATTGAAGCCCGCGCCGCGCAACGCGCTTGCGCGGGAGATGGCCACACTTGCCGGCGGCGCGCAGAATTCTCGCCGATCGCGCAACGGCGATTGCCGCGAGCGGCGATCTGAGGCTCGCCTGCCATCTCGCGGATTTCGCAATGGAGGCCGCGCCGTCCGACAAGGACGTGCAGTCGAAAGTGGCGCTGCTCTATGAGCAACGGGCGCAGAGCGAGCAGAGTCTGATGGCAATCAACATCTTCAACTCGGCCGCGGCATACGCAAAGGCAGGCCGCGCTTTCGCCTGACCCGCCGGCAATTGCGCAATTGCGGGATTAGCGCAACGCACCCAGCCCTCCCCCAATTGCGTTATTGCGGGGGCCGCGGTTGGCTTGCATCACTGCCGAAGGGGCAACTCGGCAGGACGACAAAGCATGGCTTCGCTTGGCATGCGCGAGACAGCCTCGGCGACCTCCTGACGAACCGAGGCTCTCTTTTCGCCGTCGAAGCGGCTTTCGTATTGCCCACACATGAAACTCGGACATCGCCACAAACACAGATTTTGCGCGGCGTTTTTGCCGGCTGCGCGCCCGGACGTTCGGTCGCAGCGCAGCGGAGCACGCGACGCCCTATGTAACCGCCCGTTGCGACCCGCGGGTCGCGAATTTCCAGCCATCACCAATGTCGGCGTCCGGGGGGAGCGCGACCGCTTAGGCTTCTGCGTGTGCAATGAAAAACAATTCGGCATTCAAATCCCCGGCGCAGCTTCACAGCCCGCGACTGATAGCCCTCACCAAGGTGTGGCAAGGATTGGCCGGCGAACGGATCGCGCCCAGACGCTCGGACATCACACCCGCGCAGCTGCGCAACATCCTGACATCGGTCTGGATCATGGATGTGGTCGGCGATGCGGAGGATTTCCGCTTCCGCTTCGCCGGCGATCGCGTCGTCCAGTTCATGGGGTCGCGCTATGGCGGAACGCTTTTGTCCGAGCATCGCGACAAGGCGTTCTTTGACGGCATGCATCTCATGCTCGCGCATTCCGCGACGACGAAGCGGCCCTCAGCACTTGGACCCATGCGCAGCACATATGCGGGCCGCGACTATCTCGAAATTGAGGTGGTGGCGCTTCCGCTTTCCGAGGACGACGTGAAGATCGATGCGTTGTGCGGCGGGCTCGACACTTGGCCGCTCGGGACTCACGTCAACAAGGGCGGTGGCGGCGGCTCCGGCTGACGCAGCAGCGGAAGGGAATCCGGCAGCCTGACCCACAAAAATTTGTGCCAAAACGCCTGCAAACCCTGCGGAAGTCCGCACGTGCTACTTGCATGACTGTGCCGTCACCTTTTAGATGCGGGTCCCAACTTGGAGGAAGACGCATGGCCGTCGACGGCACCTGGAACATCACCGTAAATTCGCCCATGGGCGCACAAAAAAGCACGCTGACCTTCAAGACCAGCGGCAACACGCTCACCGGCTCGGCGAGCGGCGCGCAGGGCACCCAAGAGATTACCAATGGCAAGGTAGACGGCAACAACGTCTCCTGGGCACTTGCAATCACATCGCCGATGCCGATGACGCTCGAGTTCAGCGGCGCCGTCGATGGCGACAAGATCTCCGGCAACGTCAAAGCGGGCGCATTCGGCTCGTTCCCGTTCTCGGGCACGCGCGGCTGATCCGCTCTTAGAGTGTGCGTCTCAAGGGCGGCTTCGGCCGCCCTTTTGTTTTGGTGCGCGACGTTCAACTCTCAATACCCGTTTTCAGGTCCGTCGTTGTCGTCGTAGCCCTTCCAGGGATCGAGGCGCGAGCGGTCGTCGCCGGCGCGCTGCCAGCCGGCGTCGTCGTCACGATCATGATGGCCGGTGTAATAACAATGACGACGTCCATAGCCGTCGACCCAGACGCTGTAACCGGCTTCCACCTCACCACCGCCCTGCGTGCCTTCGATCTCGCTGACGCGATCTGACGTGCTTCTCTCCGACAATTCATAATCGTACGCGGTCGATGCGCTTTCGCTGCGATGAGACCGCGCCCAGCGGCGGACATATCGGTGATGCCAGCGATGCGACGCGCCCGACGGAGTTGCGGCCGCTGTCTGGTTCGACGCGTCGGCGGCCGGGGCATCGGGTGGCGCCTGGGTGCAGTGGCAGGTCGCAGCGGCGGTCTCGCTCGCCGCCGGTTGCGACAATTCGTTGCATGCGGTCACGACCAGCGAGGCCAGGCCTAGCGCAAGAAGCTGCAGGGTTTTCATGGAATTCCGAGCCGTCCTTCGGCGTTGGTCGCGTCGCATATTGGGACAGCAAACCCCGTTAACGCTACGCAGTTTTACGGGCCCCGATTGCACCCCGGGGCAAAGCAGGCTTTAAGGCCGGCCCCGCGCGCTTTGCGCGCGATTTGACGGATGCGCACGAACGCGCGCGGAAAAAAGCCCGCCTGGCGGAGTACCCCCGAGTTGAAGATTCATTCACAGGGCTGGCCGTTCATCGCCATTTTTGCCGCGATAAACCTGGGTTTGGCGGCTCTCTGGCCCTGGGCGGCGGTGGCGTTTCTTCCGCTGACGGTCTGGTGCGTGGCGTTTTTCCGCGACCCGGACCGGATTGTCCCCGAGGGGTCGGGATTGATCGTGAGCCCCGCCGATGGCCGGCTTTTGCCGATCGCCGAGGCGCCTCCGCCCGCGGAACTCGGCCTTGGTCCCGCGCCGCGCATGAGGCTCAGCATCTTTATGTCGGTCTTCAATGTGCACGTGAACCGGATCCCGGCCGACGGCACGATTTCCGCCCTTGCCTACACACCCGGCACATTCATAAATGCGTCATTCGATAAGGCGAGCGAGTATAATGAACGCATGGCCATCCGCCTGACGCTGGGCGGATCGGCGCGAGAACTTGTTTTCGTTCAGATCGCCGGCCTTGTGGCGCGGCGCATTCACTGTGAACTTTCGAAGGGACAGTCGGTATGCCGCGGCGCTCGTTTTGGAACTCATTCAATTCGGCAGCCGGCTGGACGTCTATTTGCCCGAAGGAGCGCGCGTGCGCGTGAACGAAGGGCAGAACGTCAAGGCCGGCCAAACCATTTTGGCGGATTACCAGCCCTGATGGCACGGATGCGCCCGAATTTGCGCGAGGCCGTCGCCGACGGCGAACTGCCTTTGGCGCGCCATCTGCCGAGCATGCTCACGCTGCTCGGTCTGTGCTGCGGCGCCACGTCGATCAAGTTCGCCCTGTCCGCCGACTGGCATGCGGCAGTCGCCGCCATCGTCTGCGCCGCGATCTGCGATGTGCTCGACGGCCGCGTCGCGCGCCTCTTCGGCGCCGACAGCGATTTCGGTGCGCAACTCGATTCGCTGGCCGACCTCGCGAGCTTCGGCATCGCGCCGGCCCTCCTCGTCTATATGTGGACGCTGCACCATGCCGGCGCGGCAGGCTGGGCGGTATCGCTCATCTTCTGCGTCTGCTGTGCCATTCGGCTTGCACGCTTCATGATCGAGAGCGCCGCGCCGCATGACGAAGACGCATTGCCGGAGGCGCACTTCACCGGCATGCCGACACCCGCCGCGGCGTGTCTGATCCTCCTGCCGATGATGCTGAGCTTTCAGTTCACCGGCCCGCTCTTCACCAATCCGGTGGTCACCATGGCGATGATCGGAGCAACCTCGCTTCTCATGGTCAGCCGCGTGCCGACGCCGTCCTTGAAGCGAGTCCATGTTTCGCGTCAGGCGCGCAGCCCCGTAGTGGCCTTTGCGGGCCTGCTTCTCGGCTTTGCGATCCTGTGGCCGTGGTCGACGCTGACCGTCAGCCTCATCGTCTACCTGGCCAGCATTCCCGCGACCGCGGCGTTCGCGCGCGACGCGGAGTAGCCTCACCGATCGACCGCTGGATCGATCTCGCATGAGGCCCGGTGTCGCGCGCAATCGTCTCGATTGCATGTGACGGCGTGCTCGCACACATTGTCCGCGTACTGTGTCCACCCTTACGAAGCGCGTATTGGAACCAGCGCCATGTTCAAACCGATGCGTGTTGCCCCACGCAAACGGCCGCTCAAAAGCCAATCGAAACGGGTTGAGCTCGACGCCAAGCTGAAGCCCAGCCAGCATCGCGCGAAGGCGACTTACGAGACGATCCTCGTCGCCGCCGGCACATTGCTCGAAGAGGTCGGCATCGAGAGGCTCTCCACCAATCTCGTCTGCAAGCGCGCCGGGATCACGCCGCCTGCCCTCTACCGCTACTTCCCCAACAAGTATGCCCTGCTGAAGGAGCTCGGCGCGCGGCTGATGGCGGTGCAGGACGAAGCCGTGTTCGCGTTCATCAGGAAGCGCGGCTTGAAAATGACGGGCGTGACCGAGGAGGCGGAGGGGATTCGCGCCATTCAGGAAACCGTGAACCGGATCACACGCGAATTTCCGGGGGGTGCCTGGGTGCTCCGCGCGCTGCGCGCCGTCCCGACGCTGGGCGAGGTCCGCACCGCCTCGCGCGAGGCGGTCGCCGAAAGCGTCTATGAGACGCTGCTGGCGCGCTATCCGCAGGCCGACAAGAAGGATCTTCGCATCGCCGCTACGCTGTCCATCGAGATGGGCTACACCGCGACCGAGCTGGTCATCGACGAGCCGGAGCTCGATTCCGACCGCATCAATGCCGAGATTTCCTACATGATCGCGCTTTATCAGCAGTCCTTTGCCGATCCGAAGCGCAAGACAAAGGCAGGCGGCAGGTAACGCTTGCCTGTATTATGGACTTGCACGTTAGCTAGCCAAAGCTATCATTCCGTCACAAAGCCGAGGGGGCAGACGATGAAAAGACTGCACGGATTGTTGCTCGGAGCATGCAGTGTCGCATTGCTCGGGAGCGAGACGGCCTACGCGCAAGACGGTCCCGCGGGCGGGATCGAGACAGTGGTGGTGACGGCGGAACGGCACGCCGAGGATTATCAGAAGGCCATGCTCACCGAGCAGGCCTTCACGGGCAGGCAGCTCAGCAAGCTCGGCCTCAAATCGTCGGCTGACCTCGGTCAAGTCACGCCCAATCTCGACATCGCGCTGCCGGCCGGCAACGGCAATCAGCCGATCATCACGCTTCGCGGCATAGGCCTCAACGACTACGACACCAACAATGCGGGACCCAACGGCGTCTATGTCGACGAGGTCTATCTGAGCTCGCCCGCGTCGCAGACGTTTGCGATGTTCGATCTCAAGGATGTGCAGGTTGTCGAGGGCCCGCAAGGGACGTTGTTCGGCCGCAATACCAGCGGCGGTGCGATTCTCTTCACGACGGCGAAACCGACCGACGACTTCACCGTCGATTTTCACGGCGAATACAGCTCCTACGATACGTTCCAGCTCGAGGGCGCGATCGGCGGCCAGCTCGCACCGGGCCTCGACGGGCGCATTGCCATCGTGAAGAACAATTCGATGGGCGACTTTTACAACACGTTCCTCCACACGCACGAGAATGGCGCGAACAACGTTGCCGGCCGCGCGATGCTGCAATGGCAGCCGACCGAAGAGTTGACCTTCCTTTTCAACGTTCATGGCGGTTCCGTCGCCAACCGGCCGATCGAGTATCGCCATATCGGCGATCTCGATCCGACGACGCTCGGAAACGCCGTTCCCACGCAGTGCTCGATAACAGCAAGCTACGCCGGCCAGTGCACCGACCTGTTCGGCTATGGTACGCCCAGCAACTTCTATCACGGCGAGTTCAACCGGCGGGTTCACCTGGATGTGCACTCGGTTGGAGGTTACCTCCGCGCGGACTATTCACCGGGCTGGATCAATCTCAGCTCGATCACGTCGTTCGAGCACATCGACAAGCTCCATCCCGAGGATAGCGACGCGTCGCCCAACCGGCTGCTCGAGATCAATTTCGGCGTCCGGGCGAATACCATCACCGAGGAATTGCGCGCGACCGGCAAGGGGCAGGATTACAACTATCAGGCGGGACTTTATTACCTGAACGAAAATCTGCATCAGAACCAACCGATCTATATCCTGCTCGACGGCGACAATTTCTTCGGTGGGCCGGGGTCGGCCGACGGCGTCGCGTTTCAGGCATTCGACCAGAGCCAGCAGATCACCAATGCCTATGCGGCCTATGCACAGGGCGACTACGACATCACCGACGCCCTTAAGCTCACGCTGGGCGGCCGCATCACCACCGAGACGCGCGGCTTTTCCTACCTCGGCCAGATCCAGTATCAGCTCGGCGGCATGAACAATTTCGGGCCGCTGACCACGCTGGCGGACACGCGTGAGCGCCAGACCAGCACTGCCTTCAACTGGAAGGCCGCGCTCGGCTACCAGATCACCGACAAGATCCTCGCTTATGGCAGCGTGACGACGGGCTACAAGAGCGGCGACTTCAACGGCAGTTTCCTCAGCACCGTCCCCGCCGAGATCGCCAGGCAGCTGGCGCCCGTGAAGCCCGAATACGTCACTTCGTTCGAAGTCGGCGAGAAATCGACCTTTTTCGACGATCGCCTCGTCATCGATACCTCGGCCTTCTACAACCAGTATCGCGACATGCAGGTCTTTGTGCTGGTGAACCCCGTGGCGGGCGGCAGCGGGCTGCCGGTCAATGTCCTCGACAATGCGCCGAAGGCTCACACCGAAGGCATCGACGCGAAGCTCGTCGGCAAGCCGATCGACAATCTGACCGGCACGTTCCAGTTCGGCCTGCTGGAGACGCGGATCGACCAGTTCGTAGCGAATGTCGATCCGACCCAACCCGATCTAAAAGGAAAGCAGCTTCCGCTTTCGCCGCATTTCTCGATGGCCGGAACGCTGGATTACACCGTTCCGTTCTACGACGGAAATCTCGACTTCGAATTCAACGCCGACTTCAAAAGCCATCAGTTCTTCGACAGCACCAACGATCCTTACACCACGCAGAATGCGTACTGGATCGAGAATGCGCGCATCGCCTATGCGTTCGACGACTCGGAATGGGAAGTCGCCGCCTTCGCGCGCAACATCGGAAACCAGAAATACTTCCTCGACGAGTTCGACCTGACCAGCCCGTTCGGCTTCATCCAGGGAATCACGGGCCAGCCGCGAACGGTTGGAGTTGAAGTGAACTTCCGGGATTAGCGTTCGCTTCCCGTGTTCAGCGAAACGGCGGCGCCACGCGGCGCCGCCGTTTTTGTTTGATCGCGAGTCACTTCGTCTAGGCTAAAGGCCGTCATGGCCGCGTTTGTGGACGCGGCTCGCCTGTGACGATCGTGGACAGGAAAGCGACACGCGTTGCGCGGATACTCAGTGCCTGCGCGAATCCAGCATCGCGGCCAGGAGCTTGTGTGGTTCCAGCGTCGACTTTTTCGTCCTCAGGGCCTTGAAGGAATCCTCGGCCGCCTGCAGGGCGGTGTCGATATCCTTGCCGGTCATGGCGCTGCACATAAACATATTGTGCCAGGGATGGACGTAGACGCCGCGGCTGACCATCTCGGACGACCAGCCATAGCCGATGCGGAAATCCGGATCGTCCTTGAACAGGATCAGCGGCATCTGGGCGGGGCCCGTCTGGCGCAGCGCGAAGCCGTGCTGCTCGGCGATCCCCGTGAGACCATCGCGCAGTTTGGTGCCGAGCCTGGTCGTGTGCTCGAGATAATCGGTGTGCTCGATCACGTCGAGAGTGGCGATTCCGGCCGCCATCGGCACGGCGGCGAACCAGAACGAGCCGGTGACGTAGATCGAGCCGGCCGCGGCGCGGGCCTTCTCGGCGCCGAGAAGGGCTGAGATCGGATAGCCGTTGGCGATCGCCTTGCCCCAGCTGGACAGGTCGGGCTTCACGCCGACGAGCGACCAGCTGGAATCGCGGGCCATGCGAAAGCCGGCGCGCACATCGTCGACGATGAGAAGCGCGCCCTTCTCGTCGCACAGCGAGCGCGCGCGTTTGGCGTAGGTCGGATCCGGCAGCGCCTGGTCGGTGAAGGCGTCGTGCTTGAAGGGCGAGGCGAAGATGCCTGCGAGATCGTCTCCCGCCGCGATCGCCGCTGCCTCGAGGCTTGCCGTGTCGTTGTAGACGTAAGTGATGAGATGGGCGCGATCCTCGGGCACCGTGCCGGCGTGATTGGGCGTGCACCATGGCGCTGCACCGTGATAGGCGCCCTTGGCGACGAGGATCTTGCGCTTTTTCGTATGGGCGCGCGCGGTCATCATCGCCATGGTGGTGGTGTCGGTGCCGTTCTTGCAGAACATCGCCCAGTCGGCATGACCGACCAGCCTCACCAGCTTCTCGGCGAACTCGACCATCACCGGACCGGGCCCCGTCATCGCGTCGCCGAGCTTCATTTGTGCCAGCGCCGCCGCGTCGATCTTCGGATTGCAGTAGCCGAGCAGGTTCGGCCCGTAGCCGCACATGAAGTCGAGATATCTGTTGCCGTCGACGTCCCAGAGATGGGCGCCTTCCGCCTTGGCGAAGAATTGCGGGTAGTTCTCCGGCAGCAGCCGCACCGATTCGTGGCCGTACATCCCGTTGGGGATCACCTGGGCCGCGCGCTCGCGCAGGCTCCGGTCCTCGGAATTGGCGATGCTCATGCCCGACTCTCCTGCTTGCGTATGGGGCAACCAATGATAGTCTTGACTACCGTATCGCGCAATCCGCGCCCCGCACAGGTGACACCCGGAGCGACGATGACACAACGCCTTCTGTGTGTGGGCCTTGCGACGCTGGACGTGCTCGGCCGCCCAATCGAGGCGTTGCCGCCCGATGGCCGCACCAAGATCATAGACCGGATCGCGTTGGCGCCGGCGGGAACGGCCGGCGGGGCCGCCCTCGTTGCGGCAACGCTCGGACTGCCCACCGCGATCGCCTCGGCCGTCGGCGACGACGGCGCCGGCCGCTTCGTGCGCCAGGAATTCGCCGCGCGCGGCGTGAACACGCACGTCCTCGCGATCGATCCCGCGCGGCCGACCTCGACGACCATCCTGACCATCCGTGCCAATGGCGAGCGGCCGAATTTCCATGCCATCGGCGCCAGCAGCTTCTTCGCCATCACGCCGGAACTCATCGCCGAAGCGGAGAAGACGCGGTTCCTGCACTGGGGCGGCGTCGGCGGCATGCGCCTCGACGGCGGCCCCGGCGCGTCCCTTCTCGCAGCCGCGAAGGCCTCCGGCGCGACGGTCACCTGCGACCTGATCGGGCCGGGTCCGCGCGCGATGGAGGAGCTTGCGCGGCTTCTGCCGCATGTCGATTATTTCATGCCCAACATGGGCGAAGCGTTCCAGCTGAGCGGCGCGAGCGAACCCGCCGATGCCGCGCAACGCTTCATGGCGCTGGGCGCGAAGGCCTGTATCTTCAAATGGGGCGACAAGGGCGCCTTCGTCGCCATGGATGGCCGTCACGAGATCATTCCCGCCCACGCGATCGCGGTTGTCGACACGACGAGCTGCGGCGATTCCTTCTGCGCCGGCTTCATCACGGCACTCGACCGCGGCTTCGCCCCGTTCGAGGCCTGCCGCTTCGCGGCGGCGACCGCGGCGCTCGTAGCACAGGGCCTCGGCACGCTGGGCCAGCTCGGCAGTTTCGACACGACGCTCGCCTATATGCGCAGCGCACCGCTTAGGCAGACCGCGTGAGCGCGCCACGCGACGAAACCGATCTGCGCGCGCGCATCGTGGCCGCGATGAAGACCATGGTCGAGCGCGGACTGAATCGCGGCACGACGGGAAACATCTCGGTGCGCTGCGGCGACGGGTTGCTCGTCACGCCGAGCGGCATCGTGCCGGAACGGCTCCAAGCTGAGAGCATCGTCTTCATCGGCGCCGACGGCGCGCCGCGCGAGGGCGAACTCAAGCCGTCGAGCGAATGGCGCATGCATGCGCGCATTCTGGAGCGGCGTCCGGACGTCGGCGCCGTCGTTCATTGTCATTCGCGCTTCGCCACCATCCTGGCCTGCGCCGGCAAGCCGATTCCGCCGCTGCATTACATGATCGGCGTATCGGGAAAGCCCGAAGTACCGCTCGCGCCTTATGCGACGTTCGGCACGGTGGAGCTCGCCGATCTTGTCGCCGAAGCGCTCGCCGGCGGCTATGCCTGCCTGATGGCGAACCACGGTCTGATCTGCGCCGCACCCTCGCTGTCGCGCACGCTGTCGATCGCCGAGGAGATCGAGGAACAGGCAGCGGTGTACTGGGGCACGCTCGCCATCGGCGGCCCGACGCTGCTCAGCGATGCGCAGATGAAGGACAATTTCGAACAGTTCGGCAGCTATGGGCAGAAGCGCTAAGCAGTGCCCGCCCGGCGCCGCGGCGCACGCGGGGCACGACAATTCGCGACAATAGTTGATAGCGCTCCCCCGGAACAAAGGTTTGGTCGCGCCGGTTACCGGTGCGCATTGACCCCAGCATCCTGAGGAGAAAAAGCGTGAAAAACATTTTCAAGGCCGCTCTGATCGTGGCGCTTCTGCCGCTTGCCACCATTGCGCCGGTATCTGCCGACGTGGTCGGTGTCCATGTCGGTCCGGTCGGCGTCGGCATTGGCATCCATCACCATCATCACCGCAATTGCTACTGGCATCACCATCACGAGGTCTGCCGCTGAGGGTGAGCCGGTTTCGCTGAAAAATTCCCTGCTCCCGCGCGGCGAGCGCCTGGCACCTTCGGGAAAATTCGCCGCTTTCAAGGCTTTAGGCGTGAGGCGGATTTGATTTGTGTACGGATTATATGATTTTCCCTGCTAATTCCCTGTTCTTGCAGGGAACTGAGCCGGAATCCGGTCGCGGGGATTTCCCCAAAAAGAGGGAGATCCCAGACGGTGATTTTTGATTTGCGTCAGGGAAATCGTCCCCGGCCGTCATAGATTCCTCCTGCGGGTCGGGAGAGCCCTGTATGAGCGAGATCGAGAAATTCCAGCTTGTAGCCGAGACATTGCGGGCGGAAGCAAAGCACCCGGGCGCGCTGGTGAAGCGCGCCAGGATGGTCATTCTGGCCGAGCATTTTGAGCGGCTTGCCCGCATCGCCGCGAACGACACCGACAGCGACACGCTGCACGAGGCGCTGGCGGATGAGCTGGAGCGGGTCTGATCATCCTTCGACCCATTCGCGGAAACTCGCCCGGTCGAATTTCCGTGATGATCGGGGAATTAACAGGGTGAAGCGGTCCCGGCGCGTCGGCATGTATCGCCGCTATCCGGTGTTCACGCGGGGACGAAAACCTTCTCTCGACGCCCCTCTCATCGAAACGCCCCGCAGGCGGGAAGCCGGCGAGGCGCGCGAAATCACTATGACGAAATTTATAGCTCCACTCTCCGATGGAGTCAAGAACGAAAAGTGAACTTTCGGCTTTTTTTGCCGCTTTTCCGCAGGTGATTCGGACTTTGTGCTAGATTTGCAACAGGTCCGAAAAGATATCTGAGACCCGATTTCTGGCGACTCCTACCGCGCGGCGCTTTCGGTCTCCACCGGCACCACGTCAACTCCCACTTCGACGATGTGATCGCCGCCGCCGGTGACGACGCCGTGGATGGGGGCGACGTCGCCGTAATCGCGGCCCCAGCCGACCGTGATGTGGCCGTTGCCGGGGATCAGGTTGTTGGTGGGATCGAGATCGACCCAGCCGTAAGGCGGCGCCCAGACGGAGAACCAGGCGTGACTGGCATCGGCGCCGAGCATCCTCGGCCGGCCGGGCGGCGGCTGCGTCAGCAGATAGCCGCTGACATAGCGCGCGGGCAGGCCGAGCGAGCGCATCGCGGCGATGCCGACATGGGCGAGATCCTGGCAGACGCCGGCGCGGATCTCGAACACGCGATCGACGGGAGTCGAGGCGTCGGTCACGGTCGTGTCGTAGCGGAATCCGGAATGGATGCGCGCCATCAGATCGATCGCGCCGGCGAGCAGCGGACGGCCGCGGGGAAAACTCTTGCGCGCAAAGCCCGCGACATCGGAGGTGAACGCGGTCAGGCCGGAATCGAAGACGAACTGAAGGACTTCATCGGCTTCCTCGCCGCCCGGGTCTTCAAGGCGAGCATGAAGGCCTTCCCAGGCTTCGCTGGCGTCGGGGTCACACGCCGGCGGTGCCTCGGCCGCAATGCGGCTCTCGGCCGTGATCTCGAGCACCGCATGCGGCTCGTCGAGCGCGAGCCATTCGGTCTCGTTGCCGAAATAATCCTCGCGGCGGACCCGCTGCACGGGCGCGGGCGTGATGGTGAGGTTGAAGCTCTTCACACGCTGCGTCGCGGTCGCCCGCGGAGTCAGATGCAGAAGATGGCGCGAATAGGAGACATCCTGGAGATAGCGATAGGCCGTGCGGTGCCGGACGGAGAATTCCATCAGAACACCTCGCGCCGCGCCGCGCCGGCGCGATGCCGGCTGGCGACCTGAAAATAGGTGTCGGCGATCGAATCCGACAGCCGCACCATCGACGCATCGATCTCATCGAGAAGCGCCAGCAGCGCGGGACGCTTGCCGCTTTCGTCGGCTGCGGCGACGCCGCGCGCGTCGGCGGCGGAGACCTTGGCGCGGATCTCGTCGGCGATCGTCCTGGTGAACATGCGCTGCTGCAGCGGCGTCTTGCGCGGCAGATCGGCGACGTGACGCGCGATGGTCGCGATCTGAAACGCAGCGGCCCGCGGATTGGTGACGTCGAGAAGAAGCAGATCGATGGCGGGCGCTGCCTGGAAAACGTTGAGATAGCGATAGCGGTAGGTCATGGCGCTGTCGGCGATTTCGAGCGCGATCTGGATCTCAGCGACCTCGTTGTCATCCTGCGACGACAGGGTCTGGCGCACCAGCCGTGAGGCGTGGCCGGCGCGCTCGATGCGCCGGCCGAGATCGAGAAACAGCCAGTTGTTGCCGCGCGTCATGTTCTCGGCCGAAAGGCCAGACAACGCCGCGGCGCGGCGGATGAGCATGTCGAGATAGGCGCGCGCGCCCGCGGCGTCGAACACGCCAGAAGCCGTGTCGGGCGTGTCGCGTGCGGTGAGCGCATAAATGGACCGCCAGGTATCGAGCGAGAGACGGTCTCGCACCGACCACGCCGTCCGCTCGACCCGTGACAACAGCCGTTGCAGGCTCTGCTGTTCCTGCCCGAAAATGACCGATTGCAGCTCGGCGCCCAGGCGCGCGTCGTCGCCCATGGCCGCCTCGTCGGCCGCAGCCGCGCTGGCGACAGCGAGCGGTACGAGCAGGCGGCGGGAAAGATCGGCTGCCGCCGCCGTCGCATCGAGGCCGGTGTCGTCGCCGAGGCGAAGCACGACGGCGCGCAGCGCACGCACGAGATTCTCGGTGCGCTCGGCATAGCGGCCGAACCAGAACAGATTGTCCATCGCGCGGCTGGGCGCTTCGTCGCCAGTGCGGCGGATCTCGACCGGCGCGCCTTGCGGCCGCAGCAGGCTGAACGTGTCGACAGGCCCGTCGGCCAGCACCCAGACGTCCTTGCTCTCCGCGCCCGATTGCATTGAGAGGGCGCGCGCGGTGTCGTCCTGCGCGACGCGGGCGAGACCGCCCGGCATGACCACATAGCCGCCGGGCGTCCACGCCGCATAGACGCGCAATGACATTGGCCGCGTTCCGAATTTTCCGTCCTCGAACACGGGCGCGCGGCCGAGCGGCGCCACGTCCTGAACGACGGCGGTCGCGCCCCTGCGGCCGATCTCCTCGGCGAAGCCCGCGATCTCGTCGCGGCTCATCTCGCTGCCGAGCCTGGCCGAGGAGTTGCGCGAGAACAGCGGGCGCGCGTCGAAGGCGTTGCGCACGACGGATCGGGGAAGCCGCGCCAGGGCTTCCTTGCGGCCCCAGGCCGTGCCGCACCACACGGTCGGAATGTCGTGAATGAGCAGGTCCTCGTCGAACAGGGCGCGCGAGACGCTGGGAAGATACGCATCGAGCGCCGGCGATTCCACGACGCCGCCGCCGAGCGCGTTGGCGAGCACGATCCCCTTCGACCTGACGGCATCGGCGAGACCGGCAACGCCGAGCGTCGAGTCGGCACGGAATTCGAGCGGGTCGCAGAAATCGGAATCGAGCCGGCGGAAGATGACGTCGACGGGCGCAAGCCCGCTCAGCGTGCGCAGGAAGACGCGCCCGTCGCGCACGGCCAGATCCTCGCCTTCGACCAGCGCAAGGCCGAGATAGTGGGAGAGATAGGCGTGCTCAAAATAGGCCTCGTTGAAGGGGCCCGGCGAGAGCAGCACGGTGTGGCCCCCGTCGTCGCGGGCAAGTCCCAAAACCGACTCGCGGAAGGCCTGGAAGAACGCGGCAAGCCTTCGCACGCCGAGCGCGCCGAACAATTCGGGAAAGGCCTGGCTGACGACGATACGGTTCTCCAGCGCATAGCCGAGCCCGCTCGGCGCATCGACGCGGCTCGCCAGCACCATCCACGATCCGTCTTTCGTGCGCGCGAGATCGGCGGAGAAAAGATGGACGTGGACGCCGCCGGGTGCTGCCGCGCCCTGGAGCGCGCGCAGATATTGCGGATGGCCGTGGACCAGATGCGGCGGCAGATGGCCTTCGGCGATGAGCTTCTGCGGGCCGTAGATGTCGCCCAGCAGCGCGTTGGCGAGACGCGCGCGCTGCGTTACCGCGGCTTCGATCCTGGACCATTCGTCAGCGCCGATGACGAATGGAACGATGTCGAGCTGCCACGGCCGCGCCTTGCCGTCGGCGTCGTCATAGACGTTGTAGGTGACGCCGTTCTCGCGGACCATGCGCCGCGACGAGGCGAGACGGCGCGCGAAGTCCTCGCCGGTGGCGCCGTCGAAGGCGGAGGCGAGTGCTTGCCAGTGCGGACGCACGCGCCCGGCGGAGTCGAGCATTTCATCGAAATGGCTGGGGGTGCGCATGGTCGCGGCGTCAGACATGGATCATGCCTTCGCATCCCATACGTCACTCCCCCAACCCTTGCGGGCTACGACATTCACACATCTCGATGGGTTCGACCGAATGCAACACCGCGCAAGCCTCCCCTTGAGGGCTACGATGTTCACACATCTCCGTAAGATCGTCATGGGTGGCACCCCGATCCGCGCGAGAGCGCGGTCGGAGTGCAGGCTCCCGTGCCGCCCATCCATGAACGCACGCGTCGAAATGGCCGCGGCTGGCGCGGCCACGGTGTGCGGGAAAGCCTGTGCGTGGCGGGCGCAAGGGCCCGCCAATGCGGAATTCGTGTTCATGGGTGGCCGGGACGAGCCCGGCCATGACGACCTGTTGGGGATGCGTGAATCGCTTAGCCTTGGGGGAGGGTAACGCAGTGTGTGCCATGCCAAATTCATGCTCGTGGAGGCGACGCGCAGGCCGCCCACGATGCGTGAATCGCGTAGCCTTGCGGGCGGGGGAGTCCGCTTATTTCCCGGACACATACGCGTCATCCGACTCATCGCCTCAATTACCCCGCCTGAGGTCCAGCGTGTGGGGAAAGTCAGGGTTGATGATGGATGGCGGTGGCTCGAACTGGCCCGGCGTGAAGCCGAAGGGTTCGAAGCGGGCGAGGCGGCGCCCCTCGGCCTCGTAGGCGTTGACGGGGAAGGTGTCGTGATTGCGGCCGCCGGGATGAGCGACGTAGTAGGTGCAGCCGCCGAGCGAGCGCTTGGCGCGCGCGTCCCAGATCTCGCAGGTGAGCGGCACATGCGGCGCGATCGTCGGATGCAGCGCATGCGCGGGACCCCAGGCGCGAAAGCGCACGCCACCCACGGCCGTATCGACGTCGGTCGCGGTCAACGGCGCGCGCCGCCCATTGACGAGGACGTGGTGACGGCCGGCCGTGAGTCCCAAGAGCTTAACCTCAAGACGCTCGACCGAGCTGTCGACGTAGCGCACCGTGCCGCCTGGCGCGCCTTCTTCGCCCATAACGTTCCAGGGTTCGAGCGCCTGGCGCAGCTCGAGCCGCACGCCGTCGTAGCGGACCGTCCCGTGGAGCGGAAAGCGGAACGCCCAATGCGGCTTGAACCAATCGGCGTCGAAGGCGAAGCCGTGCGCGTTCATGTCGGCGATCACCTCGGCGAAATCGGCCCAGACGAAATGCGGCAGCATGAACCTGTCATGCAGCGCCGTGCCCCAGCGCACCAGCGGTGCCGCATAGGGCTCGCGCCAGAAACGCGCGATCAGCGCGCGCAGGAGCAACTGCTGCGCCAGGCTCATCTCGGGATGCGGCGGCATCTCGAAAGCGCGGAATTCGACGAGACCGAGACGCCCGGCGGGGCCCTCGGGCGAATAAAGCTTGTCGATGCAGATCTCGGTGCGATGCGTGTTGCCTGTCGCGTCGATCAGCAGGTTGCGGAAGATGCGATCGACCAGCCAGGGCGGCACATTGCCTTCGAGGCGCGACGGCACTTCGCCGAAGGCGATCTCGAGCTCGTAGAGCGAATCCAGGCGCGCTTCGTCTATGCGCGGCGCCTGGCTCGTTGGCCCGATGAAAAGCCCGGAGAACAAAAACGAAAGCGAGGGATGGTTCTGCCAATAGGCCAGCAGGCTCTTGAGCAGGTCGGGCCGGCGCAGGAAGGGACTGTCGGGCGGCGACGCCGCGCCGACCACGATGTGATTGCCGCCGCCGGTGCCGGTATGGCGCCCATCGACGAGGAATTTCTCGGTGTCGAGGCGCGAGGCGCGCGCTTCCTCGTAAAGCGCATAGGTGACCTCGACCTGCTCGCGCCAGCTGTGCACCGGATGGATGTTGACCTCGATGACGCCGGGATCGGGCGTGACCTTGATGACGTTGAGGCGCGGATCGAAAGGCGGTGTGTAACCTTCGACGTGAAGGCTGGCGCCGATCTCCGCGGCGGCATCTTCCACGGCGGCGAGGAGATCGAGGTAGTCGGCGGCGAATTCCGTCGGCGGCATGAAGACGCAAAGTCGTCCGTCGCGGGGCTCGACCGCGAGCGCGGTGCGCACGCTTACGCCTTCGCTCGGCGTCTCCTGCTCCAGGCGCGCGCGCCGCGCCTCCGCGTTGGGATCGCGTGTCTCGCCAGAGAGAAAAGGCTGGCGCGTGGAATCCGGATCCGGCAGAGGCGGCAGATCGGCGAAGGGATCGGGCGGCTGCACGAAAGGCCGGGCCGCCGGCGGCAGCCACGGCAAGGAGCCGAGCGGCAGCCGGTAACCGACGGGGGAATCGCCGGGCATCAGCAGCAAACGGCCGTTGCGCGTGGGCCATCGCTCCGAACGCCAGCGCCTGCGGTCGGGCGCATTCCAGGACTGAACCGGAAGGATATAGCCGGTGGGCTTTCCGAGACCGCGCGTGTAGACGCGCATCAGCCGCGCGCGTTCCTCCGCGTCGTCGAGCTTGGAGTCGAAGGGATCGACGTTCGGGGGCAGCGCCTGCTCCTTGGCGAGGTAGTGCAGCGGATCCTCGTAGGCGGGCATCGCGCAATTGGGATTGAGACCGAGCCGGCGCGCGATGCCTTCGGCGAGACGGCGCGCATCGGCTTCCGTCGGGTTGTAGTCCTGGCGCTCCTGCGCAATGCGCGTCTCGTCGCGCCACAAGGGCTGGCCGTCGCCGCGCCAATACAGCGCGAAGGACCAGCGCGGCAGGCTCTCGCCCGGATACCATTTCCCCTGGCCGTAATGAAGCAGGCCGCCCGGCGCGAAGCGCTCGCGCAGACGGCGGATGAGCGTGTCGGCGAAGGCGCGCTTGGTCGGACCGACGGCATCCGTCGACCATTCCGCGCCCTCGCGGTCGTCGATCGAGATGAAGGTCGGCTCGCCGCCCATAGTGAGGCGCACGTCGCCTTCGCGAAGTACATCGTCGACGCGATCGCCGAGCTTTTCGATCGAACGCCATTGCTGCGGCGTGTAGGGCTTGGTGACGCGCGGCGGCTCGGCCACGCGCGTGACCGTCATGTCGAATTCGAAACTTACTTCGCATTCGTCGAGGCTGCCCGCGATCGGCGCTGCCGCCGTCGGATTGGCGGCGCAGGCGACGGGAATGTGACCTTCGCCGGCGAACAATCCCGATGTCGGGTCGAGACCGACCCAGCCCGCGCCGGGCAGGTAGACCTCGCACCAGGCGTGCAGGTCGGTGAAGTCGACATCGGTGCCCGACGGGCCGTCGAGCGATTTCAAATCCGGCTTGAGCTGGATGAGATACCCGGAGGCGAAACGCGCGGCGTAGCCGAGGTGGCGAAGCAATTGCACGAGGAGCCAGGCGGAGTCACGGCATGAGCCGGAACGTTTTTCCAGCGTCTCGTCGGGCGTCTGGATGCCGGCTTCCATCCTGATCAGATAGGCGATGTCATGCTGGAGCCGCGTGTTGAGATCGAAGAGGAATTGCGTCGTCGGCCGTTCCGCACGCGGGATCTTGCCCAGGTACTCCTCGAACAGCGGACCGCAGCGCAGCTTTTGCAGGTAGGGCGCAAGGTCTTCGGCCAGAGACGCCTCATAGGCGAAGGGAAATTTTTCCGCGTCCGGCTCGAGGAAGAAGTCGAACGGATTGATGACGTTCATCTCGGCGACGAGATCAACTGTGACGGTGAAGTACTCGGTCTTCTCCGGGATGGTGATGCGGGCGAGCCAGTTCGCCTGCGGGTCCTGCTGCCAATTCAGGAAGTGCGCCGCCGGACTGACGTTCAAGGCATAGGACAGGATGGGCGTGCGGCAATGCGGCGCCGGCCTGAGGCGCACGACCTGCGGACCCATCAAGATGGGGCGGTCGTAGCGATAGCGCGTGGCGTGGTGGATGGCGGCCCGGATGCTCATGCCCGGGATTATGCCGCAACTGCGAAGGGGCGCCATGGCCCCTCCGCACCTGCGTCATATGGCCGGAGACGGGGCATTGAGAGCGTTCAGGAGCAAAACCCCAAAAAAGCTCGTCATCGCCCGGCCGGCAACCGCGACACCTTTTGTTTTGGGCGGAACACCAGGCGTTCTGAAGCGCCGGTCAGCGGTAGTAATAGTGGTGATAACGCTCGCTGTAATACCGGTGCCGGTAGTAGCCGGCATGGCGGCAGTCCATGTCGCGGGAAATGGCATTGCCAGCCAGGCCGCCCAGGACGGCGCCGCCGATCACGCCGCCGGCGCCATGCACGACCGTGCTGCCGATCAGGCCGCCACCCACGGCACCAAGCACCGTTCCGGTTGTGTGGCTGTGACGGCTGCAGCCGTCCGCGTTCGCGGCCACCGTCCCGGCGCCGAGCGCAAGCAGCGCGGCGGCGAACGCGGTTCCAATCCTGCTCAACATCGCACGCTCCTGCTTATAACGTCCTGACGCGCGAACGCGTCAGGACGCGACACGAAGTTCCAATTGCATTAGGCGAATACGCCAGCGCCATCAGACACGGCACCGTTTTAAATGCGGGAGGACGCAAAGCGTTCCCGGCGTCAGTCGGGGTTATCGTCGTCGCGCATCAGGATGCGATGCGCGGCGCCGTCGAGGTCGTCATATTGGCCGCTTCTCACCGTCCACAGGAATGCGATCAGACCGGCGATACCCAGAAGCAGGGCCGCGATGACGAGAAGCGCCAAGCCTGGCATCAGCGGCGCTCCTTCACGGATTGCCGCAAGGCATTGAGCGTCACGATCAGCGAAGAACTCGCCATGGCAATCGCTGCGAAGAGCGGTGTGACGAGACCGAGGGCTGCGAGCGGAATGGCAAACGCGTTGTAGGCGGCGGCGAAGGCGAAATTCTCGAGTACCAGCGCACGCGACTTCCGCGCCACGTCGTACGCATCGGCGATGGCAAGCAGCGATGGCGTTTGCAGGATCATGTCCGCCGCGGCCTGCGCCGCATCGATGGCGCTGGCGGGCGAGATCGAGACGTGGGCAAGAGCCAGCGCTGCCGCATCGTTCAACCCGTCTCCGACCATCAGCACCTTGTGGCCCTGGGTGCGCAATTCCTTGAGGCGGCGGGTCTTGGCGATAGGATCGACCTCGCCACGCCACGCGCCGATTCCGGTTTCGCGCGCGACCGCCTCGACCACCGCGCGCCGGTCGCCGGAGAGAATCTCGACGCGGATTCCCTTCTGCGTCAGGCGCCGCAGCGTTTCCAGGGCATCGGGACGGATCCCGTCGGCGAAGGCGAAGCGCACCGGTGCATCATTGCCTTCGCGAAACCACAATTCGCCGGCGCCGCCGCCCTTCGACAACGCGCCGACCCAGACTGCGCTGCCGAGCCGGGTGACGATGCCGTTTGAGACCTGCTCCAGGCCCTTGCCGGGGACTTCTTTCACCGAAGCTGCGACGGGACCGGCGCCGGCCGCACTGGCGAGTGCCGCGGCGAGCGGATGGCGGCTCGCCCTCGCAAGGCATGCGGCCTTGGCCAGGAGCTCGCCGGAATACGATCCGTCACGCATGAGACGCGGCGCGCCGAGCGTCAGGGTGCCCGTCTTGTCGAAAATTGCGATGTCGATCTCAGCCAGGCGTTCGAGCGCATCGCCGGATTTCACCAGCATGCCGCGCCGGAACAGGAGACCGCTGGCAACGACCTGCACGGCGGGAACGGCGAGACCGAGCGCGCACGGACAGGTGACGATGAGAAGCGAGACGGCGTTGCGCAAGGCGACGGCAAATCCCGCATCCAGCGGCAGAAGCCAGACGAGAAAGACGGCGAGCGCGAGCCCATGGACCGTGGGCACGTAGAATTGCGCCGCGCGATCGGCGAGACGGACATAGCGATTGCGGTTTTGCTGTCCCGCTTCGATGAGCCGCGAGATGTCCGCCAGCAGCGAGTCCTTGACGCCCGCGCGCGCCTCCAGCGTCACCGGACGATCGAGCACGATGGATCCGGCGCGCAGCAGCGAGGCCGGGGGAACGGTCACGGGCGCAATTTCACCGGTGACGAGCGACAGATCCGCCTCGAATTGGTGATCGCCGGTGACGCCGTCGACGGGTGCGCGCTCGCCCGCGGCCAGCAGGATGCGGTCGCCGGCCGCAAGATCGCGCGCCGCAACGGTCTCGATCGTGCCGCCGGCGCCGATGCGGCGCACGTCGACGGCCTGCATGGCGACGAGCGCATTGGCCGCGTTCCACGCCCGGCGGCGCACGACGAAATCGAGATAGCGGCCGATCAGAAGCAGGAAGGGCAGCATCACCGCGGCGTCGAAATAGGTCTCAGGACCGCCACGAAGCGCCTCGTAGAAGCTCAGGCCCAGCGAGGAGACGACGGCGAGCGAGATGGGCACGTCCATGTTGGCGCGCCCGACGCGCAGGCTCGACAGCGCCGAGCGAAAGAAGGGCCGCGCCGCATAGAGCGCGGTGGGCGCGGCGACGAGGGCCTGCGCCCAGGTCAGCATGGCGCGCGTCGCCAGTCCCATGTCGCGGCCGCCATAGTAGAGCGTGTCGGTCAGGCCGCCGACGAATACGACGCCGAAACCCGCGATGGCGAGGCAGGTGAGCAGGAAGCGGCTTTCATCGGCATCGCGGTCCTGCACGGCTTTGGGATCGTAGGCCCAGGCGTCATAGCCGAGCGCGCGGATGCGGGCGCGAACCGTGTCCAGGGCGAGCATGGGATCGCCTTCGACCGTGAGCTTGCCCGTGGTCAGGTTGAGACGGGCCGTACGCACGCCGGCAAGGGCGCCCACGCCGGATTCGATTCGCGCGATGCAGTTCGCGCAGCGCGCGCCTTTCACCAGAAGCTCGATTGCATGCGCGCGCGCCGTTGCGGACACGGGCGCGGCGACGGAACTCAGGGAATCCATAGCCGCCTGTCCGCCTCGAAGGGCGTCTTTGCCGCCGTGTCCACGACGACATCCCAGACGCCAGGCGCGACGTGGCGCGCTTCGGACGCATAGAGGCCCGGTTGGACTTCCTTGAAGGTCAGCGCACGGTCCCATTGCGAATCGGTCGGGCGGCGAAGCAGGCCCTTGAGCACAAGACGGTCGAGCGGCGTGCCTTTCTGCGAGACGAGCGTCACCACGACGCGCGCGCGCCCGGACCGTTCGCGCGCTGCGTCGATCGTGGCGGTCCAGCCCATTTCCTTCTGGATGGCCCGCTTGGCCAGCGTCTGGTTGTATTCGACGCCCTGCATGTAGGAATCGTCCACGTCCTCGCCGCTGAAGGTCGTAACGGCCTTCACGATGAAGAGGACATTGACGGCGGCGATGACGCCGAAGAACACGACGAAGCCTAGGAATACACCGCGGCCGGAAAAGGTCCTGGTCATTGCGAGACTCCCGAAACGAAGACGGCCGGCGTGACGCGGCGCTCGCCGGTGCGCGGATCGGCCACGACGAAGTCGATCGTGCGATCGGCCTGTCCGAGCTCGTTTTTCCCGACCGTCAGCAGCACGCGCAGCGTACGCACGCGGTCGGCGGGAACGGCGATGATGGCCGGCAGCCGCGAGCCTTCTACGCCGATGACCTGCACGGACCGCGCCACCACGCCGTCGAGCGAGAGGACGAGCGAGCGCGGGTTGTCGCTGCGGTTCATCACCTTGATGGCGTAGCCGTTGCGCACGGCGCCGTCGGACAGCGTCACGAAATCGGGATTGCGGTCGCGCAGGACGTCGAGAACGACGGTGGCGCGGGTGACGAGGCCGTAGGTCATCACCGCGCCGACGACGGTCATGATCATGGCATAGAATATCGTGCGCGCACGCAGCAGCTGGAAGCGCGGCGTCTCGCCCTTCAGGCGGCGCTCGACATTGGCTTCGGTGTCATAGGCGATCAGGCCGCGCGGCAGGCCGATGCGGATCATCACGTCGTCGCAGGCATCGATGCAGAGCGCGCAATTGATGCATTCGAGCTGGGCGCCGTCGCGGATGTCGATGCCCATGGGACAGGCGGCGACGCACTGGTTGCAGTCGATGCAGTCGCCGCGGCCGACGAAGCTGTCGCCTTTCTTGTAGGCGCCGCGCGGCTCGCCGCGATCGTGCCGGTAGAGGACGCCGAGCGCCTCGTTGTCGGTCATCGCGGCCTGGATTCGCGGCCAGGGGCACATATAGGTGCAGACCTGTTCGCGCATCAGGCCGCCGAGCGAATAGGTCGTAAACGCGAGGATTGCGATGCAGGCATAGACGACGAAGGGCGCGTTGCCGTCGGCGAGACCGCGCGCAAGCGCCGGTGCGTCGGTGAAATAGAATACCCAGGCGCCGCCCGTCAGCACCGCGACGACGATCCAGATCGCATGCTTGGAGACACGCTTGGCGACCTTGGAGACGCTCCACGGATCGGCGGCGAGACGGATGCGCGCACCGCGATCGCCTTCGATCATGCGCTCGACGAAGATGAAAAGATCGGTCCACACCGTCTGTGGGCAGGTGTAGCCGCACCAGACGCGCCCGAACAGCGCAGCGGCGAGGAAGATACCGACGGCGCCGAGAATGAGAAGACCGGTGACGTAGTAGATTTCCTGCGGCCAGATCTCGATGAAGAAGAAGTAGAAGCGCTCATGGGCGAGATCGACGAGGATGGCCTGGTCGGAGGCGCCGGGGCCGCGATACCAGCGAATCCACGGCGCGAGATAGTAGATGGCGAGAAGAACCGCCATCACGACCCATTTCACGCGGCGGAACGTGCCGTGCACGGTCTTGGGATAGATCGGGACGCGCGACTTGTAGAAGTTGCGCGAGGAGGCGCTGTTGGTGGCGCGCGCGTCGGAGCGGGCGACAGGGTCGTCGGTGTCGGTGATGGCGTGAAGGTTCATGGCAACGCGCCCAATAGTTCGCCCTCCCCTTGAGGGAGGGCCGAAAAATTCGCGGCGCGAATTTTTCGGGGAGGGGTCGTTCCGCAACAGTTCGTGTCTTTCTCCTCCCCGAAAAATCCTTCGGATTTTTCGACCCTCCCTCGAGGGGAGGGACGGCACGGCAGGTCAGCCGTCCTGAGCATATCCACTCACTCGCCTCCGCCCAGACTGTGTACGTAGACGGCGAGCGCCTTGATGGTCTCTGGCGAGAGCTTGCCGCCCCAGGTCGGCATCACGCCGCCATGGCCGTTCCAGATCTGGTCGTGGATGTCCGCGCGCGCCGGCCCGTAGAGCCATTCGCTGTCGGTCAGGTTGGGCGCACCGACGCTGCGGTTGCCCTTTCCTTGAGGCCCGTGGCACATCGCGCAATTGTCGGCGAAGAGCGGGCGCGCCCGCTTCACGGCGCCGCCATCGGCGGCCCTGCCCGACAGGAACACGACATATTCGGTGAGGTCGTCGATCTGCGCGGGCTTGAGCAGGGCGTCGCGGCCGAAGGCGGGCATCTGGGACTGGCGCGTGTCGGGGCTCGTCGAGCGCACGCCGACGGTGATCGTGTGCTGGATGTCGTCGAGCGTGCCGCCCCACAGCCAGACGTCGTCGTTCAGGTTGGGATAGCCGCGCGAGCCCTGCGCGCCCGAGCCGTGGCACGGCGCGCAATTGTCGCCGAACGCGGACTTGCCTTCGGCCAAGGCGAACTGGAGAAGATCGGGATTGGCGACGATCTGCTTCAGCGACGCCTGGGAGAGCAGCACTTCCTTGTCGTGACGCTGCGCCTTCAGGTCGGCCAGCGCGTTGGCGACGTCGACACGCTGCGAATGTTGAAGAAGCCCGTGCGTGTAGCCGTGAAGGGTCGGCCATGCCGGCATCAGAATCCAGTAGCCGATCGCCCAAACGATGCAGGCATAAAAGACATAGAGCCACCAGCGCGGCAGCGGCGTGTTGAGCTCGCGGATCCCGTCCCATTCATGGCCGGTCGTCTCGGTGCCGCTGTGCTCGTCGATCTTCTTGTCGGTCATGGCGCAGTATCGTCGTCATGGAGCGGGATCGAGGCGGCGTCCTTGAACCCCGCCTGGTTCGACGGCCAGAAGGCGTAGACGCACACGACGGCGAACATCAGCACGAAGTAGAGGGCGCCCCAGCTATGGGCGAATGCGAGCGCCTGTTCGTAGGTAATGCCTTCGACCATGGTCTATCTCTTGTTTTCCGGCGCATCGGCCTTGTAGGTGGAGAAATCGACGAGCGTGCCCAGCATCTGCAGATAGGCGATCAGCGCGTCGGCTTCGGTGATCTGGCCGGGGTTGCCCGCAAAGTCGCGAACCTGCACTTTCGGATAGCGTTTCTTCAGCCCGCCGACGCCGCCGCTGTCGGGATTGTCCTGGGCCTCGAGGTCGGCCTTGGCGTTGGCGATCATCGCGTCCGTATAGGGGACGCCGACGGTGCGATTGGCCCGAAGCTCGTCCTGGATATCGCGATAGTCGAGCGGCGTCGTTTCCAGGAACACGTAGGGCGGCATCACCGATTCCGGGACGACCGAGCGCGGATCGGCAAGGTGCGCGCGCTGCCATTCGTCCGAATACTTGCCGCCAACGCGCGCGAGATCGGGACCGGTGCGCTTGGAGCCCCACTGGAAGGGATGGTCGTACATGCTTTCCGCGGCGAGGCTGTAATGGCCATAGCGCTCGACCTCGTCGCGCAGCGGCCGGATCATCTGGCTGTGGCAGAGATAACAGCCTTCGCGCATGTAGATGTTCCGTCCCATCAGCTCCAGCGGCGTGTATGGCCGCATGCCCGACACTTTCTCGATCGTGCTCTCCACGAAGAAGAGCGGCGCGATCTCGATCATGCCGCCGATGGCAACGACTAGGAGGATGCCGATGAGGAGCAGCATCGAATTGCGCTCCAATACGCCATGGTCCATGTCACGCCGCCTGCAGTTTTGCGGCGGCGGGAAGCGCCAGGGGTTCCGACCGGCGAACGTCCCCGCGGATCGTTCGCCACAGATTGTACGCCATGATCACCGCACCGATGAGATAGAGGATCCCTCCGAGCGCGCGGATCACATAGTAAGGATGCGCGGCCGAGACGGACTCCACGAAGGAATATTCGAGGAAGCCGTAATCGTTGTAGGCGCGCCACATCAGGCCTTCCATGATGCCGCTGACCCACATCGAGGTGATGTAGAAGACGATTCCGATCGTCGCGACCCAGAAGTGCCACTCGACGAGCGCGTTCGAATAGAGCCGCTCGCGTTTCCACAGCCACGGCACGAGGCAGTACATCGCGCCGAAGCTGATGAAGCCGACCCAGCCCAGCGAGCCGGAATGGACGTGGCCGATGCCCCAGTCGGTGTAATGCGAGAGCGCGTTCACCGTCTTCACGCTCATCACCGGGCCTTCGAACGTCGCCATGCCGTAGAAGGCGACGGAGACGATCAGCATGCGCAGCACGGGATCGGTACGAAGCTTGTCCCACGCGCCCGAAAGCGTCATCAGGCCGTTGATCATGCCGCCCCAGCTCGGCATCCACAGGATGATGGAGAACGTCATGCCGAGCGTCTGGGCCCATTCGGGCAGCGCCGTGTAGAGCAGGTGATGCGGGCCCGCCCAGATGTAGATGAAGATCAGTGTCCAGAAATGGACGATCGAAAGCCTGTAGGAGTAGACCGGTCGTTCGGCCCGCTTGGGCACGAAGTAGTACATGATTTCGAGAAAGCCGGCGGTCAGGAAGAAGCCGACCGCGTTGTGGCCGTACCACCATTCGATGAGGGCATCCTGCACGCCGGAGAAGAGCGAAAAGCTCTTGGTCGAATAGAAGGTGACCGGCATCGCCAGATTGTTGACGACGTGCAGCATCGCGATCGTCACGATGAAGGCGAGATAGAACCAGTTCGCCACGTAGATGTGCGGTTCCTTGCGCTTCCACAGCGTGCCCAGGAAGACGAGAAGATAAGTGACCCAGACGATGGTCAGCCAGATGTCGGCGTACCATTCGGGCTCGGCATATTCGCGGGCTTGCGTGATGCCGATCAGGTAGCCGGTGCCCGCGAGGATGATGAAGGTCTGATAGCCCCAGAACACGAACCACGGCCAGGCGCCGCCTGCGAGCCGCGCGCGGCAGGTGCGCTGCACGACGTAGAAGGATGTCGCGATCAGAACGTTGCCGCCGAAGGCGAAAATCACGGCGGAGGTGTGCAGCGGACGGATGCGGCCGAAATTCGTCCAGGGAAGATCGGGAAAATAGAACAGGCGCGGATAGGCGAGCTGCAGCGCGAGGATCACGCCGACAAGCATGCCGGCTAGCGCCCAGAACATCGCGGCGATCACGCCGGCCTTGATCACGTCGTCGGAATATCCGGTCTCCGCCTGCGGCTTGCCCATGTAGCGATAGGCAAACCAGACCAGCGCGCCGGCCATGCAGGCGAAGAACGTCCAGGCCTGGATGACCATGAGAGGATCGGGAGACTTGGCGGCTTCCAGAATCGCGACCGCGACGCCGAGGAGCAGAAGCCCCGGCACCAGGACGAGATCGGCGCGCCACTCAATCTTCGCGGCGTCCGGCATCGCGCGGCCTTTCGCTGGGGGTTTTGGGGAAGGGGCGGATCGAACCGCTCGAAGTGTCGGACGTCTCGGAACAGGCACGACGCGCCCATTCGCAATAGGAAAGCCACCCCGAGACCGGCATATCAGCCGGCGCGGTGGCTTCGGGATAATTCATGGAGCAATCCCCGGAAAATTCAGGGGGAAAACCTCATGCCACAGCCCAACCTGCGCATTGATCTGCATCAAGCCTTTGAAGAAGGCGGCGGATCAGCGCGCCAGGACCGTGCAGATATGAAATGCGTGCGGCAGTCCGGCGTGACTTGCGAACAACGCTGCTGCGCCGGCGATGCCCGCGCCGACGAGAGCCGCCTCTGTCAGGGCGGCCGAAAGGATCGCCGTCGAGAAGCGCCCCGCGACGAGCATGCGGCCGGGCGCCGCGGCAACAGAAGCGGCGCCGACCAATCGCGCCTTCACGGCAACCCAGTAGACGAAGGGCTGGCCGAGCAGGGCTGCAGCGATGGCGCAACAGGGCATGGCTTGGGGCCTGGGACCGGACGAGTTCAATGCCAGCCTAGCACCGGATTCGCCACCGGAGCGTTGATTCTGATCAACCGGACGCCGGGAGAGATTATTGCAGGCCGGCCGCGTGCAGTTCGGCGGCGGCGGCGGCGAAGTCCACGCGGAAATCGGTGTTTTGCAACAGGTCGACGGCGACGACGGTCCCCAGCACCTGGCCGGCGACGATATCGCTTCGGTAATGCACGCCGCAGACGAGACGTTCGTGGGCGTAGTCCGCCGCGCGCGCCAGAATGATCTGCGCCTTCGAGGGCATCAGCGCCGCCAGCACCACGCCGGTCGCAAAGCCCAGAGTTGCATGGCCGCTGGGATAGGAATTCTGCGGCTTCGCGTCCGGCTTCTCGCAGGTCCTGAGCGTCGTATCGAACACATAGGGGCGCGTGCGGTGGAAATAGACCTTCGCAGCCTTGGCGGCGGCCTTCTCTTCCTCGACCACCTCATCCAGGAGATGCGACGTCGCAGGCAGCTTCGACAGGTCGAAGGCAGGCCCGAGGACGGTCTGGTAGAGCGTCGGGGTTTCATTGTCGCTGTCCGTGGTCGCGCGCGCAAAATCGTCGGCGCTCATGGCGGCCTGGATCTTGTCGAGCTCGGCCATCTCCGCCTTCGCCACCTCGTCGGCTGGCGGCGGCGGCAGGATCAACGACGGATCGGTCTGATCGGGCGTCAGGAAATGCGGGTTGGCGGACGCGAGGCCGGTGGCGAGCAGCACCAGTACGACGGCGCCGACAAATCGAAATCCCGTTCGCATTGCCATCATCCCCTTAAGGCGCAAACGCGCGCGGCAAGGAGTCTGCCACGCGCGTTTGAAGGTATTGCGGCACCCCGCTTCGCGAGGTGCCGTAGTGCTCGGGTGTTCAGAACCTGATCTTGATCGTCGCCTGGAAGCTTCGCTCGGCCTGGAAGTAGTACTGATCGGTGCTGCCCAGCCGGCCTTTGTAGTTCTCCGCGAAGGTCTGACCCGGGAAGAGCACGTTAGGCGTCTTGCCATCGGTATCGTTGATGGTCATGCCGACGACGTTCTTGCTGTCCAGAATGTTGTAGACGCCGCCGCCCACTTCGACGTCTTCGCTGAGGCCAAGCCACTCGGAGACGTCGTAGTAGCCGGTGAAATCGAGCGTGTTGTACGCTTTGGCTTTGTAGAAGTCCCCGACATACCCCGGCTGGCCCGCGGCAATGCCGTTCCGGTCGAAGTGCTGGCCCTGCGGCGGAGATCCTGGGGTCTGCGGGTTGATGGCGTCGAGATATTGCTGACCCGTCACCTTGTCGATCAGCGACAGCTTCCAATTGTTCGCCTTGTAGATCAGGCCGCTCGCTGCCGTCCAGAACGGCGCCGATCCGAGTTGCACGCCCTGGGACTTCGCCGAGTTCAGCGAGCCGTTGGTGAAGACCGAAAGCCCGTCGAGGATGCCATGGAATTCGTCCTCGCCGAAGGCATAGGTCGCTTCGCCCTCGACGCCCTTGTAGACAGCCTTGCCGATGTTCTCGTCGCAGGTGTCGCCGACGGAGCAATTCGGCGTCGTCGCGGAACCCTTCACCGCCTGGATCGTGTTGTTGCTGTCGATGTAATAGACGTCGGCGTCGATGTCGAAATTGTCGGCGTAGTAGACGGTGCCGAACTGATAGTTCGTCGTCGTCTGCGGCTTGGGATAGGCCGCGATCACGCCCGCCTGCTCAAACGCCGAGATGTCCGGCACATAGACGCCGTTGGCGTACTGGGCATAGACGCTCCAATAGGGCTCGATCTTGTAATTCACGGTCGCAAACGGAAGCAACCGCGTCGTGGTGAAGGAGCCTTGGCCCGAGACGGTGCGGGCGGCGGGCGACGTCCCCGGCCCAAGGAACGGTATCGGCGGCTTGCTGGCCGAGATGACCGGCGCGCTGAGCTCATGCTGCCACCAGACGTATTTGAGGCCCGGCGTGATGGTCAGGCCCGGGAAGGGGTCGACCTCGAGCTCGGCGAAGGGCTGATACTGGCTCCAGTTCGAGTGCTCGATGTAGCCGACGCCCGGGATGCCGTTGAGGATCGTGCCCTTGGTGGCTTTCGAGTTCGGCGAATGTGCCGGCTTGCTCGGATTGGAAGGCTTGGCAAGGCGCATTTGCCGCGGCAAAGCACTTCGTCACGTCGAAGTAATAGCGCTGGCGCTCGGTGGCGGAGCTTTCCCACCACACACCGGTGCGGAGCTGGCCGGTGACGCTGCCAAAGGCGAAATCCCAAGACGTGCGCAGGATGTTGCCGAAGACGCGATAGGCATTGAGCTTGGTATAGCCGGGAATGTCGGTCGCGTTGGTAGTGGCGCCGGTGATCGTGCCGCCGACCAGGTTGGTGCCGACCGTATAGACCGAGGGACCGATCTGCGAGACCGTACCGCCGGTCTTTGTACCGAGACCCTGCGTAGTTAGCACGCCACCGACGATGCTCTGCGTGAGACTGCTGACGGTGACGGTCTTGTTGACATAGGCATAGGTGTAGAACTGGTCATCGACATGGAAGTTCTCGGTCACCGTGCCCTTGAGGCGCGCGTAGTCCATGTCGGTGATCTTGTTCTGAAAATTGTAGGCGTTGTAAGTCGGCAAATTCGGATTGGTGTTTTGCAGCGCGTAGTTGATGCCGTAGGTGGCAATCTGCGCGGGTGTAGCACCGTTGTTGTCGCTGACGTGCTGATGCAGGGCGTTGTAGTTGCCGAACAGAGTGAGCGTCCAATCCGGCGTTATGTCCGCCTCGTATTTCACGAGCTCGTTGTCGCGATGCGTGTTCTGGAGCGTGAGGTAACCGTTCGATACGGCTTCCTGCACGTTGACCATCAGGCGGCTGTTGATGCCGAGATTGTCGAAGTTACCCGTCTGCAGGTTGCCCTCGAGATTCCAGGTGTCCCAGCTGCCGCCCGTGACGGCGATCTTGGCGCTCGGATCCTCCGTAAGCGGTTCGGAGAAAAGGAAAACCGAACCGCCGAAGGTCGACGGACCCAATGTGCCGGCATTGCCGGGACCACGGTCGACCTGGACGCTTCCGATCGCCGAGCCGGGAAAATAGGACTCAGAATGGTGCGTGGGGCCGTTCGTGTCGCCGAACGGAACACCGTCATAGCTGATGCCGAAATTTCCGTCCGGAAACCCGCGCAG
The DNA here is from genome assembly GCA_963802815.1 of uncultured Alphaproteobacteria bacterium. Lineage (GTDB taxonomy): Bacteria > Pseudomonadota > Alphaproteobacteria > Micropepsales > Micropepsaceae > Rhizomicrobium. The sequence continues at coordinate 62,595 of CAWDKN010000058.1, forward strand.
CGTATTCTTGACGTTGCCGTCAGACAGGCCGGGGCCATTGATGTCGGTGCCTGTCATCGACGGCACGATTGCGAGGATGTTGACGTAGTCAGTCGTCGCCGCCTGCGAAGTCCTCGATGTAGGATTTGTCGATGATCGTTTGCGGCTCGGTCGTTTCCAGCGACGATTTCGATGGTGCCGATTCCGGATTGAACCGGCGACCGGTGATAACGACGGTTTCAATGTCGTTTCCGGTGTTTGCCGAGGCAATCTGCGTTTGAGCTATCGCCGTGCCCGCCGTAAAGGGGACGGCGCAGGCAATCACGCCAAGCGTGCTCAGACCCAGAAGCCGCTGCTTGAATTTCGCTGAATTCGACATAAGACCCCTCCGAGGCGGAATCGCTTCCGCCACTGTTGATACGCAACCACTGCGCCCGGTCCGAAACGACCGGATGAACAAGAGCGAAAGCTGTCCCCACGCTTTCGTCGCCGCGTACGCCCAAGCGCGGAAAGCGCGCGGCGTCGCGAACTGTTTTCAAGTTGGGGATGGATTCACGCAACAGCATGCGGCCGCTTCGACGCGGCACAATCACGCTGTTCCGAGAAGACCCCCAAGCCCCTTCGTGTTGAGCGAACAGCTACGATGCGAATGTGACAGCGCTGTGAAAGAGAAATGTCGGTCGAGCCATTGTTTTTGCGCGTTCGAAATTGCCGCAGCACCGAAAAGAAAAATGCCTCCTCCTTGTGCAGGAGAAGGCATTTTCCGATGCAGCGTTGCGATCACGCGTCATAAGACGCGTGACCGCTCAGGCGTTCAGCGGAAGTGCCATTCGCCATCCGTCTGTCGGCAGGCTGAACCGTCGCGGTCGAAACGCTGGCCGTCACGGAACGTCGTGGCGTGGAAGTCGCGGCAGACGTAACCGCCATCCTGGTATTCGCGCTTCACGGTGAAGTACCCGTAATGGTCGCCGTGATGCCATTCGTAGCGGCGTCCGATGTCGCCGTTGAGCGCCAGCGAATAGGTATTGAACGCGTCGCGCCGGTCGTCGCATTGCACGTCGCTGGCAATTGCGTTGCCGAGCAGGCCGCCCAGGATGACACCGCCGACGACGGCGCCGCCATTGCCGTGACTGACTGCGCCGCCGATCAACCCGCCGCCGATCGCGCCGAAGATCGTTCCCGCCGCGGCATTGCCGCGATGGCAATCGTCCTCGTAGCGGCCGTGTTCGTAATAGCCGGGCGGCGGCGCTGGTGGCGGTCCGTAAGCGGGGGGCGGAGGCGGCGGGCCATAGCCGGGTCCGCCGCTGTAGTCGGAATCGTTCATGCCGAGCTGGGCGCCGATGCCGCGCAGCTGGTCGGCGTAAGTGCGGAATGAATTGTCGTCGATTCCGTTCTGGCTTTCGTAGTAGGCCTGAAGCGAGCGGATTTCGACGTTGTCGAGATCCTTTTGGAGGTGCCACGCGCGGCGCGGATCGAGCGAACCGTCGCGGACGCCGCTGGCGATACGGTCATCGAGCCGGCTCTCCCAGCGCGCGAGGCGCGAATAGCCCTCGTCATCGTTGATCTGCACGGGATCGGCGAACGCAGCGCTCGTGCCCGAAAGCAAGAGGACGGCAAGTGCCGCCGGAAACAGTTTGCGCATGTGAGAACTTCCCAAAATGTCGACGCTCCGGACTAACAACCCGACCGAGGCGCTCCGGTTCCGCATGCCTGCGGGAAAGGCAGGGCGGCGCCGGGGCAAAAACCCCGTCATGCGTTGTCGGCAGGTTTCCGGCGGCGATCAACCGCCCCTCTCACAAGGGCGACGCTGGCGGCCGAATGTGGCGTCAACGGGGCGGATGAGAAGTTCCTTCAGCGCCCCGTGAATTTCGCCGGACGGCGTTCGAGGAAGGCGGCGACGCCCTCCTTGTGATCGGCGGAGCGAAAGCATTCCGTCAGCGCTTCGACATGCGCGGCCATGTGCTCGCCCACATCGCGCTCGAGGCCGTGCCAGACGAGATCCTTCATCCGCTTGAGCGAGAAGGGTGACGACGCGAGATAACGCCGCGCTTCCGCGATCGCCGCCTCCACGAGTTTCTCCGGTGCGACCATCTCGGCGGCATAGCCGATGGCGAGCGCGTCGGAGGCTTCGAGAAAGGCGCCCGTATACAAAAGCCTGAGCGCGCGCGACGGCCCGATCAGGCGCGGCAGCAGCCAGCTTCCCGCGCCGGTGTCGGGCACCAGGCCGCGATGGGCGAAGTTCCAGGCAAAGCGCGCGCGGTTGGTGACGATGCGCACGTCGCATTGGCTGGTGAACTCCGCGCCCATGCCGACCGCATAGCCGTCGATGGCGCCGATGACGGGCTTGGGGCAGACCACGAGCGGCCACCATTTGCCGCCCTCATGCGCATTGCCGCGCACGCCGCGCGTCTCGCCCGGAACGGTGGAAAGATCGGCGAGGTCGGTCCCGGCGCAGAAGGCGCCTCCGCTGCCGGTCACGATGACGACGCGCACGCGTTCGTCGGCGCCGGCTTCCGCGACGCGCTCGGTGAAGGCGCGCAGCATCGCGTAGGTCATGGCGTTGCGTTTCTCGGGCCGGTCGATGGTGATCGTGGCGATGCCGTCGGGGTCGACCTCGTAACGGATGTGATGCTCTGTCATCGGCGTTGTTCCCTGATTGTGTTCGTTGTCAATCGATGGCTTCGACGCGCTCGGGATGGCCCGACCAGCGCCACGCCATGCTGGGCCGCGAGATGCCGAGCATCATGCCGCCGAGCGCGGGCGGATGCAGCCAGATCTGATCGGCGGTCTTCGCCGCGGCGCGGCCGGCAGGCCGGTCGACGGTAAGACCCGCGGCCTGCTCGCGCGCGTGCGCTTCGATGTCCGCCATCCGCGCGCTCTCGGCGAAGGCCATATAGAAGGAGCAGCGCTCGCGTGCGTAGAAGCGGCCCATGGTCTTGGCCATGTCGGTCGGCGTGATGACTTCGAAGCGATGCAGGAGGCCGGCGCGAAACAGCGTCAGCACGCCGGTGTAGCCGAACTGTTCCGAGGTGATGGTGGTGAAGTGCAACTCGTCCAGTGCGAAGACGCGCGCTATGCAATTCACCGCAGCAGCCTGATCGGCGGCGAGCACGGTTGCTTCATAGAGGAAATCGAGATCGCCCGCGCGTTCGCGCGTCGCCGGGGGCGAGATCACGAAACGGATCGGCGCGCCTTCGAGCGGGAACTGGAGATAGTGCTGCCTGCCTTCGCGCCGGTGCTCGGCGCCTTGGGCCTGCGCGTGCGCCGCGACCCCGTCGGCGTCCGGCGACGAGGCGCCGGCTGCGAAGAGGTGGGCGCGACCGCGGCGCTTGAGCTCGGACTCGACGACGCCCGCGCCGTCGGGCTCGAGCAGCTCGACGTCGGAAATACCGGCGCGCAGCGTGATCCGTCTGGCACCGAGTGCCGCCACCTTGTCGCGTCCGACTTCGACGGCGCCGAGCAAAGCCTGCCACCTGACTGCCGCGGCGCCGGCATCGGGCGTTGCGAGCTGGACACGGTCGATCTCGGTGAGCATCTCGTTTTCCTCAGAAGGCCGCGCAGGCGGTTTCGGTGATGACGCCGACGGACAGTTGGCGGAACTGCGCGCGATAGGCGTCGCTGACGGCCGCGATGCGCGCGGCGACGGAGGCATCGGACGGAACGGCGACGATCACGACTTTCGATCTTTCGCGCACGATGCCGCGCGTTTCGGAATTCAGCCATTGGCCGCCGGCGTCATAGGCGGTGAAGCCGTCGGGGAAATTCGGCGTGAGCACTTTGGCAGCAAAGGACGACCATTCGCGATCGGTCAGCGGCCCGCGGCCGGCAATGCTGCGGCCGAAGAAGAGCTGGGCGACGAGCATCGGCTTCTGGCCGGGAAGAGGGCAAGGCGAGGGTTGGGAAAAGGCCTGTGATCCACCGAGGCATGCGGCGAGTGCGATTGCCGCGATGCGTGCGAGTTTCATCGGCGTCCCCCGGATTTTCTCTCCCGAGTATGACGATGCGCGGGTGTGGAGCAAACTGCGATCCTCCCCAATGCGCTACGCAAATCGCGCCAATTCCCGCCGCTTTTAGCTCACGTCACTCCCCCCTTGCGGGCGGTGGAGTTGTGTTAATCGCGGAGGGGAGTGTCGACTCAGCGATCGTTGCGCTGGGGCGGCGTTGCAAGAACTGCGAGCGTGAAATTGCCGTTCCAGGGATCTCCGGACCGGGTGTTGGCGCCCACCGAGATGTAACAGGTCTCCGATTGCTTGACCGTGTAACTGTTGCCCGTGCCACCCCACGGCCCGTCGCCGGTGTCGCCGCAGGAAATCTCGCCCGTCATGTCGTGCGCGCCGACGAAGCTGACGATCACCGTCTGGCCCGCATCGACGTCGAGCGCGTAGGTAGCGCGATAGTTCTGTTGCGTGAGATGGCCGGTCACCGCGACGCCGTAGGCGCCGCGCTCCATCTTCAAAGGCGTCGGACACTGGCCGCGTGCGTCGCGCAAAGTGGCGGGACAATTGCCTTGTTGCGCCGAGGCGGATTGCATCGCCAAGGCCTGCAGGAGGCTCGCAAGGATGATGACGGACAGATTTCCAATCAGGCGCATGAATATTCTCCCCGTTCATTCGCAACGCATGACGATGCTCGCACGCTTTCGCGGCTTCGGAAACGGGCGTTCGGAGCAACCTGCGGCGGTGCGCAAAAGGGCCGGCCTTCCCTGACGGGAGGACCGGCCCGATTGGCTCACCCTTCGTACTTGAACGACAAAAGTACGCGCGCGCGGAAGGCTGCGACCTTGCCGTTCTCGATCTTCATGTCGAGCTCGCGGATTTCGCCGATCCTGAGATCGCGCAGCGATTTCGCCGCGACCTCGACCGCGTTGCGCGCTGCATCCTCCCAGGACTTCGTGCTCGTCCCGATAACCTCAGTGACGCGATAGACGCCGTCGACCTGTTTCTTCGCCACGCTTTTCCTCCCCGGTTTTTTCATTGCGTTTCCAGTTTCCTTGGTTGCCGCGCGATCTCTAAACCACGACTTTCTTGTACAAATGCCAGGTCGCGTGACCGAGAATTGGCAGCACGATCGCGAGGCCGAACAGGAACGGGATCGATCCCAGCGCCAGCGAGACCGCGACGATCAGGCCCCAGACCGCCATGATTGCCGGATTGGCCAGCACAGCGCGGACCGACGTGACGATCGCCGCGGGCGCGCCGACATTGCGGTCGAGCGCGAGCGGGATCGACACGACGCTGACCGTCAGCACGAGCACCGCAAACAGGAAGCCGACCCCGTTGCCGACAACGACAAGCGCCCAGCCTGACGGCGTCGCGACGATCATGTGCACGAAGTCGCCAAACGACGAAGGCGCTGCGTTGCCGAGCGTACGCGAAAAGATCGTCTGGGCCGCGCCGAGCCAGGCGACGAAGATCACGGTCAACAGGACGCCGAGCGCGAAGATCGACCATTTCGCCGGCGAGCGGAACACGTCGAGGGCGTGACTCCAATTGCTGTCCAGTCCGAGCTCGCGCCTCCGGCTCAATTCGTAGAGACCGACGGCGGCGAAGGGCCCGATCAGCGCGAAGCCCGCGAGGAACGGATAGAGCAACGGCAGCGCGTCGCCGGTCGTCAGCACACGGCCGAGCAAGAGCCCGACGACAGGGTAGAGCAGACACAGGAACACCGCTTCAGTCGGCATCGCGCGGAAATCGTCGATGCCCTGGGCGAGCGCATCTCGCAGATCGCTTAGTCCGATGCGGCGGACAGCAGGGAGTGCTGGCCGCGTGTCGGCTTCATAGGTGATGGTTGCCATAGCCGTCCCTTCCTCAGAGGTTGCTGAGCTTTCGGGATGCCTGCGCGACATATGAGCGGATAACAGGCGCTCACGCAGCCCGTGCTCTTTTCGTAGCCCGACCGTACACCCGCGCGCCTTCGCGTAATACGAGTATTCGCTGTTCCGCGCCCATCCTTTTGCTAGTCTCTGCTCTGCATGGCCATGGTGCAGTGCAAGATAGCGGTGGGAACTCATGACGGAACAATTCGACGCGAAAGCCTGGGCGGATGCCGGGGCGGCGCTGCTGCCCGAGATGATAGCGCTGCGCCGCGCCATCCATGCCGATCCGGAACTGGGGCTGATGACGCCGCGCACGACCGCGAAGGCGAAAGAGGCCCTAGCCGGCCTGCCGCTGGAAATCATCGAGGGCCCCTCGACCACGGGCTTCATTGCCCTGCTGCGTGGACCCGCGAACGGCCGCACGGTGCTGTTGCGCGGCGACATGGACGCGCTGCCGATGAACGAGGACACGGGACTTGCCTTCACCTCGCGCAACAGCGGGGCGATGCATGCCTGCGGTCACGACACCCATGTGGCGATGCTGGCGGGCGCCGCGAAGGCGCTGTGCGCGCGGCGCGACAAGCTCGCCGGTTCTGTGATGTTCATGTTTCAGCCGGGCGAGGAAGGCCATCACGGCGCCCGCTTCATGCTGGATGACGGGCTGATCGATCCGCTGCCCGACGCGGCGTTCGCCATCCACATCTCGCCCAACATGCCGGCCGGCGTGTTCGGAAGCCGGCCCGGCCCGCTTCTCGCCGCGGCCGATCGCATCGTCATGACCATCACCGGCAAGGGCGGACACGCATCGCAGCCGCATCTGGCGGTCGATCCGATTCCGGTCGCAGCCGAGATCGTGACGGCACTGCAGAGCCTCGTCACCCGGCGCATCCCCGCCTTCGATCCGGTGGTTATCACCATCGGCCGCATCACCGCGGGCACGACGAACAATGTCATCCCCGAAACGGCGGAGCTGGAAGGCACGATCCGCAGCTTCTCCGAAAGCTCGCGCAAGACGGCGCATGAAGGTGTGCGGCGCATCGGCGAGCATGTGGCCGCGGCGCATCTCGCCAAGGCCGACGTGGAGATCATCCCGGGCTTTCCCGTCACCGTATGCGACGAGAAGGCCGTGGCGCTGGCGCGGACGGCGGCGAAGGCGCTGTTCGGCGAGGCAGGTTGGATTTCGATCCCGGCCCCGATCATGGGCGCGGAGGATTTCGCCTATGTGCTGCAGAAGGTGCCCGGCGTGATGGTGATGCTGGGCGCGGTGCCGGAAGGCGGCGATTTTCACACCTGCTGCGGCCTGCACTCCAACCGCATGATGCTGGACGAGAACGTCATGGCGCGCGGCGTGGCGATGCACTGCGCCTATGCGGAAGCGTTCCTCGGCGACGGGTTCGGAGCGAGCTGATCACGCCGCGCCGGCACCCTGCACCGTCTTGTAACCTTCAAGCGCGGCCTTGCGCGCCGTGCCGTGATCGACGATCGGATTCGGGTAGCCGACGCCGAGGCGGACGCCGGCTGAGGCCATCACGTCCGGCTCCGCATCGAAAGGCGCGTGGATGGCGGAGGCGGGAAGCTTCGCCAGCTCCGGGCACCAGCGGCGCACATAGGCACCGTCGGGATCGAATTTGCGGCCCTGGCATGACGGGATTGAAGATCCGGAAATAGGGCGACGCGTCCGCGCCGGAACCCGCGACCCACTGCCAGCCGGCGGCGTTGTTGGCGAGATCGGCGTCGACGAGCGTGTCCCAGAACCATCTCTCGCCCTCGCGCCAGTCGATGCGCAGGTGCTTGACGAGAAAGCTCGCCGCGACCATGCGCGCGCGGTTGTGCATCCACCCGGTTTGCCACAGCTCGCGCATGCCGGCGTCGACGAAAGGATACCCGGTCGAACCCTTGCGCCAGGCGGCGAAATGCGCCGCGTTGCCGCTCCATGGATAGGCGTTGAATCCCGGCTTCCAGTTTTCGTCGGGCAGCGTCGGGAAGTGATAGAGCAGATAGTGCGCGAATTCGCGCCAGCCGATCTCGCTGCGGAATTTCGCGACGCTCGCGTCTTTCCTCGGATCGCACGCCTCGATTGCAAGCCGCGCCCAGATCTGTCGTGGCGAAATCTCGCCCCAATGCAGATGCGCCGAAAGGCGCGAGACCTGCGCAAGGCCGGGGCGATCGCGGCCGCCGGCGTAAGCGGTAAGTCCGTCCTCGACGAAGGCGTCGAGCCGCGCCGCGGCGCCCTGCTCGCCCGGCGTCCAGATCTTGTCCCAGCCGCGCGCCCAGTCGGGCTTGCGCGGCAGGAGGCCGAGATCCGCGAGCGGCAGGCCGACGCCGTCCGGCACTGCAATCGCGCGGTTTCGCCGTTCGCGCCGGCGGCAGGACAGGCGCGGCAAGACAGGCCCGCCAGTAGGGCGTGAAGACCTTGAACGGCGTGCCGCCCTGCGTTGCGACCTCCCATGGCTCGTGCAGCAGCGCGGCATTGAAGCTTTTGACGTCGTATCCCGACTCGCCGAGCGATTTCTTCAACACAGTGTCGCGCGCGATCGCGTGCGGATCGTAGCAGCGATTCCAGTGGATCGCTCCGGCATTCGTTTTCTTCGCGAGCTCGGGCAGAAGCGCCAGCGGATCGCCGCGCAGAACAACGAGCCCGCCCAGCGCGGTCTGGAGCGCTGCAAGGGCGTGATGCAGCCACCAGCGGCTCGCCGCACCCGGCGTCCACTGGTCGGTATCGTCGAGGATGAAAACCGGCAGTATGGAGCCCATTGCCGCGGCGAGCGCGGGGTTGTCCTGGATGCGCAAATCCTGCCGGAACCAGACGATCGTCGTCATGCGTGCCGACAATAGCCGCCTATTCGGCGCGATGGAATCGTTAGCCCAATTGCCGCATGGCAGCTAACCCAGTACGAGCCCGCCATCGATGATGAGATCGATGCCGGTGACGTATTTCGCCTCGTCGCTGGCGAGATAGAGGATGCCGCCGGCGATGTCTTCGGGCGTGCCCTTGATGCCGAGCGGCACGAAATTCTTCGCCAGTGCATCGGGATCGCGCGCGAGCGGCAGGTTGCCGTTGGCGTCGCGCTGCGCTGGACCTTCGAAGGTGCTGTAGATCGGCGTGCCCACGACGCCCGGAAGGACGGCATTCACGCGTACGCCGTCTTTCAGCGCAGCGCATTGGAGCGCGACCGATTTCGTCAGCGCGCGCACGCCGGCTTTGGTCGCGGCGTAGGAAACGAGATTGCCCGATCCGCCGATGCCGGCCGTCGAGGAGACGTTGACGATTGCGCCGCCGCCCGAGGCGCGCAGCAGCGGCAATCCGTATTTGATGCCGAGGAAGACGCCCTCGAGATTGATCGCCTGCTGGCGGCGCCAGTCGGCGAGGCTGAGCTCGGTGATCGGTCCCGCGATGGCGATGCCGGCATTGTTCACGAGCACGTCGAGGCGTCCGAATTCGGCGCGGATCGCATCGATGGTGCGTTTCCACGTCTCTTCGTCGGCGACATCCTGGTGGCGATAGGCGGCGTTGCCGCCGTTCTTGCGGATGGCAGCGGCGGTCTCCTCGCCGAGCGAGTCCTGCACGTCGGTGAGGACGACGCGGGCCTCTTCCTTCGCGAAAAGCTCCGCGGTGGCGCGGCCGATGCCGCTGGCGGCGCCCGTGATCAACGCGACTTTGCCGGTGAGCTTTGCCATGGCTTAAGCGCTGAATGCGAGCTTGAGACCCGGACGCGGCCAGCGCCCCTTGAGAAGCCGCCCCGTGCTCGAAGCCGTCACCCAGACGTCGCGCATGTCGGCGCCGCCGAAGGCCAGGTTCGTCACGGCAAGATCGTCGATCGGCACGTGCTCGGTCGAGCCGCTCGGATCGAAGATGGTGATGCCGCCATTGAGGATCGTGCCGACGCAGATCTTGCCGCTTGCCTCGACCTTCAAACTGTCGAGCAGCTGATGGCCGGGAAGGGTTGCGATCACGCGGCCCGGCGCCCAGGGAAACGGCGGCGGTTTCAGCGTGCCCGGCAATTCGATGTCCGCGGCCCAGAGTCGGCCCGTCGTCGTGTCGGCCCAGTAGACGACCTTTTCGTCGGGCGACAATCCGACGCCGTTCGGCGCCGGCAACTCGCTGCGCGCGAGCGCGATGTGCGAGCCGTCGGCTTTCGCATAGTGAAGCGCGCCATATTCGCGATATTCGTGAGTCGACTTGCCGTGGTCGCTGAACCAGAACCCGCCCTCGCCGTCGAAAACGAGATCGTTCGGCCCCTTGAGCGGCTTGCCGTCACAGGAATCGTAGAGCGTGGTCAGCACATTGGTCTTGAGGTCGAGGCGCTGGATGCGGCCGCCGATATAATCGTGCGGCTTGTGGCCGGGAATGAACGTGCCCGCGGCCTCGTACCATTCGAAGCCGCCATTGTTGCAGATGTAGAGCGCGCCGTCGGGACCGATGGCGAGGCCGTTCGGTCCGCCGCCGGTCTTGGCGACCACGTTCACCTTTCCATCCGGCATCACGCGCGAGACGGTCTGACGGCGGATCTCCACGATCAGCACGGAGCCATCCGCCATGACGACAGGCCCTTCGGGAAACCACAGGCCTTCGGCGACAGTCAGGAATTCGATCATGGCGGTGTCCCGGCTTAGAGGCCTTCGCGGAATTTTGCGACGGCGGCGGAATTGAAATATTCGTCGAGCCGGGTGATCTTGCCGTTCTTCACCCGGCAGACGATGCAGGCCGAGAGGCTGACCTGCTTACCATCCTTGCGCGTGCCCTCGAGCACATGCTGCTGCACGAAGCCGCCGGGGAACGCGTCCAGGCGGCGCTGGGTGTAGGCGCGCTTCGGAATGCGCTGGACCATGCCCGTCAGCGTCGCGACGTTGTCCTGCTTGGTCTGGATGAGGTTGTCGGTGTTGTGCCAGATCTCGACGTTGTCGTCATAGACCTCGTGCAGGATGTTGATGTCGCCCTTTTCGATGCCGTCGAAGAAGCGCTTCGCGAGCGCTGCAATGTCCTTTGGGTCGTCCATGATGCGTTCCTTCCCTTGGTTTTGTTTCCCGCCCAGACGTTATTGGCCCGACCGGGGGTGTCTAGAAAGTACATGCAACTGCGCCGTACGGCCGGGCCGTGGGCACTGATCAGTCCCCGAGAAACGCGTCTGCCGCCACGGAATTGAAATATTCGTCGAGCCGCGTGATCCTCCCGTTCTGAACCTTGCAGACGATGACGGCCGGCAGGCTCACCTTCACGCCGTCCTTGCGCGTGCCGATGAGAACATGCTGCTGCACGAAGCCGCCCGGGTACGCATCGAGCCGGCGGTCGGTGAACCGGCGTTGCGGATATTTCGCGATCACGCCCTTCAGCGTCTCGACGTTCTCGCTCTTGGTCTGCACGACGCCGTCGGTGTTGTGCCAGATTCCCACCGTGTCGGCGTAGCTGTCGTGAAGAACCGATATGTCGTCGTTCTCGATTCCGTCAAAGAAGCTCCTGGCAAGAGCGGCAACATTTTTCGCGTCGTCCATGGCCCCGTTCCTGCTTGTCTCCCGGTCCGAAGGTTATTGCTTCGAATTCGAAGTGTCCAGAAGATGTATGCAGCCTCGCCGCCGCCGCGGGCCTGCCGCAAGCCGCTCAGTTTCCCAACCGATTGTATTGCGGATGTGCCGCCGCTATTGCTTGTGCTCCTCGTCGCGACCGAAGCATGGCCCGCTCGAAAAAAGACACGTCCCTCGAATTCTACGAAGAGCCGACGAACAGCATCGGCTATCTGGCGCGGATCACGTTCCGCGCCTTCTCGCGGAACCTCGAGCGACGGACGCTGCCCTACGGCGTCTCCGCCGGGCAGTGGCCGTTTCTGCGCGCGCTGTGGAGAGAGGAAGGCATGACGCAGCGTGAGCTTTCGAAACGTGCCGTAATGCGCGAGCCGACGACGGTGACCGCCCTCAACTCGCTGGAGAAAAGCGGCCTCGTGCGCCGCGTGCCGAGCAAGGAAGACCGCCGCAAGGTGCACGTATACCTGACGCCCAAGGGGCGAAGGCTGAAGGAAAAGCTGCTGCCGTTCATCGCGGAGGTGAACGCGATTGCGTCGCAGGGCCTGAGACAGAGCGATGTCGACGAGCTGCGCCGCGTGCTGCTCAGCATGAGCGCGAGTTTCACGAAGGAAGAACGTTAGGCCGCGGCTCGAGTTGCAATGCCGGCGTTGCCCCCTCCGTCGCGCACTTCACGCGCGCCACCTCTCCGAGGCTTCGCACGGGGAGGAAATTACAACGGAAACACCAGCGAATTTCGCATCAAGGCGGAATCGCAGACCGCGATGCGCGCCTTGAACTTCAGCGCTCCGTCCTCTCGCGTGATCAGATCACGATAGCGCCCCGCGGCGAAGGCGACGGTCTGGGCGCCGGCGAGCGTCTCGAAGATCGCAAAATTCGCGCTGGCGTGGATATCATGGCCGTCCGGCGCAATCGACAGACCCGAATAGAGATGGCGCACGCGGCGTGGAATGGTCAGCGACAGGTTCTCGATGGCGTAGACACGGTCTTCGATGGCGGCGCGCGAATCGCAATGCATCAGCGCAAGCGCCCAGCCGCGCTCCTGGTTCTCCTGCGTCACCGCGCGATAGACGGCGTCCTCGACGAAAAGCTGTGGCCATTCGGCGAGGGGGCCTTCGTCGAGCAGCTGGACCGAGCGCGCGTAGAGCGCGTCGATCTCCAGGCGAAGCTTGAGATCCTCGCTCACAGTCCCATCACCGAACGGTAATAGCCGTAGAAGGCGCGGATCGCGGTCTCGGTCACGATGTGATCGTGGTCTTCCCGGCCGCGTCCGCCCATCTCGACCACGGCGGAGTTGTTCTCGTTGCAATGGATGCCGCGCTGGGCGAGATCCATGACTTCGCTGTCGTCGAGAGACACGAAGCCGGCGGGCCCCATCAGATTGGCGTGGCGCACGCGTCGCTGCTGCATGGCGGCGTCGTCGTCCGCATAGCCGAAGAATGTCCAGACGAGATCGAAGGCTTCCGGTCCGACCGGCACGATCTGGCGCGTGGCGAGCGTATTGGCCTGCTGCTGCACGATCAGGTTCGGCCAGATCGTCTGCATCACCACCGTCGCGGGGTCCGAAACTCCTTGACGATGTCGAGGAGCCGCGGATCGCGCAGCTCGAGCTTCTCGCGGAAGGACGACATCTCCTGCGTGGCCGCCGACGCGGCCCGGTCGCCGCCGCGCCGCGAGATCAGCGCGCTGTGCCGGCCGGTCGAGTCCATCTCGGTGCGCGAGGGATTGTCGGCGCGGAACAGCCCGAAGGTGACGAGGAACACGTGGAGCAGGCTCGCGTGATAGGGATCCTTGATGTTCTCGAACATCAGCTTCCAGTTCGCGGGGATGCGCTGGCGCGAGACGCCAACGATGCGCAATGTCTTGCCGTTGAAGACGCGGTCGAACAGCACCAGCATCTTCTCGCCGAGATAGGCCTCGAGCGGCTCGATGTCTTCCGCCTCGGTCGCGAAGATCACGCCGTGCCGCTTCGTCACGCGGAGCGACGTCAGGCTGTGCGCCTCTCGCGTGAAATCCTCCGGCATGCCGCCATGGCCGTCGACGCCGCGAATGAAGGGCACGCCCGACAACGCACCGTCGAGACGGTAGGTCCATTGGTGATAGGGGCATTGGAAGGTGCGCGTGGTGCCGTAGTCCTGGCGGCAGACTTCGAGGCCGCGATGGGCGCACTGGTTCTTCAGGACATGGATCGCGTTGTCCTTGTCGCGCACGACAATGACCGAGGTCTCCCCGATGCGGCTGCGCTTGTAATCGCCCGCGTTCGGAATTTCCGCCTCGAGGCCGACATAATTCCACGACTTGCCGCCGAAGACGCTTTTCAGTTCCTCGGCGTAGATGTCCTTGTCGGTGTAGATCCAGTAGGGCACGCGGTGGGTGCCGTTGGTCGTCCATCGGCGATCGCTGTCAACGCTCATGTAATGCTCCGACGTTCATCATCACCCGGCGCGCGAACAGCGCGTCCGGGTGACCCAATTGTGTTTCAGAAAGAAAATTGGGTCGCCCGGACCGGCTACCCGCCGGCCGGGCGATGACGGAAATATTAGGGAAATTTGCTCCCATGACCCCCTACAGCCCCGTTCGAGCCAGCACGTCGTCGAGACGCTTTTCCAGCGCCGCCGAAGCCGGCTTCATCGGCAGGCGATGCTCGTTGCGCGCGATGACGCCAGTTTTCTTCAGCATGTATTTCAGCGGAATGGGATTGGTGTCGAAGAAGATCGCGCGCGAGATCTCGAACAGCTTGAAGTGCAGCGTACGCGCCTGTTCCAGCTCTTCGGCTTCGACGGCGCGGGCGAGATCGGCGACGCTTTTGGGATCGAGATTGGCGACCGCGTTCATCATGCCTATGGCGCCGACCGCCATCATCGGCAGGCAGAGATCCTCGAGGCCCGCAAAGATGCGGAAATCCCGGCCGAGATCGTTGAGCAGCTCGGTGACGAGGCCGAGATCGGTCGCGGCGTGCTTGACGCCGACGAGGTTGTCACAGCGCGACCTGATCGCGCGGAAGGTCGAAGCATCCATCGATACGCCGGCGCGGCCGGGGATGTGATAGACCATCGCCGGCGTCTTCAGCCGCGACATCACTTCGATGAAATAGGCTTCGAGGCCCGCCTGCGACGGCTTGATGTAATAGGGCGTGACGATCAGCTGGGCATCGGCGCCGGCGCGCTCGGCGAATTGCGACAGCGCCAGCGTCTCGGCGAGCGATTGCGAACCGGTTGCGGCCACGACCGGGATGCGGCCCTTCGCAGCTTTGACGGCGAAGCCGACGACCTCGTTGCGCTCCTCGACCGTGAGCGTGCTGGGCTCCGCCGTCGTGCCGTTGACGAGGATGCCGTGGCTGCCGCCTTCGATCTGGCGCTCGATCAGGCGGCCATAGGTTTCCAGATCGATCGCGCCGTCCTTGAACGGCGTGATCAGCGGCGGGAACGAACCCTTGAGCCAGGAGATATTCACGACGCGACGAGCTCCGCGCGGTTGGTGTCAAATCCGGTCTGGGCGCCGAGCAGAGCAGGCGGCGCGGCCAGGGACTCTTGCCACAAAAGCGATTCCTGCCAGATGTGGAACGGCTGGTCCTGGATGGTCAGCTCATAGACCGGACCCTGGTCGTGCGAGGCGTGATTGTGGATCGCCCAGCCGGGCGCCGATAGCATCAGGTCCCCCGCGGCCCATTCGTAGTGCTTGCCCGCGACGCGGCTGTAGCCCGCGCCGCTGAAGTAATAGTTGATCGCCGCCGAGGCGTGGCGATGCGGGCGGTCGATGATGTTGGGCGGACGCACCGTCATGGTCGCGAAGAAGCTCGGGGTCGTGCCGTTGGTGCGGCCGGTCATCGGATTGTAAAGAAGATAGAGACGCCGCCCGCGATAGGCCGCGCCGAGCGCAGTCAGCTTGTCGAGCTCGTTTTTTACTTTCGTCCACTGCCAGTGATAGGAGCGCGACTCGACCGCGGGCGGGTTGATCAGTCGCTCATACGTCATCAGCCAGGGCTCGCCTTCGGCGATCTGGAACAGGTCGCGGATCTTCGCCGGGCTCTGGCCGTGTCCGCCGCCCTTCTCCGCATCGGGAATGATGCCGGTCGCCTTCTTGTCCTCGACCAGATGAACATTGAGGAGACGCAGCAGCGCCGCATTAGAATAGGTAAGCCGCACATGCGGCTTGTTCGAGTTGTTCTCGTAGGAGATGGACGACCAGGACGGCACGTTCCAGACGTCGTAGCGCTCGAAGCTCCGCGGTTCGCCCGCGATGGTCGCTCGCCCCGCGCCTTCGATGCAGAACCCCACCTCGGTGGCATTGTGGCGATAAGTCTTGGTGCGCTCGCCCGGCTTGAGCGCGGCGATGCGAACCTCGATTCCCGGCGCGAGGCCCTGTCCGCGCGCGCACGCCATCGGATGGACGATCCGCGCCTGGCGCTCGATTGGATCGTCGACTTTGAGCGACAACAGGCGCTCGGCCTCTTCGGCGATCTGCTTGGAGTTGATCACCACCGGCTCCCAGACATCCGGCGTGACAGGCACGGACGGATCGGCGGAGGCGAATGTCGCGGTTGGGCTGGTCATGTCGACCTCATGGTGAAGCAAACGAGAGAGGTACGGGGGACGGCTCGGGCAGTTCGCGGCCGACATTGCGCGCGCGCGCGAGACGATAGATCTCTTCGGCGAGCGAAAGATCGGCGATTCCGACACCGAGCGATTTGAACAGGGTCAGATCGGCGCCGGACGGACGTCGCATGTTTTCAGCAATCAATGCGTCCATCGAAACAAGCGAAGGACTGCAGAAATTCCCGCCCCAGCCTTCGATCAGCTCCGACGCAAGCGCGCGAGCCTGGTCGATGCTGTCGACGGCGACGACGGCGCAGCGGTCGAGCAGAGCAGGCGCAAACTCCTTGCGCTCCGGCGTGATCGCGCCCATGGCGTTGATATGCGCGCCGCGCGATGGCATGGCGGCGTCGAGGAAGGGTTCCTTCGCGCGTGTGATGAGGGTGAGGATGGGGCTGTCCTTCACGGCGTCGCCGACACGATCGTGCGCGCTGGTGCGCACGGCGAGCTGGTCGGCGAGGCGCTTTGCGAAGGCTTCGCGCTTGGCGGGATCGCGGCCATAGACCTTCATGTGGGCGACCGGCCGCACGGCCTTGATCGCGGCAGCCTGGGCCAGCGCCTGCTTGCCGGTGCCGCAGATCGCCAGCGTGTCGGCTTTGTCGTGCGCGAGCTGGTCGGTCGCCAGCCCGGCCATGCCGGCGGTTCGCAGCTGGCCCATGGCGAAGGCTTCGATGATGGCGAGAAGCTTGCCCGTCTCGGCGTCCCAGAGAATCTCGAGCGGCGTCGACCCCTTCGGCGTGTGCGCCCAGGCCTTGATGCCGAGAAGCCCCTTGTCGGCGAAGACCGCGCCGATGGCGTGCATGTTGCCGCCGGCCCAATGCGCATGGGTCTTGTCCATGTTGATGGCGACGCCGTCCGCCTGCCGCCGCATGCCGTTGCGGAGCAAGGCGATCGTCTCGCCGAGCGAGAGGCGGATGTCGCGTTCGCTGATCCAGAGGGGCGCGCTCATCCGAAAGGCGATGCGACGGGAGGTGCGAAACGGAAGGTGTTGCAGATGGCGGAATGCGCGAGATAGCGCGCGATCGTCATCATCACGGCGACGGTGCGTTCGGGACCGGTGAGTGCGGTGAAGGCTTCAACCTCCGCCTTCGCGTCGCGACCCTGCGATTTGGCGACGGAAAGCGCGAGACGCTGCACGGCCTCTTCCATGGGATCGAGACGCGTGGCGCGATCCGGCGCGAGCGCCTTCACGTCCAGCACCCATTCGCGCGAGAGCCCCATCTTCAGCGCCAGACGCTCGTGCTGCACGCGTTCGTAATCGTTGCCGCTCCAGCAGGAGAGCGTCAATGCCAGAAGCTCGACGATATTGTCCGGGAGCGCGCCCTTGAGCGCTTCGGTGAACCGGTTGAAGTGGTAGAGCGCGTCGGGCTGGTGCGCACCGACCTGGAAGAACTCGCCTAGATAGCCCAGCCGCTCGACCTTCGCCTTCAGCTCGTCCTTCAGGAGCGGCGGAAGTTTTTCGTATGGAATGCGCGGAAGCTCGGCCATGACATCTTGCACCGTTGTCCGCGATGATATTCATTCGAATTCGAAGTGTCTAGCTTTTGCGACCGGTGGATCAAATTCGATACCCAACGCCCATAGTCCGTCATCACCCGGTGCCGCGCTTCTGGCGCGCATCCGGGGGACCCAGTTTTCATTCGACATAAATTGGGTCGCCCCGACCGGCTCTCCACCGGCCGGGCAATGACGAGCGTGAGCGTTGAGGTTGTTAAAGCCGAGCCACCAAGCGGATTCAGCGGGAGGAAACCATGAGCCAGGACATGCGTGACGTCGAAAACCAGTTCATAGGGCTTGCCTCGCCGACCGCGCCGCGTTTCGGTCACGGCAGCTATCCGTGCCAGGGCCTCTATTGGACGCCCAAGGGCACGAAGCCGAAAGTTGCGCTGATCGCCAATCACTACAACGTAGATTTCACCGAGCATTACGCGGCGCCCTATATGGCGGCGCGCGGCTACGGCTTTCTCGGCTGGAACACGCGCTTTCGCGGCGCCGAAGATCAGTTCCTTCTCGAGCATGCGCTTGTCGACATCGCCGTCGGCATGAAGTGGCTGCGCGAGCAGGGTGTGGAGAAGATCGTGTTGCTCGGAAACTCCGGCGGCGGATCGCTGATGGCGGCCTATCAGGCCGAGGCGCAGAAGCTGACCTTGAAGGCGGAGGGCGTGCTGGGCCAGGCGCTCAATACGCTGCCGAAGGGGGATCTTTATATTTCGCTCAACGCCCATCCGGGACGCCCCGAAGTGTTGACCGGATGGATCGACGGATCGGTGACCGACGAAACCGATCCGACCAAGACGGACGAGTCGCTCAATCCGTTCAATCCGAAGAACGGACCGCCCTATTCGCAGGACTTCATCATCCGCTACCGCGCCGCACAACGCGCGCGCAACCAGCGCATCACCGACTGGGCGAAGACGGAGCTGAAGCGGCTGAATGCAGCAGGCGTGCCGGACAGGATCTTTCCGTTGTTCCGCACCTGGGCCGATCTGCGTTTCATGGATCCTGCGATCGATCCGTCTGATCGTCCCTGCCCGGGCTGCTATCGCGGCGATCCGAAGATCGCGAACATGGCCCCATCGGGCATCGGCCGCGCCAACACATTGAAGACGTGGCTGTCGATGTGGAGCCTGGAAACCTCGCAGTGCCGCGGCGAAGTTCATCTCGGCACGATCACCATGCCGTCGCTCGTTATCCAGAGCACCGGCGACATGGGTGTTTTTCCGAGCGACGCGAAGCTGATCTTCAATGCACTCGGCGCCAAGGACAAAACGCTGGAGATGCCCAAGGGTGCGCACTATTTCGAGGACAAGCCCGAATACCGCGACAACGTCGCGGACATGATGGCGGCATGGATTTCGACGAGGGTTTAGGGACTGCGTCCCAAGACGATGGCAGCCGAGAGACTGCGAGAATTTTAGCGCGGAGGACGCGGTGGTAGCGCAGGGGGCGCCGGGACTGCGGCGCAGACGAGTAGACCGCGATTGACGTCCCGGATTGGTTGCCGCGCAAGCGCGCCGATTCCGGAATTCACCGCAGGAGATAGTTCCAACACGGACGGTGAGGCCGCTACGCCGACGGATGGATCGCGTTTAACGCCTTTGGTGGTTGGCCGCATAGGGCGCCGCTTCCAAGTGTCACCGTCGGAGAATAATCCGACGCGGACGACTCGGTGGCCCCGCGTCCTCTGCGCTGCCACCGCGTCCTCCGCGTTAAAATTATCTACGTTCGAAAATTCTTCCCGTCTTGGGACTCAGCTCTTCTTGTCCGCCCACGCCGTGCCGGCCCAATCCGACGTGAGTTTGCCGCCTTCGGGAACAGGGACTTCCTTGATGCGCTCGGGCACGTCGTCGAACTCGAGACGCAGCGCTCGGCAGATCGTGGCGTGGGTGTTGTAGCCCATGCTGTGATAGCTGAGCTCCAGGATGTCCTCGTCCGACAGATGCTTCTTGAGCGCGTCGAAGGTGTGATCGGAGACTCGGCCGCCTTCGAGGATGAGGCAGTCGACATAGGCCAGCACCGCGCGCTCGAGCGGCGAGAAAGCGTCCGACACGCTCCAGCTGGGGATGGCGGCGATCTGGTCGTCGCGCACGCCGTTGCGGCGCGCTGCCTTGCAGTGTTGCGAGAAGACGAACTGGCTTCCCCTGGCGTAGCCGACGCGCAGCAGCGCGATCTCGCGCACCGACGGACTGAGCTTGCTGACGCTCTTGTCGGTGAACATGCCGAACATTCCGAACTGCTGCGTCGCGTGGTCGAAAATCGCAGGGACCAGCGCAAACACCGTCCACCAATTGCCCGGCGTACCTGTTGCCGTACCCGGTTCCTTGATCGGGTCGCGGTCGCCAAAAAGCTTCTTGTAGTAGGCCTTGCCGTTCTCGTGGGCCTGGGCGAACGGGACCTGTCTCAGTCGCGGCATGTGATGTTCCTCCCTTGTGCGCTTTGCGATTGCTTAGTTTGCTTATAATCCCGCGGTTGGCATTGTATGCAAAAAAATGTTAGCCTTGGTTCCGGAGCGAGACGAGAGAAGGGTTCCCATGACCAAGGTTCAGAACAAGATTTTCGACATCCAGGGCGTCAATCACCTGGCGCTGGTCTGCAAGGACATGGCCAAGACCGTGGACTTCTACCAGAACGTCCTGGGCATGCCGCTCACCAAGACCATCGACCTGCCGCGCGGCATGGGTCAGCATTTCTTCTTCGACATAGGCAATGGCGACAGCCTTGCGTTCTTCTGGTTCCCGAATGCGCCGGCGGCGACGCCGGGCGTGGCCGCACCGGCGAGCTTGCCGTCGCGCGGGTCCCTGGTGTCGGGCCATGGCTCGATGAACCACATCGCCTTCAACGTGCCGGCAGAGAAGTTTGACGAATACTACGCGAAGCTGAAGGCGCGCGGCGTGGACGTCACGCCGGTGATGAACCACGACGATTCCGAGTCGCAGGTGTCGCTCGACAAGATCTCGCCGACGACGTTCGTGCGCTCCGTGTACTTCTTCGATCCGGACGGCATCTGCCTCGAATTTGCGGCCTGGACGCGGGTGCTCGATCCGGCGCGCGACGCGACCGCCGAGCCTGTCGATGCACAAGGCCACAAGCACAAGGTCGCCAAGAGCCTCGAACCGGCCGAGTAAGCGAAAGGCCCGGATTTTCGGGATTTTTCAGGCGTGCGCCGCGGCAAGCGGCGCACGCTTTTCCGTGCGTTCTTCGGACGCCGGCAGGCCCAGCTCGGCAAGCAGCCAATCTCGGAAGATCTGCGCGGCATTCGTGAGCGGCTTGTTGCGCGCCGACAACAGCCAATAGACGTTCTTGCTGGTCACCCGTAGTGCGAAGGGCGCGACCAGCTTTCCGTCGGCGAGATAGTCCTCCACCAGAGGCAGCCTGCCGATCGCGACACCCATGCCCTCTACGGCTGCGGCGATCGTAAGCTGGATCGTGTCGAAGCGCGGACCATGCTCGGCATCGATGTTTGCGGTGTCAAAGCCCGCCTGCGCCGCGGCACCCAGCCATTCCGGCCAGCCTTCGGCGCGGCGCGAGACGAGCAGCAGCGGATAGCGCACGAGTTCGGACGGATTGTTCAACCCGGGCGCTGCCGCGAGCAGCGACGGCGCACAGACAGGAAACATCTCTTCGTGAACAAGCGGCTCTGCCGTAAGCCCCGGCCACGCGCCGGCTGTCGTGCCGACGCGAATGGCGAGATCGGCCTCCAGCATCTCGAGGTCGGGCGGTTGGCCGGGATCTCCAACGGTTGTAATCTCCACGTCGATACCCGGATGCGCCAGGTAGAATTTGCTCAAGCGAGCGACCAGCCAGCAGGCGGCGAAGCTTGGCAAGCTATGGATGCGCACGCTCTGTGCGCGTCCGGGTCCGATCTTGCGCGCGCTTTCGCAAATGCGGTCGAACGCGTCGGCGACGCTGCGCTGGAATTCGCGGCCTGCCTGCGTTTGCACCAATCCCTTGGCGGAGCGAACGAAAAGCTCCGTACCGACATGATCTTCCAGCAAGCGAATCTGGTGGCTGATGGCGGCCGGGGTGACGTTCAGCTCGATCGCTGCATCCTTGACGCTGCCGGCGCGTCCGACAGCTTCGAACACGCGCAAGGCGGTCAGAGGCGGCAGCCGGCGCATCGCGTCCTCCCTGGTTCGAGCCTGGTTCGAGCAGTGCTTTCCCGGCTGGTGTTGCCGGGTCGCAACCGCTCTGCCGCGCTTAAACAACACCGCGGTGTGTTGCCCAAAGCTAGCACAAACCGCTGGCAAACAAACAAATTTGCGTCACCGCCAAATATTCTTGACTGCCGTTTTCCGGCCAATGAAGCAATTTTGTCTCGCTGCGAACGCTTGCCTGCCTAGGGGCGATCCATTAGCTTTCGAAGCATTGGCTTGGCCCCAGCAGAGGGCCGCCGTTCAAGCGTATATGCCGTCGTTACGCGGCCGGAGAGGAAACAGGGGGCTTACCATGCGTTTCAAGAGTTGGATTCTGTGCAGCGCCGCGATCGGACTGTACGCTGTTGCTGGCACCGCTGCGTACGCGCAGGACCCCAGCATACCCACACAAGATCAGACCGCAGCACAGACGGCGACCGACGCCGCCGGCGGCGCAACCGCTGATGCGGGCGGCGTGACCGCCGATGCAGGCGGCGCCGGCGATCAAAGCTCGGGCGGAATTGAAACCGTCACGGTCACCGCGCGCCAATATGCCGAATCGATCCAGACCGCGCCTCTTTCGGTCACCGCGTTCAATTCCGATCAGATTCAGCAGCTGTTCGTGCATAACCTCGGCGACCTCAATCATCAGTCGCCGAACTTCACGATCGTGGGCATCGGTGCCATCCATCGCAACGCCGCCCAGATCTTCTCGCGCGGCATCGGCTATGGCGGCGTCGACATGGGCCAGGACCCGGCCGTCGGCCTCTCGCTCAACGGCGTCTACGCGCCGAGCAACATCGGCATGATGGACACCGTGAACGACGTGCAGGACGTGCAGATTCTGCGCGGACCGCAGGGCACGCTGTTCGGCAAGAACACGATCGGCGGCGTCGTCAACATCACGACGAAGCTTCCGGGCGATACGTTCGGCGTCGAAGCGATGGGGCGCGTGGGCAATTTCAACCGCGCCGACTTCTTCGTCGCCACGGATATCCCGCTCACCGACACGTTGTCCGTGCGCCTCTCGGTCCAGCGCCAGGATTTCGACCGGACCGTTCCACAATGTCGATGCGGCCCTCTTTCCCGCCGCTGGCAAGCACCTCGGTGGCGACAACATCAACACCGCGCGCGGTACGGTCGTTTGGAAGCCGACAACGGATTTCACTTCCGATCTCATGGTAGCCTATGAGAAGGATCGCAGCCCGTCGGTCGGTGGCCAGAACGGTTCGATCCCGCTGGCGGATCAGTACATCCCGGGCGGGAATCCGGCTCTCGGCAGCTACTGGGATTATCTCGCGACGTTCTACGGCCACCCAGGCTGGGATTACCGGACGCCGGGCGCGCCCTATCCCGCAGGTGTCATCCAGCCCTACACGGCGCATCGCAACTATCCGAGCGGCGACTTCCAGGACACGACGTTCATCTCGTGGAACAACAACTACCACACAGATTATTTCGACGTGACCGCCGTCACCGGCTATGTGCGCGACGGCAATCTGAGCTTGAGCGACTACGACCAGACGGAGCTGAACTTCTTCCAGTCGAACTTCCGGTTGGATAACCGGCAGATCAGCCAGGAAGTCCGCCTGGAATCGAACGATGCGGATTCGCCTCTGCATTGGGTCGCGGGCGCGATCTACATCGACAAGAACTGGCACGGGACGCAGCTGTTCGTGTCGTCGTTCCCGACTCTCAACAACTACGTCGACTATGCGCATCAGAGCGACGAGTCCTACGCGGTCTTCGGACAGGCGGACTACAACTTCACGAAAGAGCTCCAGGCGACCTTCGGCATCCGCTACACGGACGAGTTGAAAGACGTCACCCGCGTGAACTCACATCTTTCGACCGCCGTGGTTCCGTGTACCGCGGCTGCCGCAGCTGCGACAACGGTCGACCCGGCGAGCGTCGTACCGGGGATGGCGTGTACCTTCCATTACCAGAGGAGCTGGGGGAACGCGACGTATCACGCCGGCCTCAACTACAAGGTCGATGACGACAAGATGGTCTACGCCAGCTGGTCCACGGGCTTCGTGGCTGGCGGCTTCAACACCCGTGTCGACTCGTCCTATCTGACCGGTCTCGCCTATTCGCCCGAGACGGCCACGGCGTGGGAAATCGGCCTGAAGTCCGACTGGTATGATCACCACCTGCGTATCAACGCGGCGGCGTTCCTGAACAAGTATTCCAACATGCAGATCGGCGCCTTCATCCCGGGCGGCGGCTTGCAGCAGGCCATCGTGAACAATGCGTTCGAGCGCGCACAGGGTCTCGAGCTCGAAGTCACCGCACTTCCGATCGACAACCTGACGCTCTCCGGCAATGTCGGCCTGCTCGACGCCAACTACACGAGCTTCAATGCGAACGTGATGGGGGCCGGTGCCAACAACTACGCCTTCCTGCGCCCGGCAGACGCACCGAAGTGGACGGGCAATTTCGCCGTCTCCTACGCCATCAATCTCGGCAGCGATTACGGCACGCTCACGCCGTCGGCCAATGTCGAGATGGAAGACAAGCACTTCACGGAAATCACCAACAATCCGGTCGGCTTCCAGTCCGCTTTCGCCAAGGTCGACGCGAGCCTGACCTGGGACGATCCGAGCGGGAAGTACGAAGTCGCCCTGTGGGGCAAGGACCTGAACAACGCGGTCACGCGCCTCGCGGCCGTGCCGAGCTCGGGTTACTTTACGCAGCTCTACTTCGCCAACCCGATGACCTACGGCCTCGACGTCCGCGCGAAGTTCTGATCGCTCGAGTATCGACGAGAACGCGGAAGCGGGGCCGAAAGGCCCCGTTTCTTTTTTCAATTAAACCCAAACAAAAATTATCTGGTCTTGAACATCTCGCGCAACTCCCGCTTCAGAACCTTTCCCGTCGCCGTACGCGGCAGGTCGTTCTCGGTAAGCTCGTAGGAGGTGGGGATCTTGAAGCGCGCCAGAGATACGGCGAGTGAGGCGCGCAGCTCGCCAGGAAGGCTTGCCGCCCTTGCGGCGTCGCCGACCTGAATCACGGCGGCCACCTGCTCGCCATATTCGGGATCAGGCAAGCCCACCACGGCGGCATCTTTCACCAGCGGATGTTCCAGGATCGCGGCTTCCACCTCGGCGCAATACACGTTCTCGCCGCCGCGGATGATCACGTCCTTCTTGCGGTCGACGACGTAGTGCAGGCCGTCGGCGTCGCGGTAACCCAGGTCGCCCGAGCGGAACCAGCCGCTGCCGAACGCAGCCTCGGTCGCGGCGGGATTCTTCCAGTAGCCCGGAATGATGTTGGGGCCGCGAAACCACAATTCTCCGATCTCGCCCTCGGCCACGTCGCTTCCCTGCTCGTCGACGATACGCACGTCCAGCACCGGCACGGGCCGGCCGATGCTGTCGGGCTGGGCGAGATAGTCGAGGCCGCTGTTGGTGATGATCGCGCTCGTCGTTTCGGTCAGGCCGTAGCCGTTCGACGGCGCCGTCTTCATCGCGAACTGCTTGCCGATCTGGCGGATGAGGTCGGGCGGCACGGGCGCGCCACCGGAGCCTATGCCGACGAGCGTGCTGACATCCGCACCGGAAGCGCGCGCGCTTTCGAGCAATTGGCGCACGACGATCGGCACGCCGGTGACGCTCATCAGCTTGTGGCGCGAGACCAGCTCGACGGCTTCGGCCGGATTCCATTTGTACATCAGCGCCATCTTGGCGCCGAGAACGGTGCCCATGTAGAGGCCGGTCAACCCGCCGATATGGAAGAAGGGAAATGTCTGCAGCGTCGCGGGTTGCGGCGTCTCGGCCGGGGCGCCGCCCAGCATGGCGCGTGCGACGGCACCTGCGAGCAGCGAGTTCATGATGTTGGTGATGTGGTTCCGGTGCGTCGCGACTGCCCCTTTGGGCTTCCCGGTCGTGCCGGAGGTGTAGAGGATGGTCGCGTAGTCGGACGGCGCGATGTCGACGTCCGGCAGCGCGTCCGCAGGATTGCCGGCTGCGGTCCCGAAATCCGTGCCTTCCGAGCCCGCGTCGCCGCGCCGCGCAACGACCAGCGCCTTGAGCGCCATGCCCGGCAGGAGCGGCTTCACGCGTTCGAGCCTCTCGCCGTCGATGATAAGGGCCGAGGGCGTCGAGTCCTCCAGCGCAAAGGAAATCTCCGGCCCCGTCCACCACGCGTTGATCGCCACCACGACCGCGCCGATCGCCTGGCAGGCCCAGAAGCCGATCATCCATTCGGGATAGTTGCGCATGCCGATGGCGACGCGGTCGCCCTTCTTCACGCCGGCATCGCTGAGGAAATGCGCGAGCGACGCAACCTGCCGGAAATGCTCTTTGAAGGTCAGCTCCTCTTCGCCGTAAATGAGGAACGTCCGGTCGTCGAATGCTCGGGTCGCTTCCAGCACGGCGCGCATCGATGGCGGCGCGTGGCGATACACACGGATGGGGTAGCCGAGGGTCTCGTCCGTCGCGAGCGCGAACGGACCGTCGGATATCAGCTGCGCGATGATTTCGCTGCGTGTCGGCATTTCGGGCTCCCAGGGCCGGCGGCTTCTTTGGCTCACCTGTCGCTATTGAAGGCGGTTGCGGCCGTTCCGCCAAGCCCCGTCTTGAAGGGCGTTCTCCGACGCCGATATGGACGCAGGAAGGTTCAGGACGCGGCCGCAGTGGCACGACGCGGCCAAGGCGCTTAGGCTCCCGGCCAGGCTATCCACAAAAGGGAGGACATCATGGCTATCGACTTCGAAATTCCGGCCGAGGCAAAGGCGATCCGCGAGAAGGTGCGCAAATGGGTGCACGACGAATGCATGCCGGCGCAGGAGAGGCTCGTCGCCGGCGCGGACTACAAGACGACGCTGGGCGCGCTGCGCAAGAAGGCGCGCGAGCAGGGCCTGTGGTGCCCGTTCATCCCGAAGGAGCATGGCGGCATGGGGCTCGGCCCGCTCGCCAATGCACTGGTCCAGATGGAGCTCGGCGAGAGCCATCTCGGCGCGCTGTCGATGAACACGCAGGGGCCCGACGACGCGACGATGATGACGCTGCTGGCGCACGGCACGGATTACCAGAAGGAGAAGTTCCTCAAGCCGTTGCTGAACGGCGAGAAGCGCATCTGTTACTCGATGACCGAGAAGGCGGCGGGCGCGGACGCGACCGGCATGCAGACGCGGGCGGTGAAGAAGGGCAACGACGCCTATGTGCTGAACGGCGAGAAGTGGTTCTCGAGCGCGGCCAGCGTCGCCGACATCGCGCTGGTGATGGCGAAGACCAATCCGGACGCGCCGCGCCACCAGCAATTCTCGACCTTCATCGTCGAGCTGCCCAACCCCGGCTACAAGATCCTGCGAGACATCAAGACCATGGCGGCGGAAGGCCCGCTCTCCCACATCCTGGGCGGCGGACATTCCGAGATCAGCATCAAGGACCTCGAAGTGCCGGCCGACAATCTTCTGGGCGGAGAAGGCAACGGCTTCAACATGGGCCAGCATCGCCTTGCCTATGGCCGCCTGCGCCACGGCATGCACAACGTCGCGATGGCGCAGCGCGCTCTCGATCTGGCGGTGAAGCATGTGACGAGCCGCTCGACCTTCGGCAAGCCACTGTCCGAGCGGCAGGGCGTGCAGTTCATGCTGGCCGAATGCGCGAGCCAGCTCTACATGGCGCGGCTGATGATCCTGCACATCGCCTACAAAGCCGAGAAGGGCCTCGACATGCGTCAGGAAAACGGCATCGCCAAGGTGTTCCTCGCCCACATGGTGCACAAGGTCGTCGACACGGCGATCCAGCTGCACGGCGCGCTCGGCTACAGCATGGATACGCCGCTGGCGGCCTGGTACACGCACATCCGTTCTCAGCGCCTCGTCGACGGACCGGACGAAGTCCATCGCTGGACCACGGGCCGCAACGTCATCAAGGCCTACAAGCAATTCGGAACGACGGCTTCGGCGGCGGGCGGGGATTTGCTTTAAGCGGACGTTTCTCGCAACGCATTCGCAAATTAGCGCTGTCGTCCCCGGCTGAGCGATGCGCAAGCATCGCGAAGGGAACGGGACCCGGGAATTCAAGCACCGCGGTGCTTCAGCTCCCGGGTTCCCTTCCCTCGCACGCGCTGTCGCGCGCGCTCGCCGGGAATGACATAGTTTTGTTGTTTCGGTTCGCGAGAAGCGGGCACCGAAAGTGAGGAAATATTAAGGACGCGCGCACGCTCGTGTGCGCAAAAGCGGTTCTTTCGTTATTGTGCCCACGGGGGGCGTCGTTTGAGCCAACGAACTGTTTATGCGTGGACCGACGGACCCAAGCCAGGAATGAGGGCTTGGGCGCTGATCGTCTGCATTTTGGCTGGAGCGGTCGTGACCTCGCTCCGCAACTTTGCAGACCCCGGTGCAGCGACACAAATAGTCCTCATTACTCTCGGAGTATTGTTTGCAGGCGGTCTTTTGCTGAGGTCAACCCGTTTCGAAGTGTCGATCAGAGACAGCGACCTGGTGTTTCGCAGCCGCTCGATGTTTGGGACCTTGCTGAAATGGCCATGGACGGAACGCCACATACCGAGGCGGAGCGTTGGCGCGTTCTGGCTCGATCAAAATCCATCGAACGAACAAGGGCTGACAATACGGCTGACTGACGGTTCGTCGTTGAGGATTTTGGGATCGCATGCTTCCACGAGCCCCAACGCATTTGAATCCTTTGTGGCGGCCTTTCGGTCCTTCGTCGGTGCCGATTCGGGTTCCAGCGTGCACGAAGGCAGCAGCGTTTGGCGATTGCCGATCCACCGAGTTTTGGCCGGCGGCTTTGTCGTGGCATGCGGCGCGTTTATGGTCCTGACGGTGAGCGGGATGATGGACCAGAAAAGCGCAATCATCGTCGCGATCGGCGGAATCATGGTTGCCGTCCAAGGCGTGCGCTTCGTCCTGGAGTAAGCCCGGAATAGACGCTTGGAAGGGTTCGAATATTCGGGGCGCTTGATCCAGTCCTCGCACCGCCGCAGCGGTCATGGATTGGACGTCTCCTGAATTCGCATTTCAAGCTCGATCCAACAAAGAATTGTCATCCCCGGCGAGCGAGGCGAGGTCAAGGGGACCCAGCAAGCGAGCGTCAGCGAGCGCAAAGAGTCTTTCAGCGCGCGGACGCGCGCTGACTAGGTCCCTTAACCTCGCTTCGCTCGCCGGGAATGACGGCGTTATTTGCGTGGGGCGATTTTCAAACTGCTCTACTGCGCCACCGTCACCTTCTCGATGACCACCGGATCGACCGGTGCCGCACCCGGCATCGGGCCGTGATCGCCGAGCGGCACCGCCGCGATCTTGTCGACGACGTCCATGCCGCTCACGACCTGCCCGAAGACCGCGTAGCCGGTGGTGTTGCCGGTGTCGTCGGCGTGGTGATCGAGGTCGGCATTGTCGGCGAGGTTGATGAAGAACTCGGCGTTGGCCGTGTCAGGATCGGTCTCGCGCGCCATGGCGATGGTCCCGCGCAGATTCTTGAGACCGTTGTTGGCTTCCAGCGGAATGTTGTCGTGGACAGGCCGATAGTGGATGCCGGCGTCATAACTGCCGGCCTGGATCACGAAGCCAGGCACGACGCGATAGAACACCGTGCCGTCATAGTGTCCCTCGTTCACATAGCGCAGGAAGTTCTGCACAGAGAGCGGCGCGTGACCAGGATCGAGCGCCACAGTGATGGTTCCGAGCGAGGTCTGGATCAGGACTTGCGGTCCGGGCGCAGCGGCCGGGGCTGCGGGAGCGGGCGACGCGGCGGGATCGGCTGCGGCGGAATTTGCGATGGCGGCCGCGAAGAGCATGGCCAGTAGAACGGGGATGATGCGCACGATGTTTCCTCGCGAGAGCCGCCATTTGCACCGTGTGCAAGCTCGTCGCGAGCGTCAACCTCAAACGGTTAAGCGCCTGCAATGCCTTTGCTCGACGGTGGGAGGTAAGTGGTGCCGCCTGTGTGACTCGAACACACGACCTACGCATTACGAATGCGTTGCTCTACCGGCTGAGCTAAGGCGGCTTATCCCGAAGTGGCCGGAAAGTACGCAGCTAATTGTTAAACAGCAACTACCAATTCCTGACCCTCAATCGACCGACTTTCCGGCGTTTTCCTCTGGCTGAGCTTGAGGAGATCCATGCCGCTCTGCCAAGGGAGATCGACGAGCGATTGCGTAAGCAGACCAGCCGGATCGTTTCTCCTGCGAAAGCGTCGCGATTCGCGTTGCCGGACCGTCCGAGGGAGCCACGCCGACGACCGCGAGGCCTGCAGGGACATTTTATGCTGATCAAAGCCAATGACTGTGCGGAGCCAACCTCGGCCGCAAGCTTCGAAAGCAGGCGGGTATGACACCCCCCAGATCGCGAACGGTGACCGGTCGGGAGCCGTTCTGGGCAGATTCTATGACACGATCGGAACGACTGCAGCTCGTGCGCGGTCGGCGCGACCCGCCCTAGGCCAAGTACGGAAAGTAGGTCATACAGCCTTTGCGAGAGTACAGACGTGCATACACCTTGCTGCTTTACAGCACAAACATGACGTGGTTAACTTTTTTGGGAACGATGTCGGGGGCAGGGGGGAGTGCAATGCGCGTATCCATGTGCGTTGCTGCGCAGGCCGTTGTAATTGCCATCGGCACGATCGTGATTCCGGGTTCGGCGGAAGCGGATATTTGCTCAGGCATGAGTGGCACCGCAGCGTGTTCGCTCAGCACTATAGCGAAGTACGGCTTCTCCGACGGCCCGGTCGCGTTTTCCATAACGGCTGGAACGGACAATTATTCGATATCGGCGAACAATGTGACGAGTCTCGTCAACCAGTTCAACGCCGAGTTTCCCGGGCCAACCGCCGCGAACCAACAGCTAACCGCAACATTTTTCTCGGACATCTTCGGTGCGGGTGGCCAGTCGAACATCGATTTCAACCAGGCGCTTTTTACAAACTATCCCAAGCTTGCCACGTTGCCGATGTCGGCGTCGATGCACTTCGACGGACTGATTCTGACCGTCGCGTGGCCGGCCAACTCCACAACAGTGACCGCAAGCGTCACGGGAACGAATATTCTGCACTCTGCCACCGGCGCGACAAGGTATGACGCGGCCGTCGCGATGGGTCAATGGATCACGGCCAACCAGAACACGCTGCTGAACGAGCTTCACAATGCGATCGCCGCCCACACCGACTCCGACCCCGTCATCGGCAATCCGCAATCGCTGATGGGATCGCTCGCGACGACGACCTACTCATTCGGAAGCGACGATGGCGAATTCTCTCCGCAAACTCCGAGCAGCAGCCTGAGCCCTACCTTCGCGATGTCGGTCGAGCCGCAATATTACGAAGCGCGCGGGATCTCCGGCACTGCCGTGCGCGTTCCGCTGGACTACACATGGTACCTGAGCGACCCGCGTTATGCGGTCACGCTCGACCTGCCCATCACCTATATCAATCAGGGCTCGACCAACTCGCTCGACGGTGCGCTCGGTGTCGGCGTCAGAGTGCCGCTCAGCGACAATTGGTACGTCACGCCGCAATTCCATCTCGGCGCCATCGGCGCGCTCGGAGGCGACGGTGCAGGAGATTACGGCGCGGCGCTCTACTCGCTCGGCGCGCGCAGCAAGTACAACATCTTTCTCATGGACGACGCGCTCGAACTTTCGATCATCAACGCGGCGGCTTTCTATAAATCGCTGGACATCCAGATCGGAAAATACAGCCTCGATCCCGATCTCGAGAGCGGCATCTTCAGCAACGGGCTTACCGCCCAGACGGACTCGACACGAACGCTCTTCGGCAATCCCGCAACGTGGCAGGCCTACTTCGTCGACAACCGGATCGTTGGCACACATTCGCAGATCAGCGGGTGGGACGAGATCGGCGTGAGTTACGGAACGCGGACCGGCATGACGGCGCAAAGCTGGGAGAATCTCCGTTTTGGTTCGTCGCTCGCCTTCGGGCAGGCGGGTTACAGGGCTCTCGAGCTCAATTTGACCGTGCGCTTCTGATTTCCGATGGCCATCCCTTCGCCGCCTTCGCGTGCGATCCGGTTGCGCCTCTTCGCGGCATGCGGTGCCGCCGTTCTCTGCGGGCTGCCCCTTGGCGGATGCGGAGACACCGTGGTCGTCACAAGCCAGCTCTCGGCCCGCCAGGCCGCCACCAGTGCCGGCATCGATGCGGAAGACCGGGACGCGCTCGATAAAGGCAGCCTGACTTTCATCCGCGACCGCGACGAAGCCGTCCCCTTGGCGAGCCTTTCGATCGGAAGGCTGTCGCTGTTCTGCGATGTCCTGCTGAAATTAAACGAAATCTCGCGTGCAAGCGAATGCCTGAACGCCTACGAAGCACGAACACAGAGCGGCGAAGGCGACGGAAGCCGGGCCGACGCAGCGAGGATGATCGCGGGAAAGCGCGCCCTCATTGCCCTTGCCGAAGGCGATGCCGAGCGCGCACGATCGCTGGTAGAAAATGCCGGTGACCAGGGGTCGCGATATGTGCTTGGTCTCGCCGACGTGCAGCTCGCAATACGGGACAAGGTGCGAGCGCAACAGCTCAGAGCAGATGCACAGGCTATCGCCGACGCGCTCGCGCTACAATTCAATCCCGCACCGGTTTATTACGCCGCAAGTCTCTACGCAGCGCTAGGCGAGCCGCAGCGCGCCTACGATCTCCTCCTCGAGCCCCAGCGCGGCGTGGTCCGCAATTACGGACTGATGCCCTCCAGGAACGCGTTCGGCGCAGCCGTCGCAACGGCGCCCTTTCGCCTCGACATCTTCGACGAATTCAGCTTCGGCTGGTTCGTAAAGTATCCCTTCGCTCCAGCGGCCAATGTCTATGTCGAATATCTGGCGGCTCGGTGCCTGCTCGAGCTCAATCGCTATGACGAAGCCCGTGCGCGCTACGACGCCATTCTCGCGTACCCCTCAATCGCGGCTTATCGCGACGTCTATTGGCGCGCGCTGTACGACCGCGCACAACTCGCGCTTCGCGACGGCGACGTGGCCGGGGCTGTAGCGCGTCTCAAGCAAAGCGCCGACGTGGTCGAGATCTCGCGCGGCCTCGTTGCCAGCGAGCAGGGGCGCATCGGCTTTCTCGACGACAAGCAGCAAGTTTATAATTCGCTTATCGACCTGCTGGTCAAAAGCGGCGCGTACGAGGACGCGCTGAGCTATTCCGAGCGTTCGAAATCCCGCGCTCTAGTGGATCTGCTGGCAGCGCGAGACAGGGTCGGTACCTCACCCGAGGCAATCGCACTGGTCCAGGAGCTCGGCCGCCGCGAGGCTGAGCTTGCCGCGGCTTCCTCAGCCGGCGCAGCCGACGTCGACGCGCGCCTCGATGCCGTGAAGGCGGCACGTGCCCGACTTCAGCAATCGGCCCCGGACCTCGCCCCCCTCGTCAGCGTCTCGCCAGTCGGTCTCGACGTCATCAAGTCGCACATCAGGCCCGACGAAGCGGCGGTCGAATTCGTGAGTTCGCAATCCGGATGGAAGGCCTTCACGCTGAACAACGGTAAGGTTCGCGTGGTTTCTCTCGACGCGACGGGGCTCGATGAGCAGGTACGATCCTTCAACGATGCGCTCGTTCAGGGATCGACCCAATCCGCCGGCGAACTCGGGCGCGCGCTGTACCGGGAGCTGCTGGCGCGCGCGCTCGGCGACGTCCACTCAAAGAGGTTGACGCTCGTACCAAGCGGCATTCTTCATCATCTTGCATTCGCAGCGTTGAATGACGGCTCTCACTATGTGATCGAGCGCTATGCGCTTCGCGTCGTACCGAGCCTGAGTGTGCTGACGCTTCCGACACGTCATGCGAGCGGTACAGGTGGGCTCGTGGTCGGCAATCCGAGCAAGGACGATCTCGACGAGGAATCGCTTCCAGGCGCAGAGGCGGAGGCGCGAGAGATCGCAAGCCTGTCCCCCGGCTCGGGACTACTTATCGGGACAGCGGCAACGATCGGCGCCATCCGCGGGCAAGCCGCCGGCCACGTCTTCTTTCATTTTGCCGGACATGGATACTATGATCAGGCGAAGCCTCTCAATTCGGGGCTGATCTTCGCGCCACCTAGACAAGGCGAAAACGCCTTGAAGGTCCTGACGGCGTCTGATCTTTATGCGATGAGGCTCAACGTCAACCTTGCCGTCCTCAGCGGCTGTTCGACCGGAGTATCCAAATTCACGACCGGCGATGACGTCGTGGGGCTCGTGCGCGGATTCCTGTACGCCGGACCAAGCACCGTGGTTGCATCGCTGTGGAACGTGCACGACGACGCAACCACCGAGCTTATGTCTGCATTCTACTCGGCATATCTCCGCGGCATGGATCCCTCGGAGGCCCTGCGTTCGGCGCAGGTCCGCATCATTGGAGAAGGCAAATATGGCCCCAGCGAATGGGCCGCTTTCTTCGTGACGTCCGTAGGCAAATGAGCAGCGGTATCGAGCCGGCGAAGTCGGGATAGATTACCTCGGGGCTCCTGCAAGCTCGGCCGATACCACTTGCCGGGCCGCGAACGAGCGGTCGGCGGCGGCTAAGAGCCGCGTGATCGAAATCAAGGCCGGCATCCTTGGTGCCCTCGGCCAACCTCCAGGCGGCCAGCTCCCAATCCGCACCGACCTGGCCTGTTGGCCGCGGAAGCGACTCCGGCGCGACCACCTCAATCTGCCATTCGAGCGAGCTGCCGCCGAAGTCTTCAATCCGAAGCACGAGCAAATTCCCGGCCTTCAGCGAATTCGGCGCCAGCGTCAGCCTCACGAAAGAGAGCGCGCAGGCCGAAGCCGTCGCGAGCGCCGCCCCGCCCGCCGAGCCGAGGCGGACGGTGACGCTGCGTTTGGCGGAGCCTTTGGACCATGCAGCAACCACCTCAGTCAGATCGGCGCCAATTCTCTGCTTTTCCAGCGGTACAGCGGGCAACGCCGCAATCGCGCTTGCATTCGCATCGTTGTCCTCGCAGCTTGAATCCCGCGCGACGCCGGTCACCGGACGGGAGTGCACGGGCTCGGCAATAGCGCGATAGAAGACGTCAAGAACCGATGCGACCGAGGGATCGCTTGGACGTCCGGGATCTGGGACATCCCACGCCAACACGCCCGTTAACTGACCGAGGTCCTTCGTACCGTCATCGGTGTCTATTTGGATCTCGGCAGCCCGCGATGCGTCGAGCCTGTCGCCATAAAGAATGCATGCCCCCACGCGGGCGGGCACTCTCGCGGCTCCGCGGGTAAGGACAATTCTGTCCGGCGCGCCCTGAATTTTTTCGACCCGGCCTGCCATGCGATCGACCGGACAGGTTTCCGCATGCACCGCTGCAGCCGCCGGCCGCGCCGCCACCGGCGCAACAAGCGCTGCCAGCACGACTGCGCGGAGACTCCAATTGCTCATGCTACTCCCTTAGTAACGCCAGCGGACCATCAGGCTCTTGCGGAGCGACGTCGTTACCCTGTGCAAGACCGCAGCAGACAGTCCAAGACCTTCTCTGGCTTGCCCCAAGAACCATTGAAGGATCGCTTGAGGCGGGGTTGGTGCGCCGCGCAAAGGCGCTGGGGCGGGCCCAAACGATCCGCTGCTCGCCGCCAAAACCATTTCTGCTTGACACGGCGTTTGCGTTCGGCGAAGTCGATGTATTGCGCGGCAGCCTTCTCGGTCAGGTCCGCGAGGGATTCCGTCACCACCGAAAAAATCTCGACGATGGTTGTGAGGGCTATGCCGATTGCCAAGCCCAGGCCCGCAAAGTGCCAGGCATAAAGCGTTTCACCGAACCGGGCGCCGATCGTCCAAAGCAATGCATGAAAAAACAGCGCCACCACCAGCGCCAGGGGGGCCTCGTTCAAGACGATGATTCTCAGACGCAGCCAGATTGACGGTTCCTCCCCCCTTAGTTGACGGTGGATAGGGTGCCAGAAATAGGCCACGACACCGGCCGTTATGACGAGCTGGATCATCTCGAAGAGGTATTGTAGCGAGTGCGGCATTTGCGCGACCCGGCCAGCTTCAAGCTGCAATGCCATGTTCGCGTGAACCAACGCACCGCTGAGATCCCCAACAGGTGTCTGCTGACTGTCGTCCGCACCGGCATGCGTGGCGCCGATTATCACGATCGCGCCGCGAAGCGGCGACAAATCAACGTTGTCGGAAACCTCGGATGGTCGGCGGGCCTTGTCGACGAGATCTGGCGGCGGATAGACGTGGCGAGCCGAAATCCGCACGAACAGCTCGCGGCTGTCCGCTGCGAGTACACGCTTGTCTTCGCCATCGCGTATGCGCCAACGAAGCGGCCAGAGTTCCGGCGCAACGGAATTGGAACAGGACGACTGCCTGCCACGGTCAGCAAGCTCGAGCGCCACGAACATCGCGCCTGGCAGTTCGGCGCACATGTCCGCTCCGGTACGTGCGAGCACGTATTTGCTGCATACGCCGATGATGGTTCCGTTGTCGCCCGTCTCGAGCTCCGCATGAACGGGAATTACGGAACCGCCAGCCGCGAGCGCTCCGTCGAGCGCCATGGGAAGCATAGTCGGACTGTCCGACGGCGCTCGATCCCGCTGTCCTGTGCAACGAATTGAACCGTGAGGGTAGAGCATGTGCGGGAGCAGCACCGGTGGCTGATCTTTCTTGCTAAGCTCGTCCGCCAGCGGCTTATCGTTCGGAGATGGATCCCTAAGGTCGAAGTCAAGAAAGATTGCCGCGGGTTTCTGCTCCCGCACGCTCGCAACGAGGTTGGCCAGATACTCTCTCGGCGTACCGGTCGCAAAAGGCCAATGCTTTGCCGTTGCCTTGTCGACGTCGATGAATATGACGCGGTGAAGCTTCGAGCGCGACGCCGACTGTACGATGGGCGAAGGCGGGACCAACTGCTCGTAAAGCCGATTGTCGAATTCGACGATGTACCGGGCCGGACCGAAATTGAGATAGGTAAGTCCGTCGATCAAGAGCATTGCGAGAAGGCCGAGCACGATCACACCGGCAAAAACGCCGGCGGACCTCGCCAATGGCGGAACCGCCCCTGCCGCCACTTCTACCCCTCTCAGTCTTGCCGCAAAGCGCACCAACTGTGAAATGACGTGGTAAGACCTTAGAAAGATTGGGCGCCAAAGAAAAGCGATCTCAAGGGTGACTTCGATTTTGTTTCAGCGGGCAGGTATGGCGTTGAATCGGCTTCTATTCTCGACGCGGCAGTCGTTCCGTGGAGACGTTCTGGAAAGCAATGCCTAGTATCTGACCGCGAAATCGCCGTGCACGGGTGTATTGCTTTGCTGAGATTTGGTGGCGCGGCAGCGCATTTGGCCGCCTGGGCTTCCGCAGCGGAAGCGCGCTGATTTTCACATTGCCCGCCCCGCCCTGCGGAGCCATTGTCCCCACCGGGAAAAAGCGCCCCCGCGCGCAAGATAGTCACCGGTTCAGGGGATGGCGGGCGCGAGGCCCGTCAAAAACAACGCATGCTGA
Source organism: uncultured Alphaproteobacteria bacterium (assembly GCA_963802815.1). Lineage (GTDB taxonomy): Bacteria > Pseudomonadota > Alphaproteobacteria > Micropepsales > Micropepsaceae > Rhizomicrobium. The sequence goes on from CAWDKN010000058.1 coordinate 99,514, forward strand.
CCAAAGCCGACGACTATCCGGTCCACCAGCTGCCGGAGCCGATTGCGACGTCGGGCACCGACCGCAATTTCTACGACCGCTATTTCTTCAACGGCTACGCGCCAGCGGCGACGTCTTCTTCGCCGCGGCCATGGGTGTCTATCCGCACCTTAACGTGATGGACGCCGCGTTCTCGCTGATCGTGGACGGTGTCCAGCACAATCTTCACGCTTCGCGGCTTCTCAACATGGAGCGCATGGACACGAAGGTGGGGCCGATCTCCGTCGAGGTGGTCGAGCCGTTGAAGACACTGCGCGTGCGCGTCGGCGACAATCCGCACGGCCTGAGGGCGGACATAACCTTCCACGCTCGCGCGGGCGCAGTCGAGGAGCCGCGCTTCACCTATCGCCAGGGCCCGCGCACGATCATGGACTACACGCGGCTGACCCAGAACGGCGCCTATGAGGGCTTCGTCGAGATCAAGGGAAAGCGCATCGACATAAAGCGCGAGGCAGTACTGGGCACGCGCGACCGCTCCTGGGGCGTGCGCCCCATCGGGCTCGGCGATCCGCAAGGCGTGGCGCCGCCGCGCGCGCCGCAATTCTACTGGCTGTGGTCGCCGATGAATTTCCCCGACCGCTTCATGCTTTATCACCTGAACGCGGACGGGAACGGGCACGCCTGGAACACGGCGTCGGTGTCCGGCGGCCTCGGCGGCGCCGAGGCCACGCATATGCAGGCCTGCGCCTCAAAGATCGATTACAAATCCGGCACGCGTCACGCAAAAAAAGCGATCATCGAAACCCGCGATGCGAGCGGCGGGGAGTGGCGCGCCGAGCTGACGCCGCAATTCAACTTTTATATGTCGGGCATCGGCTACGGCAATCCCGAATGGGGCCACGGCCACTACAAGGGAGAGAATGCGCTGGGCTACAACTCCTATGAGACCGCCGCCGTCAACGAAAACGACCCGCGCTTTCGACACATCCAGGCCTTCGTCACGGTGACGCTGACCGGCCCCGGCGGGACGCGCGAAGGCGCAGGCGTGCTGGAACAGCTCGTCGTGGGAGAGTACACAGCCGCCGGCCTCAAAGGAATCTATCGACCCCGCCCCATGAGTGACGACATTACCGAACGGCTTCAGATCTATCTTTCAGCCAAGCTCGGCGCAGGGGACCTTGCGGTCGCGAACCTGGCACGCATCCCGGGCGGCGCCTCGCGCGAGACGTATCGTTTCCGCGCCCGCTACACACAAAGGCGGCAAGGCGTTGGAGCGCGCGCTGATCCTCCGGCGCGATCCCCCGGCGAGCCTGATCGAGACCGACCGCTCGACGGAATTCCGCGCCTACCAGGCGTTCCTCGGCTCGGCCTGCCCGTTCCCGAGCCGGTCGCGCTCGAGCTGGACGGAGGCGCTGGAACGGCCTTTCTTCATCATGGAGGAGATCGACGGATTGCCAGGTCGGCGGCGTTCTCACGCCCGATCCCTATGGCGCGCAGCGCGAAAGGATCGGGCGAGCAGTTCTTCGAAATCTCGGTCGGATCGCGCGCGCCGATCCCGTGGCGATCGGTCTCGGCGACCTCGACGGCGCACGGCGCTCGAGCCGACGCTGGCGGCACGAGATCGCGCGCTGGGAGAAAGTGATCGAGGAGGACGAGCGAGAGCCGCAGCCGATCGTGCGCGCGGCAATGCGCTGGCTGACCGCAATCCGCCGCCGCCGGCGCAGAAGATCTCGGTCGTGCATGGCGACTATCGCAACGGGAATTTCCTGTTCGACGGGCAGGGCGGGATGCGCGCGCATCCTCGACTGGGAGATGACGCATCTGGGCGATCCGCTGGAGGATCTCGGCTGGGCGATCGACCCGCTGTGGACTGCCGATCCGGCCAGGCCGGGCGGCATGCTCCCACGCGACGAGGCGATGCGCATCTGGGAAAAGTCGAGCGGCCTCAGGATAGATCCGAAAGCACTCTTCTGGTGGGAGATCTTCGCCAGCCTGAAAGGCGCGGCGATCTGGATTTCGGCCGCCCGCGAATATGTGCGAAGGGCGCAACACCGATCCGATCAACGCCTTCTCCGGCTGGTACGGCCTCTGCGTCCACAACCGCGTCCTGTCCGAACGCCTTGCCGCGGAGATGGGCGCATGAGTCCCCGAAGGCGACGAGATCCTGAAGATTTCCGCGGCCCGGCTCGCCACGACCATCGTGCCGCTGTTGAGCGAGGTCTATGCGCAGAGCGCCGTCGGCCTGACCAATTTCATGCTGTCGCTGGTGGCCCTGGAATATGAGCGCGGCGCCGACCTGCGCGTAAACGAGAACATCGACATCCGCGAGGTCTTTGCCGAGCTTACGCCGCTCGTGGTCGACAACGCTCTGAAGGCGAAGCTCGCCGTGGCGGCACGGGGTAAGGACGTGTCGCTCAAGATCTCTGCGCTCAATGCGAACAATTACGAGCTTCGCCGGCTGCTGACCGAGCTGCATGTGCATGTCGAGGGCCTCGACGGTCCCAAGGCCCGTGCGGCGGAGAAGCGCATCTGGCTGTTGCTGCGCACAATGGCGGCGCGCCGAGTTGTGGCGGTGGGTGGCGCACCATAGCTTGCACCCCGTGAACGGGGTCGCTCTTCGTCTTTCCTTTGCCCAAGCCGCGTCGGGTCTTCTGAGCGGCGCCTATACGCCGTTCTTCGGTGCCTGGCTCGCCTGGCGCGGGATTCCGCCCGCCATGATCGGCACGATTCTTTCGGCTGGCATTCTCCTGCGCATTCCGGTCGCTCCCGTAAGCGGATTGATCGCCGACGCGCGCAACGACCGCCGCACGTCGATGCTGATCCTCTACGGCGCCATGCTGGTGAGCTATGCCTCGCTCAATTTCGTTACGGCGCCATGGCCGATCTTTGCCGCCGCCGTCGTGGGTGCGACAGGGGTCGGCGCAGTTTCTCCGCTGCTCGAAAGCGTGAGCATTCGCCTTTCCGAGCGGTTCGATTTCGACTACGGCCATGTGCGGCTGTGGTGCTCGACGCTGTTCGTGGTCGCAAATGTCCTGGCGGGATTGGCGATCTCCCGCTTCGGCCTCCGCGTCCTGGCGCCGTGGATGACCGTGGCTGTGATCCTGAGCTTGGCGGCGATCTATATCCTTCCCGCTCCTCCCGCGAACCGTCCGCGCGGCGAGTTCGCGATGCGCCTGCGCAAAGCATTGGCCGAGGCGCGCGAGCTTTCGCGCTCTGCCGTCTTTCTCGTTTTCCTTGCTGCAGCGAGCCTCGATCAGGGCAGCCACGCCTTCTACTACTCCTATGGCGGCCTGCATTGGCACCAGATCGGCTACAGCGGCGCAATGATCGGTGCGATATGGCCGCTGGGTGTGTTCGCCGAGATCGCACTGATGTCGTTCTCGCTCGCCGTTTTTCGCGCGCTGGGCGCAACGCGGCTCCTGCTGCTGGGCTCGCTCGGCTGCGTGGTGCGGTGGACGATCATGGCGTTCGACCCGCCGCTCGCCGTCGTCGTCGTGGTGCAATTCCTGCACGGCGCGACCTTTGCCATGGCGCATCTGGGTGCGATGTACTTTATCCTGAAGGCCGTCCCGCCGCGCCTGGCCGCGACCGCGCAAAGTCTCTACGCCGTGTGCTCCTACGGGCTTGCGATGGGATTTGCGACACTCGCCTGCGGACCGCTTTACGCCCAATTCGGCGGACGCACGTATCTTTTGATGGCGGCCATGGGCATGGGCGCCCTCGTCTTCGCGAGCCTTCTCGGCGCCGCCTGGCAAGGTGGGCGCATCACGAAAGGCGGTGGCGAGGACGTGATCGACGCCATTTGACGGAGAAAGCGGTATGAAAGTCTATCTCGCCGGGCCGTTCGGATTCTCCGAAGCCGGACGCGTCTTCCACAACACCGTGCTGGTTCCGGCTATCGTGGCGCTTGGTCATCGCGTGCTCGATCCGTGGGCGCTGGCCGACCAGAAGAAGATCGCGGCCGTCACGCGCTTGGCGTACGGAACAAGGCGGCGCGACGCCTGGTCGCGGCTGAACCGCGAAATCGGCGCGGGCAACACGCGCGCAATCGACAAGAGCGATGCGGTGTTCGCGGTGCTCGACGGTGTCGACATCGACAGCGGCACGGCCGCTGAAATCGGCTATGCCTTCGCGCGCGCCAAGCCAATCCTCGGCTATCGCGGCGACTTCCGCCTGTCGGCGGACAACGAAGGCGCGATGGTCAATCTCCAGGTCGAGTACTTCATCCGCAAGGGCGGCGGTGACATCATCGCAAGCCTCGAGCAGCTCCTGCCGGCGATGAAGAAGCTCGAACGGAGAACGGCCGGTAAGGCTTGGCGGGCTTAGGCATTATTCGGTCACGCGGAGCTGCGGACCCGCGGAGGAGTGTGGCCCTTTCGGAAAGGTGTCCGCACTCTCCGCATCTTGTTGGCGCGCAAATCGCGCCGGCATCCTTGGCGTCGTCTCCAGCGTTTAGGACCTTCTCAATCCGACGCGACTCCGCGGCTCCGCGTGAATTAACTTTTTTTGTCGACCCGGGAACCGGTCGAAGGGTCAGGCGACCTTGCCGCGCGGGTGCGCGCTTGCGTAGACCTCCATCAGTCGGCGCGTGTCGATCTCGGTGTAGGTTTGCGTGGTCGAGAGCGAGGCGTGGCCGAGCAGCTCCTGCACGGCGCGCAGATCGCCGCCGTTCTGCAGCAGATGGGTGGCGAAGGAATGGCGCAGCGCGTGCGGCGTGGCGCGCTCGGGAAGGCCGAGCCGGCCGCGCAGGCGCTGCATCATGAGCTGGGCCTCGCGCGCGCTCATGGGCTTGCCGCGCCGTGAAAGAAACAGCACGGAGTCGCGGGCGCCAGTAAACGGGATCAGCGCGGCGTAGGCGTCGATCGCCTCGCGCAGAACGTCCAGCACCGGCACGACACGCTCCTTTCGGCCTTTGCCGAGAATCGTCAGCGACGGGCCGAGTGGAATGTCACCCCGCTTCAGGCTCAACGCTTCGGAGATGCGCAACCCTGCACCATAGAGAAGTGTGAGCAGGGCCGTGTCTCGGGCGGCAATCCATTCGACATCGTTCTCTCCCGCTTCTTTCAGCGTGCGAGCGGCGTCGACCTCGCTCAAGGGACGTGGCAAGCTGCGCGGCACGCGCGGCGTCCGCACCGAGCGCGGTGCGGCATTTTCCAGGATCTCCTCGCGCGCAAGATAGCGGTAGAAGCTGCGCACGGCGGCCAGCGCCCGCTGGACCCCGCGTGCGCCAAGGCCTTCCTTCCGCCGCGTGGTAATGAAGGCGCGAATATCGGCGGGCGACAAGGCGGCCAGTGCGCGCTCGTTCATGGGCCCGCCGACATGCCCGCTCATGAAGTCGAGGAACCGTGCGAGGTCGTCGCCATAGGCGCGCAAAGTATGCGGGCTGGCGCGGCGCTCATGCGCGAGCGCGCCGAGCCATTGCGCTTTCAACTCTTCGGAAGATCGAGCCACGCCCGAATCGCCCGTTCGAGCGCACGCGCAAAATAGCGAAGGTCCGCCGCGGTCTCTTCGCCGTCGAAGCGTCCAGGCTCATCTGCGCCCAGGACAAAGAGCGCGGCGGGCGTATCGCGACCGATTTTCAGTCGGAATGCCGCAAGGCTATGGCATTGCGCGCCGCCGGGACCGAGAAGCAATTCCCCTCCGCCCGAAAGAATTGCGCCCATGCCCTCGCGGCCGAGCACGGCCGCGCTCGTGCCGCTGGGAATGAGGCGCACGCCGTCCGTCCCGGTGCGGGCGGCACCTTCATCGCTTTCGACACAGAACGCGGCCTTCTCGGCACCGAAGGCCGGCGAGGCGGCCAACGCGACCGCGATGGCTTCCGAAAAGCTGCGCGCGTCGATCAGATCCAGAACCGCCTCGCGCACGCCCGCGCTCAGCTGTGCGTCGGCGTGACGGGTTTCCTTCAGCGCGTCGCGCTCGGATTTCAAGGCGGCGTTCTCGCTTGCCAGCCTTTCGATGACAAAGCGCTGGAGATCGCGCACTTCGCCCGCAGCGAAACGCTCGGGCACCAGCAGCGCCAACAGCTCGCCGTCGGCGGCGAGCGCCTCGCGATGCATGCGGATATAGGTCTTCACCGCGTCGGCCGCAGCCTCGGCGGGCGCCCGCTTCTTTGCCCCTTCGCTCATTCGTCTCGGATCCTGACCCCTGCCTTGCGGGCATCTTCGAGGAACGTGGCAAGACCTTTATCGGTCAACGGATGCGTGAGAAGCGCCTTGAACACGCTGGCCGGTATCGTGGCGACATCGGCGCCGGCCAGCGCCGCCTCCCGCACATGCATCACGTGGCGAACCGAGGCCGCGAGGATCTCGGTTTGGTAGTCGTAATTGTCGTAGATGGTACGAATGGTGCGGATCAGCGCCATGCCGTCTTCGCCGATGTCGTCGATGCGCCCGACGAACGGGGAGATAAAGGTCGCACCCGCCTTGGCCGCCATCATCGCCTGGACCGGCGAAAAGCAGAGCGTGACGTTGACCTTGTGGCCTTCGTCGGACAGCGCCCGGCATGCTTTGAGCCCGTCCCAGGTGAGCGGCACCTTGATCGTGATATTCTTCGCGATGCGCAGGAATCGGTTCGCCTCGGACAGCATGCCCTTGGTGTCAGTCGCGAGAACCTCGGCGCTGATCGGGCCGGGCACCGCATCGCAGATATCCTTGAGGGCGTCGAAGTAGTCGAGCCCGGTTTTCGCCGCGAGCGACGGATTGGTCGTGACGCCATCCACGAGACCCGACTGCGCGAGCTCGCGAATCTCCTTGGGATCGGCGCTGTCGATGAAGATCTTCATTTGCTAAAGCCGTTGACCGCTCAGAATCAGGACCCAAAGTGTACCGCATGAAGGACGCAGCATTGAAGCCTTTGCCGGATTTGGCGCTCGGCTCCTCGCCGCGTGCCGGCGTGCTTCTGCCGCGTCCCCTCAAGGGGGCGTACGACTACAAACTCCCCAAAGGAACCAACGCGCTGCGGGGCACACTGGTTTCAGCCCCGCTGGGGAACGGCGAAATTCTCGGCGTGATCTGGGGTGCAGCCGAAGGAAGCGTCGGCGACAACCGCTTGAAGGAGGCAACGCCTCTCGAAGGCACGCCGCGCCTCCCGGCGGCCCTTTGCGACTTCGTCGACTGGGTCGCAGCATACACCCTGAACGCGCCCGGCAACATCCTTGCCATGGCTTTGCGCTCGCGCTCGGCGTTTGAACCCGATATTCCCCGCATCGCCTATGTCCGGGGCAACACGACGCCCAAGCGGTTGACCGATGCGCGCATACGCGTGCTCGCACTCGCAGCAGACGGATTGGCACGCACCGTGCCGGCTTTGGCGCAGGACGCGAACGCGACGCCCGCGGTGGTGCGCGGACTGATAGATTTGGGCGCGCTGGTCGAGACCGAGCTTCCCGAGTTCGCGCCCTTTGCCGTGCCCGATCCCGAATTTGCGGTGCCCACATTGAGCGAGCAGCAGAGGGCCGCCGCCGATGCGTTGTGCCGGGATGTGGCGGCGAAAAGGTTCGCCGTCAGCCTGCTCGACGGCGTGACCGGATCGGGAAAGACAGAGACCTACTTTGAAGCGATTGCGCAGGCGATGCGCCAGGGCCGCCAGGCGCTGATCCTTTTGCCCGAGATCGCCTTGACGGTGCAATTCCTCGAACGTTTCGCAGAGCGTTTCGGCTGCCGGCCTGCCGAATGGCACTCCGACCTGTCGCAAAAGGAAAAGCGACGGACCTATCGCGCGGTGATGCGCGGCGAGGCACGCGTCGTCGTCGGCGCCCGCTCCGCCCTGTTCCTGCCGTTTCCGGAACTGGGCCTGATCGTCGTCGATGAGGAGCACGAACAGGCCTACAAGCAGGCCGACGGCGCGATCTACCATGCGAGGGACATGGCCGTGGTGCGGGCGCGCATCGAAGGCTGCGCCGCGGTCCTTGCGAGCGCGACGCCTTCGCTCGAGAGCTTCGTCAACGCCACGACTGCGCGCTACGCGCATCTGCGCCTTCCCAAGCGCCACGGCGCGGCGGTTCTCCCGGAAGTCCGTCTGATCGACATGCGCGAGGCGCAGGGCGAGCCGGGTACATGGCTGTCGCAGCCGGTGCGCGAGGCGCTCGCCGTCACGATCGGCAGCGGCGAGCAGGCGATGCTGTTCCTCAACCGGCGTGGCTATGCACCGCTTACGCTGTGCGCCTTCTGCGGCCACAAGATGACCTGCCGCAATTGCTCGGCGTGGCTGGTCGAGCACCGTTATCGCAAGCGACTCGCCTGTCATCATTGCGGCTATGAGATCCAGACGCCGGCGGAATGTCCCGAGTGCCACGCGAAGGGCAGCTTCATCGCCTGCGGACCGGGCGTCGAGCGCGTGGCGGAGGAATTCGTCTCCGTCTTCCCTGATGCGCGCATGGCGATCGCGTCCAGCGATACGATGCACGGGCCGCAGGAGACGCAGGCCGCTATCCGCGCCATGGCCAAGCGCGAGATCGACGTCCTCATCGGCACGCAGATCATGGCCAAGGGCCACCACTTCCCGCAGCTCACGCTCGTCTGCGTCATCGATGCCGATCTGGGCGGCGCCGACGGTGACGTACGCGCGCGCGAACGCACCTTCCAGCTATTGCATCAGGTGTCCGGACGCGCGGGCCGCGCCGAAAAACCGGGACTCGTTCTCATTCAGACACGCAATCCCGACGACATGGTGATGAAGGCGCTCGCATCCGCCGGCCGCGATGCGTTCTACGAACAGGAACGTCAGTTTCGCGAACGCACGAATTCCCCGCCCTTCGGACGCCTGGCCGCGATCATCCTCTCCGGCGGCGACGGCGAGCTCGTACGACAAACCGGTCGCGCGCTGGCGCGAGCCGCGCCAAGCGCGAAGGGCGTGAAGGTGTGGGGACCGACACCGGCCTTCTACGCCCTGCTGCGCGGCCAGACGCGCGAGCGGCTGCTGGTGCAGGCGGATAAGAGCGTCGATATCCAGGCCTATCTGCACGCCTGGCTCGAAGCGGTGAAAGTGGCGACCGCCGTGCGGGTGACTGTGGATGTCGATCCGATGAGCTTTTTTTGAACTAGGGCGCGAACCCAATAAATTCGTTGTCGGCTGAATCGGTTGTTGATTTTCTTCTGCTCGTATGATTCGGAGCAGAGACGATGCGGCGCAATCTGTTTTGGCTGAACGATGATCAGTGGCGGCAGATCGAGCCGTATTTGCCGAGAGACGTGCGCGGCAAAGCTCGGGTGGACGACCGCCGGGTGATCAGCGGCATCCTGCACGTGCTGAAGAGCGGCTGCCGGTGGTGCGACTGCCCACCGGAATACGGCCCGCCGACGACGATCTACAATCGCTTTGTGCGCTGGGCGGAGCGCGGCGTGTGGGAGCGGTTGTTTCGCGAACTTGCCGCGCGCGGGCGGTCAACCCACACGCAGATGATCGACTCCACCCACGTCAAGGCACACCGCTCGGCCTCGGGCGCAAAAAGGGGGAACAGAACCAAGCGATTGGACGCTCGCGCGGCGGGCGAAACACGAAAATCCACGCAATCGCAGATGCTAAAGGCCGTCTTCTTTCCATCCTGCTGACGGGCGGCCAGGCCCATGATTGTCCGCCGGCACAGCGTCTGATCCGGCGCAACAAGGCAGCCAAAAAGCTTCTTGGCGATAGAGCTTACGACAGTGCCGAACTGCGCCATTGGCTGAGCGAGCGCGGCACCAAACCCGTCGTGCCCAACAAATGCAATCGCAAGCAGCCCTTCACCTTCGACAGAAAATCCTACAAGCAGCGCCACCGCATCGAGAACGCCTTCTGCCGCCTCAAGGACTTCCGCCGCATTGCCACGCGCTACGACAGGCTCGCAAGAAACTTCCTCGCCTCCGTATGCCTCGTCGCTGCTATCGTATGGTGGATTTTAGAGTTGGACCCTAACACCGTCCAGCGCTCACTTCAACGAGCGCGTCATTCGATCAGCTGATTGGTTCACGCGGAGGCGCGCGGAGACGCGGAGGGCGGGAGTCCGTTTGCGATTCGGCGGAGACCTTCTTTCAGGGTTGGTGCGCCGAATTTATTAGTAGCCCTACGGGCAAGTTCGACAAAGGAAGGTATGTCAGCAACTGTTTCGAGTGTACGGATTGCAGCCTCTCGACAGATTTTATCTCGAAGACAACACGAGTCTCGACAAGCAAGTCGACGCGCAAGCAATTCTCGAAACGCAACCCGTCATAATCGAACGAAACTGTTGGCTGACGTTCGACATGAAAAGCGCTGCGTTCAAGGTCACGCGCGAGCACGATGGCGTAGACGGACTCAAGAAGCCCAGGTCCGAGACCCTTGTGAAGCTTTAGCTAACGCTGCGTGAATTATCGCGCCCGTTACGTCATCAAGGTCTTTCGACACATCGCCCATGATCTCCGCGTCCCCGCGCCACCGCGTGACAACTTTGACCTCGACATGTCGCGAGATTTTTCCGAACGGCGCTCAAAGCGTATCGGGCTACTGATACTCCCGCACGTCGGCGAGGTGGCCGGCGATCGCCGCTGCCGCTGCCATTGCGGGGCTCATCAGGTGCGTGCGGCCGCCGCGGCCCTGGCGGCCTTCGAAGTTGCGGTTCGAGGTCGAGGCGCAGCGCTCGCCCGGTTCGAGGCGGTCGGCGTTCATGGCGAGGCACATCGAACAGCCCGGCTCGCGCCACTCGAAGCCCGCTTCGATGAAGATTTCGTCGAGGCCTTCTTCTTCGGCCTGCGCTTTCACAAGGCCGGAGCCCGGCACGACCATCGCGCCGACATGCGACGCCACCTTCTTTCCTTTGGCGATGGCGGCGGCGGCGCGCAGATCCTCGATGCGGCCATTGGTGCAGGAACCGATGAAGACGCGATTTATCTTCACGTCCTTGAGCGCGGTGCCAGGCGTCAGCGCCATGTAGGAGAGCGCGCGCTCGACACCCGCGCGGTGCGCCTCGTCCTTGATCTTTGCGGGATCGGGAACGAAATCATTGATCGGCAGCGCCTGCTCGGGAGACGTGCCCCAGGTGACCATCGGGGGAATCTTGGCCGCATCGAGCGCGATCTCGACGTCGAATTTCGCATCGGCGTCGGATTTGAGCGTGCGCCAGTAGTGCAGCGCGCCTTCGAACGCGGCGCCCTTTGGCGCGCGCGGACGGCCCGCGATATAGGCGAAAGTCGTCTCGTCGGCGGCGATCAATCCGGCGCGTGCGCCGGCTTCGATCGTCATGTTGCAGAGGGTCATGCGGCCCTCCATCGACAGGGCGCGCACCGCCTCGCCCGCATATTCGATGACGTACCCCGTGCCCCCTGCGGTGCCGATGCGCGCGATGATTGCGAGTGCGATGTCCTTTGCAGTCACGCCGATCGGCAGCCTGCCGTCGACGGTGACGCGCATGTTCTTGGAATGCTGCGCGAGCAAGGTCTGCGTCGCGAGCACATGCTCCACTTCGCTGGTGCCGATGCCGAAGGCGAGTGACGCGAAGGCGCCGTGCGTGGAGGTATGGGAGTCGCCGCAGACGATGGTCGTGCCCGGAAGCGTCCAGCCTTGTTCGGGACCCACGATGTGCACGATGCCCTGGCGGATGTCGTCCATCGCCAGGTATTCGATGCCGAAATCGGCCGCGTTCTTCTCCAGCGTCTCGATCTGCTCGCGCGACTCCGGGTCGGCGATGCCTTTCGCACGATCCTTGGTCGGCACGTTATGGTCGGGGACCGTCAGCGTGAGGTCGGGACGACGCACCTTGCGCCCGGCCGTGCGCAGGCCTTCGAAGGCCTGCGGGCTCGTCACCTCGTGCACGAGATGGCGGTCGATATAAAGGACGTTCGCCTCGCCAGGTGCCGAATGCACCAGATGCGCATCCCAGATCTTGTCGTAGAGGGTCTTGCCCATGGTTGCTCGCTTTCGGACCAAGGGTAACAGCATAGCGGACCCCTGCGCGCAAGAGGCTTGCGGCCAAAGGCCCGTTTTCCAAAGGGAATTGCGCAAACCGCGCCGGCTAGTGCCGGCTGGTGATATAGAGGACCGCCATGATGATCAGGATCGCGATGAACTGCGCCAGCACCCGGATACGCATGAGCCGGTTCGACCAGGTACGCGCCGTGTCGCCGCCCGCCCAGAGCGTGTAGAGGCCGCCCATCATAACGATGGCGACGAACCCGATGGCGACCGCGACGACGACTTTTCCCATGGGACTTTATCTAGGCGCGCGATCACAGATTGAAAAGTCGCGTTTCGCCGCGCGTGAAGAGCTTCGGTCAGGCGGGCTTACCGACGCCGGCCGCAGGACTTGCATCGGGTTTCTGCGGTGCGCCGACCCAGCCTGACGCCTTCTGCGCGAGCTCGCGGAACCGGCTCGACGCCTGCGACAGGCGTTGTTCCCATTCCGGGTTCGGCGTCTGGCCTTCGATCGTCTTGAAGAAAACCTGCATCAGCGCCGCGATCGCGATGGGTTCGAGAAGTGCGGCCTTGAACGCCCAAGCGAAGATGAAGGCGAAGACGAAGCCCCACATTGCAAGATGGCCCGGGAAGAGCGCGAGCACGCCCGCCGCCGGCGCCAGGAAGACGATGAAGATCGCGAAGGTGATGAGCCACAGGAAGACCGCGAGCCAGACTGCGTTCTTCAGGAAGTGCGAATAGTTCTGCGCATAGAGGATGAGGCCATCCTTCGCCGTCTCCCACGGATTGGTCGTGCGCGTGCGGATCAGGTAGGCGAGGATCACTTCGTCGACATAGGTGAGCGAGAGACGCACGATCGCCTCGGCGACACGGATGAGGCTCTGCAGCGCGGGGATCGGGAGGAAGGCGGTGAAGAAATTGATCGTGCGGAACAGCGTGCGCAACACCGCCTTGATCACCTGGTCGACACCGAAGAGCACCGAGGCTTCGGTGAAATGCGTTTCGACGAATTTCGCGCCGTAGGAAATCTGGCCCTGACCGCCCGGGATCGCCTTGTCGTCGAGCACTTCGACGAGACAGGCGATGTGCGCGGCCTTCACCAGGTAGAGAATGTATTCTCTCGCGAGATAGAGCACTGCGCTGGTCAGGCCGAAACCGATAGCACCGCCCCAGAAGGCGCCACCCTCGGGCGCGTCGGGACTGCTGCCCATGTGGCCGAAGCCGTAGCCCACAACCGCGCCGGCTCCGACCGTGATGATGTAGGCGAGGCCGATGCCGAAATAGACGACCAGCCGAAGCAGAACGAACGGCGCCGTGCGGATCACGGCGTTGATGGCCTTCGACAGACTGAAATCCCACATGGCGGGTGCCCCAATTCAATCCGGCTGCGATTCTAGGGCGATACCATCAAACTTCCCATCGGAAACTCGCGAGAATTTGCGGCAATTCCGATGGAAATCCGGCGCGCCGGGTTAACTGGATCATGCGAGCGCGTCGATGGCGTCGTCGGAGAGGTTGCCCGGCACTATGGTGACGGGGATCGCCTGGACGCCGCTCGCGAACATGGTGACGAGCGGACCGGGTCCTTCCTTGGCGAGGCCGGAGGCGAGCACCAGGATCGAGATGTCGCGGTCGTTCTTCAGGAGCTCGGCGACGCAATCCGTCGGACGGCCATGGAGGATGATGAGCTCGGGCATGAGGCCCGTGAGCTCGTTGACGATCTTGGCGCCGTTGTAGACGAGGCGCTCGGCCTCCTGATGCGCCTCGTCCTGCATGATCTCTTCCACGCCTCGCCATTGCTGAAAGTCGGCGCGCTGCGCGGGACACAGCAGCGTGATGCGGCCACCGGTGTGCTGCGCACGGCGCGCGGCAAAGCGCAGCGCAACGCGGCACTCCGGCGTCTTGTCGACGACACAGAGGAATTTGCGCTTTCGGTCGGCTGAGCTCATGCGCACAACGTTGCCATTTGCGCCCCGAAGCCAGCAAGCCCAGGACAAGCAGACGCCCTTTCAGCCGGCATCGAGCTTGCGCTTCAGCGCATAGATGAGTTCCAGGGCCTGTTTCGGCGTCAAGGTGTCCGGTTCCACCGGGCGAAGTGCGTCTTCGAACTCCGCTCGGCTTCGTCTCGATCTTCTTTTGCGGTGCGAAGAGCGGCAGGTCGTCGATGCGGGCGAGCGGCTTGTGGCCCTCGCGTCCCTCCTCGAGTGCGCCGAGCACGTCCCGGGCCCGCGCGAGCACGGAGGCGGGAAGGCCCGCAAGCTTTGCGACGTGTATGCCGTAAGAGCGATCGGCGGCCCCTGGGGCCACTTCGTGGAGGAAGACGATCGAGTCGTTCCATTCGCGCACACGCATGGTCACGCAGGCAATCGAGCTCAGCCGGTCGGCCAGCGCCGTCATCTCGTGGTAGTGCGTGGCGAAGAGCGCGCGCGACCTGTTCGCCTCGTGCAGATGCTCGGCGACGGCCCAGGCGATGGCGAGCCCGTCGAAGGTCGCCGTGCCGCGCCCGATCTCGTCGAGGATGACGAGGCTTTTCTCGGTTGCCTGGTTGAGGATCGCGGCGGTCTCGACCATTTCGACCATGAAGGTCGAGCGGCCGGCCGCGAGATCGTCGCCCGCGCCGACGCGCGAGAACAGCCGGTCGACGATGCCGATATGCGCGTCGTCGGCCGGAACGAAGGACCCCATCTGGGCCATGATCGCGATGAGCGCGTTCTGGCGCAGGAAGGTCGATTTGCCGGCCATGTTCGGACCGGTGACGAGCCAGAGCCGCCCCGGCCCGTCCGGCGACAGATCGCAATCATTCGGGACGAAGGGATTGGAGTGGTCGTGCGCCAGCGCGGCTTCCACGACCGGATGACGGCCGCGCGCGATTCGAAACGCCGAGCTCTCGTCGATCCTGGGCCGGGTATGGCGGCACGCTGTGGCGAGCTCGGCGAGCCCGGTTGCGACATCGAGCACGGCGAGGGCAGCGGCGATGCCGCCGAGGGCGGAAGCGACCGCAAGCGCCTCGGAGACCATCTGGTCAAACAGGCCGCGCTCGATGGCCAGCGCCTGATCGGCGGCTTGCGAGATCCGGTTGGCGAGCGTCGCAAGCTCGTCGGTGGAAAAGCGTACGGCGCCGCCGATGGTCTGGCGGTGTCGAAAGAGCGCGCGTCCGGCTTCACCCATCAGCTTGTCGGCGTGCTGCGGCGTCACTTCGATGAAATAGCCGAGCACGCCGTTGTGCTTGATGCGCAGCGCCGAAACGCCGCACTCGGTTTTGTAACGGGCTTCGAGGCTCGCGATGACACGGCGGGATTCGTCGCGCAGCCTGCGCACCTCGTCGAGCGGCGGATGGGCTCCCGCCGCGATGAAGCCGCCGTCACGTGCGAGGAAAGGCGGCTCTTCCACGAGCAGCAACGTCAGCTGATCGACAAGCCGCGACGTCGCCGCGATCCCCTCGACCAGATCGGCGCGCGCGCGCCCCGCCTCGCCCGGCGACGGTTTCAGCGGATCGCCGAAGACGAGCGCGTCGCGCAAGGCGCGGGCGGCCGTGATGCCGTCGCGCAACGCGGCGAGATCTCGCGGGCCGCCGCGGCCGACGGACAGTCGCGCCAGCGCGCGCGCAATGTCCGGCGCACGGCGCAGATCGTCGCGCAGGGTGCTGCGCAGATCGGCTTCACCCACGAAATAGGCCACCGCGTCCTGACGCGCGGCGATGGCGGACACATCGGTCAGGGGTGCGGCCAGACGTTGCGCGAACTCGCGCGCGCCGGCCGCGGTGACGCTGCGATCGATGACGGAGAGCAAGCTTCCCTTGCGCCCACCCGACAAAGTTTCGGTCAGCTCGAGATTGCGCCGTGTCGCGCCGTCGATTCCCATGAAGGCGCGCGGACCGACCTTGGCGGGCGGCGCCAACGCCGGACGCTTCCCCTTCTGCGTCAGGTCGAGATAGGCGACGAGCGCCCCCGCCGCGGAAAGCTCGGCGCGGCCGAAACTGCCGAAGCCGTCGAGCGCCGCCACTTTGTAGTAGGCGAGGAGCGCGCGCTCGCCGTTCGCGGAGTCGAATTTCAGCGACGGCAGCGGCGTGAGCGCTGGTCCAAGCGCTTTCAAGGCCGGCGCGATGATCTCATCGGCGAGGAGGGCATCCGGCGCCAGCAACTCGCTCGGTCTCAGCCGCGCCAGCTCCATCGCGATCTCAGCTGGATCGACCCTGGCCACGACAAAGGCGCCGGCCGACATGTCGGCTGAGGCGAGCGCAAATTCTCCCGCGGCCCGGCCTAATGCGGCCAGGACATTCGCCGAGCGTGCCTCGAGCAGCGAATCCTCGGTCAGCGTGCCGGGCGTGACGAGGCGGACGACCTCGCGGCGCACCACAGACTTGCCGCCGCGCTTCTTCGCTTCCGCCGGGTCTTCGACCTGCTCGCAGACGGCGACGCGAAATCCCTTGCGAATCAGTTTCTCGAGATATTGCTCCGCGGCGTGGACCGGGACGCCGCACATCGGGATGTCCTCGCCCTGGTGCTTGCCGCGCTTGGTCAGGGCGATGTCGAGCGCCGCGGACGCCTTCACGGCGTCATCGAAGAACATCTCGTAGAAGTCGCCCATCCGGTAAAAGAGGAGATAGTCGGTATGCGAGGCCTTGGTCTCGCGGTACTGCGCCATCATAGGCGTAGCCCCTTCGCTCTCCTGCGGCGGCGTCACGTGCTCATTCATCGGCCGACGTTAACATTTTGGCGCCCGTTCTGGTGGCCGCCGCCGAATTGTCCCCAGGGAGCCATGGTGTGCGGAAGCGCGCGGGCCGGGACCATTGAAACGGCTGGGCCGATAAGGGGATAGTCTGCGCTCAGGTAGGAATAGTGCCCATGTCGACCATAAAGCGCCCCTCTTTCACCGAGGAGGAGGCCCTCGCCTTTCACGCCGGTCCCAAGCCCGGAAAGCTCGAAATTACGCCGACCAAGCCGATGGCGACGCAGCGCGATCTGGCGCTCGCCTATTCCCCGGGCGTCGCCGTGCCGGTGCGCGCCATCGCCGAACGCCCCGATGCGGCGTTCGACTACACCACCCGTGGCAACATGGTGGCTGTGATCTCCAACGGCACCGCGATCCTCGGCCTGGGCGATCTCGGCGCACTTGCATCCAAACCCGTCATGGAGGGCAAAGCCGTCCTCTTCAAACGCTTCGCCGACGTGGATGCAATCGATCTCGAAGTCGACACCAGCGACGTGGAAGCCTTCATCAATTGCGTGCGCTATCTGGGGCCGAGCTTCGGCGGCATCAACCTCGAGGACATCAAGGCGCCGGACTGCTTCGTCATCGAAGAGCGACTGCGCGAGATGATGGACATCCCGGTCTTCCACGACGACCAGCATGGCACGGCGATCATCTCGGCGGCCGGCGTCATCAACGCCCTGCACCTGACGAATCGCAAATTGTCCGACATCAAGGTGGTCGTGAACGGCGCGGGCTCAGCCGGCATCGCCTGTCTCGAGCTCCTGAAGACGATGGGCTTGCCGAGCGCCAACGCGATTCTCTGCGACTCCAAGGGCGTCGTCTATCGCGGCCGCACCAACGGGATGAACCAGTGGAAAAGCGCCCATGCGGTCGAGACCAAGGCCCGCACGCTCGCCGATGCGCTCGTCGATTGCGACGTCTTCCTCGGCCTTTCTGTCAAAGGCGCGGTGAGCCAGGCCATGGTCAAGACCATGGCGAAGGCGCCGATTATCTTCGCCATGGCCAATCCCGATCCAGAAATCACGCCGGAAGACGTCAAGGCGGTACGCCCCGATGCGATCGTGGCGACGGGACGTTCGGACTATCCGAACCAGGTCAACAATGTGCTGGGCTTTCCCTACATCTTCCGCGGGGCGCTCGACGTACGCGCGCGCACCATCAACGAGGCGATGAAGATCGCTGCCGCTGAAGCGATCGCCGCCCTCGCCCGCGAGGACGTTCCCGACGAAGTGGCCCAGGCCTATCGCGGCGCGCGGCCGGAATACGGGCCGGATTACATCATTCCGGTGCCGTTCGATCCGCGGCTGATCTCGCGCGTGTCCACAGCGGTCGCGGAGGCGGCGATAAAGAGCGGTGTGGCGCGGCGCGAACTCAAGGATATGGACGCCTATTCCTATCAGCTCACCGCCCGCCTCGATCCTTCCGCGGCCCTGTTCCAGAAAATTACGGCCAGCGTCCGCGCCAATCCCAAGCGGGTCGTCTTCGCCGAGGGCGAGGAAGAATCCGTGATACGCGCCGCGGCTGCGTTTCAGAATTCCGGCCTCGGAAAGGCGCTTCTGATCGGGCGCGAGGAGGTGATCAAGGCCGGCATCAAGCGCACGGGCCTCGACGCCGACACCCATCTCGAAATCCGCGTTCCGCATTCCGCCGTCGAGGCGACGCCCTATATCGACGCGCTCTATGCGCAGCTGCAGCGCCAGGGCGTGATCTATCGCGATTGCGTGCGCATGGTCACCAACGATCGCAACATCTACGCCTCGTCGATGCTGAAGGCGGGCCACGCCGATGCCATGGTGACCGGCGTCACGCGCAACTACTCCTTCGCGCTCAACGATGTGCGCACCGTGCTCGACCCGCGCGCCGGCCAGCGGCCCATCGGCGTCTCGCTGATCTTCGCCAAGGGCCGCATGATCTTCGTCGCCGACACCAATGTGCACGACATGCCGACTTCGGAGGAACTCGCCGACATCACGGTACAGGCCGCGGGCGTCGCCAAGCGCCTCGGCTTCACGCCGCGCGTGGCACTGCTGGCCTATTCGACCTTCGGCTACCCGCGCGGCGAACGCAGCGAGCGCCTGATCGAAGCGGTCCAAATCCTGGACAAGCGCGGTGTCGACTTCGAGTATGACGGCGAAATGGCCGCCGACGTGGCACTCGATCGCGAGCGCATGGCGCTCTATCCGTTCTGCCGTCTCACCGAGCCGGCCAACGTGCTGATCATGCCGGCGATCCACTCCGCCTCGATCTCGACCAAGCTTTTGCAGCAGCTCGGCGGCTGCACGGTAATGGGCCCGCTGCTGGTCGGCCTCGACAAATCGGTCCAGATCGCACCGCTCGGCGCCAAGATGAGTGAAATCTACAATACGGCGGTGATCGCAGCGTACGACATCAATCGGTGATGGACACGAGACGTATGCGTTTCGTCGCCGTTGCCGCCTTCGCAATGGTCGCTTCCGGCGCCATCGCTGCCGAGCGCGATGTCGTGCGCCTCAACCCACACTGGTCGACAATCCTCGAGGGCAAAGAGGCCCTCAAGCTTGGTCAGCAATGTTCTCGCAGTTCACCGGGACCGATCGAGCGAACATTCGAACCGGAACCGAAACAGATTGCAGCACTGAGTCCAAGCTTGGAGCTGTGCTGGCGGAGAATCTGAGCCATGAGCGACCGCATTTCGCCGGCGCATCGCCTCAGGCGGCGGCCTTTTTCCCAAGGCCGACCGACTACTACCGTCAATATGCGGGCTTCGTCATCAAAGGCCGGCGCGTCATCTACGTGAACGGATTTTACGGCGGGAATGTCGAAGAGCCGTCGGTGCCGCACGCCAAAGGTGACAAGGTGCCCGGCGACTGGCGGCATACCGCCCAAATGATTTGCGACGGCGGATCGATCACGTTCGGCGTGGAATACTATCCGGACACCGGAACCTTTTCGAGCTTTTCGTTCAACGGTCGACTTTGAGCAGTTGGGTCACGCTTCCAGGGTTTCCCATTGCCGGCGGATGCGCCTGCGGCGCGATCCGGTACGAACTGGCGCGGCCGCCGATCGCGCTCTTCGCCTGTCACTGCACCGACTGCCAGACGATGACGGGAAGCGCCTTCAGCCTCGGTATGCCGGTGTTCGCCAAGCATCTGCGCCTGACGAAGGGCGAGCCCAAGACGTGGCTGCGCAAGGCGCAGTCGGGCCGCGTCATCCCGCAGCACTTCTGCGGCGAATGCGGCACACGGCTTTTCACCGAACCGGCGGGCGACCCGCCGACCTATACGCTGCGCCCCGGCACGCTCGACGATACGAGCTGGCTGCGCCCCGCGGCCGCGATGTGGACGAAAAGCGCGCAGCCCTGGATCACGTTCGGCGATATTCTTGCTTACGAAGGGCAGCCGACGGAATTTATGCCCGTGGTCGACGCGTGGCGCGCGAGTCTCGCCGACCACTAACCCCTTTGGATGTCATCCCCGGCAGCGCGATGCACTAGCATCGCCATGGGAAGGGGATGACAGCGATATGATTTAGGCGCAAAAAAACAGAAATACCGGAGCTCAAGATGGATCACGCGCGGGTTACGTCTTTCATGGAGACGATGTGGGAGAAGGACATCCTTCCCACGCTGACCGACTACATCGCCATTCCGAACAAGTCGCCGGCCTTCGACGCGAAATGGGCCGAGCACGGCCACATGGACAAGGCCGTCGCGCTGTTCGAGCGCTGGGCGCGTGAGAAGATTTCAGCGTTTCCCGGCGCCACGCTCGAGGTGGCGCGGCTCCCCGGACGCACGCCGCTGATCCTGATCGAGGTGCCGGGCACGGTGAAGGATACCGTTCTGCTTTACGGCCATCTCGACAAGCAGCCGGAGATGAAAGGCTGGGCCGAGGGCACCGGGCCGTGGACGCCGCGGCGCGATGGCGACAAGCTCTACGGGCGCGGCGGCGCCGATGACGGCTATGCGATGTTCGCCGCGCTCTCCGCGTTGCTGGCGCTGCGCGAGCAGAACATTCCGCACGCCCGCGCGGCGATCGTGATCGAGGCCTGCGAGGAATCGGGAAGTCCCGATCTGCCGTTCTACATCGACCATCTGAGCGCGCGCATTGGCACGCCTTCGCTGGTGGTGTGTCTCGATTCCGGCTGCGGCAACTACGACCAGCTCTGGCTGACGACGAGCCTGCGCGGCATCGCCATGGGAAATCTGACGGTGCGCGTCCTGACCGAGGGCGTGCATTCCGGCGACGCCTCGGGTGTCGTGCCCTCCTCGTTCCGCATCGTCCGCGCGCTGCTTTCGCGCCTCGAGAACGAGGCGACGGGCGAGATGAAGCTCGCCGATCTTTTCGTGCAGGTGCCGCCGGACCGGATCGAGCAGGCCAAGCAGGCAGCCCAGATTCTCGGCAGCGAGATCTACGCGAAGTTTCCCTTTGCGGGCTCGACCGCGCCGATGGCGAGCGACCTGACCGAGCTGGTGCTGAACCGCACCTGGCGCCCCGAGCTCGCGGTCACGGGCATGGACGGATATCCGCAACCCGAGAACGCGGGCAATGTGCTGCTGCCCTACTCGACCGCGAAACTCTCGCTGCGCCTGCCGCCGACTTGCGATGCCAGTTCGGCGACGGCGGCGATGAAGATGGCGCTCGAACGCGATCCGCCTTACGGCGCCGAAGTGGAATTCGACGCAGAAGAAGGCCAGTCCGGCTGGAACGCGCCCAAGCTGTCGCCCTGGCTCAAGACTTCCCTGGACGGCGCGTCCCACGCCTTCTTCGGCAAGCCGACCGCGTTCATGGGCGAAGGCGGTTCGATCCCTTTCATGGCCATGCTCGGCGAGAAATTCCCGTCCACCCAGTTCGTGGTGACAGGCGTCCTCGGGCCGCATTCAAACGCCCATGGCCCGAACGAATTCTTGCACGTACCGATGGCCAAAAAGCTGTCTGCCTGCGTCGCCGCCGTGCTGGCCGACCACGGCGCGCGAACCGGCTAGGGCCGGGAAAGACAAGGCGCAAGAGTCGATTAAGGGGCTGGCGCAATCGCTGCAAAGGCTTGCGAGCGGGTGGCGCCCTCCCTATATAGCCCGTAGCGCGGTAAGGGCCTTTTTCGGGCTTTCTGCCGCCATTCTCACGCGCGGGGACGGGCCTAAGGGCGCTTCCTAAGAAGGCCGGGAACCCGTCCGCCGAAAGGAAGGATTAGTCTTATGGCAAAAGTCATCGGTATCGACCTGGGCACGACAAATTCGTGCGTCGCGGTCATGGAGGGCTCGGCCCCCAAAGTCATCGAGAATGCGGAAGGCGCCCGAACCACGCCCTCCATCGTCGCCTTCTCCCAGGACGGGGAGCGCCTTATCGGCCAGCCCGCCAAGCGGCAGGGCGTCACCAACCCCGAATACACGTTCTTCGCCATCAAGCGGCTGATCGGCCGCCGCTACGACGATCCCCTGACCCAGAAAGACATGGGCATGGTGCCGTATAAGATCGTCAAGGCAGATAATGGCGACGCCTGGGTCAACGGGCGCGACAGCAAAAAATACGCGCCGAGCGAGATATCGGCGTTCATTCTCCAGAAAATGAAAGAGACTGCCGAAGCCTATCTGGGCGAGAAGGTCTCGCAGGCCGTGATCACGGTTCCGGCGTACTTCAACGACGCCCAGCGCCAGGCGACCAAGGACGCGGGCAAGATCGCGGGTCTCGAAGTCCTGCGCATCATCAACGAGCCTACGGCGGCCGCGCTGGCCTACGGACTGGACAAGAAGCAGTCGGGCACGATTGCGGTCTACGACCTTGGCGGCGGCACGTTCGACATCTCGGTGCTCGAGATCGGCGACGGAGTGTTCGAGGTGAAGTCCACGAACGGCGACACGTTCCTGGGCGGCGAAGACTTCGACCAGCGCGTCGTCAATTACCTGGCCGACGAGTTCAAGAAAGAGAACGGCATCGACCTGAGGACTGACCGCCTCGCGCTGCAGCGCCTCAAGGATGCGGCGGAGAAGGCGAAAATCGAGCTGTCGAGCGCGATGCAGACGGAAGTGAACCTTCCCTTCATCACCGCCGATGCCTCAGGCCCCAAGCATCTGGCGATCAAGATCACGCGCGCGAAGCTCGAAGCACTGGTCGACGAGCTGATCCAACGCACCGTCGCGCCGGTGAAGCAGGCGCTGAAGGATGCCGGCGTCTCCGCGAGCCAGATCGACGAGGTCATCCTCGTCGGCGGCATGACGCGCATGCCCAAGGTACAGGAAGCCGTAAAGCAGCTGTTCGGCAAGGAGCCGCACAAGGGCGTCAACCCGGATGAAGTCGTTGCCATCGGCGCCGCGATTCAGGGCGGCGTGCTGAAGGGCGAAGTGAAGGACGTCCTGCTTCTGGACGTGACCCCGCTGTCGCTCGGCATCGAGACGCTGGGCGGCGTGTTCACCCGACTGATCGACCGCAACACCACGATCCCGACCAAGAAGTCGCAGATCTTCTCGACCGCGGAGGACAACCAGACCGCGGTGACGATCCGCGTCTTCCAGGGCGAGCGCGAGATGGCGGCCGACAACAAGATGCTTGGGCAGTTCGACCTGATGGGCATTCCACCCGCACCGCGCGGCGTGCCACAGGTGGAAGTGACCTTCGACATCGACGCCAACGGCATCGTGAGCGTCACCGCGAAGGACAAGGCCACCAACAAGGAGCAGCAGATCCGCATCCAGGCCTCCGGCGGTTTGTCGGAAGGCGACATCCAGAAGATGGTCAAGGAAGCGGAATCGCATGCGGCCGACGACAAGAAGCGCCGTGCGCTTGCCGAGGCCAAGAACCAGGGCGACGCGCTGATCCATTCGACGGAGAAGGCCTTGACCGACCATGGCAACAAGGTCGAGGCGGCCGACCGGACCGCCATCGAGGACGCGATGGCGAGCCTGAAGGAGACGTTGAAGTCGGAAGACGTCGACCAGATCCAGGCCAAGACGCAGGCGCTGGCGCAGGCGTCGATGAAGCTCGGCGAGGCCATGTACAAGGCGCAGCAGGGCGAGGCCGGCGACGATGGCGCGGAAGGCGGCGGCGACGCCCCGAAGAAGGATGACAACGTGGTCGACGCCGAGTTCTCGGAAGTCGACGACGACAAGAAGAAGGGCGCGGCGTAACCGCTGCCGTCCGGACCGGTGGCCTGATGGGGACGCCAGTGGTCTTTGGTAGATCGAGTGTTTGAGGGCGCGCCGTTCTTCGAGGCCCGCGAGGGCTTAAGGAATGGCGCGCCTTTGTCTTGCCGGATGCGGCAGGCGTGGGTTGAGGGGCAGGACGTTGGCACAGTAGGGCGATGAGCAAACGCTGCTATTACGAAATTCTCGGATGCCAGAAGGGCGCGTCGATCGAAGAGATCAAGACGTCCTATCGCAAGCTTGCGATGGATGTGCATCCCGACCGCAATCCGGGCGACCACACGGCCGAGGTGAAGTTCAAGGAGCTGAGCGAAGCCTATGACATCCTGAAGGATGGCCAGAAGCGCGCGGCCTATGACCGTTTCGGCCATGCCGCGTTCGAGCAAGGCGCCGGGCGCGGACCTGCGGGATTTGATTTCGCCTCGTCCTTCACCGATGTGTTCGACGACCTGTTCGGCGAGTTCATGGGCGGGCGGCGCGCGCGGCGCCAAAATCGCGGCGGCGACCTTCGCTACAATCTGACGATCACGCTCGAAGAAGCCTTCAAGGGTCGCAACGCGCAGATCAAGGTGCCGAGCGCCGTCGCCTGCGAGACGTGCGGTGGTACCGGGGCCGAAGCCGGTACGCGCGCCGAGCAATGCCCCACTTGCTCCGGCAACGGCAAGGTGCGCGCGCAACAGGGCTTCTTCACCATCGAACGCACCTGCCCAAATTGCCGGGGCAATGGCCGCATCATCAAGAGCCCCTGCAAGAGCTGCTCCGGCGCCGGTCAGGTGCAGAAGGAACGCACGCTCGCGCTCGACATCCCGCCGGGCGTCGAGGAAGGCACGCGCATCCGTCTTTCCGGGGAGGGCCAAGCCGGGTTCAACGGCGGGCCGCCCGGCGATCTCTACATCTTCCTCTCGGTCGCCCAGCACACCATCTTCCAGCGCGACGGGCACGACCTGTATTGCCGCGCACCGGTCTCGTTCGTCACCGCAGCGCTGGGCGGCACGATCGAAGTGCCGACACTGGACGGCGGCCGCGCGAAGGTCACCGTTCCGGATGGCAGCCAGTCGGGGCGTCAGTTCCGCCTGCGCGGCAAGGGCATGCCGGTGCTGCGAGGCGGCGGCATGAAAGGCGACCTCTATGTCGAGGTCTCGGTCGAGACGCCGGTCAAGCTCTCGAAGCGGCAGAAGGAGCTTCTGCGCGAGTTCGAGAAGATCAGCGACGAGACCACCCATCCGGAATCGGAAGGCTTTCTCGCCAAGCTCAAGGAATTCTGGAGCGGCGGCGAGAAGGCGTGATCGCCGTATGGGATCGCCGTGTACCGAGCCCGTTCCAGCGTCCGTGAGTTGCGATCGCGAGCAGCCGCTCACGGTAACGCCCGCAACCTTTCCGGCGGTGCAGCGTAGCGGTATGGACGCGCCCGCCAGGCCCGCCTATGAACGGCCAGTCTTCCGGAAAACCGATGTCCCACGAATTGCTTTTCTTCCGCGGCCTGTTCGCCCGGCCGCGCAGCGTCGGATCTATCGTGCCTTCGAGTCCGGCGCTGGCGCGTGTGATCGCGGCTCAAGCCGACACCGGCGTCGATGGCCCTGTCCTCGAATTGGGACCGGGAACCGGCGTTTTCACGGCCGCGATGATCGCGCGCGGGATCGCTCCGGAGCGCATCACGGCAATCGAATACGATCCCGAATTTGCCAGCCTGGTCGCGGCGCGGTTTCCGCGCGTGCGGGTCATCAATGGCGACGCCTTTGACTTGAGCGGCACGTTGGGCGCCGACCGCAAAGGCCCTTTCGTCGCAGCGGTCTCGGGCATTCCGCTTCTCAATTTTCCGGAGGCGGCGCGCCGAGATCTCGTGGAGGCCGTGCTCGCCCACCTCACGCCCGGGGCCCCCTTTGCCCAGTTCTCTTATGGCCTTCATTCCCCGGTCGCTCCGCCCCCGGGCGCAACCGTGACCCAGGCCGCGTTCGTCCTCTGGAACCTTCCGCCTGCTCGCGTGTGGGTCTATCGCCGGGGCTGAGCGAGATTTTGCTGCAGCTTTGCTGCGCAGCATGAAGTTGTGATCCCAACAGATGGATCCTCGTTATCCGGTGCACGAAATCGCGTCTGGGTGCCCAGATTTTTCCTTCGCGCGCATCGGAGAGGAGCCGCCCGGATAACGGCATTTGCAGGACCTTCCGCCCACAGCAAAACCGCCGCAAAAAGGCCCACGATTGCGCGCGGGCCCTGGCAGTTTTGCTGCAGCTTATGCTGCGCGGTAAGTCGTTGATCTAACTTCTATTCCGCCGCTTCGGCCAGCTGCGGCGCCGCCTGCAAGACGTCGGGTCCGACATGCGCCTCGAATTTCTTGAAATTGTCGCGGAACATCGAGACGAGCTTCTTCGCCTGCGCGTCATAGGCGGCCTTGTCGGCCCACGTGTCGCGCGGGTTTAGGATCTTGCTCTCAACGCCCGGGACGGCAACGGGCACGCGGAATCGGAAATGCGGGTCGACCCGCATCTCGGCATTGGCGAGGCTGCCGTCGAGCGCCGCCGCGAGCAACGCGCGCGTCGCCTTGATCGGCATGCGCGAGCCGGTGCCGAAGGCGCCGCCCGTCCAGCCTGTGTTCACGAGCCAGCAATCGGCCTGATGAAGGCCAATCAGCTCTCGCAACAGGTTGCCGTATTCGCTGGGGTGGCGCGGCATGAAGGGCGCTCCGAAGCAGGTCGAGAACGTCGGCTGCGGCTCCTTGCCGAGGCCCTTTTCCGTGCCTGCAACCTTCGCCGTGAATCCGGAGAGGAAATGGTACATCGCCTGGCTCGGCGTCAGCTTGGCGATGGGCGGCAGCACGCCGAAGGCGTCCGCCGTCAGCATGATGACGTTCTTGGGGTGACCGGCGCGGCCGGTCTCGCTCGCGTTCGGAATGAAGTCGATCGGATAGGCGGCGCGCGTGTTCTCGGTGTAGCGGGCGTCATCCAGGTCGAGCACGCGGGTGACGGGATCCATCACGACGTTCTCGAGCACGGTGCCGAAGCGTTCGGTCGTCGCATAGATCTCGGGCTCGGCTTCGCGGGAGAGCTTGATCACCTTGGCGTAGCAGCCGCCCTCGAAATTGAAGACGCCGTGCTCGCTCCAGCCATGCTCGTCGTCACCGATAAGCGTGCGAGTCGCGTCTGCGGACAGCGTCGTCTTGCCCGTGCCGGAAAGGCCGAAGAAAATCGCGCTTTTTCCGTCCTTGCCCACATTCGCCGAGCAATGCATCGGCATGACATGCTTGGGCGGCAGGAGATAATTCAGAATCGTGAAGACCGACTTCTTCATCTCGCCGGCGTAGGACGTGCCGCCGATCAGGACGAGCTTCTTGCTGAAGTTGACCGCGATCACTGTCGCCGTATCGCAGCCATGGACCTTGGGGTCGGCCTGGAAGCCCGGCAGATCGATGATCGTGAATTCCGGCGAGAAGGTCTTCAGCTGCTCCGCCGTCGGGCGGATCAGGAGCTGATGGACGAATAGCGAGTGCCACGCATATTCGGTGACGACGCGCACCGGCAGGCGGTGGGTGACGTCGGCGCCGCCGAAGAGATCCTTCACGAAAAGCTCCCGGCCCTGCGCGTAGGACACCATCGACTGGTACAAGGCCTCGAAGGCGGCCGGGCTCATCGCCTTGTTGTTGTCCCACCAGACATTCGGCTCGCTCGCCGCGTCCTTGACGACGAACTTGTCCGAGGCCGAGCGGCCGGTGTGCTGTCCTGTGAGGACGACGAACGGACCGTTTTGCGCAACATGGCCTTCGCCGCGCGCAACGGCGCGCTCGTAAAGCTCCGGCGCGGTCAGGTTCCAGTTCACCGCCTTGAGATTGCGGAAACCCTGTCCTTCAAGGCCGTGGGCGCCAAGGCCGTCTTGCGTCATGAATCGAACCCCTTATCGGCAGACCGGCCTATCTCGCGCGGCAAGCCTTCAATGGCTGCAGAGATTGCGTATGTCACGCAAGATAGAGCCGTTGGTCCTCTGGCTTCAACGGCCGTGCAAAGTATGGTTTCCACGAAAATAGGCGAAATATCAGGCAGTTAACATTGACAGCGCTGGCAATTCCAAGCGGCGTTCGGTCGCGCAGTGCCTGACCGCTGCACGCAGTCTGGGCTAAAGCAGGAACCTATGAGGCTGACCGACGAAGAACTGGAGCGATATGGCCGCCACATCGTGCTGCGCGAAGTGGGCGGCGTGGGCCAGGCGAGGCTCAAAGCGGCCCGGGTGCTCGTCATCGGCGCCGGCGGCCTAGGCAGCCCGCTGATCCTCTACCTGGCCGCGGCGGGCGTCGGCACGATCGGTGTGGTGGACTTCGACACCGTGAGCCTCTCCAACCTGCAGCGCCAGATCGCCCATCGTACGGGCGACGTGGGTCGGCCGAAGGCGCAATCGGCGCGCGACGCGGCGCAAGCCATCAATCCCAATGTCGACGTGGTACCTCACGACGTACGTCTCACCGCAGACAATGCGCTGGACCTCATCGGCCGCTACGACCTCGTGGCCGACGGCTCGGACAATTTTGCGACGCGCTTTCTCGTCAACGATGCGAGCTTCTTCGCCAGGCGGCCCCTCGTCTCCGCCGCCGTGACGGAGTTCGACGGGCAACTCGCGACGTTCAAGGCCTATGACCGCAGCGGCGCCTTCCCCTGCTATCGCTGCCTCTTTCCGGAGCCGCCGCCGCCCGGGACGGCGCCGTCCTGTTCCGAAACAGGCGTGCTGGGAGCCGCGGCCGGCGTCATGGGGACATTGCAGGCGCTGGAGGTGCTCAAGGAGATCGCCGGCGTGGGAGAGAGCCTGGGCGGCAAGCTCCTCATTTACGAAGCTTTGGGGTCGCGGTTCCGCACCGTGAAAGTCGGGCCAGACCCCGCCTGCGCGCTGTGCGGCGCCCAGCCGATCATCCACGATCTCAGGGCGCATCGAGCTTAACGCGGCGTAAAGCGGGACTACGCATGATCCCCTAACGGCGCACGGCCTGGGGGCGCATGAGCATAGAGACCCACTACGAGATATTCCGCTGGCTGGGAAAGGGCGGCTGGGTGCTGCACGAGGTCGTCTACGAACGCGACCTCGCGCTGAAGATTGCCCAGGCCCAACGCGCCGGGAGCGATGCTCCGGCGGTCAAGGTCATTAAGGAGGCCTATAACAACGAGACCGGCGACTACCTGACGCTGAAGATCTTCGAAGACGGGCTGGCCAGCGTGAAGACAGAGCCTGCCGCCGAGGACGTTCCCTACGCCGTGCCCTGTTTCAAGCCGGACGATCTCTACGCCTATCACGCGCGCGCAACGCTCGCGCGGCTGCTTGTCGATTTTCTTTCCAGCAGGAAGATCACCGTCACCGAGCTCATCCATCGCGCCGACATGCTTGAAGCGTTCGAGGCGACAGGCACGCTCTATCAGCATGCGGTGCAAAAAATCGCTGTCGCGCAGGCATCGTCGACGAAGCTGCCGGTGCAGCAGATCGTGAGGAGCCTGAACGATCTCGCGACAAAGGCAATCCAGCGCGTGGGCCGCGACGAGCGCCGGGCCT
This sequence comes from uncultured Alphaproteobacteria bacterium, assembly GCA_963802815.1. GTDB lineage: Bacteria > Pseudomonadota > Alphaproteobacteria > Micropepsales > Micropepsaceae > Rhizomicrobium. Next base: position 128,699 of record CAWDKN010000058.1, read on the forward strand.
ATTTTCCCGATGTCGAAGCGGGCCAGTTCGGCGCCCTGGCGGCGAAGCTGGCCGTGCAACCCGACGGCGCCTATGTCTTCAACGGCGCCATCGCACGGCATCTCCGCGACGCGAACGGGTGGGACGAAAAGGTCTTCAGGCTGGTCGCGGTCCTGGAGCAGGCGCCAGGCGATGGCCCGGCCCGCACGCTCATATTCGCGTCCGTCGACGCTATCATCGCCGAGATCCTGGGAAGTTCGATGGCGCTGCGCGAGCTCGTCCGCGGCGGCGAGCATGCCGGCGCCATGCTGACGAGCCTTGTGCAGCTGTTCCTCGGCAAGGAGCCTGAGCGTCCGGCGTCGAACCATGCGGGCCTTTTGGCGCTCACGCAGAGTTTTGCGGCCGACAAGCTGCCGGCCGCGCGAACGGCAATCGCCAACCGCATCGTCGCCGAGATCAAGAGCGTGAAGCGGCTGTGCCCGGCTTCGCTCGTCGATGAGCTCACGACGCTGCGCCGAATCGCCAGCCGCCTCGTCCCCGGCGTCGGCAAATATATGGGCCACGAGGATCTGATCGCAGCGTTCACGCTGCGATCCAAGCGGCTGGTGACGCACGAAGCCTTGTCGGGGCATTTGGCCGACGCGGCAACGCCAGACGAAAAGGTCGAGCGCATCCTCTTCGTCGAGGAAAACGTGATCGGCCTCGGCAACAAGCGCCAGCTTTCGGCGTTCCTGCTTCCCATCATCACCGCGGCGCCGTTCGAGAACCATTTCCTGAATGCCGCAATTCCGCTCCCGTCGCGACTGGAGCGCCTCGCGTCGCTGCAATCGCGCGTGCGGCGGTCCAGCATGCAGGAAAACCAGCGCGACGCGATCGCCGCCGCCCTCGACAAGGTCGCCTTCGATGCGGAAGCTCGCGGCAAGCTTCTGGAGGCGATCGAGTCGCGCGCGACTGGGCCGGTCGACAAGGCCGTCTCCATACTGCAGCTTTGCACCAACGGCACCTTCACCGAAGGCCGCCTGGCGGCGCGGGCGCGCAAGCTGGTAATGCGCCATGTCAGCAAGCCCGGATTCCTCGCGGGCTATGCCGCCCATCTGGCGACGGCGACCGGAGCCAGCATGCCGACCGCCGAAGCGGCCAGGGCCGAGTTGATGGAGACGCTGGGTAAGGCGGGAATCAATGCCGAGAATGGGTTGAGGTCGGCGGCGGCTTAGGGCGGGGCGAGCTAGTGCTAGCTATCGCAAATCCAGCCAAAATGACCGACTGCCAGTTGATGCCGCTGGACCCCATAGCTAGGGGATAGGGCACGTTGCTCCTGTCACCGATTTTACGCACAGAAAATGGGGGGCGGGTTGCGAAAAATCTTCCCTGTTCCTCCCTGATCATCAGGGAAAGACGAAAGTGCGTTGGCGTCGGCCCCTTCCAGTCTTCGACGCGCAGCGGCGGAGACAGCCGCGGCGAAGACTGGAGGAGGGAAGTCTCAGCGAGGCTCCGATCTCCCTGTTAAACAGGGAGATAACAGGGAGCGACCGGGGGGTCGCGGCGGCCGAAACGAGGGCCCGGATTTCCCTGTTAAACAGGGAAATAACAGGGCGAAGCTTTTTGCGATTTGCGATCACAGCCCGCGTCCAACAACAACACGCGCGCGAAAACTCAGCGCCATCGCAGTTGGCGCAAAAACTGGCCGGGACTTCCCCCGGCGAGCGGGCATGCACCTGCGCTCGCCGGGGTTGGTCCGGCTGCCACCGGATGCACCGGCGGATATAGTCCTATTCAATTGTCAAACAGCGGGTAAAACCTATAACAGCCGCTTTCCAAAGTCAAGAACGAAATGCGAACTTTTGGACAGCAAGTTCAAAATGGGGCGACGGATTAAGTTCAAACCCGGATTAAACCGCAGCCATCA
>CAWDKN010000059.1:0-46513 GCA_963802815.1 uncultured Alphaproteobacteria bacterium
GGACCCTCAAGGGGAGGATGATGTCGCCGCGATCTAGTCCCACGCAACTCAATGCTGACCGACATTGCTACCCGATTCCTGCGCCTTCTTCCCGCCGAGCCTGCGCATCACGCGACGATCCGGCTTGCCGCGAATTTTGCGCCGCTCTTGCCGCGCGCGCCGGCGGACGATCCGCGCCTTGGGGTCAGTGTGCTGGGCCTGCACTTTCCCAATCCGGTCGGGCTGGCGGCCGGCTTCGACAAGGACGCCGAGGTCCCCAATGCGATGTTGCGTGCGGGTTTCGGCTTCGTCGAATGCGGAACGGTGACGCCGCGCCCGCAGGAAGGCAATCCGAAGCCGCGGCTGTTCCGTCTTGCGGCCGATGCGGCCGTGATCAACCGGATGGGGTTCAACAATCGCGGCATGGACCATGCGGCCATGCGGCTCGACTCCCGCGCTCGCGTCGGCATTGTCGGCATTAACATCGGCGCCAACAAGGACGCGGCCGACCGCATCGCAGACTATTGCTCAGGTTTCGATCGGCTCGCCGCGCTCGCGGATTACGTGACCATCAATGTCTCCTCGCCCAACACACCGGGTCTGCGCGGCCTGCAGGATCGCGGCGCGCTGCACACGCTGCTCTCGATGCTGCTGGCCGAGCGCGCGCGCCTTTCGCGTCCCGTGCCGCTGCTCCTGAAGATCGCGCCAGATCTCGACCCCCAGGCGCTCGACGACATCGCTGCCGTCGCGCTTGAGAGCGGCATCGAGGGATTGATCGTGTCGAACACGACGGTCGTGAGGCCCGACACGCTCCGAAGTCCGCAGGCGAAAGAGACGGGCGGCTTGTCGGGCCGGCCGCTCTTCGCGCCTTCGACCTTCGTGCTGAGGGAGATGCGCAAGCGCGTCGGCGCCCGGCTCGTGTTGGTCGGCACAGGCGGCATCGCTTCGGGCGCGGATGCCTATGCGAAGATCCGCGCGGGTGCCAGCCTGGTGCAGCTCTATACGGCGCTGGCCTACCAGGGGCTGGGCTTGGTCGAGCGCATCAAGCGCGAGCTCCAGGCGCTGCTGGAACGTGACGGTTTTGCGCACGTCGCCGACGCCGTGGGCCTCGACGTCGGCTAATGGCGCTCAAGAACTAGACGTCCTGCCTCGTTCGTGGGCAAAGTTCGGGACGAGTTGTCGCGCGCGCGAAAGCATCTATGCGGATGTGCCTGCATCCATGTCGCGCCCACGCAACAAGGCTTTGCCGCAGGCCGCCAATTCTGCACTATGCAAATGGGTGTGGGTGTTGGCGCGGCGGAAAACTCCGCAGTGCTGCGTGTCGGTTCGGGGGCATCGGCAATGAGTCATGCCGGATGGTTGGACGTATGGACGCTCGTGCTCGCGCTGATCAGCCGCGAGCCGCCGGTCGTCGTGATCCTGTTCTGGCTGGCGGTCGCCTTCGCGGTCCTGATGATCGCCGAGGGCCTGCGGGCGAGCTTCTTTCCCTTCCGTTCCGTCGCGCCGCGGGGAGCGAGGCCCCGATCCGAGTCGTCCTACGCGCCGCAGCCGGACTCGAGCGCTGCCGGGGCCGGAAGTCGAGCCTTCGAAGCCGCGCCGGTGAAATTCGCGCCGCGCCCGATCGCGCGCAATCCGAAGCGCCGCATCGTTTCGCTCCGGCGCCAGTCGCCGCCGAAGCCGCGCATCAATCGTGTGTCGCTACCGGTCGAGCCGCCGCAGGCGGGACCGAGCGAAGAAGCGACCGCGATGTTTGAGGCCGAGCAGCCGGCAGAGCTTGCCACTGCGCAGGAGATGGAAAATCACCATCACCTCGCCGCGCTGCCGCCGGATGCCTATGCCGCCGTGCAAGTTGCAAACATGGCGTAGCCTTACGCCGCCAGCAAAAAATGCCCGCGCAATCCCGCGATTGCCTTGGCTTCGTCATCCTGCCACATCTCGGCATGCACGTTGACGACGCGGCGGCCCTGGCGCGCGATGCGGGCGCGGGCATGGCTCATGACGGCACGGCCCGTGCGCAGGTAGTCGACCGTGATGTCGACCGGCTTCGGTAGTGCCGCGCTGTTCGTCTCCCAGATGACCTGGGCGATCGCCGCGGTCTCCAGCAGAGAGCCGATCACACCGCCGTGGAGTGCCGGCAGGATGGGATTGCCGACGAGATGCTCGCCGAACGGCATGTCGAGCACGACATGGTCGCCCTCGATCCGGGCGCTCAAGCCCAGATGGGCGCAATAAGGCACGGCCGCGAGCAGAGCCGAGATGTCGGGTCGGTGGCCGTCGCGGGCGGCCCGGGCGAGCATCTCCATCGCGCTACTCCGGCCGCGTCGGCATCAGGCCCGACACGGCCTTGCGGGTGAACATAAAGGTGCCGGTGGCGATGGCCACGGGATCGTCGGCCGAGCTCTGAAATGCCCGGGCGCGGGCGAAGCCGATCTCATGGGTGATCTTGATGCACTCGCCTTCGAAGACGATCTCTTCGCCGGGCGTGGCCGGCTTCATGTAGTCGATCCTGAGATCGAGGGTGGCGAAGGACGCGGGCTCCCGGAGCGCCGAGCCGATGGCCATGCCGCAGGTCTGGTCGAGGAAGCCCGTGATCACGCCGCCATGCACGACCCCGGTGTCGGGATTGCCGATGATCCTGGCGGAGTAGGGCAGGCGCATCCTGACGCGTCCGGGCCCGATGACGCTCGCCTCCCCGCCAAGCGCCGAGACATACGCGGTGTTTCCCAGTCCGGCCGCCAGGGAACGGCGCCATAAATCCGCAGGATCGCTCATGGGCCACAGTGAGCTTGGCTTGCGCTGCCGGTCAATATTTCCGCCCGGTAAAGAGCGCGGCAACGATCTAAGCCCTTGGCAAAACAGGCCGACCGGCGGCCGGCCCGATCCGAATCCACAGCGGCGATCGGTCGCAAAGTTGACGAGGTGTCATGGACCGCTAGACTCTCGGTCCATTAAGCCAGGGAATTTTCATGGACGCCGCTGTCCTCAAATCCGTGCCCGTTCCGCGCCCCGTACCTCTTGGCAAGCGCGAGCAGACCAAGGTGCAAAACCGCCAGACGATCCTCGAAGCCGCACGCCGCGTCTTCGCCGAGCTCGGCTACGGCGCCACCACCGTGCGCGACATCATCCGCGCCACGCCGCTCGCCTCGGGCACCTTTTACAACTACTTCAAATCCAAGGAAGAAGTGTTCCAGGCGATCCGCGACGAGACCGCGCTCAACATCCGTCCGCGCCTGCGCGAGGAGCGCATCAAGGCCGCGACGGTTGAAGAGTTCATCTCGGGCACCTTCCGGACCTTCTTTGAATATGTCGCGAGCGATCAGGCGAATTTCCACGCCATCCGCCGCAACGCCGACACCATTCGTGTTCGCGTGGACACGCCGGAGGTGATCGCCGGCTTCGAAGAGCTGCGCGAGGACCTCGAAACGGCAATCGCCAAGGGCGTCTTCCCCCCGGTGGATGCAGATTACCTGATGGCAGCCATCGTCGGCGTCGCCTTCGAAGTGGCCGACCAGATGGTCAGGCGCGATCCCCATGACACGGCGAGCGCCGCGGTTTTCGCAACCGCGCTCTTCATGGGCGGCGTGCGCACCCTCCCGCACAAGAACCTGCCGAAGCAGAACAACGGCACGGCTTGAGCAAGACCCGATGAAGGCCATTCTCTGCCGCGCCATTGCGGACGACATCGCCACGCTCAAGCTGGAGGAGGTCACGCTTCCGCCGCTCAAGCCGCACGAGGCGCGCGTGCGCATCCGGGCCGCGGCAGTGAACTTCCCGGACATCCTGACCGTCCAGGGCAAGTACCAGCACAAGCCGGAGTTGCCCTACATTCCCGGCACCGAGTCAGCCGGCGACGTGATCGCTGTCGGCGACGCGGTGACGAATGTGAAGATCGGCGACCGCGTGATTGTCGGTGGCCTTGGCGGTTACGCCGAAGAGACACAGCAACCGGCCTCGGCGCTGCGCCAGATTCCCGACGGCGTCGACTATGCCAGCGCTGCCTCCTTTACGGTCGCATACCTCACGGCGTATGTCGCGCTGGTGCGCCGCGCCGAGCTGCAGTCCGGCGAATGGCTGCTCGTGCATGGCGCGGCCGGCGGCGTCGGCCTTGCGGCCGTCGATCTCGGCAAGACGCTCGGCGCGCGGGTGATCGCGACCGCGTCCACGGGCGAGAAGCGCGAATTCCTGAAATCATACGGCGCCGATCACGTGCTCGCGCCGTCCGGCTTCCGCGAGAAGGTCAAGGAGATCACCGGGCGCGGCGCCGACGTGATCTACGATCCCGTCGGCGGCGACGTGTTCGACGAATCCGTGCGCTGCATCGCCTTCAACGGCCGTATCGCCATCATCGGCTTCACCAGCGGGCGCATCCCGACGATCGGCGTGAACATGCCGCTGATCAAGGGCTTCTCCATCATGGGCGTGCGTGCCGGCGAATATGGCCGCCAGTTTCCGCAAAAGGGCCGCGAGAACTTTGAGGCGATCATGCGCCTGCTGGCCGAACGCAAGATCCGCCCGCATGTCCACGCCCGCTTCCCGCTCGCCCGCGCGGTCGACGCCATGCGCACGCTCGAGAACCGCTCCGTCATCGGCAAGGTCGTGATCGAGCCGTGAGGGGACGATCTCGAACGCAATTCGAGCTCCCTGCAAACAATGTTCCTATTTCGTTCTTGACTTTGGCTTGCGAATGTATTAGGAATGATCCGCTCTTTGACAAGTGAATAGGACTACAAACCCGCGCCGGTGATTTCCCGCGCCGCCGGCTTTTTTGTGTCCGCGGCAAGCATCGACCGGGGAAGCATGCACGTCGGCTGGGAAAAACGGCGACGGATCTCGGCGCAACACAACCATGTCTTGCGCGCGGGATCGCCGGCACCGGCGATCCCCGCCGGCTTCTCCCTGATATCTCCCTGTTTATCAGGGAGTTGGGCGTGTCTCAGAAATTCGCTGTTCTTTTCCCTGCTCCGCAAAGCCGCCGAAGCACAACTCCTTAAATCGAAGCCGTTTGCGCCGCCTCCGCGACAACGGCGCGGGATTTTCCCCTGCTAATTCCCTGTTCATATCAGCAGGGAAAACCCGGCCGTCATGCCGCGAGCGTATCGAGCCGCTTCAGCACTGCGTCGGTCATCGCGGTGGTGCCCACTTTGTTCATGCCGGGCTGCATGATGTCGCCGGTGCGATAGCCGTCGGCCAGCACCGCTCCACCGCTTTTTCGAGCAGTGCCGCATCGTCGCCGCGGCCGAAGGAATAGCGAAGGCACATGGCGAGCGACAGGATGCAGGCGATCGGATTGGCGAGACCCTGGCCCGCGATGTCCGGCGCGCTGCCATGGATCGGTTCGTAGAGCGCGGGCTGCTTGCCCGTCTTCGGATCCTTCGCGCCCAGCGAGGCGCTGGGCAGCATGCCGATCGAGCCGGTGAGCTGGGCCGCTTCGTCGGACAGCACGTCGCCGAACAGATTGTCGGTGACGATCACGTCGTATTGCTTGGGATTGCGTACCAGCTGCATGGCGCAATTGTCGGCGAGCACATGGGAGAGCTGCACGTCGGGGAATTCCTTGGCATGCACGCGCGTGACGACTTCGCGCCACAGCACGCCCGTGACCATTACGTTGGACTTCTCCGCGGACGCAACGCGCTTGCCGCGCAGCCGCGCCAGCGCGAACGCCACGCGCGCGATGCGCTCGATCTCGTGCGTCGTGTAGACCTGCGTGTCGACGGCGCGCTTCTCGCCATTGGCAAGCGTCGTCGTCTCCTTGGGCTCGCCGAAATAGACGCCGCCCGTCAGCTCGCGCACGATGAGGATATCGAGGCCCGAGACGATCTCCGGCTTGAGCGACGAGGCATCCTTCAGTGCTTCGAAGCAGATCGCGGGCCGGAGGTTCGCGAACAGCTCGAGATCCTTGCGCAGGCGAAGCAGGCCGCGCTCCGGCTTCTGCGCGAAGGGCAGCGGATCCCATTTGGGTCCGCCGACGGCGCCGAACAGCACGGCATCGGACTTCAGGGCCTTTTCGATGGTCGCATCGGGCGCCGAGGTGCCGAGCGTGTCGTGTGCGATGCCGCCGATCGGGGCTTCGTCGACCGCAACGGCGAGATTGCGATTTTGCGCGAACCAGCCGAGCACGCGCTGCGTCTCGACGATGACTTCCGGCCCGATCCCATCGCCGGGGAGGAGGAGAATGTCGTACGCCATTACTTCCGCATCCGCTTCAGGCGCTCCGCCGTCTCCGGCCCGCGTCCTTCGCTGCGATGGACTTCGTGCGCGAGGCCGGCCTTGAGCGGCATGCCGTCGGTGTCGTCCAGCAGCTTCTTGATTGCCCGGCTGGAACGCCAGGAATTGGCGAGCACCTCGGCGGCGAAGGCCGCGACCGCGAACTCCAGCTCCGCGTCGGGCACGCAGAAATTCGCAAGTCCCATCGCCTCAGCCTGGCGGCCCGTGTATTGGCGCGCGCTGAACGACATCTCGAGCGACTTGGCGCGGCCGATGCGGCGCGGCAGGCGCTGGCTTAGGCCCCACACAGGAACGAGATCCCATTTGCCGTGCGTGTCGCCGAACTTGGCGCCCTCGGCGCAGATGATGATGTCGGCCGCGAGCGCAAGCTCAAGCCCGCCCGTCAGGCAATGGCCCTGCACCTGGGCGATCACCGGCATCGGCAAGCTCGCCAGCCGCTCGACCGTATCGCTGCGGAATTTGGAATTGTCGCCGTCGTTGAACACGCCGCCGAGATCGCCCAGATCGTTGCCGGCGCAGAAGCTGCGGCCGGCGCCCTTCAGCACCACGCATCCGACCCGGTCGGTGTTGGCCTGCGCGAAGTCGATCGCGTCGGCCAGTCCCTTGAAGCTGTCAAAGCTCAGCGCGTTGAGCTTGTCGGGACGGTTGAGCGTCAGCGTCAACAACCCGTCTTTCACCTCGCGCAGGATGGCGTCGGTCATCTCAGCCTCACATCCACGGCGATTGGGTTTTGCGGCGCGCTTCGAAGTCTGAGATCCGTTGCTCGTTGCGCAGCGTCAGACCGATATCGTCCAAGCCGTTCAACAGCGACTGCTTGCGGAACGGGTCGATGTCGAATTTCACGCAGCCGCCGTCGGGCCCTCGGATCTCCTGTTTCTCGAGGTCCACGGAGATGATGGCATTGGAACCGCGCTGCGCATCGTCCATCAGCTTGTCGATGTCGCTCTGCGGCAACGCGATCGGCAGGATGCCGTTCTTGAAGCAATTGTTGTAGAAAATATCGGCGAAGGACGGCGCGATCACGCAGCGTATGCCGAAATCGAGCAGCGCCCAAGGCGCGTGTTCACGACTCGAACCGCAGCCGAAATTGGCGCCGGCGACGAGGATCTTCGCCTGCTTGTAGGCCGGCTTGTTGAGCACGAAATCGGGGTTCTCGCTGCCGTCGGGACGCGTGCGCATCTCGTGGAACAGCGCCTTGCCGAGCCCGGTGCGCCGGATCGTCTTCAGGAATTGCTTGGGAATGATCATGTCTGTGTCGACATTGATCATAGGGAGAGGGGCGGCGACGCCCGTCAGGGTCGTGAATTTTTCCATGGCGGGCGGACCTTAAAACCTCAGGCCCGTCTTGTCATGGCCGGATTGCCGCAGCGGGGGGTTGCAACTCCTCGGTGTCGTGGAAGAGCGTGAGATCCACCACACGGCGTCCTTGCGGCGTGAAGGACAGCACGTCCACGAAGCGCTGGCCCCAGACGATGTCCTCGGGAGTGTAGGAATAGCGGGCGTAAATGCGGTCGGCGAGGGTGTCGTCGACGCCGCTCAGCATGACCAGGATCTCGATCTCGCTGTCGATCATGTCCTGCGCCGTCAGGCCATAGAGAGGGCTGGTCTCGTCGATCCTGTGCATCACGGTCCAGGACAGGGCGAACAGCGAGGTGCGCCGGCGCACCAGCGCGATCTCCTCGAAGCGGCGCATGACGATCCCTTCCTGCGTCACGAGCCTGCGCGCGATGGAGACCGTTGCTTCCGCGTCCAGCACCGAATTGCCGCGCTGGTTTGCGGCACGGAACATCAAGGTCGGCGTGCCGTCGAAGGGCGTAATGAGGGCCACCTTCGAGAACACGACGCGCGCGAAGGGCCGCGAGAAGCGCGCGAACATCAGTGACATGACGAGACCGAGGAAGGCGTAGTTTACGGTGAAGGTTTCGACCACCATCACGCCGTGGGCGTAGGCACTTCGGGGCGCCATGGTGCTGTAGTTGTTCGAGCCGACCGACTGGATGCTGAAGAGGAAGGTGTCCACGAAGCTTCCCGGCCGGGCATTGGTGATCCCGTGCGGGTCGATGACGTAGAAGACGGCGAAGAGCGCGTTCACGGCCAGGAAGACCGCGAGCAGTCCCAGCAGGAACACCGACCAGGGCGCCATCAGCGCGCGGTGATAGATATCTGTCCAGCGTCCCGCATCCTGGCCCTTGATGACGGCGAGACGCTCGCGCGGTCTCGCCTGCGAAAGGCTCGAGACCGACCTGTTGGCGGGCTGTGCCGCGCCGGGATGGGGCCTGGCCGTGTCGGTCACGCGGCGATCCATTTTTCGGCCATGGCCATCGCCTTGCGGCGGGCCTGCTTCGCCGGGCGCGACGGAGGCGCCGTCACTTCCAGCACGACGCCATTGGGATCCTCGAAATAAATCGATTTCTGCGTGCCGTGATCTTCTTCCCAGAACGCGACTTTGGCCTTGCTAAGCTTCGTGCGCCATTTGGCGAGCGTGCGCAGGGATGTCTCGGCGAAAGCGAGATGGCGCGCGTCGCACGCAATGCCATCCGGCTTCGGCTTCTTCGCGCCCTTGAGCGCCACGAGGACGATCTCGCGCCCGTCGCCGGGCGCGAAGAACATCATGAGCCAGGGATAGCCGCCCCAGTCGGACCCACTGAGCGCGTTGGTCAGGGCAAAGCCCATGACGTCGCGATAGAAAGCGAGACTCTTCCCAGCGTCCCAGACCGGGAAAACGACGTGATCGATCTTGAGCATTTGCAAGTGTCCTCTGCGATGCGCCGATCTTATCGCAAACCGATGGCGTCGGCCCCCTCCCTATCGACGCGTTCCGCATCGAGACACCTCCCGCATGCTTCGCACGGGTGAGGAAAGACAACGAGCCCGATTTCCTCCCCAGCGCCGAAGCCAAGGGCGTAGCGAGGCGGACGCAGAACTTAAAACAGCGCGCACCAAACCTGGAAAGTCGACACTCACTACCCGCGCAGTTTCAGATACGCCGCCCATTTCTGCGCGCGCTCGCGGCCGAGCTCATGGAGGTAATCCCAGCTGTAGAGCCCGCTGTCGTGGCCGTCGTCGAAGACGATGCGCACGGCATAATTGCCGACGGGCTCGAGTGCGCTGATCGCAACGCTCTCCTTGCCGGTCACGATCTGCTTCTGGTCCGGGCCGTGTCCGCGCACTTCGGCACTGGGCAACTCCACGCGCAGGTACTCGGCCGCCAGGGCAAAGCGCTCGCCCGTATCGAAGGCGACGGTCAGCGTCGTCTTCGCCGCATCGAGACGGAGCTCCGTCGGCCAGGGTTTTTCAGCCGCCGCGTTCGGCATCGCTTAGCTCCCGCGCTTCGTCGGCCAGCATGATGGGAACGCCGTTGCGGATCGGGAAGGCGAGACCGGCGTCCTTGCTGACCAGCTCCTGCTTCTCGCGGTCGTAGACAAGCGGGCGTTTGCTGACCGGGCAGACCAGGATCTCGAGCAGCTTGGGATCGATCTCCATCACGGCCTCAATTGAGCGACGGCGAGCCCTGCGCGCTCCCCGCCATCTCGAGCAGGGCGACGAGCGTGCTGACGCGCTCGGTCCAGCCAGGCGCTTCGAGCAGCGCCTGCTTTTCGGCCGGCTCGAACGGGCAGAGCATGGCGAGCGCGTTGACGAGAATCTCGGCCGGTGCGCTCATCACGCTGCGCCAGTCGGCCTTCAGGTCGCGCTGCGAAAGATAGACCTTGAGGGCGGCCAGGAGACGCTCGCGCGGAAACTCATCGTCGCCGGCCGAAGCGAGATCGCCCGCGAAGGGACCGAAATCGGCCTTCACCTGCCGGTAGGGCGTCGTGGCGGCAAGTTCCTGCGCGACGCGGAAGCGGCAGATGCCCGTCAGGGTGATCAGATAGCGTCCGTCTTCGGCCTCGCGATAGGAGGTGATCCGTCCCGCGCAGCCGACCTGCGACAACGCGGGCGTCAGGGATTTGTCCTCATGCTCTGTCGGCTGAATCATGCCGATCAGCCGGTTGCCTTGCATCACCGCGTCGACGAGCGCCAGGTAGCGCGGCTCGAACACGTTAAGCGGCAATTGTCCGCGCGGCAGCAGAAGCACGCCCGTCAGCGGGAAGATGCCCAGCACGGCCGGAAGGTCGCCAAGATTGTGATAGCGGCTCACGGCCCGCTCACGCGAACAGGATCGACGACAGCTTGCGCCGCGCGGCGATGGTGCGCGGATCGGTCGGACCCATGGCTTCGAACAGTGTCACGAGATGCTTGCGCGCGCCTTCCTCGTTCCATTTGCGGTCGCGCCTGACGATATCGAGAAGTCCCTCGATGGCAGCGTCGCGATCGCCGCCCGCGTCTTCCGCGAGCGCCAGGTCGTAACGCGCCTGGAGGTCTTTTGGCTCCGCCGCGACCTTGGCGCGGAGCTGGTCGATCGCGCCGGACGCCTGCGAGGCCTGCTCGCGCAATTTGAGTTCGGCTTCGACCGCGCGGATCGTCTCGTCGCTGGCGCCGTCGGGACGCACGAGTTGCAGCGTTGCCTTGGCGCGCTCGACGTCGCCGCTCTTGAGATAGCAGCGCGCGAGACCGGCGACGGCCTTGGGTTGGCCCGGCTCGTCCTGCAGCACGTGGCCATAGGCCTGCGCTGCCACCGTGATGTCGCCCGCGGCGAATGCTTCGTCGGCGGCGGCCAGAACTTCGGCCGCGTGATCTTGCCCGCCATGGGCATCGCCGCCCGTCAGGGTCTGCACAAAGGTGCGAAGCTGGCTTTCGGGGATGGCGCCCATGAAACCGTCCACTGGCTGTCCGTTTTTGAAGGCGTAGACGGTCGGGATCGACTGGATGCGGAGCTGGCGGGCGATCTCCTGATTTTCGTCGATATTGATCTTGACCAGGCGCACGGAGCCCTTGGCTTCGTTGACGACTTTCTCAAGAGCGGGACCGAGCTGCTTGCAGGGCCGCACCACGGCGCCCAGAAATCCACGATGACGGGAACCTCGCGCGAGGCCTCCAGCACGTCGGCGGCGAAGGTCGCGATCGAGCTGTCCTTCACATAGGCGCCAGGCGGGCTCGCCGCCGCCGCTCCGCCCGTTGCCGCTCCAATCGGGCGTCCGCCCGCTCCAATCAATGCCATGACACTGTCTCTTTATCCTGCTCGGCCAGAACATGGGCGTTGGCGTCGCGAAAGAAAAGACCTGTCCCGTCCGGCGCTTGCCTGGGACCCCGCCGCTGGTCGGCCTGCGTGCGGTTCGGCCGCGGGGGAGCGAGCAAGACGTCTGCGCGTGAAATATTTGGAAGATCACGTTTCTTCTGCTGGCCGCTACGACCCTGGCGGCCGGCCTGCCATGACCATGGAACCGCGAGCGAGCAGAACGCGTATCTCGGCATCTCCGTCGCCTATACCGGACGAGCGTGCCTGCCCTCGCCAACCGTCTGAGCAAGGCCTGCGTGACGCGGTTGAAGGTGGCGCAGAAGGTTCAGGGAAACGTCGCCAGGCGAGTCTCCAGCTGCACTTTCACGCGCGGCCACTCGTCGGCAAGAAGTCGAAATAGACGGAGTCGCGGTAATAGTTGCCCTGCGGCACCCACATATGTCCGCGCAGCGCGCCTTCCTCCGTCGCGCCGAGTTTTCTGAGCGCCGCGCGCGACCGCGAATTCCTCAAATCCGTCTTGAACTCCACGCGGTTGTAGCCTGACGCGAAGGCGTTCCGCAGCAGCAGGTATTTCGCCTCCGGATTGACGGCGCCGCCTCTTGCGTTCGCGACATACCAGGTCGAACCGATCTCGACCCGCGCATTCTCGGGAGCGATGGCGAGATAGGAGGTCGAACCCACGACCGCTTCGTCCGCGAGCCGGCGCACGACGAAGGTGACCTGCTTGCCCTTGGCCATTTCCGCGACGAACCAGGGCAGGCGGCTGGCGAAGCCCTTTTCCATGTCGAGCGGGATGTAGCGCCAGGTCTCCGGGTCGGCGCCGGCCGCGATCAGCGGTTCGTGATGGCGCGGCTCGAGCGGCTCCAGCGCGACGAAGCGGCCCGTCAGCGTCCGGGGACCGAGCGATGCAACTTCGTTCATGGGCGCTCCGGCAAGATTGCGACGACCGGCTCATGTTCGCAGCCCCGGACGAATTTGAGCAGATCGCTCGCGCGTATGGCGGTCGTGCGGTCGTTGCGCAGCGGATGGAAGTTCAGCGGATCGAGCGCCAGCATGCCCTCGTCGAGCACGACGCGGACCTTGTTCTTTCGGATCGGTGACGATTGCGAAAGGCGTCACCGAGCCCGGAGGTACGCCGAGCGTCTCCATCAGCAGCTCGGGTGCGCCGAAGGAGAAGCGGGCCACGCCCAGCTGCTTGGCGAGCTTGTTCAGGTCGACGCTCAGCTCCTCGCGCAGCACCACGAGCCAAAGACCATTCTTCCGGTCCTTGAGAAAAAAATTCTTGGTGTGGCCGCCTGGAAGCGTGCCGCGTAAGGTGCGCGCTTCCTCGACGGTGAAGACCGGCGCGTGGGCGTGGGTGGTCCAGCCGATGCCCAGCGCGGTCAGCCGCTCATAAAGCGCGGCTTCACGGATCTCCCGGCGGCGGAAGGCCGCTCACTTCTTCTTCGGTACCAGCCGCGCGATCCATTCGGGGAGCGCGAACGAGGCCGCGTGGATGTCGGGATTGTAGTAATCGGTTTTGAGTTTCGCCCTGGCGAACGCCTTCTTCGCCCGGGCGATGCCGGCCGGCGTTCCCAGGCGTTTGCCCTTGGCCGCCCAGCTGAGCGCCATGAAGCCGCCGATATAGCTCGGCACGACCGTGAGATAGAGGCCCGATCTGCGGGAAGAACCGGGCGAGCTCTTCGAGCGCTTCGGCAATTTCCCGGGGCTGATAGAACGGAACGCCGGTCTGAAACGTTGCGTAGCCTCCGGGTTTCAGCGCGGCCTTCACGCGCTCGTAGAACGTCTCGCCGAACAGAGCCTTGCCGGGGCCGACGGGGTCGGGCCGGTCGGCGACGATGAGGTCGAAGCGGCTCTTGGATTGCGGCCGGCCGAGATATTCGAACGCATCGGCAACTTCGATGGTGAGGCGCTTGTCCTTGAAAGCGCGGGCGTTGATGTCGGCGAAGAGCTCCCGGCAGCGCGCGATCACCTGCTCGTCGATCTCGACCAGCACGACTTCCTTCACGCCCTTGTGCTTCAGCGCTTCCTCCGCGATGGAGAGGTCGCCGCCGCCGACGATCATCACCCGCTCGGCGCGGCCGTGCTCGAGGAGCGGCAGGTGAGTAAGCATTTCTGCGTAGGCGCTCTCGTCGCGCGTTGTGATCTGGACGATATCGTCGAGCACCATCACTCGCCCGTTTGCCACGGTGTCGAAGATCTTGATGCGCTGGAAGCGGCTCTTCTCGTCGACGAGCGGCCTGCCCGTGAGCTCCATCGACTGCGCGTAACCCTTGTGGAGTCGCTCTTTGAACGCGTTTGGCATGGCAGGACCTGCAAGTGTGGCGAGAGTGCGGCGAGGTTTGACGACGCGCCCTATAGTGCGTGCACGGAGCGCTGTCTATCGCTCGCGCGAACGTTCGCGAGCCGTCGCGGAGAGATTCGGTGTGTCGACTCCGGCATGCCTTTGGAAAAAATTGACACTTCGGTGTCAAAAAATCTTGCATGGGGGGGACCGTACGCATATATTCCCCTCGTCCCGGCAACGGGACTAAGCGGCGAGGCGGCCTTCCGTCCGCCGCTTTCTTCTTGAGGCGCACATCGTCGCGAGACGAGGTGCACAGGTGTCAACGCTCTGAGAGGGTAGGTGCCAGGATGGCTCGAACTCGAACTCGTGGCAGCGATCAAAGAAGCAAAAGCGCCTCGCGCTCGCGCTTCGGCGAGGACTGTCCCGGTTCCTATTCCCCCTGGGGATGAGGACCGCAAGGACCACTTCATCACTCGTAACGGACTGACCTATGCGGGAAGTCACCTGATAATCGATCTATGGGACGCCGAGGGTCTCGACGACCGTGACAGGATCGAACAAGCGCTGATCGGTGCAGTGAAGGCCGCAGGGGCAACCCTGTTGCATATTCATCTGCACACTTTCTCCGATGGCGGAGGCGTCTCTGGCGTCGCCGTTCTCGCGGAAAGCCACATCAGCGTTCATACTTGGCCTGAAAAAGGATATGCGGCTTTCGATGTTTTCATGTGCGGCGACGCAGAACCTCGCAAGGCGCTATCCGTGTTCAAACAGGCGTTCAATCCAGGCCGATCGTAATCGGCGAGCATAAGCGCGGCGTGCTGTAATCAGCCTCAAAGCGCCAATTAACCAAAGAGCGGAAACGGTCCTCAAAAGCCCTTTCCGCTCTTTTTTTATCCGCCGCGTTTCAGTGCCCGCCACGCGTTAACTGTGTGATGCCCGCGCTTCTGACACACTGGGCGGGGACGCGCGGTCTAAGAGCAAGCATGGTGGCGGTATATGACGCGGCGATCATCGGCGCCGGCGCTGACGGACTGGCCGCAGCCGCGACGCTCGCGCGCGCCGGGCACAGGACGGTCGTGCTCGAGCGAAACGCCACGCCCGGCGGACGCTGTCAGACGCGCGAATTCCATCCGGGCTTCCGCGCCTCGCCCTACGCCGACGAGATCGCGCCCATCCCGCCGGAGATCTTCTGGTCGCTCGACCTCGCGCGCCACGGCGCGTTCTTTACGCCTCCGCAGGCGTCGCTCGCGTTGTGGCCGGATCGTCGCAGCGTGTTCGCAACGGCCGGCGCCGGCGCTTCGCCAATTCTCTCCGAAGTTGGTGCGCGTGTGTCGGCGCTGCTCGATCGTGCCGGCCGCGACACCGCAGCGCCGCCACGCTGGCCGTTCTTCCGCAAACGTCACGCGCCGTGGCCTGGTGACGATTGGGCGGAAGCGTCCCTCGCCGGAACGGCCGACAAAATGTGCCGTGATCGCGCCGATGCGGCACATCTGGTGGCGGCCGCGCTTGCGGGCCGCGCCGCCGATCCTCTTCTCGCGGGCAGCGCGCTCCATCTGCTCGCGCCCGGCAGCGGCGGCTCCGGCCTCGTTCGCGGCGGTCTCGGCGCGCTCGGCCGCGCCCTCGCCGCCGCAGCGCGCGAAGCCGGCGCGGAGATTGTCTGCGGTCTCGACGTGTCCGATGTGAAGCACGCGCGCGGCCGTGCGCGCGGCGTCGTGCTCGCGGACGGCTCTGAGATCGCCGCACACGCGGTTCTTTCCACGCTCGACCTGAAGCGGACCTTCCTCTCGCTCTTCCCCTGGACGGCGCTGCCGAGACCGCTCGCGCGCCGCGTCAACGCCTTTCGTATGGCCGGCAGCACGGCGCGCCTGCTTGTGGCGCTGGATGCGCCGCCGGATCTGGCGGGCGCAAGCGAGGCGCGGGGGCTCCGTCGCGCGGACGATCTATGTGACACCCGATGTCGGCGCATCTGCCGCCGCTCACGCAACCTGGCGCGCGGGCGGCCATTGCCGATGCGCTGCCACTGGCGGTGCGGCTCCCGTCGCTGACGGGGATCCGTCGCTGGCGCCTCCCGGGAGCGGCCGTCATGACCGTCTACGATCGGCGCCGTGCCGCACCGGCTGTTCGACGGCGCCTGGACGCATGAGAAACGCGACGCGCTGCGGGCCGGCGTGCTCGCCGCCGTCGAGGCGGTCTTGCCTGGAACGGCAGCGCGCGCTGTCGCCACGCAGCTTCTCGTTCCCTCCGACATGGAAGACGAACTCGCGCTGACCGATGGCGATCTCTGGGGCGGCGAGATCGCGCCCGACCAGATGCTCGGGCAGCGTCCGGGCGCCGGCGCCGGCGCCGGCGCGCCGCGCACGCCCGTTCGCGGGCTGTATCTGGCCGGCGCTTCCACGACGACGGGTGTGCTCGCCACTTGCGCCGCCGGGGTTTTCGCCGGCCGCGCCGTGATTGCCGACTTTTCGGCGGGGCTGCTGCGATAAATGTCGCGTGCGATGCCGTCGTGATCGGCGGCGGCTTCAACGGGCTGGTCGCGGCGGCGGCGCTTGCGCGGGCCGGGCAGAACGTCTTGCTGCTGGAGGCGCGCGCGCAGCCAGGCGGTTTGTGCGAGACGGCCTTCGTCGAAGACGCTGTTGTTCCGGTCGCGGCTCACGCGCTCACCGCGCTTTCGCCCGAGATCGCGGCAATGCTCGGTATCAAATACACAGTGCGCGACTTGCCGCTCGTGGGCTTGCGCTCCGACGGCCGCCATCTCGTGCTTGGCCGCGACATCCACGCGACAGCGCAGGCGATCGCCCCGTTCAGCCGCGCCGACGCCGAAGCCTATCCGCGCTTTCGACGTGAGCTTTTTGCCCTGGCGCGGGACCTGCGGGAGCTGTGGTGGAGCGCGAACGCCGACAAGCAGCTGGAGGAGGTGACAATCGCCCATCGCGAGCGATTCGAGGAGCTGATCTATTCCGGCGCGGCCGCATGGCTCGGCGGCTGGTTCGAGAGCGACGCGGTAAAGGCCGCCCTTGCATTCGATGCGACCGCGGATGGCGCAGCCGTCGCCGCACCGCCTTCGGCACTCGCGCTCGTCTGGCGGGCCGCGCAGGAGATGAGTGGCCTGCAGGCCGCCGTGGCGATCCCCGACGGCGGCATCGGCGCGGTCATCGGCGCGGCTCAGCGCGCCGCGCTTGTCGCCGGTGTCGAGCTTCGCACCAACGCCGCCGTCGCCCGGCTTCCTGTCGGGAGCGGGAAGGTCAAAGGCGTCGTTCTCGCTACGGGCGAAGAGATTGCGGCGCCGCTTGTGCTTTCGAAGTTGTCGCGCGCCCGCACCCGCGCGCTCGCGCCCATAGGCGCTTTCGAACTCGCGGAAGCCGCCGTGCCCACCACCTCGGACACGGAATCGGCAAAGGTGATCGTCGCGCTCGATCGTCCCGTGAACTTCGCCAAGGCGGGGCCGCGGGCGGCGCGCTGGATCATCGCCGACCGGATCGAAAGCCATGTGCAGGCGCATGAAGCGGCGCGGTCGGGCCGCCTGCCCGACGAGCTTGTCTGCGAAGTCGTGCCCATCCCTGGGCGAAATCTTCTTTCCGTCCTCGTGCGTCCCGTTCCCGCGATTTCATGTCGAGGACGCGGATGCTCTGTGCGACATGCTCGCGGAGAAGGTCGTTTCCGCGCTTGGGTCCTACGATCCCGGGTTGAAGTCGTCTGTTACGGCGGTGCGAGTTCGGACGCCCACCGATCTGGCCGAGGCCTATGGAAGCGGCACGGCACGCGCTTCGGTTGCGCGTATGCTCGCGCCGGCGCGCAAGCGGATCGAGACGCCGGTGAGCGGGCTCTTCCTGTGCGGAGCGGACACCGAACCGGTCGGCGCGATTTCCGGCCGCGCACCCGCTCTGGCAGCGCGCCTCGGTCATGCCCACAAGACATTCGCCGAGGGGCGAGGCCAATGACGGTGCTGCGCGCGACGCCTTTCCATGCCCGTGCCGCGGAGGCGAACCGGCGCAACGCCTGGATCGAACGCAACGGGGTCACGCTCTCGGCAAATTACGGCGACGCCACCGACGAAGCGATCGCCGCGCGCTTCTCCGTGGTGTTGGCCGATATCTCCTGGCGCTGGCGGATCGCGATCCCCGGCGCGACCGCGTCCGAAGCCCTTGCGCGACTGTTGACGCGGGATGCGCGCATGCTGGCGCCGGGCCGCTCGTTCAAGACGTTGTGGCTCAACGATGCGGGCGCGGTGCGCGGGACCGGCGTGCTGGCGCGCGAAAGCGACGATGACGGTTATGTCCTCGTCGCGGCGGCGCCGGATCCGGACTGGCTCGCGGCGGCGGCGCGCGCTTTCGGCATGGGCGTTCGCGATCTGTCGGCGCAGCAGGGTGGCGTCGCCCTGATCGGGCCCTTTGCGGATGCCGTCATTCGCGCTGCCGGTCTCGACGGAGAACTCGATCTTCTCGCCTTCCGGCGAATCGCCTGGCGCGGCGTCGACATCGCGCTGTCGCGCTGGGGCGAGCATGGCGGATACGAAGTGTGGTGCGACGCCGACGATGGCCTGGTTGTGTGGGATCGTCTGGCGCGCGCCGGCGCATCCTTCGGCCTGCGGCTCGCCGGCACGCAGGCGATGGACATTCTCGACCTCGAAGCGGGTATCCTGCGCCCTTGGCGCGACTATCATCCCGCACGCAATGATTTTGTGGCCACGCCGCATCCGCGTTCGCTTGGTCTCGAGCGGCTCATGGACGAGGTGCATCCCGATTTCGTGGGACGCAGTGCCTGTCTGGCGGCGCGCGCGTCGGTGATCCGCACGCTTGCCGGTGTCGCGCTCGATGGCGCAGTTCCCGCGCCGCATGCCGAGCTGCGGCGCGGCGGTCTCGTCGTCGGCCACACCTGGAGCTCGTGCTACTCGCCTTCGCTGCGCCGTGCAATTGCGCTGGCCGAGCTCGAGCCGGCCCCGGCGGGGGCGTCGGCGGACCTCACCCTGTTGCTTCCGACAAGCGCGGATGCACCGGTGGCGCGGACGGCAACGGCCCGTGTCGCCGACTTGCCCTTCGTTCCGATTCCCGGTTCAGTCGTCACATGAAGCATGCGGGTCCCGCAGCGCTCGACCAGCTGGAGCCGTTGCTCCAAGAGTTGCGCGAACTACACGGCCTCAAGGAGCCCAAGCGAGGCTTGTTCTATCGCGGCAGCCGCGCCTTCCTGCATTTTCACGAGCATGGCCACGAGGTCTACGCCGATGTACGCCTCGCCGACGATTTCGAACGCTATCCGGCCACGACCGCGCCACAGCGCGAGGCGCTGATGAAACGCGTGAGGGCGAAACTGGCCGACGGAAACGGCCCCGTCTGCCGTTGAATACCCGAGGGGCCGGGGCATCGCGTCCATAGTTCATGGCAGCGATTTGGAGCAATCCGGCAGCGCATGATCGAAGATCCGGACGGCGAGCTCGTTGCGCGCGCAGGCCGCGGAGATCGCTCGGCTGCGCAGGACCTGATGGCGCGGCATCTCCCCAAGATGATGGTGCTTGCAAGGCGCATGCTGGCCAACGCGAACGAGGCCGAGGATGCGGTGCAGGATGCATTCCTGCGGCTGTGGACTCACGCCGCGCGCTGGCAGCCCGGCAAGGCGAAATTCGAGACCTGGCTGTACCGGGTCACGCTTAACCAATGTTACGACCGGTTGCGGCGGCGCGTCGTTGCCCCGCTCGACGAGGCCGCGCAGGTGCCGGACACGGCGCCGAGTCCGGAAGCGGCGCTCGGCGAAGCGTCGCTCTCGGCCGAGATCGAAAATGCCGTCTCCGAGCTGCCTGAGCGACAGCGTGCGGCTATCGTTCTGTGCCACTATCAGGAGTGCGGCAATATCGAAGCGGCGGAGATTCTGGGCGTCAGCGTTGAAGCCTTGGAATCGCTTCTCGCCCGCGGCAGGCGGACCTTGAGGGCGCAGCTCGCCCACCTGAAGAATAGTTAGGAGAATCAAAGCCATGGCGTCCGGTGGTGGTGATCGAAGCGGAAATGGCGTGCGGCCTGTGAGCGCCCCGCGCCTGGCCGCGATCTTTGCCGCTTACGGCGCAAACCCGGCGCGCTGGCCGGCTGCCGAACGGGCCGCGGCCGAAGCCGCCTCAAACGCCAATTCCACGAATGACGCGAGGGAGGCGCGTGCGCTCGATGCCGCGCTCGATTTGGCGCCGCAGATCGTGGTGCCGGCCGCACTTGGCACGCGCATCCTTTGGGCCTTCGACGAAGAGGCACGCCTGCGCCGCGCCGGGGTTTTCGCACCTCTCGCCAAAGCGATCGAACGCGCCCGCGACATCATCTGGCCGGGCGCGCCGCTATGGCAGCCCGCATCGGCATTCGCGGTCTCGCTGATTGTCGAACTCGTCGTCGGCATTCTCGTCCCGTCCGACGTCTACGCGCATGGCGAGGGCGACGCCGGCGCCACCGCGACGCTGGCTGATACGCCGCTTGCCGATCTCGGACCGGAAGACTGAGATGAGCGACCCCGCGCCACGGAGCGCGCGCGTGCATGGCCGCGACATCCTTCTCATCGTCTCGCTGTGCCTGAACGTCGCGCTGCTCGCCATGGTCACGGTCGGCATCGTCGGTGCGCTCACGGGCCAGCCGCGCCAGCCTCCGGGCGGCCCGCTGGCGCCCCAGGCCTTGCTTGCGCAGGCGCAAGCCTCCGAGAAGCCGAAGATCCAGGCGATCATCGACGCCCATGCCCCGCGGCTGCACGAGCTCCGCATGGAGGCGGCGCAGGCGCGCGCTGCCGCGTTCCGCATCTTCGCCGAGCCGAGCTTCGCCCCCGCCGACTTCTCGGCCGCGCTGACGCGCACGCGCAACGCCGATGTCGCCGTCGAGGACGAGACGATCCAGCAGATGGGCCAGGTCGTGGCGCAGCTTTCGCCGGCGGAGCGTCAGGCGATCGCGGACAAGATACGCGCCCGCGCGCGTCCCCTTTGGCGGCTGTTCATGCCCCAGCGCGTGGGGCCGTGACCGTCAAAGTCCGGCGCGGATTTCGGTCCACGCGTTGATGATCTCCTCCTTGTTCTTCAGCCGCCTCTGGAAAATTCCGCTTTTGAGGAATTTCTCGAGATCGCGCGTGAGGCCCAAATTCTGGAACGTCGCGTTCGGGACTTTCTGGAGGATGGATTCGTTCGACGGCTCGTCGCCGATGTGCTCGATCGTGTAGGTCGCGGCTTCGTCGCTGATGGCGGAATCGATCAGCGCGGTGGCCTTCGCAACGTCCGACGGGTTCTTGTGCATCACCAGGCCGCAGACATAGGTGAACATGCCGCCCGGCGGGTTCATGTAGGCGACGGGCTTGCCTTCCCTGTGCAGCGTCGAATAGGTCACGCGCCACGACATCGCAGCCACGATCTCGCCTGAGGCCAGCGCCTGCGCCAGCTGTGTGTCGTCGCTCGAGATGAAGCGTGTCTGCTGCACGACGGCGCGCAGTTTGTCCTGCACCTTTTCCCACTGCGCTGGAGTCATGGTGTAGGCGTCGACGCCCGCCATGCGCGCGATGAACGGCACGGTGTCGTCGACGCCGTCGAGCACGGAGACGCGGCCCTGATATTTCGGGTCGAACAGGATGTTCCAGCTCTGCGATTTCACATATTCGGGCGCGAGGTCGGTGCGGAAGGTGATCGAGGTGTTGCCCCAGTAGTGCGGGACGAACCAGACCTTGTCCGGCCCCGCGGCGATGCCGGGCAGGTTGCGCAGGATCGGCGAGATCTTGCTCCAGTTCCTGAGCTTGGTGGTGTCGATCGGCTGCAACAAGCCGGCGTCCCGCCAGCGCGGGAATTCGTAGTAGCAGGGCCCCATGACGTCGGGTTTGAAGCCGGCGCGCATCTTGGCGAAGGCTTCGTCCTCGTCGGCGAAGATGGCGACGTTGGGATCTTCGTGGAACTGTTTCTTGTATTCGGCGAGATAGGGAGCATCCATGTAGTCCTCCCACTGGAACAAGGTCGCCGGGCCGGAAGCTTTCGCGGGCGCCAGCATGGCGAGCGCAATCGCCGCGCTGGCGAGAAAGAGCCGTGTTTGCCTGATGCTTGCCAAATTCACGTCTGCTCCGCCACGCCGATCCGCCGCTAATTAGCCGCTTACCAGAAACGCCGACAAGGCTTCCGGGCGGCCGGCGCGGCCTCTATGATTGGCGGTGCAAGGTCACCGCAGGCAAATCGCCGTAAATCGCGCAACAGGCGTGCCGATCTTTTCGCGCCCCGCTTTCGTCCTCGACGCGCGGGCGGAATTCGGCGCCGCCGTGGCCGCCAATCCCGAGCTCCGCTTCATCGACGCGCTTCTCGTCGATGTGAACGGCATTCTGCGCGGCAAACGAATCCCCCTTTCGGACGCCGCGCGCCTGTTCGAGGCCGGGATGCAGATTCCGAGCTCGGCCTATCTGATGGATCCGCGCGGCGAGATGACGACACCGTTCGGCCGCGGTATCGCCGACGGCGATCCCGACGGCACGGCGTGGCCGCTTCCCGGAACGCTGGCGCCGGTCTGGGCGAAGGACCGCCGCGGCTCCAGGTGTTGACGACGTTGCGCAACGAGGCGGGCGAGACCGAACCGGCCGAGCCCGCGCGACCGTCGAGCGCGTTCTCGAACGCTTCGCCGAGCTTGGGCTGGTGCCGGTCACCGCGCTGGAACTCGAATTCTACCTCGTCGATCGCGAGCGCCGCCAAGACGGCGCGCCGCAGCCGCCGCGCGATCCGTGGAGCGGCGTGCGCGACAGCGCCAACTCCGTCTACGAGATCCGCGATCTGGACCGCTATACGGTGTTCCTCTCGGCGCTCGACGACGCCGCGGCGCGGCAGGGCGTGCCGTTGGGCGCGACAAGCTCGGAATATGCGCCGGGGCAGTTCGAAGTGAATCTGCGCCACCGCGCCGACGCGCTGCGCGCCGCCGACGACGCCGTCTTCCTGAAGCAGGTCGTAAAGGCGGCCGCGCGCGCGGCCGGCTTCGACGCGACGTTCATGGCCAAGCCCTATCCCGACAAGACGGGCAGCGGGCTTCACGTCCATGTCAGCCTCGTCGACGCGAGCGGGCGCAACGTATTCGACGACGGCAGCGCGGAAGGCTCGCCGGTGCTGCGTCACGCCATCGGCGGGCTTGCCCAGCTGATGCCGGAGTCGATGGCGATCTTCGCGCCGTCGGTGAATTCCTACCGCCGCTTCCAGCCCGACATGTTCGCGCCGGTCAACCGCCGCTGGGGCTTCAACAACCGCTTTACGGGCCTCCGCATCCCGGTCAGCCCCGGCGAGGCGCGCCGGGTCGAGCATCGCGCCGCGGGCGCGGACGCCAATCCGTATTACACGCTCGCCGCCGTCCTCGCAGGTGTCCATCACGGCATCGCCAACGCGATCGAACCGACACTGTCGGCGAGCGGAAATCTCTCGCGCGAGCCGGACGCGGCGCTACCGTTCACGCTGGAAGACGCGCTCGACAAGCTGGGTGCGGCGCCGACACTGCCGGGCTATCTCGGCGAAGAAGCGATGGCGCTTTACCGCGAAAGCAAACGCGCCGAGCTGCAGCGCTTCCGCAGGATCGTGTCGCCGGCAGAGTACGAATGGTATCTCTGAGCAGCGACCCGCCGGGAGGAAACGTGGCAGACGAATTGACGATCGAGGCGATCAGGGATCGCCTGGCAGTGACCGACGTCATCCATGCTTGGTCGACGTCAATCGACAGCCGGAACTGGGAGCTGATGCGCGAGATACTCGCGGATACGATCGTCATCGACTACAGTTCGAACGGCTCCCCCCGCGCGGAATATTCCGCGGAGGGCTGGATCGAGCGACTGCGCGTGCTGCACGGCTTCGACGCCACGCTGCACATGGTATCCAACCTCGTCATCGGGGTTTCCGGCGCGGATGCCGTATGCACGTCTTATGTGAACGCGATGCATTTCCTGCGCGACGGCGGACAGGAATTCCACGCGCATGCCTGTGGCGTCTATCACCACACTCTCAGGCGCAACGGGAAAAGCTGGAAAATCACCGGCGCGACCTTCACGCTCGCCGGGCGTCAGGGCGGCTGGGACGCGTTCAATTCGGCGTTCGCCCGGGCCCGCGAACTCGCGCCGCGCCGTATGAATATGACGACGCAGGCCTAGCTAGTCAGAACTTCGTCGCGGCGGCGTTCTCCAGCCGGACCACGGCATCACGCGTGACGTCCAATTCGACGAGCGTCTCTCTTGGGAGACGCAGATAAAGGCCGCGCAACAGACGGCTGGTCAAGCCATGCGTGACGACAATGAGCCCGTCGTGGTCCGGATGGTCATCAAGCCAATGCCTGACACGCTGCGCGATCGAATCGTAGGACTCTCCGTCGGGCGCATTGAAATACGCGGCGTCGCGCGTGATTCCGCCTGTCTCTGCCGGCCAGCCGGCAAGGACGTCCTGCCACAGCAGGCCTTCCCAGACACCGAAGCTGAGTTCTCTGAGCCGAGTGTCGGTCTCGATATCGGCCGGGTCCTTTGCCAGCGCCGAACAGAGAATGCCGGCGGTCGCCATCGTTCTGCCGACGGGGCTGCAGACGATGCGGCTCTGCGCCGTGCTGCCGAGCTCCCGCAATGTTCGCGCCGCCGTTGCGCCTTGCCGCCGGCCGAATTCCGTGAGCGGCGAATCCTGCCGCCCTTGCAACTTGCCATCGCAATTCCATTCGGTCTGGCCGTGCAGGACGATGAACATCGACAGTCTCTTCGTGCAGAGGTCAGCAGCGTTACCGATATTCCAACGACAGCAGCGCCTGCGTTTCCGGACCTGTCACGCCCTGGCGGTCGGAAACCTGCGTGTGGCGCGCGTTGAGTACGATGTCGAAATCGGGAAACACCGCCCAGCGCAGCGCGCCGCCGTAGAGCGCGCCTTGCGAACCGTAGCGGTCGATGGCGTAGCCGCCAAACCCGTCGATCCACACATCGTCGAGCAGGCGCGTGTTGAGCGAGCCGGTGATGCTGTGCACCTCGCGGGTGCGGATCGAAAGCGGAATGAACGGTGTCGGCGCCCCGCCCGCATAGGTATGAGCGCCGAGCGTGTATTCCCCGTCCGCCGTATAGGTCGCGCCCGCGCTGACGTTCTCATAGAGGGGCGTGAGATAGCTGAGACTCGCCGTGAACCCGGCGGTATGGGCGAGGTCGGCGTTGCCATGCACGCCATAGCGCGTCAGATGCAGCTCGGCCGAACCCCACAGATCGTCGAGCAGCTCGGCCGAGCCGTCGATCTCGGCCTGATCGCGCACGGCGTCATCGGCGATCGCTTCGGCCGTATCGGCGTAGGTTCCATGATAGATGCCCTTGACGCTCCATTGCTGCGTCGGCGTTTCGGTATCGACGCCGAGCGCGGCGCCGGGGCCGGCGCGGCCATAGGTCACTTCCCCCTTCGCCTGGCTGCCGTCGGCATAGATGTAGGCCACGCCCACGCCACCCGAGACGGAATTTCGATCGAGCGCCGAAAAAGTCCCGTCTAGACGCCGCACCGACTTGTCGTGCGCGAAACCGTCGTCGACATGTCCCGTCACCGCGACGTTGCCGTCGACGGCGGCGAAGATGGCCGCGTGACCTTCGCTGAGCGTCCCGCCATCATGATCCTTGCGCCAGCCGCCCCAGGCCCGTGCAGTCACATCGCTTGGGGGCTGCGCGAGATCGTAGCCTCGGCGCAGGCCGTCATCGCTCGGCCGTTCCGCCAGCGCGGACGAATAGTGTCGTCGCGCATCGCGCCAGCTCCGGCCGCTGGCGAAGGCGGGCTGTGCGACGCTCGCGGCGCCGGCTGCGCCGCCGGCGACGCCGATCGGCCCGCGCAGCGCCATCCCGCTCCGCGCAAGCGTAGGCCCCGTCGCTGCGCGCGGCACCATACGGAGCGAGAAGCCGTCGCCGTCGGGCCGCGTCAGAAATGTCACCGGCCGCGTGGCGCGGATCACCGCGAAGTCGTAGCCGGAATACGACATCTGGACCCAGTTGGGCAGCGCACGCTGGAGCGTGTCGAAGGCGTCACCGCCGACGGGGTTCTGGAAGTCGAGCGCGATCTCGTTCTGGGCATCGTCCGCGCGCACCGATTTAAGCGTGACGCCGCTGAAATGAAGCTCGGCGTCGGGCGACTGGGAGATGATCGACATCGCCGGCATGGACGGCGCCGCGTCCTGCGCACGCGCGAAGAGGAGCGCGAACAGAGCCGCCGCGACGTGCGGCAAACTCCTGCGCCTTCCACTCGCCCTCACTGGCAGCGGCGCGAATGGCACTGAACCCGACACGCGATATCCCTCAAGGCGCGCGGCGAAGCACGCCAGGCGAATCGTCGTTAACTTAGGTTAACAGACAGTAAACGCTCACACTTTCGGCAGGCGCAATTCCGCGGCCGTGCCTTCCCCGTGACGACTGGCGATGCGGATAGCCCCACCCATGCGGCGGGCGAGCGCCATGGCGACCGCGAGGCCCATGCCGGCCCCAGCCGCGGCGCCCGAGCGGTCGAAACGCAGGAAGGCGTTGCCGATGCGGCTCGCTTCCTCGCGGGTGAAACCGTTGC
Organism: uncultured Alphaproteobacteria bacterium; assembly: GCA_963802815.1. Lineage (GTDB taxonomy): Bacteria > Pseudomonadota > Alphaproteobacteria > Micropepsales > Micropepsaceae > Rhizomicrobium. The sequence goes on from CAWDKN010000059.1 coordinate 26,113, forward strand.
CGGTGTCGCGCACGGTCACCACCACGGCACCTTCCTCGCTGCGCACATCGACGCGGACCTCGCCGCCTTCCGGCGTATAATGAAGCGCGTTGGCGAGGAGATTGGTCACGATCCGCCTCACCGCCATGGGATCGGCCAGCGCGTCGGCCGGTTCGATCACGCCGGTCTCGAGCGCGATTCGGCGCGAGAAGGCTCTGCCCATATGCTCGTTGACGCATTCATGCGCGAGTTCGCTGACGTCAAAGGTCACCGGCGACAGCGGATAGCGGCCGGCCTCGACATTGGCGAATTCGAGGATGTCGCCGATCTTGGAATGGAGGCTGCGGCCCGCCATGCCGATGTCGCGGGCGTATTCGACATATTTCGGATGGCCCGCCGGGCCGTAGAACCCGCGCTCGATCACTTCCGAAAAGCCGATGATGGCGTTCAGCGGCGTGCGCAGTTCGTGGCTCATATGCGCGATGAACTCGGATTTCGAGCGAAAGGCCTCGGCCGCGCGGCGCTCCGCTTCGGCCAGCCTGACCAGGAGGCGCGCCTCCATCGGTCGTGCGTTGCGCAGCGTCTTGATCGCTTCCGCGGCACGAGCACGGCGTTCGAACTCGCGCACGAAGACGGCGGCGAGACCGGCCCCGACAAGCGCGGGGCCGAGGATGACGAACAGATAAAGCGGCAGCGAGCCGTACCAGGCGGCGAGGGCGGCGCTTCGGTCGAGCGAGGTCCGCACGGTGACTGGCCATTCCTGCGCGTGCGCGATCGCGGTCGAGCGCCCCGTCCAGTCGTTCCCCGCTGCAAGTAGGATCCCGTCGGGCGCGACAAGTTCCGCCCGGTCGAGCATCGATTGCGGAACGAGCGCAGCGGAATCGAAGACGAGGACGATGACCCTGTCCTTGTCGGCGAAGGCCGCGAGCGAGGGCGAGACGATGGCGGGATGTTCCCGCGCGGCCGCGATGGTGCCTTGAGGAAGTGCGGGAAACCCCGCGATCTTGCCGTTCTGCACGGCGATGGGGCCGTCGGCGCCGTAGAAGACGCCGATATTGCGCAGCCCGCGGAGGTGAACCGCGCCGGTTCCGTTGATATCCGCGGCAAAGGCACGGCCGGCCGCTGCGTAGCGATCGAAGGCCGCATCGGTCAGCGCCGCGACGTCATTGGCGCGGCGTGCCTCGAAATAGGCGGCCTGGCTCAACGCGTGCACGCGGTCGATGCGCATCTGCAGAGTCGCCGCCGCGGCGAAGCATCCCGCGATCAGCACTACGCAGATGAGAACAGTGAGGCGGATGTTGAGCGTGGAGAAGCGCGCGGTACGGGCAAGCGCGAGCCGGATAGCGCCATATGGCCCCGCGGCTGCCCGCACATCCGCCATCGCTGTTTTGCCCGAGCCAAGTGATTCGCGTTAACGATTATGCGAATCGCAGAGTCCGTGTCACGGCGCGTACCCGCCAAAAGCGACAAGAAGCGCACGGGAAGGCCCTGACACACCGATTCGCGCATCGCTGCCCGCCAGGAGCGATGTGCGCTCGACCGAATCACGATCGTCATCGCCCGGCCGGCAGTAGCCGGTACGGAGGAACCAATTCTCCTGCGCGCAAAAGAAGGTGGGTCACCCCGACGCGCGAATTTACATTCCGGCCACGTTCCCGCGCGGATCGGAGTGCGCGCCGGGTGATGACGCCAATTGGTATGATGCTACCCGAGCATCTTGGTCGCGACCTCGAACAGGTTCGCCGACAGGTCGGCCATCGCCACCATGGCTTCGAGCTCCGCACGCATCAGAGCCTGTCGTTTGGAGTCGTAGCGTCTCCAGACCTCGAAGGCGCCCGCCATGCGGGCGGCGACCTGAGGGTTGATCGCATCGAGCGCGCGGACGGTCTCGCCGACCAGCGCATAGCCCGAGCCGTCCGCCGCGTGAAAGCGCAGATGATTGCCGGAGAAGGCGCCGACGAGCGCGCGCACGCGGTTGGGATTCTTGATGTCGAAGGCGGGATGCTTCATCAGCGCGCGCACGGCCGCGACGGTTTCAGGCAAACTCGAGCCGGCCTGCAATCCGAACCATTTGTCGAGCACCAGCGGATCGCTGCGGAAGCGGTCGTGGAAGTGTGCGAAAGCGGTGTCGCGCTTGGCCGAGTTCATGCGCGACAGCGCGGCGAGGCCCGCGATCATGTCTGTCATGTTGGTCGCCGCGCGATAATGCGCTTCCGCGCGCCCGGCTGCCTCCTCATCGTCCGCGGCGGTCAGGAAGCGCAGGGCGACATTGCGCAGCGCGCGGCGACCTGCCGATTTCGCGTCGGGGGCAAACGCGCCGCTGCTGTCGAATTTGCGATAGAGCGCTTCGATCCGGACGCCATGCGCAACGGCGACCCTGCGAATGAGCGCAACCCGTGCGGCGTGGATCGCGTCCGGATCGGGGTCTGGGATCGCCTGCGCCAGCTCGCTCTCGAGCGGCGGCGTCAGCATCAGCGCCGCAAAGGCCGGGTCGTCCTCGGCGCGCGCGAGCGCCTCGCCGATGGCATCGACATAGCTTCGGTCCGCCACGGGCGCGTTGCCGGATGCGGCGTCCCTCGCCATCGCTGTCAGCACGTCGGTGGCGAGGATCTGCCCCGATTCCCAGCGATTGAAGTCATCGGCGTCGCGGCCCATCAGCGCCGCGCGCGACGTCCGGTCGGCCGGCAGCCGGAAATGCACCGGCGCCGAGAAGCCGCGGCCGAGAGAAAGGAGTGGCGCCTCTTCGACGCCGACAAAGACGAAACGCTGCTCGGCCGCCGTCAGCTCGAGCACGCGTTCCTCGGGCCCCGGTGCGTTCTCGCCCTCGAGCGTGAGCGACAGTGCGCCGTTGCGTCCCACCAGGCCGAGCCTGACGGGAATATGCATCGGCTTCTTCACCGGCTGTCCCGGCGTCGGGCCGAGACTCTGCTTCAGCGTCAGCGCATAGGTTTTCTTCGCCGCGTCGTATTCGCCCGTCGCCTCGACGGTCGGCGTGCCGGATTGCACATACCACAGCCGGAACTGCTTCAGGTCGCGCCCGCAGGAATCCTCGAAACACTTCACCCAATCCTCGACCGTCGCCGCCTGTCCGTCGTGACGCGCGAAATAGAGATCGGTCGCCTTGCGATAGCCTTCGTCGCCGACGAGCGTCTTCAGCATGCCGATGACTTCGGAGCCCTTCTCGTAGACCGTCGCGGTGTAGAAATTGTCGATGGTGATGTAGCTCTGTGGCTGGACCGGATGGGCGAGCGGGCCCGCATCTTCCGGAAACTGCCGCGCCCGCAGCATGCGCACATCCTCGATGCGCTTCACGCCGGCCGAGCGCTGGTCGGCGGAGAATTGCTGGTCGCGGAAGACGGTGAGGCCTTCCTTGAGCGAAAGCTGGAACCAGTCGCGGCAGGTGATGCGATCTCCGGTCCAATTGTGGAAATACTCGTGGGCCACGATGCTTTCGATGCGCGCGAAGTCGTCGTCCGTCGCCGTCTCGGGACTCGCGAGCAGCGCCTTGTCGTTGAAAATGTTGAGGCCCTTGTTCTCCATCGCGCCCATGTTGAAAGCGCTCACCGCGACGATCATGAAGATGTCGAGATCGTATTCGCGGCCGTAAGCCTCCTCGTCCCATTTCATCGCCCGCTTGAGCGCGTCCAAGGCGAATACGGCCTTCGGCTCGTTGCCCTTCTCGACATAGATGACGAGCGCGACCTTGCGCCCGCTCATCGTCGTGAATTCGTCGCGGATGGAACCGAGATCGCCTGCGACCAGCGCGAAGAGATAGGATGGCTTGGGCCAGGGGTCGTTCCAGACGATGAAATGCCGGCCGTCGGGAAGCTCGCCGCGCGCGACAGGATTGCCGTTGGAGAGGAGGACGGGATAATCGGCCTTCGAGGCCTCGATCCGCGTCGTGTAGACGGCAAGGACGTCGGGACGGTCGAGGAAATAGGTGATGCGGCGGAATCCTTCCGCCTCGCACTGCGTGCAGAAGATGCCTTTCGCCGTATAAAGGCCCTCAAGCGCCGTGTTCTTCGCCGGGGCGATTTCGGTGACGATCTCGAGCAGGAAGCGGGGCGGCACGGATTGCAGCGTCAGCGCCTCGTCGTCGACTTTATATTCGCCGCTTGCGAGCTTGCGCCCGTCGATGGCGACGGAGAGGAGTTTCATCTGCTCGCCGTTCAGGACGAGCGGCGCATCGGCCCCGGCGCGCGCAACCTGCATTGTCGCAGTGACGATCGTGGCTTCGGGATCGAGCGCGAAGTCGAGCGAAAGCTCCGAAATCCCGTAATCCGGTGCGCGATAATCCGTGAGGTTTATCGCGCGCGGCTCGTCGGTGCGCATGCAGTCTCTCGATCGGGGCAACAGTCGATTTAGAGCACATAACGTGCATTGCGAACAGCGAGTAGCGAATGGATGCAAGCGAGGTTCCCTAACTCGCTATTCGCTATTTTCGTCCTGTCACTCTTCCGCGTTCTCGACCTGGACCAGGATGTCCTGCGCATCATGCGCGAGTTGCACCAGCGTCGAGGGCAGGTCCTCGCCGGACTTTCGGGCCCAGTCCACCAGCTCGCTGGCACAGGCCGCGAGCTTCGGCGCGTTGGCGATCAGCCGCGCCTGGCGTTCGACTTTCGCCGGGTCGAGATCGTATTCGGCGCCTGGAACGCGCCAGCCGCCCCATTCCGCGTCGCCGGTGACGACGATCGGATAGGTACCCGGGAAGGGATGGCGCGCACAGTCCTCGGTCGGCTGCCATTTGTTGCGCCCGCGAACGATACGCCACACTTTCTGGTGGACGTCCCTCCTCTCGATTGCGGGTTCCTCGGCCTGCAGCTCGTCGGCGGAGAATTCGCGCCCCAGACCCGCGTCGTAAAAGACTCGCAGCGGCTCATCGAGGCCTTTCGTCCATTGCGGCACCACGCGCTCGACAAGCGCCCAGGTGCCGACGGGTTTTACGAAGACACGTTGGTTCTTGTGAAACTGCGCTTTCGCCATCGCCGCGATCCCGGACTTACCCAGGGTAAGGCTATCTGCCTGCCGTTAAGCCGCAGTTAAAGTATTGTTTTGTCGCGCAATCTGCGGCGAACCGCTGCACACTTCGCCGGATTGCGCTCTCCTGTTGGCGGTAGCGTGCTGCGGCCCTAATGTGGCTCTCAATCAAGAAAAGGACGCGAAGGGTGGCGCGATGAATTTCGATTTCTCCGACGATCAGAAAATGCTCAAGGACCAGGCCTTCAAGTTCCTGAGCGAGAAGTGCACGACCAAGACCGTGCGCAAGGTGTTCGAGAGCAAGCAGCACTACGATGCCGCTTTGTGGAAGGCCATCGGCGCGATGGGCTGGACCGGGACCGCGATCCCGGAAGTCTATGGCGGACTCGGGCTCGGCTATCTCGAGCTTTGCGTGATCGCCGAAGAGCTCGGCCGCGCACTGGCGCCGGTGCCGTTCTCGTCCACGGTCTATCTTTTCGCCGAAGCGCTCCTGGTGGCGGGCAGCGAGGAGCAGCGCCGCGAGCACCTGCCGAAGGTCGCCGAAGGCGCGCTGATCGGCTGCTTTGCGCGCGCCGAAGGTCCCGGCGCTGTCTTGCCGAAGACCATCCGCACCGCGTTCCGCAACGGCAAGCTCTCCGGCAAGAAGATCGCGGTCGTCGACGGCCTCGATGCCGATTATGCCGTCGTGCTCGCGCGAGCGTCCGACGAACCGGGCGAACGCGGGCTTCAGCTCGCGCTGGTAAACCTCAATCAGCCCGGTGTGAAGCGCCAGGTGCGCGAGACGCTCGATCCGTCGCGCGGCCATGCCGACATCGCGTTCGAGAACGCCGATGCCGAAGCAGTCGGCAAGGCGGGCGAAGGCTGGAGCGCCGCGAACCGCATCCTCGACCGGGCCGCGATCCTCACCGCGTTCGAACAGGTCGGCGGCGCCGATGCCTGCCTCAAGATGGCGAAGGAGTACGCGATGGACCGTTACGCCTTCGGCCGTCCGATCGCGTCGTTCCAGGCGATCAAGCACAAGCTCGCCGACATGTATGTGTTTACCGAGCTGGCGCGCTCCAACGCCTATTACGGTGCCTGGGCGCTGTCGACGAACGCAGCTGAGCTTCCGATCGCGGCGGCCGCGGCGCGCGTCTCTGCGACACAGGCATTCGACTACGCGTCGAAGGAGAACACCCAGACGCATGGCGGCATGGGCTTCACCTGGGAAGCCGATTGTCACTTCTACTACAAGCGCTCCAAGGAGCTGGGCCTGTCGCTCGGTCCCCAGCGTGCCTGGAAGGACAAGCTCGTCACTGCTCTCGAACAATCGAACGCCTAAAGCCCGCGAGGACAAAAATCATGGATTTCGAAGACAGCCCCGAAGAAGCGAAGTTTCGCGCCGAAGTGCGTGCCTGGCTCGACAAGAACGCCAAGCCGCGTTCGAAGGGCGATGCGGGCGAGACGATGGACGAGAACGGCGCCGCATCGACGATGGCCGCCTCCAAGGCGTGGCAAAAGAAGAAGGCCGAGGCCGGCTATGCGCGCATCACCTGGCCTAAGGGCATGGGTGGAATCGGCGGCACGCCGATGCAGTCGATCATCTTCGCCCAGGAAGAGGCCAAGTATGACGTGGCGACGGGCGGTCCCTTCGCGATCGGCCTGGGCATGTGCATCCCGACGCTGATGACCTACGGCTCCGACGAGGCGAAGAAGCGCTACGTCAAGCCTGCGGTCGACGGCGACGAGATCTGGTGCCAGCTCTTCTCCGAGCCTGCCGGCGGTTCCGACGTCGCCAACCTCCGTACCAGGGCCGAGAAGAACGGCGACACCTGGACCATCAACGGCTCCAAGATCTGGACGACGGGCGCGCAGTTCTCGGACTACGGAATCCTGCTCACCCGCACCGACCCGAACGTGCCCAAGCACAAGGGCCTGACGATGTTCTACCTTTCGATGAAGCAGCCCGGCGTGGAGATTCGTCCGATCAAGCAGGCCTCCGGCGGCTCGGGCTTCAACGAAATATTCTTCACCGACGTGAAGATCCCGGACTCGCAGCGCCTGGGCGAAGTGGGGCAGGGCTGGCAGGCCGCGCTCACCACGCTGATGCATGAGCGTCTCGCGGTCGGCGGGGGGCAGGGCGGCGGCCTCGACGTGCCGCAGCTGATCCAGCTCGCGCGCGAGCTCGAGCTCGAAGACGGTCCCGCGATCAAGAACGCGGCCGTGCGCGAGCGCATCGCCGACTGGTACGTGAAGTCGGCGGGCCTTCGCTACACGACCTTCCGCACGATGACGGCGTTGTCGCGCGGCCAGCAGCCGGGTCCGGAAGCCTCGATCGCCAAGATCGTGGTGGCTTCGAAGCTGCAGGATTTGTCGGCCTTCGCGATGGAGCTCGAAGGCGAAGCCGAAATCCTGCAGGGCGACGACGCGCCGATGCATGGCCTGTTCCAGGGCGGCTGGCTGTCGGCGCCGGGCCTTCGCATCGCCGGTGGCACCGACGAGATCCTGCGCAACATCATCGCCGAGCGCGTGCTCGGCCTGCCCCAGGATATCCGCGTCGACAAGGACGTGCCGTTCAACAAAATTCCGACGGGACGATAGAAGGAAGCGAATGGCGCGTAGCGGATCTATTCGCTATTCGCGGTTTGCCACTCACGAAATACCACAATTCGCACAGGAGAGGCCATGATCGGTTACGTGACCATCGGTTCCAACGACCTCGAGAAGTCCAAGAAGTTCTACGACGAATTGCTGGCCGAGCTCGGCGGCAAGCGCGCCTTCGCCACGGACCGCATGCAGGGCTATCGCGGCGGCCAGGGCGGCATGCTCGCGGTGTGCACGCCCTATGACGGCAAGCCGGCGACGGTCGGCAACGGCATGATGGTGTCGCTGGCGGCACCGACGAAGGAGTTGGTCGAGAAGGTCCACGCCAAAGCGCTGTCGCTCGGTGCCGCGGACGAAGGCGCCCCGGGCCTGCGCGGCGACGCGTTCTACGGCGCCTATTTCCGCGATCCCGACGGCAACAAGCTGTGCGTATTCAAAGCGGGGTGAGGGCGAACGCATGCGCATTTCGCGCCACGCTCCCATAAGGGGAGGGTAGTATCGCGTTCATGATCGCGACGCCCTGCATTAAGGTCTGCACCATGGACCCGTTGGCAAAGCTCTGCGCCGGTTGCGGGCGCACGCTGGACGAGATCGGACGCTGGGGTTCGATGAGCGATGGCGAGCGCGCGCACATCATGGCAACGCTGCCGGCGCGCCTCGCTGCGAAACCGGAAGACCTCAGCCGGCGTCTCTGAGCTTCTGGCGTTGCAGCGGATCGGAATCGAGAACGCGCCCGGCGAGCGCACCGAGCCAGTCCATGCCTTCGCGCAATCTCACATTATCGCCGATGACGATCAGCGACGGCGCCGTGCTCGCCTCCGCGGCGGCACCGAGGCCAGAAAGCGTCGTCACCTGCACGGCCTGGTCGGCGAAGCTCGCATTGCTCACGAGCGCCGCGGGCTCGTCCGCATCACGGCCGGCCGCGATCAGCAACGCGGCGATCTCGCCCGCGAATTTTCGGCCCATATAGACGACGAGCGTGGGCGAACCTTTAGCGAGCGCGCTCCAGTCGAGCTTCGGCAGCTTGCCGTCGACGCCGTGGCCCGTGATGAACGTCACGGCGTGATTGGTGTCACGATGGGTGACCGGGATGCCGGCATAGGCGAGGCCGCCGATGCCCGCGGTCACCCCTGGCACGATGCGGAAGGGGACGTGCGCGCCCGCGAGCGCAAGCGATTCCTCGGCGCCGCGTCCGAACACGAACGGATCGCCGCCCTTAAGCCGCAACACGCGCTTCTGCTTCCGCGCAAAGGAGACCAGCGTGCGCGAGATGTCGGTCTGCTTGCAGGATTTCCGTCCGGCGCGCTTGCCCGCATAGATAAGTTCTGCATCAGGTCGCGCGAAGCCGAGCAGCGCCTCGTTGACCAGCGCGTCGTAGAGAATGACATCGGCTTGTGCGACCGCATGAAGTCCGAGCGCGGTGATGAGCCCGGGATCGCCGGGACCCGCGCCAGCCAGCCACACCCAACCCGGCTCGAACGCCGGCAGGCCGAGCGCATCGGCGAGACGTCGCAGGGCGGTTCGTTCGGCACTATTGAGGGTCGCGACCGGTTCCATATTTCACACACAATTTTAGTAGAAGAAATTATACCACACCCGCCGCGATTGGTAATCTCCCATGGACGGTAGCGGCGCGACATCGCGAACAGGCTGATTTCGCGCACCGATCCTCTCGTTCGCGCATATTGAAGCCGACGACCGAAACGACAGATGAACCCATGACAGAAAAGCCTCGCGCCGACCTCAAGCCTAACACCTTCGCCTACGAGGACACTGCGCTGGTCACGCCCAATGGCTTTCGCGAATACGATGCGCGCTGGCTGTTCGGGACGGAGATCAACCTTTCGGGTGTGCAGGCGCTGGGCCTCGGACTCGGCACCTATCTTCACGAGATCGGTGTCGCGCCGCGCGTGGCCGTGGGCCACGACTACCGCTCCTACTCGCAGTCGATCAAGCAGGCACTGATCCTGGGATTGATGAGCGCCGGCTGCGAGGTGCACGACATCGGCCTTGCGCTCTCGCCTGTCGCCTATTTCGCGCAATTCGCGCTCGACTGTCCCGCCGTGGCGATGGTGACGGCCAGCCACAACGAGAACGGCTGGACCGGCGTGAAGATGGGGGCGCAGCGTCCGCTCACCTTCGGCCCCGAGGAGATGACGCGGCTGAAGGAGATCGTGCTCGGCGGATTGGGCAATCTGCGGGCGGGCGGCGCCTATGTCCGTGTCACCGATCTCCGCGAGCGCTACCTCGAGACGGTGACGAAGGGCCACAAGCTGTCGCGTCCGATCCGCGTCGTGGCCGCGTGCGGCAACGGCACCGCGGGACATTATGCGCCGGAAGCGCTGCGGCGCATCGGCGCCGACGTCGTGCCGATGGACGCCGAGCCCGACTACACCTTCCCGAAATACAATCCCAATCCCGAGGACCTGCACATGCTGCACGCGATGGCCGACGCGGTGCGCGGGCACAAGGCCGAGAACTGCCTCGGCTTCGACGGCGACGGCGACCGCTGCGGCGTTGTCGACGATTCGGCGAGGAGATCTTCGCCGACAAGATCGGCGTGCTGCTGGCTCGCGATCTCTCATCGCGGAACGCGAATGCGAAATTCGTCGTCGACGTGAAGTCGACCGGCTTGTTCGAGACCGATCCGGTGCTGAAGAAGAATGGCGCAGTGACCGACTACTGGAAGACCGGCCACTCCTACATCAAGCGCCGCACCAGCGAGCTGGGCGCGCTGGCGGGTTTCGAGAAGAGCGGGCACTATTTCTTCAACGAGCCGATCGGACGCGGCTATGACGACGGCATCGTCGCCGCGATCGCCGTGCTGGAGATGCTCGACCGCGCCGGCAGCAGGACGATGTCCGAGCTCGTGCAAGGCCTGCCCAAGACCTGGGGCTCGCCGACCATGGCGCCGGAATGCGCCGATGAGCGCAAATACGCCGTCGTCGAAGCGCTGCTGACGGAATATGAAGGCCTCAAGATGCGCGGCGAGAAGGTGCTCGGCCAGAGCATCACGCGGCTCATCACCGTCAACGGCGTGCGCGTTGTTCTCGAAGACGGCACGTGGGGCCTGGTCCGGGCCTCGTCGAACAAGCCGTCGCTCGTCGTCGTGGTGGAAAGCCCGGCGTCTGAGGCGAACATGCGCGCGATGTTCAAGGACATCGACGCGCGGCTGTCGAAGCATCCCGAAGTCGGCGCCTACGACCAGAAGATCTAGCGAGAGGCGGCTTGCCTTCGAGCCGCCAAGTGATTTCAACCGCCAAGGTGCCAATCCGCCGAGAAACGATGGCAGGTGTTTTAAGCACGACATTAAATATTGGCGCACGACAAATATTGGCGCACGACGCGCGCCAACGGCGCCTGCTGCGCGAACCTTGGGGCTTGGCGTCTTGGCGGTTCGCCCTCGAGCGGCGACTCGAAGTTGGAATTGTACTATTTGCTCTAAAAAGCCAGAAGGGTCTCGGCGACCGGCCCCGCCTCGCGAGCGGCGGGCACTTCGAGATGCGCGAGCGCATCGCGGAGGACACCGATCCCCGCTCCCGGACGGGTCGCGTTCTCGCTCAGGTGTCTGCGGAAGAGGCGCGCGCCCGCGCGGCCGTTGAAGAGACCGAGCATGTGCCTGGTGAGCGCGTTGAGCGGGACGCCCTCGCGCAATTTCACCTCGACATAGGCGATGTAGACGTCGACCGCCTCGTCGACGCTGCGCCGTGCACCACCGAAGAAACGCCGGTCGACGTCGGCAAGAAGTGCGGGCGTGTGATAGGCGGCGCGGCCAAGCATCACGCCGTCGGCGTGCGAAAGTTGTGCCTCTGCGTTCTCGAGCGTCGCGATGCCGCCATTGACGATGATGGTGAGTGCCGGGTTTTCGCGCTTCACCGCATGGACGAGTGCGTAGTCGAGCGGCGGGACCGTGCGGTTCTCTTTCGGCGACAAGCCTTCGAGCCAGGCCTTGCGCGCATGGACGGCGAAGGTGTCGACGCCCTCGGCCGCGCAGGCCGCGATCAGCGCGCGTAGCGAATGTTCGGGATCCTGATCGTCGACGCCGATACGGCACTTCACGGTGACGCGCACGCTCACGCGCGCCCGCATCGCGGCCACGCAGGCGGCGACGAGCGCCGGCTCGCGCATCAGGCAGGCACCGAAGCGCCCCGACTGCACGCGGTCCGACGGGCAACCGACATTCAGATTGATCTCGTCATAGCCGAAATCCTCGCCGATCGCGCCCGCCTCGGCGAGACGCGCGGGATCGGCGCCGCCCAATTGCAGCGCGACGGGATGTTCGCGCGCGTCGAAGCCGAGCAGGCGCGCGCGATCGCCGCGAATCACCGCTTCCGCCGTCACCATCTCGGTATAGAGAAGTGCCGTCGGCTGAGCGCGCGGTGCAGCACGCGGCAATGCCGGTCGGTCCACTCCATCATGGGGGCGACGCAGAAGCGGTGGGACAGGGCGTTCATGGCATCGGGCAATTTTTGACGGTCGACCTCTAGCAATTGGGACGACGTGTGTCTCGCTCCCGTCAGCTCTGTCATCACCGGCCCGCGGGCCAGCACTGTGCGATGATATGGGTGCACCCGACCGCCTCGGAACCAAAAGTTCCATCAGGCGTTTGCCGAGGGGAACTTTCGGCTGTCCAATCGAACGCTCTGGAAAATATCCAGAAATTTCAAGGCTTTCGTTTCCAGTTGGGGCGGGAATTGAAGACACAATCCATTTCGAAAGCCGGTGTCGGCGACTTTTTTTCCTGCGGCGGCGAGACCGGTGCGCTGATGCGCGCCCACGACTGGAACGCCACGCCGTTGGGGCCGCCCGAGACCTGGCCCCAGAGCCTCAAGACCGTCGTCAATATCCTGCTCACTTCGCGTTTCCAGATGTGGATGGCGTGGGGCGCGGAATTGTCGTTTTTCTACAACGATGCCTATCGCCCCACGCTGGGCATCAAGCTCGCAACCGCGCTGGGCACGAGCGCGCCCAAGGTCTGGAAGGAGATCTGGCACGATATCGGGCCGCGCATCGACCGCGTTCTGGCGACAGGGGAGGCGACCTGGGACGAGGGCCTGCTTCTTCTTCTCGAGCGCAGCGGCTATCCCGAAGAGACCTACCACACGTTCTCCTATTCCCCGCTGTCGGACGATGACGGAAGGCGCGCCGGGATCTTTTGCGTCGTCACCGAGGAAACGGAACGGATCATCGGCGAGCGGCGCCTTTCCACCTTGCGCGAGCTCGCCTCGCGTATTTCCGGCAAGAATACGCGCGAAGAGGTTTGCTCGGCGATCGCGGAGTCAGCTTCACGACAAACCGCAAGGATCTTCCCTTTACCCTGACCTATCTGCTCGACGAGAGCGGGAACGCAACCTGTTCTGTTCCAGCGGCGTGTCCGCGGGCGATGCGATTGCGCCTGCGAAAATCGGCTCCGACGGCATCAATGCGATCTGGCCGCTGGGCGATGCGCTCGAGGCGCGCGCGCCGATCACCGTCGGCGACCTCTCTCGGCACTTCGCGGCGATACCGTCCGGCTCATGGGACGTGCCGCCGCGCGAAGCCGCGATCGCGCCGATTGCCCGACAAGGCGACGGCGCGCCGGTCGGATTCCTGGTCGTCGGGCTCAATCCCTACCGCCGGATCGACGACGCCTATCCGGCTTCATCGCCTCCTCGCCGGCCAGATCGCCTCGGGACTCGGCCAATGCCGAGCGCCTACGAAGCAGAACGTCGGCGCGCCGAAGCGCTGGCCGAAATCGATCGCGCCAAGACGACGTTCTTCTCCAATGTGAGCCACGAATTCCGCACGCCGCTGACGCTGATGCTCGGACCGCTCGAAGACATGCTGGCGCGCCGGCCGCCGACGCCCGCGCCGAGCGTCGCGCGCCGAGCTGGAGCTCGCGCACCGCAACGGCATGCGGCTGTTGAAGCTGGTCAACACGCTGCTCGACTTCTCGCGCATCGAGGCCGGGCGGATGCAGGCCGTCTTCGAGCCGTCGACCTCGCGGCGTTCACCGCCGAACTGGCCGGCCGTTCCGCTCGGCGATCGAACAAGGCCGGGCTCGAGATCATCGTCGACTGCCGCGCCGCTGCCGCGAGCCGGTCTACGTCGACCGCGACATGTGGGAGAAGATCGTTCTCAATCTGCTGTCGAACGCCTTCAAGTTCACCTTCGAGGGCGAGATCGCGTCGATCTGCGTCCGACCGCCGACGGCCGCGGCGCGAGGTCGACGTCCGCGACACCGGCATCGGCATTCCCGCCGCGGAGCTGCCGCGTCTGTTCGAGCGCTTCCATCGCGTCCGATGCGCGCGGCCGCACGCACGAGGGCACCGGCATCGGCCTGGCGCTGGTCCAGGAGCTGGTCGACTTCACGGCGGAGCGATGCGCGCCGAAAGCGAGCCCGGGCCGGGGCACCGCCTTCACGCGTCACGATCCCGCTGGGCAGCGCCCATCTGCCCAAGGATCAGCTCGGCGTCAGAGCGAGCGCGGCCGACGGCGCGCATCGCCGCCGAAGCTTCTGGAAGAAGCCCTGCGCTGGCTGCCGCGGCTCGAACATGGCCGCGCACGCCGGACCACTCCGCCGAAATCCTGGACGCGCTCCGGGAGATCACCGCGAAGCGGCCGAACGGTCCTCCTGGCGGACGACAACGCCGACATGCGCGAATATGTCCGGCGCCTGCTTGCGCGATCGGCTACGAGGTCGAAGTCGCTGCAGGACGGCGAAGCACGCGCTGGCCGCTGCCCGGCGCGGTCGGCCGGACCTGATCCTGAGCGACGTCATGATGCCGCGGCTCGACGGCTTCGGCCTCTTGCGCGCGATACGCGACGATCGAAACCTTGCGCGACGCCGGTGATCCTGCTGTCCGCGCGCGCCGGCGAGGAAGCGAGGTCGAAGGCCTGGACGCGGGCGCGGACGACTATCTGGTCAAGCCGTTCAGCGCGCGCGAGCTGCTGGCCCGGGTCCGCGCCAATATGGACATGGCGGCGCTGCGGCGCGAAGCGCTCGCCTCGGAGAATGCGTTGCGGCTCCAGGCGCAGACCGCCCAGGAGCGCGCGGAGACGATCCTGGTCGAGCATCAGCGATGGATTCTTCGCGCTCGACGCGACTGGCGCTTCACCTATGTCAACGCGGCCGCGGAGCGGATGCTGGGCCGAGCGGGGAAGAGCTGATCGGCAAAAACCGTTGGGAGGAGTATCCCGGAGCGCCCCGGCTCGGCGCTGGAGACAAATTATCGCCGGGCCATGCGGGAGCGGGTTAGCGTCGCTTTCGAGAACTACTACGATGCCCTGGGAACGCTGGTTTGACACCCGTGTGTCTCCTGCCGGCGATGGCGGCCTGTCCGTCTATTTCAGGACGTGACCGCGCGAAAGAACGCAGAGCAGGCGTTGCACCGGCTGAACGAGACGCTGGAAACCCAGGTCGCCGAGCGGACGCGAGAGCTGCAGGCGAAAGAAGCGCGGCTGCGCACGATCTTCGAAACCAGCTTCACCTTCCAATGCTTCCTGGCGCTGGACGGGACCCTGCTCGACGCCAATGCGACTTCGCTTCAGGGCATCGGCGCGGGACTCGCCGACGTCGTCGGCCTGCCGTTCTGGCAGACCCCGTGGTTCGCCGGAACGCCGGGCATGTCCGACATCGTTCGCGACGCGATACCGGTTGTTGCGGCCGGCGAAATCGTGCGCCGCGAAATTCGCGTCAATCTTCCCGTCGGCGGCTGGCGCTGGTTCGACTTCCAGATGCGGCCCATGCGAAACGCGACGGCGAAGTCGTCGCCATCGTTCCCGAAGCGGTCGAACTGACGGCACGGCGTCAGGCCGAGGAGCCCTGCGCCACTCGCAAAAGATGGAGGCGATCGGGCACCTCACCGGCGGCGTCGCTCACGACTTCAACAATCTGCTCACCATCATTCGCTCGTCGGCAGATCTCCTGCGCTTGCGCAATCTCCCGGAAGACCGGCGCCGCCGCTACGTCGACGCCATTTCGGACACGGCCGACCGCGCCGCCAAGCTCACCGGCCAGTTGCTCGCCTTCTCGCGCCGCCAGGCCCTCAATCCGCGCGTCTTCGACGCGGTGGCCCAGATCGAGGGCATCTCGGAGATGCTCAGGACCGTGGTCGGATCTCGTATCGTGCTGGAAATCGACGCCGCGGAGCGGCCGCTGGCGATCGAAGCCGATCCCAGCCAATTCGAAACCGCCCTGGTGAACTCGGCGGCCAATTCGCGCGACGCGATCGACGATGGCGGCCATCTGCGCGTGCGCATCGCCCGCGACGGGACAAATCCGGGCGACGCCGGCGGGCCGGGAAATGCCGTGACCGTCACGGTCAGCGATACCGGCTGCGGCATCGCAGCCGATCGGATCGACAAGATCTTCGAGCCGTTCTTCACGACGAAGGAGGTCGGACGGGGCACCGGCCTCGGCCTGTCGCAGGTCTACGGCTTTGCCCGCCAGTCGGGCGGCTCGGTGAGCGTCGAGAGCGAAGTCGGCAAGGGTACCACTTTCACGATCCGACTTCCCGCCACGGCCAAGCCGATCGACGTCGCCGACAACGCGAACGGCGCAGCATCGTCGCTTCCCGCCGCCCGGGGCCGCGTCCTCGTTGTCGAGGACAACGCCGAAGTGGGCGAGTTTTCGTCGCAGCTTCTCAGCGAGCTTGGCTACGAAGCGGTTCTCGTGAACAACGCGAAGGAGGCGCTGAAGGCGCTTGAGACGGGCACGTCGCGTTTCGACCTGGTGTTCAGCGACGTCGTGATGCCGGAAATGGACGGCGTGACGCTCGGCCACGAGATCCGCGTCGCCTCCCGCGCATGCCGGTCGTGCTGACCAGCGGCTACAGCCAGACGCTCGTCGACGAGGGAAGCCACGGCTTCGAGCTGTTGCGCAAGCCTTATTGGGTCGAAGAGCTCTCCGGCGTCCTGCGCCGGACAATGGCCCAGCGGCCGGCGCAGTAGCATTTTGCTTTCACGCCACATTGACCTCGCTCAGACAAGGTCTTCGATGGCCGCGGCGTCTAGCCTGGACTGTCCTGGTCCGGGTTCGCGCCCGCCGCCTTTTGCCATCCGCCGCCGAGGGCTTTGTAGAGGGCGACAAGGTCGGTCGACGTCGCCGCGGTGTTGCCCGCCAGCGCCAGTTCCGTCTGTTGCAGCGACCGCTCCGCGTCGAGAACGTCCAGGAATGTCGTGAGGCCGCTTCGATAACGCTGTCGGGCGAGCGCCAACGTTTCCGCGTTCCGGGCGGCCGTCGCTTCGAGGTCGAGGCGGCGCGCGCCTTCGGTGTCGTACGCGATGAGGGCGTTCTCGACGTCGTGCAATGCCGACAGGACGGTCTTCGCATAATCGACGGCGGCCTCCTTCTCGTGCACGTCCGAGAGCTGCACCATCGCCTTGAGCTTGCCGCCCTCGAAAATGGGAATCTCGATCGTAGGCCCGAAGGAAAAGAAGCGGCTTGCCCATCGGGTGAGGTCGAGAGGGTGCTCGGCCTGGGTGCCGAACGAGGCATCGAGCGTGACGCGCGGAAACAGATTGGCCGTGGCGACGCCGATCTGGGCCGTCGCCGCATGCAGGCGCGCTTCGGACGCGCGGATGTCGGGACGCCTTCGGGCGAGATCGGCCGGCAGCCCGATCGCGATGTCCCGTGGCGCAGCGGGAATCGGCCTTGCGGCGATGAGCTCGGTCCGCAGCGCCCCGGGCTCGCGCCCCAGCAACTGGCTCAGCTGGTTGATGTCGACATCGATCTGCCGTTCGAGAAGCGGCAATTGCGACCGCGTGCTTCTCACCTGCGCATCCGCATTGGAAACATCGATATAGGTCGTCAACCCGGCGTGCTCGCGCTGATGCGCCAATACGAGCACCGCGCGTTGCGTGGCGAGATTTTCGTTGGTGACCGAGAGCTCCAGTTGCGCGCCGCGCAGGTCGATGTAGGTTCGCGCCACTTCGCCCTCGACGGACACCAGCGCATCGCGGCTGTCTTCGATCGCTGCCTGTGTCTCGGCGCCCGCAGCCTCCACGGACCGCCGCACCGCGCCGAACAGATCGGGCTCCCACGACGCGTCGAACCCGACCTGGTACTGGTCGTAGGGGTTGGGAAAGCTCGGGATGGCCAGTCCGCTGCCCGCTCCGAAACTCCCGATCGAATTGAAGAGCGATCCTTGCGCCGTCGTATCGCTGAAACCTGGCGCGCGTAGGACGCATTGCCGCCCAGGCTCGGCCATTGATCCGCCGCCGCGATCGCGCGCTGCGTGCGGGCTTCCGAGATACGCAGCGCCGCCTCGCGGACGTCCAGGTTCGATTCGGCGGCACGCGCGATCAACGACGACAAGGTCGCATCGTGAAAGCTCGCCCACCATGAGGCCTCGTCGGCCGGCTGCGCGTTGAAGGCGCCGGCCACAGTGCCTTTTGCGCCTGCAGGCATTGCCGTATCCGTCCAGCCTCCGGGCGCGGCCGGTGCCGGCGCAACGAAATCCGGGCCCATCGTGCATCCGGCAAGCAACGGCGCCAGCACAAGCGCCGGCAGGAGCTTTCGAGGTGTCGCAAAGTACGGCAATCGAACGGCCTCCTCACCCGACCCTGTTGCGAAACATCCAGGTGGCGCCGCTCAGCGTCGCCGCGGCGATCAGCACCATGGGCCAGAGATCCGGCAGCAGCCTGTCTATGCCCACGCCCTCCAGATAGACCCGTTGCGCGATCGTGATGGCATAACGCAGCGGATTGATCAGCGTGAAGTACTGAAAGATTTCCGGCATGTCGCTGATCGGCGTGGTCAGGCCGGAGAGCAAGGCGAACGGCATGATCACGACAAAGGCGTACAACATGGCCTGCTGCATCGTCTTGGCGATGGACGACACGAAGATGCCGATTCCCACCGCCGCCAATACGAAGAGGATCAGGCCGGCATAAAGCGTGAGGAAAGAGCCCTGGAAGGGAATGCGGAACCAGAGGAGGGAGACGAGCAGGACGTTCGTCGCCATCGTCAATCCGACGAGCATCGCCGGCAGCGCCTTGCCGATCATGATTTCCATCGGGCGAAATGGCGTAACCAGCAACTGGTCGAAGGTTCCCTCTTCGCGCTCTCGCGCGATGGACATGGCGGCGAGCATCATCGTCTGCATGAGCGTGATGGTGCCGATGATGCTGGGAATCATGCTCCAGCGCGTTTCGAGCGACGGATTGTACCAGGCGCGCATGGTGGCCTGCACGGGAGGATCCGCGGCGCCATGTTCCGCGCGCCACTCCGCGTTGAACGTGTCGACGATGGTGCCCACATAGCTCATCGCCACGCCTGCCGTGTTCGAATTGCGCCCGTCCGCGATGAGCTGGATCGGCGCGGGCTGCCCTAGCGACAGGTCGCGGGCGAAATCCTGGTCGATGTGGATGACCAGCAGGGCATCCTTGTCGTTGATCACGGTGGCGATGTCGGCGGCGCGGCCGAGGCTGGCGACGCGGCGAAACACCGGCGAACCGTCGAGATGGGAGATCAGCTCGCGCGAGGCGATGCTGCGGTCTTCGTCGAACACGGCGAACGGCACGTCGCTCAGGTCGTAGGTGGCGGCATAGCCGAAGATGAGGCATTGCAGGATGGGCGGCAGGAACAGGCTGTAGCGGCTGCGCGGATCCTTGAGAACGGCAAGCAGCTCCTTGTGCACAAGGGCGAAGATTCGAAGGAGGCTTTCCCACATGTCCCGCCTCATCCGATCTTCTTGCGCGTCGCGAGCATCGACAGCAGCAGCAGGCCGAGTGCCATGCCGACCATGACCGCCGCGTTCGGCAGGATGATCGTCCAGATGTTTCCGGCCAGGAACACCGTCTGCAGCAGCGACACGAAATAGCGCGCCGGAAACACATCGGAGACGGCCTGCACGGCGACGGGCACGCTGTGCAGATCGAAGATGAAGCCCGAAAGCATCAGCGCCGGAAGATAGGTCACCACCATGGTGAGCTGGCTCGCCACGAACTGGCTCTTCACGGCGGACGAGATCAGAAGGCCGATGCCCAGCGCTATGAGCAGATAGAGGACCGAGGCTCCGGCCAACACCAGCAGGGAGCCGCGAAACGGGACGCGAAACAGGAATTCCGCCGCCAGGAAGCAGAAGGTGAGGCCGATCAGGCCCATCGCGAAGTAGGGCAGCGTCTTGCCCAGCAGGATCTCGTCGACGCGGACCGGCGTGACGAAGAGCGCTTCCAGCGTCCCGCGTTCCCATTCCCGTGCCATCACCATGGTGGTGAGAAAGGCGCCGATGAGCGTCATCACCATGACGATCAGGCCGGGAACGAGAAAGTAGTGGCTGTCGTTGGCTTCGTTGAACCACATGCGATTGTCGATTACGACCGGGCCGCCGGAAACCGGCTCGCCGGTCGCGCTGCGCAGGGCTGCCCAGGTGCCCATGGCGCCCTGCGCATAGCCGAGAATGATCCGGGCGCAAATGTCGCGCATCAGCGCCATACAGGAGAATTTGAACCTGGGCCTTCTGGAGGTCGAGACCGCGCGCGAAATTCGGCGCGGATGCGGACAATTCCGTCCACCTTCCGCTCCAGCATCAGCTCCTGCGCCTCGCGCATCGAGGTGAGGAAATGCGCATCGAAATAGGGCGACAGGCGGAAATCCGCGGCGAACGCGCTCGTCGCAGGCGACGGGTCTTCGACGACGATGGCGATCGGCCTGGTGGGTGAAGAGGGCAAAGCCGAACAGCAGGATCAGGATCAGCGGCATGACGATGCCGATCGCGATGCTGCTGGGATCGCGGACGATCTGGTAGGAATTCCTTTCGCATGAGCGCGAAGATCCGCCGGACCTTGGCGCGCAGTGCCCCGGTTTCCATCATGCCGCGCCGGCTTGCTTGTGCGACGTCGCGCCGTGCCGCGCCTCTTCGACGATCGCGATGAAAGC
>CAWDKN010000060.1:0-26143 GCA_963802815.1 uncultured Alphaproteobacteria bacterium
CGGCCGCTGCTGTGGGTATCGAAGAGCCATGCGAAGCTGGCGGCGGCCTTGCGAGATATGGATCACAAGATCGCTGACAGCAGCATTCCGAAGCTGCTGGGTCTGCTGGAATACAGCCGGCAGGTGAACCGCAAGACACTGGAAGGCAGCCATAACCCTGACAGGAACGCGCAATTCAGCCATCAACGCCGCCGTCACCGCCACCCAGGCGGCCGGTCAACCGGTGATCTCGATCGATACCAAGAAGAAGGAACTGATCGGTCCCTATAAAAACGGCGGTGGCGATTATCGTCCGGAAGGCTGCCCTGATAAGGTCAACGTGCACGACTTCATCGACAAGAACCTTGGAAAGGCGATCCCGTACGGCGTTTACGACGTCGCCGCGAACACCGGCTGCGTGAGTGTCGGTATCAGCCATGACACCGCTCAGTTCGCGGTCAATTCGATCCGCTGCTGGCTGGATACGATGGGCCGCGAACGATATCCGGACATGAACCAGTTGATGATAACGGCGGATGGCGGCGGATCGAACGGATCACGCGTGCGCCTGTTCAAGATCGAACTTCAGAGGCTGGCTCAGGAAACCGGCCTGACGATACGGGTCTGCCATTATCCGCCGGGGACTTCGAAATGGAACAAAATCGAACACCGCTTGTTCTGCCACATCACCCAGACCTGGCGCGGCAAACCGCTGGTGAGCCGGGAAACGGTGGTCGAGCTGATTGCCTCCACAACGACCAGAACCGGCCTGATCGTGCGTTGCGAACTCGATACGCGCGATTACCCGAAGGGCATCAAGGTCAGTGACGAGGAAATGGACGCCCTCAATATCGAGGGGGATGGGTTCCATCCGGAATGGAATTACACGATCTCGCCCAGAACACCGATATGATGCGATTGTTGTTGGACGTCGCCTAAGCCGGTCGATCCCGTGCTGGGGCGCGCCATCGAAGCCTGGGAGAGGGTGCGACCTGCCCAGCCCCCGTTGCTCGGCCTCAAGACCGGTGAAGCGGTAAATCTGTTGTTTGCGTGTCATGCTTACCCGGTCGCCAAGACATACATCAACGCCACGATCATCCCGATGCTCTGTCGCAAAGCCGGTGTGTCGCCGAGTGACGTCCGCGGCCAAATCGCCAGCCACCGCGCTCGTGCCACCATCGCCAGGCAGCTCTATAACGCCAAAGAGCCAATGACTCTGTTCGAGTTGCAGGCCTGGCTCGGGCACCGCTGCCCGAAACGACCCAGCATTACGCACAGATCACGCCAAACACGTTGACCAAGGCTTACACTGATGCCGGCTATTTCGCCCGCAACGTGCGCACCATTGAGGTGCTGATCGACCGCGAGGCGGTGCTGACCGGCGCCGCAGCCGCGGGCGAACCCTGGCAGCACTAAGACCTTGGCCACGGCTTCGGCAGCTATACGTTCTTTGAGCAATGTCCGCACACAATGGCTTGCGCACGCTGCGATTTCTATATTCCGAAGCCGAGCGGCAAGGCGCAAATGCTTGAAGCCAAGGCCGACGTTGATCGGAGACTAGCGCTGATTCCACTGACAGACGGCGAACGTGCCGCCATCGAACAGGACCGCCTGGCTCTCAACCGGTTGCATGAAGGCTTGGTAGATACCCCGACGCCGGCCGGCCCGACGCCTCGGGAACTCGCGGTACGGCCGACTTCTGTCCACGCGCAACGCGACATGGGTTCCAATAACCCCTCGAACAACCATTCGAGGCCCGGACGTTTTGACGAGTTCCTTATCCAAGCCCCTTGTTCGACGCCGCGCGGCGAGCACGCGTCGATGTGTCGGGACGCCCCTCGTTCTTTAATCGCGACCCATTTGGCAATGGCTTGTTCAAACAAATGCTATGATTGAGCCCGTTCGGCGAGCACCTTGGCTACCTGCCCATCCTGACCGTAAGACTTGTTCCATAGGTCAACGCCCTCAGCCCATGCCATGATCCAGGATTTAAATGCGGGCGCCTCTTTGAAGAATGCGTCCTTCCAGGAGCTTCTATCCGAATGGCTGTTTGGGTCGAAGATATACATAGGGTAGTCTTGCTCGTTGCAGTTTACGCATGAGAAAATCGCGCAGCCCCAATGACAGATTGGCAGCAGAGACTGCGGCCAACAAAAACCAGGTTCCTCCTTATCGGCGGACCGAAAGTGCAGATAGATTTCCGGGGCCGTTTTGCCGGTGTCGTCTGGCACTCCGCCTGTCATGCCTATAAGCCCGTAGCCTGGGCCGAACCCGCCGTTTCCAAATTCTAAATATAGTCGTTTCAGAAGCAAAGGCAGATCAAACCCTAGCCGCGTCTCGTCGTTTGTAAGAGTGGTCTGGTTTATTGTATATAACAGCCTTCTCCCAAGAAGAGAATTCTTGATCTGTCAGCTTCAATTCAAGCTGCTTCCGGATCAGCCGCAAAATATTTTCCATCTAGAGCGGTTTCAGCCAGACTGGAATCCCAGCCATGCGAAAAAGGCCGGTTCCGAATCGCCCCCGGCCTATGATTCCTAGGTCTCCGGTTCTCTCTCACCGGAGGCACAGATGTTTTGGCGGCGTGGCAAATCGCATTCGCAGGACCTTCGGGAACGTGTCTTCGCCGCTGCCGACGATGGAGAGCCAGTCGGCAAGATCGCGACCACGCTGCGTGTCAGCATTTCCTATGTGTCAAAGGTCCTGTCGCGCCGTCGGATGACAGGGCAAGAGACGGCGCGGCCGCAACGCTGCCACGTACAACCCAAGCTGAGCGGGTTGCACCCGGCGATCCTGCAGCATGTGGGCCTCTGTCCCGACGCGACGATCGCCGAGATACGCGCTTGGCTGCTGGCAACGCACAAGGTTTCAGCCAGCACCGGGCTGATGCACAAGACGCTCGCCGGGCTCGGCCTGAGTTTTAAAAAAAGTCCCTCCACGCGGCCGAGCAAGCGCGTAAGGACGTGGGCAAGGCCCGCGTCGAATGGCGCGAGCAGCAGCCGAAGCTGACGCCATCGAGGCTTGTTTTCATTGATGAAAGCTCGGTGAAGACCAACATGACGCGGCGTTACGGCCGGGCAAAACGCGGCCAGCGCCTGGTCGCCGCCGTTCCGCATGGGCATTGGAAGACGACAACCTTTGTCGGCGCACTGCGCTGCGACGGCTTGACCGCCCCGCTCGTCATCGATGGTGCGATCAACGGCGAGTTGTTCCTGGCGTATGTCGAGCAGGTTCTGGTGCCGACCCTGAAGCCAGGCGATGTCGTCATCATGGACAACCTGAGGGTCCACAAAATGGCCGGTGTTCGCGAGGCGATCGAGGCGGCCGGTGCAAAGCTGCTGTTCATTCCGCCCTACAGCCCCGACTTGAACCCAATCGAGCTGGCATTCTCCAAACTCAAGGCGCTGCTGCGAGCCAAGGCGATCCACACCGTCGAGGCGTTATGGAACGCACTCGGAGACCTCTGCGACAGCTTCAGTCCCGGAGAGTGCGCCAACTACTTTCGCCACGACGGCTATTTCCAGTCACCGTGAAAATGCTCTAATTTCGTCTTTACGTTTCTCAGTTCGGTTGGAGCGCCGTTTCTCCGTCCCGGCCTGCAAGTTTGCAGCGCGCCGCGCGGAGTGGCCGTCAAGGGAAGCGCGGAGCCGCGCGGAGCCACGCGCAGCCGCCCCTTTGCGGCGAGCATGGCGAGCACGGCGAGCACTGGACCTTGATGGCCGCGAGCACGGTGCCACGCTCGATCAGGTTGGGGGCTACTGTCCTGCCAGGTCATGGTTCTTTCCGCGGTCTGTTGGCAGCCGCAACATAGCATCGGGGAGGGCGGCACCTCTATGTCCCGAACGCGGTCATCCCGAAGGAGCCGCAACGAAGGACGCGAGGTTGCCGGGCCTCGTCCCGGCTGGGACATGCTCCCGCCTAGATCAGGCGGAACTCTGTCGGCCCACGGGTGGGCCAGATACGGTTATGTGGCTGCCGCCGGGGCGTCGCCCCAGTTGAAGTCGCAGTCGTCTTTCCAAACGCGGTGCATGACGACGGCGAGCTTACGGGCAACAGCCACCTTGGCGCGGCGCATGCCGATCCGCTTGGCCAGCGCCAGGCCCCACGTCTTCAGCTTGCATGACCGCGGGTGACGGCTCAGCAGGACGTTTGCCGCCTCGAAAAGGTAGGAGCGGAGCAAGCCGTCGCCGCACTTCGAGATGCTCCCGGCTTTATCGACCTCGCCTGACTGATACCTTCGCGGCGTCAAACCAAGATACGCGCCAACAGAGGTGCCGTGCTTGAAGCGGTTGGGGTTGTCGATCACGGCGGTATAGGCCAGCGCGACGATCACGCCCACGCCGGGCACGGTCATCAGGCGACGCGCGGCAGCGTCGGTTTTGGCACGAAGGTTGACCTGCCGATCTAGGGCGTCAACCTGCTCACGGATCGCCTGCCAGGCTAACAGCAGCGGCTCGATAATTACCGCCAGCGTTGCGTTGTCAGCAATGACTTCTCGAACCCGCGCCGAGAACGGTCCTTTGCTGCCCCGCGCTATCACAAAACCAAAGGTCTTCAGCAGGCCACGAATGTTGTTGGCAACTGCCTGGCGCTGCGAGACGAGTTGAGCACGCGCCATCAGCAACATTCGCAGTGCTTGGGCGTCCATGCTCTTGATGGCGACCTCGCGGAACCAACCGGTTCGCACCACCTGGGCCAGCCCGTGTGCGTCATTAGCGTCGGTCTTGTTGAGTTGCATGCTGAGAGCACCCTTGGCGTGGCGGGCGTCGAGGCACACGACGGGAAGGCCGAGCTTGCGCAGTTGCAGGGTCAGCCAGTTCGACATTTGGCCGGTCTCCAGGCCGACGCGCTCCGCCGCGGGGGCGTGTGTGCGCACCGTCTGGCTGATAGCCTCTGGCTCGGTGCTGCATTTGCCCCGCCAAATGATTGCGCCGGTCTGATCGACGACGCAGATCGAGGTGGTCTCAAGCGAGACATCAAGGCCGACGTAGTGCTGCTGGTCCATGGAAACGCCTCCGGGAGATGGTTACCCGCGGAGGCTACCTGGACGTTCAGCCCGGCTCACCCGCCGCGATTACGCCATGTCCCGACACCATCTGCACGTCGCGGAGCGCAAGGCTGGTCAAAGGCGCAGCGCCTCTCTGCGCGGCGGGAGCGGAGCCACGCGCAGGGCCGCCCGTTCTTCGCGGGCGGAACGAGCATGGCGAGCAACCACCCTTTGACCAGCCTGAGCACCGTGATAATCGCGCAGAGTTCCGGTCCGGTCGGGATACGCAACTCCCATCACGAATTCGGATTTTTCTCTTGCCGGCCATATTCCACATAATCCGGAACTTGATCACGCGTACACCCTGTCGGGCTTCCGTCCAGCGCATCCTCAGTCTCCAAAGAGACCAGCATCCCCGGACAGATCGTGTGCTACTGACAGCGTACTACGTCCGGCTTGCGGTTGCTCAGTCGTAGCATTAGGCTATTGCGACCCGTGGCGGCGGGCGGCCGCGCCGCTTGGCCTTTTCCAGGGCTTGGCCGGCTCTCATGGAACCCCAGGCCGCTCTTGAGGATACTGTCGTAACATTGCTTGATCAGCGCGATCAGGTCCGGTTTGAGCAGCACACCCCGTTCCGTTCGCGTGCGAGGTTCGTCGCATAGCAGGTGCGGCGCAGCAAGCGCTGCATCTTGCGGGCTTAGTCCTCGATCTCGACCAGCGCCTTCAATCTTCGCAGATGGCGCGCGTTGCACAGCGCGTGCAGCACGCCAGTCATCGTGTAGTAGGTCTTCCAGTGGTCGTGCACGACGATACCGATGACGTTGGCCAGCAGACCGCTGCGCCTGGCTGCAGTACGGTGAAAGGTAAGCCAGACGGTCGAGGCGATGTGCCGCCACTGCGTTTTGCCGCCGATCCGAAAGCCGGTTTCGTGCTTGACCGGCGCAGCAGCGACGTGGTCGCGCACCGCGTCAGCGAAACTCTCGAAGCGTCTGGCGCAGTCCTGGCTGATCTTGGCGATGGTCGCGGTGACCAGTCTGACGCCGAAAAGGTTGGCCATCAGCACGGCCAGAGGCTTCTCGGGGAGCAACTGGTAATGCAGCAGATATTGCACGAATGCGCAGATCCGTTTGCCGTATTGCACCGGCGCGGTCACCCCCTCCGGCACGCTGCGCGCGTCTGCATGCCACAGGCCGCGCAACGGCAGGCGTGCGCACGATGTTCGGTGACGATAAGCGGCCTTGGTTCCGGCAGATCGAACACCTGTCGGCCGACGTGGCCGGTCGCCATCACTTCGGTTAACGGTTCGCCGCAGGCGGCGGAGGCCTCTGCAAAATGGGTCGACAGTGGCATCGAGGTTCTCAACCTGGAAAAGCGTCTCGCACGGGTGGCCTTTCTGACCGTTGGTCTTCTTCCGTGAGGGTTCACGCAAGCTGCTGACCCGCGGCGGAAAGGCCCGCCGAAGTCATGTCAATCAAAATCTTACTCCGGCTCTATCGTGACGCCGAACGGCTGACACGCCCCAACCGTACGAAGAACGATGCTCACAGCATGCCTCGCTCAGGAGCCGGGCTGTTACTGTTTCAGTTTCATCATCCGGCCGTCGCGCTCGGCCTGATTGTTTGTGAACGGCACGTCAGGATTGGTCAGGAATCGCAACACATTCGCTTTGTGGTCGCGCAAGCGCTCCGAAAGGACCAGCACGCTGGGTGCCGCCCTTCTTCAGCTTTTGCGGCAACGCCAGAAGGCCCTCGTGAAACGACATGCCGCTCGCGACGATGGCATCGTAGCGCCCGCCGATGAGGGCGACCAGCGGCTGATCGGGAGCCTGCTGTTTGTCCCGCGACAGATGCTCGACATGGCAGGCACGTCTGCTCGACATGGCAGGCACGTCGCAGTAAGGTTTTGCATCCGGCGCGACCAGTCTTCCCGCTCGATCTCGGACAGCGCCTGGAGTGCGCGCAAATGGCGGGGGTTGCAAAGCCCCTGCGCTACGCCCGGCATCATGAGTAAGACTGCCAGTGGTCATGCATTACGATGCCGCTCCCACCGCTCAGCATTTCACCGCGATCGGGGCCAATGCGGTAATATGTCAACCATCCCGTGGCCGCGACATGTAGCCGCTTCAGCTTTTTGACGATGCGAAATCCGGTCTCGCAACCAGGAGCCGAGAACCGCCGATACAGCGGTGCGAGTGGAGCGGATGCGATGCGTTCTTGCATCATCGGGGCCTAGGAATCGCAATGGATGATATGCGCAAGGGTGTCTTGCTGTGTCATAAACGGCTGCCAATCGGCCGGTGACACGGCTCGCCACATCGCTTAAGCATCGCCTGCGAAAGAATGCAGAACTTGAGATCAGTATGGTTTCACGTTAAACTGCCATGAAATATCTGGGCTCTTATAGCGTTTTCGGTTGCCATTATCCGCGTCCAATACTCCCGAGAATCAGCCGCTGGTGGCACGGGGGACCAAGCGGGTTGGACTTCTCCAGCGGGGTGTACTAAGCACATTTGGCAGACCTCGCCATGGTCGCGTGCCCCACATAGCGGTCGCCCACTCAGACTTCGTCCCTGCGCACCGCCCAAGACATTGATAACATTCCCCACCGCCCATGCGTCGGCGATGACGGGATCCATCGCCGTGGCGGATGGCAATACCCACTGCCGCTACGCTGGCCGCCCCGCACCTGGGGATGGGATATCTTCACTCTAATTGTGGACTTGGCTGGACTTTCCGTAACAGCCCGGCTCCTGAGCGAGGCATGCTGTGAGCATCGTTCTTCGTGCGGTTGGGGCGTGTCAGCCGTTCGGCGTCACGATAGAGCCGGAGTAAGATTTTGATTGGCATGACTTCGGCGGGCCTTTCCGCCGCGGGTCAGCAGCTTGCGTGAACCCTCACGGAAGAAGACCAACGGTCAGAAAGGCCACCCGGGCGAGACGCTTTTCCAGGTTGAGAACCTCGATGCCACTGTCGACCCATTTTGCAGAGGCCTCCGCCGCCTGCGGCGAACCGTTAACCGAAGTGATGGCGACCGGCCACGTCGGCCGACAGGTGTTCGATCTGCCGGAACCAAGGCCGCTTATCGTCACCGAACATCGTGCGCACGCCTGCCGTTGCGCGGCCTGTGGCATGCAGACGCGCGCAGCGTGCCGGAGGGGGTGACCGCGCCGGTGCAATACGGCAAACGGATCTGCGCATTCGTGCAAATGGATAACGTTCTTTCCGCTATCGTCGGCGCGGCACGGACCCGGCCCGCCCGCACGGTGCGCCGACGATAGCGGAAAGAAGCGCGTTGAACTGAGCCGCGGGCCGCCGCCGCGGACTATGGGGATTGCTTAACGGCCGCCCTCCGGTTCGACTGCAAAAGGGCGGGGCAGGATGCGGTGCGGCGATCGCGTGGCGGGTATGATGCCGATGCGCTGCATGATGCCGACCGCACAGACCGGGCAGACACGCAGAGACCGCCCGGTCAGGGCCTCGTAACGATCGAGCGGGTCGGCCAGTTCTGCCAGCACCGGCGGCGGTGGTGGCGGGGCGTCGAGGAGTTGGCGGCACAAGGCCAGCTTGCCCTCGCGTGCACGGTTGCCGAGCAAGCCATAGTGCCGGACGCGCTGAAACCCATCCGGCAGGACGTGCAGCAGGACGCGCCGGATGAACTCGTCGGCATCGAGGGTCATGATTTTCTGCCGGTCGTGGTGGCGATAGTCTTTCCAGCGGAACGAGACGGTGTCGGCGTCGATCCGGGTCAGCCGGGAGTTGGCGATGGCGACGCGGTGGGTGTAGCGGCCGAGATACTCGAGCACGTGCTTCGGCCCGCCGAATGGCGGCTTGGCGTAGACCACCCAGTCCACGCCGCGAGCCGCGCGAAGCAACCCGGCGAAGCGGGCGGCGTCGCCGAGATTGGTAAGGCTGCCACGAAAGGTCAGTTCTCCAGCCATGAAGGCCTGGTCAAGCGCCTCAAGGAAAAGGCGGCGGAACAAGCTGGAGAGTACTCGCACCGGCAGGAAGAAGCCGGGGCGGCAGGCCACCCAGCGCCGACCGTCGGGTGCCAGGCCGCCGCCGGGAACAATGCAGTGCAGATGAGGGTGGAACTGGAGCGTCTGGCCCCAGGTGTGGAGCAGGGCGATGAAACCGATCTCGGCACCGAGGTGACGGGGATCGGCGGCAATAGTGCGAAGCGTCACGGCTGAAGTGCGGAAAAGAATGTCATAGACGACACGCTTGTTCTGTAGCGCGACCGCAGCGATCGTCTCGGGGATGGTGAAGACGACGTGAAAGTATGGCACCGGGAGCAGATCGGCCTGGCGCGCTTCCAACCAGGCCGCGCGCGCCAGCGCCTGGCACTTGCCGCAGTGCCGATTGCGGCAGGAGTTGTAGGAGATGCGGATGTGAGCGCAGGCATCGCACTGTTCGGTGTGACCGCCTAAAGCCGCGGTCCGGCAGAGTTCGATGGCCCGCATGACCCGTAACTGCGCGCGGCCGAGACCATCCGCGTGCAGCTCTCTGTATGCGTCGCCGTGGCGGCGGAAGACATCCGCCACCTCGAGTTCCGGCAGCATTGCCGGGGGGCGTCAGATGGCGGGTAGCGCCAGGTCGAGACGATCGAGAGGACTTGGTACCGCGCAGACCGTGCTGGTGGCGACGTGCAGGTAGCGGGCTGTGGTCGACAGGCTCCGGTGACCGAGCAGCAGCTTGATGGTGCAAACGTCGGTGCCGGCTTCGAGCAGGTGGGTAGCGAAGCTGTGCCTGAGCGTGTGCATGGTGATGTGCTTGCCGATGTCGGCCGACTCGCGGGCGATCTGGCAGGCTAGCTGCACCTGGCGGATGCTGATGTGCTGGGCAGGATCCCGCCCTGGAAACAGCCATTCGTTGCGTGGGTGCTCGGCCTTCCAGTATGCCCGGAGCAGTTCGAGCAGCTTCGGCGAGAGCATCACCAGCCGCTCCTTGCCGCCCTTGCCATCGGCGATCCGCAGCACCATGCGCTCGCTGTCGATATCGCGCACGCGCAAGGCGACGACTTCGAAGACGCGCAGTCCGGCGGCATAGGCGGTGACCAGCACGGCGCGCATCTTGCGGTCTGGGATGCTGGCGAGGAACCGCGTCATCTCTTCGCTGCTGAGCACGGTCGGCAGTTTGCGCGGCCTTTTCTGGAACGGCAGCTTGGTCAGGACCCAGTCGCGTTCCAGGGTGACGGTGTAGAGGAAGCGCAAGGCTGCGACATTGATGTTGAAGTACGAACTGGATACTTTCTGCGCGATCAGGTGATTGAGATAGGCCCGCAAATGCTCCGGCCCGAGGTCGGCGGGGGAGGTGTTGAAATGGCGGGCGAAGCGGGCAACCGCGAACAGATAGTTGCGCTGCGTGTAGGGCGAGAAGTTGCGCATTGTCATGTCTTCCGTCAGACTGGTCACCGCGACCATCGCCAAGATCAGCCAGGACTGCGCCAGACGCTTCGAGAGTTTCGCTGACGCGGTGCGCGACCACGTCGCTGCTGCGCCGGTCAAGCACGAAACCGGCTTTCGGATCGGCGGCAAAACGCAGTGGCGGCACATCGCCTCGACCGTCTGGCTTACCTTTCACCGGTCCTGCAGCCAGGCGCAGCGGTCTGCTGGCCAACGTCATCGGTATCGTCGTGCACGACCACTGGAAGACCTACTACACGATGACTGGCGTGCTGCACGCGCTGTGCAACGCGCGCCATCTGCGAAGATTGAAGGCGCTGGTCGAGATCGAGGACTAAGCCCGCAAGATGCAGCGCTTGCTGCGCCGCACCTGCTATGCGACGAACCTCGCACGCGAACGGAACGGGGTGTGCTGCTCAAACCGGACCTGATCGCGCTGATCAAGCAATGTTACGACAGTATCCTCAAGAGCGGCCTGGGGTTCCATGAGAGCCGGCCAAGCCCTGGAAAAGGCCAAGCGGCGCGGCCGCCCGCCGCCACGGGTCGCAATAGCCTAATGCTACGACTGAGCAACCGCAAGCCGGACGTAGTAACGCTGTCAGTAGCACACGATATGTCCGGTGATGCTGGTCTCTTTGGAGACTGAGGATGCGCTGGACGGAAGCCCGACAGGGTGTGCGCGTGATCAAGTTCCGGAGTGTTTTGGATCGCTATGAATTGGGTGAGTCAACCAGATCGAGGCGGCAGAGCTGCTTGGGGTCACCGAGCGGACGTTCCGCCGCTGGTGCGTTCGTTACGAAGAGGCTGGTGAGGCTGGGCTGCTGGACCGCCGGCTTGGCGCGGCCTCTGGCAAGCGTGTTCCGCTCGACCGCGGGTACCTCGCCACAGTGATTTTGACTGGTTGGCCGGGCGCGGCCGTAGCGGCGGCAGAGCGCTGATTTCGACCAAAACCGTAATGCTTCGCGCGCGTCCGGGTTCGCGGCGTATGAGGCCGGCTCGCTCTAGTAAAACCACCATGCCGTGGACCGATGGTGGGGCGACGCCGAAATGTCGTTGCAGATCGGCCTCTGCAGGCGGGCGGCCCATCACCAGCGTGTAAGCGTGGATGAAGGCCAGATACTGCCCTTGCTTGTCGGTGAAGCCCCGCGATGTTCCGGCGTGACACAATTCGAAGATGTGATTTATGCGTTGCGCCCTCAACCACACGGGGCCGCCATGAACATACGCTATCGTGTCACTGTGAGCCAAACCGAACGTGAGCCGCTCACAGCCCCACTTAGCGGCGGCAAGCACCCGTCGCGCAAGCTCAAGCGTGCCCAAATCCTTTTGGCAGCCGACGCCGATATCACCGATGATGCAATTGCAGCGACGCTCAGCGTCAGTGGCTCTACTGTATATCGCACCAAACGCCGCTTCGTGGAGGGTAATCTTGAACTTGCTCTTGCCGAAGAGGCGCGCCCCGGGCGCCGCGCGCAAGCTGACCGGCCGCGAGGAGGCGCCGCTGGTCGCCACTGCGTGCTCTAACCCGCCGGAAGGGCGCGCGCTGGACGTTGGACCTGCTTGCCGACGAGATGGTCAAGCTGACAGAGCACGACGACGTGTCGCGCGAGACGGTGCGCCGGCGCCTGGCCGAGAACGAGTTGAAGGCTTGGCAGAAAACCATGTGGTGTATCCCCAAGGTGGATGGCGCTTATGTCGCTCGCATGGAGGATGTACTTGATCTCTACGCAGAGGACGCTGATCCGAAGCGCCCCGTGGTATGTTTCGATGAAAGCCCGACCCAACTGATCGGGGCGGTGCGCGAGCCAATCTCCGCCCAGAGCGGCCAGCCAGAGCGTTACAAAAGCGAATATAAACGCAACGGCACGGCCGTAAGCGAACGGTCAGCCCCGTAGCCCAGGGGAATCGGGTGAACGTTTTATCCTCTGAGAACGCTGACCAGGAACTCATCGTCCCAGGCGGCGACTTTCCGCCTTAGCCGTAACGAATCCTTGCCGGGAGCCTTCCGCAACAGGTTCTGCGCCATGTGCTTTATGGTGCAGAAGTTGGCGGGCGCGTGTGCGGTTCGCACGCGGCACTCGTCGTCGCGGAAGACCATGTCCATCACCCAGTGCAGACTGTTCTCAACCGACCAATGGCTGCGCACGACCGGCCCCATCAGCACTGCCAGCATGACCAGGGAGGTGAGGTAAAACCGTGTTTCGGACTCGGTTTTTCCGCTGATCTCGCGGCTGCTTTCGACCATGACAACGGCGTTCAACCCAGGCCAGTCATGGCGTTCCTGAAGCCATTCCACATCCTGGATGACGGTGGTCTTGCGGGTTTCGATCCGGCCGTGATCCTTGGCGACGGTTTCGTGCTGGCTGATCCTTGCGTTGGCAAATCCGTTGGCCTTCTGCTCGTTGGCGAACAATTCGACATCTTCGCGCAATGTTCCCTGGTTGCCCTTCAGGGCGAGAACGTAATCGGCCTTCTTTTCGAGTATGGCCCTGGCGATCTCACGCTGGCACCCCCGTCTGGCCATTCCATCAGGCTACGCCTGACGGAACCTTGGGCCAGCCTTGCCCATTGCATCGATCGTGACGATCGCCCCCTCGATGACCAGCATTTTCAGGAGCTTGGGGATGGCGACGATCTCGTTGGTCTTGTCCGCCACCTTCACCTGGCCCAGCACCAGGCGCTGTCGGGCGGCGAAGGCCGAGACCACGTGGATCGCCGCCTTTCCGGCCTTCTTGTGGCCAGACCGGCGCACGGTTTTCCCGTCGATCGCGACGACCCCGGCCGGGATCCCGGTCACCGCGGCCACCCAGGCAACAAAGCGGCGCTGGAACTCGTCGGCGTCCAGTGTCGCGAAGATGTCGCCGAGCGTGTCGTGGGGCGGCGTTCCGTTGCGGTAAGGGCGAAACCGGCGCAACAAAGCCAGCTTCTTGTCGCCGAACCGGGCGATATCGGTGATGGTCTCCGCCCCGGCCAGAACGGCGAGAAGCGACAAGAGCAGCACCTCGTCGAGCGGGTACACCACCTTGCCCGGCTGGCGCCCATCCGGCAACTCATTAAAATGACTGAGAAAAGCGACAGCCTCAAACAAAGCGCCGTCATCTGCCGCCGAATCCTCCATGGTCGTCCTCCGCTCCGCGAATCGAGGACACCCATAGATTCTGCACTTTAGCCGTTTGTCACGTAATCCTTCACCCGATTACCCTGGGCCGTAGCCGATATAGACTTGACCTAAGCAGCGATTCGCGGCTTGGCCAACGGATCGCGGATGCGTTCGCGGTTGAGGCGAAACGGCGGCGTGGATGGCCTGTTCGAGCGCGTCGGTGTCGGTGAAGGTCTGATGGGCGAGATGATGCGCCTTGAGATCGTGCCAGACAACCTCGATGTCGTTGAGTTCGGGCGCGTATTTGGGCAGCCACTCGACGGTGAGCCAATGCGCGCGCGCGGCGAGGGCGGCGAGCGAGAGTCTTGCTGACGTGGATCGGCCCATTGTCCTCGACCAGCACGACCGGCTTGGCCGGCGTCCGGGCTGGGGGCCAAAGAGCCGGTCGAGTTGCTCCAGATGAGCGACGAAGTCGCTGCTGCGCTTGGTCGGGCTGGTATGCACGATGAGTTGGCGCGTGAAATGATCGAGCGAGCCCATCATCGCCACCTTCTTGGCTTGTCCCGGCGCCGGCACGCGCAGATCGGCGCCGCGACTTCGCCCAGGCTCGGCGAGATAGGGATGCGTCAGCGCCTCGCTCTCGTCGCCATAAAGCAGGACGATGTCGCCGGCCTCGGCCTGCTGCTTGCGCAGTTGCAGGCGCAAGCCGACCCGCTCGACCTCGCTGGCGATCTGGCGCCCTTTCAGCGTGTGCCGGGGCCGCCGCCAGCGGAACTTTTTTTTCGCAACGCCTTGGACAATTGCGAACGGCTGATGCTCACGCCCTCGCGCGCCTCGATCTCGGCGCGCAGGCGCGCGATCGTCCAGTTGGGCCGGTCGGCGACGGGGGCTTCCAACAACGGCGTGACCACGCGCAACGCCGTTTCGCTCTTTACCGGCGGCGGGCCGGGCGCGACGCTCGCCTTCAGCGCTTCGACGCCGCCGTTGGCGAAATCGCTGCGCCACAGGCGAACCGTATCTTCGCGCACGCCGAACGCCTCCGCGATCCTCGGGCTGGTCCAGCCCGCCAGCGTCAACAAAACGGCGCGCGCCCGATCCGCCTCGCCGCGATCACGCGAGCCGGCAAGAGACATCAGGGCGGCGCGCTGCTCGTCGCTCGCCGTAATCGGAGATTTTCCCGCCATGCAATGCACCTGCGAATCGGCGTGCGACAGCAAATCGCAAAACCGGTCCGTTGGTCAACCAAGCGGAATTTGCTTAGACTAATCAAGTTTGAATTTCTACGGCTAAGCAAAGCTAACACGCACTGTTCGATCAATCAAGGGGCTAGGAATTCGATTGATCTGTGATAATAGGATCATGGAATTTTGGTGAGGTCTAATCCTTTGCGATACGCTATCAGGGATGCCTGTGTTCTTACGTGTATATTCGCCATGGGGTCACCGGTCCCATCGGTCGCGCAGTCATCGCAGAGGGGCACCGCTGTCCCAGTTAGCATAACAAATGTCGTTAGGCGAGACGTTCCCATCATCTTACGTGGATTGGGTACTGTTCAGGCCTATTACGCTGTTCAAGTCCGTCCCCGTGTCGATGGCACCCTGACCCAAATGCCCGCAAAAGAGGGACAAGACGTTAAGCGGGGTGACTTATCCTAGCAATAATCGACCCGCGACCGTATCAAGCTATATTAGACGTAGCAATAGCCAAGAAGCAACAAGACCAAGCTCAGCTTTCCAACGCACAGGCTGATCTAACCCGTTATGCATCATTGGCGCGACAAGATTTTGCGTCCCGCCAGCAACTTGATACGCAACAAGCTCTCGTTAAGCAACTCGCAGCTTCCATACTCGCGGATGATGCACAAATTGAAGCCGCTCAGTTAAACGTGAGTTTCTGTTACATAACCTCACCGTTTGATCGACGGGTAGGTCTGCGAAACGTTGACCCGGGCAATCGATTGCGCTCGGCAGAGCCAACGCCGATCGTCTCTGTTACTCAAATTCAGCCGATTGCCGTTTCATTTACACTACCACAGGACGATTTGCCTGCGATCATGCGGGCTATCAGAAGCGCACCCGCTGAGCGTTATCGTTTGATCGAGTGACAACGCAACTGAGCTTGGCAGAGGCAATCTGGTAACTCCCGACACTACGTTTGATACCGCAACTGGCACAATTAAGCTGAAGACAGTATTCTCTAATGACCGTCGTATGCTTTGGCCGGGGCAGTTTATTAATGCAAGTTTGCTATTAGGGATCGAAGATAATGTTGTCGCCCTAACCGCGCTAGCGGTTCAGCATGGTCCCAATGGCTTATTTGTGTACCAAATTAAGACAGACGGCACCGTCTCGGTCCGGCCTATTCAAGTTGAGCGAAAGGAAGGTGATACTTACGTTATCTCCAACGGGCTTTCTGAGGGGGCGGCGGTAGTGACAAATGGCCAGTCGCGATTGCAAGAAGGAGCGCATGTAATAGTGCAAGACCCACTCGTTATTTCTCCGAAAATAGGCAGTTAGCTAAACGGACGGGCGAGCCACGGCATGAGCATTTCCACCCCATTCATTCGACGCCCGGTAGCGACCTCGCTTCTGACGGCTGCACTGGTGCTAGTTGGTCTAGCTGCATACCCTTTCCTTCCGGTCGCTCCATTACCCCGGGTTGAGTTCCCAACAATTTCCGTTACCGCCAGTTATCCAGGGGCAAGCCCCGAAACGATGGCGAGTACGGTAGCGCAACCACTTGAAAAGCAATTTGCTCAGATCCCAGGCATGGCGCAGCTGACCTCCGTCAGCGTGCTTGGTCAGTCACAAATCATCCTCCAATTCGATCTAGAAAGGGACATTGATGCGGCAGCCGGCGACGTTCAGGCGGCTATCAATGCTGCGAATGGTCAGTTACCAAAGAATTTACCTTCGAACCCGACGTATCGCAAAGTTAACCCATCTGATTCCCCGATCATGATACTTTCCGTCCAATCCGGGGAGATACCGCTCATTGAAGTAGACGATTACGCCGATGTGGTTCTATCGCAACAGTTGTCACAGATCGCGGGCGTATCGCAAGTGCTGATCGGAGGTGAGCAGAAGCGGGCTGTCCGCGTCCAAGTGAACCCGGCTAAGCTCGCAATGATGGGAATGACGCTAGAGGATGTGCGGGGCGTTCTTGCCAATGCCACGGTCGATGGTCCGAAAGGAACAGTCAGCACGGCACGTCAGACGTTTGCTGTATACGATAATGATCAACTCACGAAAGCAACCGAGTATAACGATGTTATTCTTGCGTGGCGCAACGGCGCGCCGGTTCGAGTTCGCGATATTGGCCGGGCGGTCGACGGACCAGAGAATCAACGATTAGCGGCTTGGCAGAACGGTAAAAAGGGAATTCTACTGGTCATTTTCAAGCAGCCCGGTGCAAATGTAATTGACACAGTCGATCATATAAAAGCCGCATTGCCGCATTTAGAGGCGTCAATCCCGCCTTCTGTTCATGTCGGAATAGTAATGGATCGCACGCTAACAATCCGGGCATCAGTGGCCGATGTACAATTCACTTTGATTTTGTCTATTGCTTTGGTCGTAATGGTGATCTTCTTGTTCTTGAGAAGCTTTTGGGCAACCATAATCCCTTCTGTTACAGTTCCTGTGGCATTGATCTGCACCTTTGCGGCAATGTTTTTGTTTGGTTATAGTGTCGATAATTTGTCGCTGATGGCGCTTACGATCGCCGTGGGTTTCGTAGTGGATGATGCAA
This sequence comes from uncultured Alphaproteobacteria bacterium, assembly GCA_963802815.1. Lineage (GTDB taxonomy): Bacteria > Pseudomonadota > Alphaproteobacteria > Micropepsales > Micropepsaceae > Rhizomicrobium. The sequence goes on from CAWDKN010000060.1 coordinate 17,215, forward strand.
TTGTTATGCTCGAAAATATATTTCGATATATTGAAGACGGTGTTGATCCGATGGATGCAGCGCTTAAAGGAGCCGCAGAAATTGGGTTCACGATCATCTCGATCAGCTTTTCACTGATTGCGGTCTTTATCCCACTACTTTTAATGGGAGGAATTGTAGGCCGTCTTTTTCGCGAATTTGCTATGACAATCACGATTGCCGTGATGGTTTCGGCATTTATTTCGCTCACGCTTACACCGATGATGTGTTCTCGATTTCTTAAGCACTACAGTGGCTCTCACAATTGGGCTTACCGCTTAGTAGAAGGCTTTTTCGAAGGCTTGATCCGCGGATATCGACACACGCTCGATGTCGCCCTTCGATTCCGCTTCCTAACCTTGATAGTATTCCTCGTGACCGCTGGAACGACTATCTATCTATACATCGTCATACCCAAAGGTTTTTTTCCGGCGCAAGACACCGGCGTAGTGTTTGGCGTGACGGAAGGCTCGCAAGATATCTCGTTCGACCAGATGTCCGACATCCAGGCGAGGCTTAACTCTATCGTCGCGGCTGACCCCGATACCGCGGCTTATGGCGCGACGGTTGGTGCCGGGGTTGGCGGCCAAACTGGTAATAATGGACGAATTTATATCGCCCTGAAACCGTGGGACGAGCGGGTTGGCGGATCGGCCCAACAATACATTGCTCGGTTACGTCCACAATTCGCGGCGGTAGCGGGTGGCGCAGCTTTTCTTCAGGCCGCTCAAGACATACGCGTCGGAGGTCGTCTCACAAAGACTGAGTTTCAATATACGTTGCAGGACGCTGATTTCTACGAGTTGTTTCAATGGTCCCCAAAGGTTTTGGCCAAGCTTCAAACCCTGCCGATGCTGCGTGATGTCACAAGTGACCAGCAAACGGACGGCACTACCGTCACTCTTACCATTGATCGGAATAAGGCGGCCCGATTTGGAATACAACCGCAGACTATCGACGATACGGTTTACGACGCCTTTGGACAGCGACAGATCACGCAATACTTCAGCCAAGTCAATTCTTACCATTTAATTCTGGAGGTCATGCCGGATCAACAATCCGATATTGAAACATTAAACAAGCTTTATATTCATTCATCCACCGGTGCGTCTGTGCCATTGTCGGCCTTCGCAATCTGGTCAACTGCACCTGTGCAACCGCTGTCAATAAGTCATCAGAGCCAGTTTCCGGCGGTGACTATTTCATTCAACCTAGCGCAAGGGGCGGCGTTGGGGGAAGCGGTTGACCAAATCAACGCCGCAATGCGCGATCTCGGAACTCCCGTAACAATGCAAACGTCTTTTCAGGGAACAGCGCAGGCATTCCAGTCCTCGCTATCCAGTCAACCCTATCTCGTAGCAGCCGCGCTAATTACCGTCTATATTATTCTTGGCATTCTTTATGAGAGCTACATCTTGCCGCTGACAATCTTGTCGACGCTCCCATCTGCTGGCGTGGGGGCACTGTTGATGCTAATGCTATTTCATTATGAATTGACTGTTATCGCTCTGATCGGGATTATCCTGCTGATTGGAAATTGTTAAAAAGAATGGGATCATGATGGTGGACTTTGCCATCAATGCTGAACGAAAAGAAGGTCTGAGCCCCCTCGCCGCGATCCGTCAGGCATGCCTCTTGCGCTTTCGCCCGATCTTTATGACCACGATGGCCGCGATGCTAGCTGGTGTCCCATTGATGCTTGGCACCGGTGCTGGCTCTGAACTTCGCCGCCCGCTTGGATTCGCAATGGTTGGTGGCCTCATATTAAGTCAAATACTTACACTTTACACTACGCCGGTGATATACCTATATCTCGACAAGCTCCAACACTGGTTGTTTCCTAGACGGTCTCGCATGCCCGCCCTTGCCGCTAGGATGGGATCGGAAGCAGATTGAGTGTCCCTCAGTCCGCGAGACTTGATCCGCGTATCTCCCCAAGCGTGGTTTAAGTCGGATTTCGTCTGGTAGGTTACCTGCCGTCCAACGGCCGCAACAAAGATATTGACGCGGTCACGGTCGAGTCGATTCCAACCGGGGCCGTGCCCCAGCTTCTCGAGCTCAACCACCTGAGCCATGTCGAGAGAGACGCCCTGATCATGCGCTCTGGGCGCAGGTGCAGAACCTGACGCCGCGAGTACGGGGCATGCCGTTGAAGCCGCCACCGAGCAGTACATCAATCGGCTCGCGTTGACGCCGATATCCGCCAGGCTCGCTGAGACGGCCTCGATGATTTGGGCGGCGACGACTTCATCGACGCGAACGCCACCGATGCCGATTTACAACCATCCGCTGATATGGCTGTTGTCTCCGCGGCAATGATAACGGCGGGAGTGACCAGCGGCCGAGCCATAAACCTCGATCCGGCGATTAGATGATTGCCGCCGTCGGCCGAATCGGCGGAATTTGTCGGGATGGCTCCACAAAACCATGCCATCGTTGCTCATTCGCAGGATGACCAACCCAGGGTTGAGATGCGTTCAGCGATTTCGGACACCTTCGCCGGCTGAGTTCATGTCGAATGGGACGCGACCGCGCCGGTTACGCCATTCGGTCTGCTGCCATTTTTCATCGATTACCTGAAGCAGGCTGGTCTGTTCGACGGCTGGGTAGCGGACTGCCCGCTATTGTTCACCAGCCCCAACGCCCCCCAGCAAGCGCGACCTGCTCGGCACCGCGATGCTGTCGGTGCTGTCCGGGCACCGCCGTTACGCACACATCTCAGCACTGCGGTGCGACCCGGTGAACCCGCCGCTGCTTGGCATGCGCAAGGTCCTCAGCGAGGACTCGGTGCGCCGCGGCCTAGCCAAAATCGACGAGGCCAAAGGCCTGGCCTGGCTGCAGAACCACCTGGATTACGGCACCACGTTCCTGCCCAGCGAGCCTTGGATAACTCGACATGGACAGCACGGTGAAGACGCTCTACGGCTGCCAGGAAGGCGCCGAGGTCGGCTACAATCCGCACAAAGCAGGCCGGCCGTCGCACGCCTATCACACCTATATGCTGTCGAACCTGAGACTGGTGCTGCGCGTCGATGTATTACCGGGCGACCAGCACAACGTGGTCCACGCCACCGATGGGCTGTGGACGTTACTGGATCACCTGGGGCCGGTACGTCACCCGGCGCTGCTGCGCGGCAACAGGGCATCCAGCGGATCATGTCCGGCGCCGAGCAGAGAGGCGTGAAGTATCTGTTCCGCCTGCGCCTGACGCTGTATGTGCAAAGGTCTCTGCGGCGAGCAATGCAACAGTCGGACTGGGCGGATGCCGGTCAGGGGTGGCAGGGCAAGGAGACGACCTCGCGGCTGCACGGCTGAAGCCGCCAACGCCGCATTGGACTAAACCGCTACGCGGTAGTTCTTTGGATTAATCTGCTATACATAAATAGTGTCTGACTGTGCTTGTCTAGAATAAGCTTGGTGCCTCTCTGGTCAGAGAAGCCGACTGGGAGACGATGCAGCGGCGCCATGTGGCGCTGTCCATCTCTCACAGGAGTTGTCCATGAGTCCGCTTCGCCATCGTATGATCGAGGATATGCAGATCCGCAATCTGGCAGCCCACACGCAACGTGTTTATATCGAACAGGTCGTCCGGTTCACCCGGCACTTTGGTAAATCGCCAGAACATCTCGGACCGGCTGAGATCCGGGCGTATCTGCTCCACTTGACGCGGGAGAAAGGCCTCTCTGCCAGTTCGATTGTGGTCACGGTCTCCGCGCTCCGATTTGTGTACACCGTCACGCTCAAGCGGCACTGGGCTGTCGACGACGATATTCCCACCAGCCGTAAGGCGAAAAAGCTTCCTGTCGTGATGAGCCAGGACGAAGTGGCGCACTTCCTGGGAGCCGTAGACAACCTGAAGCATCGCGTGATTTTGACCGTCTGTTATGCGACCGGTTTGCGTATCTCCGAAGCCGTCCGCCTCAAACCAGCCGCGATTGACAGCCAGCGCATGGTCATCCGGGTTGATCAAGGTAAAGGCCGCAAAGACCGCTATGTCATGCTGCCGCCCAAACTGCTTGCGATACTCAGGGACTATTGGGATCGTACACGTCCCGGAGAGTGGCTATTTCCTGGTGACCGGCCCGGGCAGCCGATCTCGCCACTCACCATCGGACACATCTGCCGTCAGGTGCGCCTACGATGCGGCATCGGCAAGCCAGTCACGCCGCATTCCCTGCGCCACGCCTTCGCTGTCCACCTGCTGGAGGCTGGCACCGATCTCCGGACAATCCAGCTGCTGCTCGGTCATCGTAATCTGAGCACCACCGCGCGATATCTGATGATCGCCACCAGCACGGTCTGCGCGACCGCCAGTCCGCTGGAGTCGCTTCAGATCGTGCCCGCCATGCCGGATCTGGTCCCGGCATAAGGCACAACCGTGGCCCGCGAGGGGCTGGAAGTGGCGGACGTCTTCCGCCACTTCGGCCCGGCTTTCCGTGACGAGCATGGCGCGTCGCTGTCCCCCGCACGACGGCGCGCCATGACCGCGATCGAGAACTGCCGCACCGCGGCACTCGGCGGTCACGTCGAGCAGTGCGGCGAGTGCGGCCATCAACGCATCTCTTTCAACTCATGTCGCAACCGCAATTGTCCTAAGTGTCAGGGCCTCGCGCGGGCGCAATGGCTGGAGGACCGTCAGGCGGAACTGCTCGACGTGCCATATTTCCACGTTGTGTTCACCGTGCCGGCCGAAATCGAGGCCATCGCGTTCCAGAACCAAACCGTGGTCTACGACATCCTGTTCCAGGCCGCGTCGGAGACGTTGCGCCGTATCGCCGCCGATCCAAAGCATCTGGGAGCGGAGATCGGTTACTTCGGTGTGCTGCACACCTGGGGCCAAAATCTCATGCATCACCCGCATGTTCATTTTCTGGTTCCTGGCGGCGGGATTGCACCCGGCGGCAAGCGGTGGATCCAGTGCCGACGCCAATTCTTTCTTCCTGTCGAGGTGTTGTCGAGCCTGTTTCGGGGATTGTTTCTGCACTACCTCGGTCAAGCATTCGCGGCCGGCGCGTTGAACTTTTTCTCCGCGCATCGTCACCTGCATGAGCCTGCGGTGTTCCATCGGCATTTGGCGCCACTCCACAACAGCAAATGGGTGGTCTATGCGAAGGAGCCGTTCGCCGGGCCGAAGCAGGTCCTCGACTATGTCGGGCGATACACCCACCGGGTTGCCATCTCCAACAATCGGTTGGTGGCCATGGACGACGGCAAGGTCAGCTTCCGCTGGAAGGATTACCGCGATGACAACCGCCAGAAAACGATGACCCTCCCGGCCGGGGAGTTCATTCGCCGCTTCCTGGTCCATGTCTTGCCGGACGGATTTCATCGCATCCGCTACTTCGGCTTCCTCGGCAACTGCCATCGTGCCCGCAAGCTGGCGTTGTGCCGGGAACTGCTCGGGATGGCGCCGGCCGAACCGGCAGCCGATCCGCCCGCCGACTATCGCGAACGTTTCGAGGCGTTGACCGGACAGTCGCTGCGTGAGTGTCCGCACTGCTACACTGGCATCATGGTGGTGACCGGCTGCATTGCGCGGCCAAAAATCTGCCAGCCGGTTCCGAATACATCATGACCCGGAACCGGCGTTCCAACCCCATGAAGTCGAACGATCCGCCAAGCCAGGTTGGGAACGCTTGTGCCGAAAGGACAGCAGGCGTTACCAAACGGAGGCCAGACGGTCGGATTCTGGTTATGCTGATGGCGCGAAGGTACCCACGCCGAGATCACATCGCCAAAATCAACGCCTCTCGTGCGCGCGCGACAGATCGCGATGCCCCGATCCCACATAGGCAACAGAGCCGCCACCATTCAATGCCCATAATCCCGCCGGCGGGGGGAGCGGCTTAGTCCAATACGTTTTTCGCTCACCGGCGCGGATTTCAGCTACGGAATCCTTCAGGCAGAGCCTGTGCGCCGCGCCGCCAAGCGAAAAACGCTATTCATTGCGAAAAACGCTATTCATTATCCTAAGCCGGATGAACCGGAACCAAAGAGGCTGTAGCATCGCCACCCGACGCCACGATAGCCGAGGGTGCCATGGCAAGCCCACTGGTAGAACGCTACGACGACCGTATTGCCGGGGTGCTGTCCTGCTACGACCGTGTTGTCGTGACCGGGACGCTTCCCGCCGTCTGCTACGCGGACGGAATGACCCGGTTCCTCTACGCCAACCGAGATCCGCATCTTCGACTACCCGGAATTTGCCTTGACGCTGCGCGACCGGGTGCGCGAGGCGGCGGCATCGCTGGCGGCTGAAGCCGGGGTCGCGATCGAGCATGTCAGCAAGAGCCACGTCCGCAAGGAAGCGATCGTCGCCAAGGTGCTGGAGCAGCGTGGCGAGCATCCTGGCCTGGTGCATGTGATCTCGGCGATGGAGGCCTGCGACGCCTACAAGCCGTGGCACGACAAGCAGACGCACAAGACCTATCTGCGCCCGGACAGCGGCAAGTGCCTGCACTATTATTTCTATTTCATGGACGCCGAACTGGGTTTGGTCTACCTGCGGGTTCCCACCTGGTCGCCGTTCCGGCTGCAATTCTACTGCAACGGCCATAGCTGGCTGGGACGGCAACTGGCAGCGCAGGGCATCGGCTTCGCTATGGCCGACAACGCGTTCGTGCGGGTCGACGACTGGCAACGGCCCAGGACTGGCTGATGGGTTCTCACCCGAACGCTGCACGGTTCGACCGGTATGCCGCGCAATGCTGTCCGGTGCTGGAGGTGTTCGGCCAGACCTACCACTGGAGCCTGATGCAGGTGGAATACGCCACCGATCTGGCATTCCGCTCCGCCGCCACGCTTGGGCCGCTCTACGAACAACTCACCCGGCAGTCGGTGCTGAGCGTGAAGGCCCAGCAGATCGCCAGCTTCCTCGGCCGCCAGATCACCCCGCAACTGGCGCAGGAACTTGGTTCTCAGTTCTCCACCCGGATCGAGGGGACCTGCATCAAGCATCGCTTCGGCGATGCCTCGATCAAGATGTACGACAAGTTCGGCCAGATCCTTCGCATCGAGACGACCACCAACGATGTGTCCTTTTTCAAGCACCACCGAAAGGTGCCAGCGGAACATCGGGACAGGCCCGCAACGCGCGGCCTCGCCCCTGTCAAGAAAAGCATCTACAGCCTGATCGACCTGCGCGAGATACTGTTCGGCTGCAACCGCCGTTATCTCGAGCACCTATCTGCTCTCGACGATTTCTCGGCTGGGGTTCGTGTGCTCGACCGGCTCACCAAGCCGCGCCGGGTCGAGGACAGGACCGTCAAGGGGATCAACTTCTTCGATCCGGTCGACAATGCGCTGCTGCATGCCTTGCAGGACCCGCGGGTGAACATCGCCGGCATCCGCCGTGCCGATCTGCTGGCGTTGCTTGACAGGCTGTCGCCGGACCAACTCTCACGCCAGCTTCGCCGGCTGCGCGACATCGGGGTGATCAAGCGGGTGGCGGGAACCTATCGATACTACCTCACGCGCATTGGACGCAGTGCCACGGCAGCACTTTGCCACGTGACCCAGAGCGTTCTCATTCCGGCTCTGATCTGATGGGATTTTTTGATGCAGAAAGTGTCACGAGTTGCCTGATAAGGGACTAATGCGCCGTAAGAAAGACCAAGACCAGACGGCTCAGGGTAATCGGGTGAAGGATTACGTGACAAACGGCTAAAGTGCAGAATCTATGGGTGTCCTCGATGCGCGGAGCGGAGGACGACCATGGAGGATTCGGCGGCAGATGACGGCGCTTTGTTTGAGGCTGTCGCTTTTCTCAGTCATTTTAATGAGTTGCCGGATGGGCGCCAGCCGGGCAAGGTGGTGTACCCGCTCGACGAGGTGCTGCTCTTGTCGCTTCTCGCCGTTCTGGCCGGGGCGGAGACCATCACCGATATCGCCCGGTTCGGCGACAAGAAGCTGGCTTTGTTGCGCCGGTTTCGCCCTTACCGCAACGGAACGCCGCCCCACGACACGCTCGGCGACATCTTCGCGACACTGGACGCCGACGAGTTCCAGCGCCGCTTTGTTGCCTGGGTGGCCGCGGTGACCGGGATCCCGGCCGGGGTCGTCGCGATCGACGGGAAAACCGTGCGCCGGTCTGGCCACAAGAAGGCCGGAAAGGCGGCGATCCACGTGGTCTCGGCCTTCGCCGCCCGACAGCGCCTGGTGCTGGGCCAGGTGAAGGTGGCGGACAAGACCAACGAGATCGTCGCCATCCCCAAGCTCCTGAAAATGCTGGTCATCGAGGGGGCGATCGTCACGATCGATGCAATGGGCAAGGCTGGCCCAAGGTTCCGTCAGGCGTAGCCTGATGGAATGGCCAGACGGGGGTGCCAGCGTGAGATCGCCAGGGCCATACTCGAAAAGAAGGCCGATTACGTTCTCGCCCTGAAGGGCAACCAGGGAACATTGCGCGAAGATGTCGAATTGTTCGCCAACGAGCAGAAGGCCAACGGATTTGCCAACGCAAGGATCAGCCAGCACGAAACCGTCGCCAAGGATCACGGCCGGATCGAAACCCGCAAGACCACCGTCATCCAGGATGTGGAATGGCTTCAGGAACGCCATGACTGGCCTGGGTTGAACGCCGTTGTCATGGTCGAAAGCAGCCGCGAGATCAGCGGAAAAACCGAGTCCGAAACACGGTTTTACCTCACCTCCCTGGTCATGCTGGCAGTGCTGATGGGGCCGGTCGTGCGCAGCCATTGGTCGGTTGAGAACAGTCTGCACTGGGTGATGGACATGGTCTTCCGCGACGACGAGTGCCGCGTGCGAACCGAACACGCGCCCGCCAATTTCTGCACCATAAAGCACATGGCGCAGAACCTGTTGCGGAAGGCTCCGGCAAGGATTCGATACGGCTAAGGCGGAAAGTCGCCGCCTGGGACGATGAGTTCCTGGTCAGCGTTCTCAGAGGATA
>CAWDKN010000061.1:0-87119 GCA_963802815.1 uncultured Alphaproteobacteria bacterium
TGTGCCATGGCTTTTTTTTCGTATTGTACATCGATCATGGTCAATTCCGCGCCGCCGCGATCATTAAGGCACAGGAAAAAAAGAATATCGGAGGGTGTCATTTCCGCAGGGGCAGCGCCGCGAGGATCGGCAGGCCCAGATTGCGTTCAAGGCGTTCGGGGGTCAGAAAACCGCTGCGCGAAAATTCGGTCAGCGCCGCGACCAGAACAGTGATGACCAGCGACAGGAAAAAACCCGCCAGCAAAATGATACTTTGCAGTCTTTTGGGCTCGGCGGGCGCCGCGGGTTGCTGCACGACGCGTACACTGCCTGCGCGGGCGCGCTCTAGATTGTCGTAGGCCTGAGCTTCGTCAAGCTTATGCGTGTAAAGCGAATATTCGTCGTTCGCCATCTGCAAATTCTGCTGCAGGACGTTATATTGGCGTTCCAGCGCGTCGAGATCGTCAAGCTGGCGCGTGATGTCAGCAAGCTTATCTTCAAGCGCCGGGTTGGAAACGGTCATCATCTGCTTACGCACTTCTTCGCGCGACGCCAGCAATTGCGTACGTTGGTCGGCCAGCGAATAAATTTTATGCTCGCGCTTGAAATTTTCCACAGCAGCCTGGGCCGCCATGCGGCGCGGTGCTGGGTTTTTTCGGCTTCGCTCTGGGCGATACCGCCGCGCGATTCGAGTATAAAGCTGTTTGCGTTTTTCAAGATAGAGCTTCAGCAAAGTATCAAGCGCCTGAATAGCGATGTCGCGGTCGCGATGCTGGAACGAAACATCGATAACGGCAGATTCTTTTTCCAGCACAATGCTAAGTTGCTTGTCGAAACGTTCGACCGCCAATCTGCAGGCGTTTTTTGGCGCGCTGCTTCGGCACTGGCCTTGATTGTCGCCTTCATCCTGACCAAGCCATGGCGCGGACCGAGGCTGCCGCCGGCCCAACATGCTATCGTCATCTTCGGGAGAAAACTGCGCATCAAGCTGATCAAGAATCGGATGCGCGCGCGGGATCAAGCAGTTGATAAACGGCGGTTGGTTTCTCCCACCGGATAGATGCGATCGAGACCAATGCTTTCGATCACCTGCTGATGCAGGTCATAGCTACCGAGGATAGCGACTTCGGCTTTGTAAATCTGGTCACGATCGAAAGGGATGGGCGATTCAGGACCGTTGGTGCCTGAACCGGTTTCCGGCTGATAAACATATTCCGAACCCAGACGCACACCAAGCGTACTGGTCGCGTCATAACGCGGTGTCGGCATGAAAGAGATCGCGACCGTAATCAGAAACGGCATCAAAAACGCAAACAGAAGGCGCAACCGGTATTTATAATAGAAAACCAGGAACTCGCGCTTGGGCGTTTCGTAGGAAGTATTCGGCATGCGCCACTTGGTTAGACAGAGGTCTATTTGTTCTTCGGATTGGTATTGACGTTGTAGGAAACACCAACGCCCGGCGTAAAGGGCAGCATCTGGCGGATATTCTGGTCGATCCAGCGATCGGCAGAAACGACATCGCTGGGCGGTACCAAAATCATGTCACCCGATTGCACGGTGATATTTTGCGCCATGTCGATGCCATTTTCCAGTTCGGCGACATTGACGGGATAGATTTTCTCAGCTGCCTGTGGTGTCGCGGCGCACGACCACGACTTTTTCACCCCCGCCGGGCGTCATCCATCCGGCGGATGGAAAGAACCTGCAACAATGTTTCGTTGCCATTCAAATTGACGGGGCCCGGTTTGGTCACTTCGCCGCCGACATAGGCGCGCTGGCTGGCGAAACTGCGGACGATCACGACGAGGTCAAGCTGTTTGACGTGCGGCGCCAGTACGGCGCGGATATCGCTGGCCAATTCTTCGGCAGTCAGGCCTGCAGCCTGAATATCCTGCGCGAACATGATCGAGATTTTGCCATCGGGACGCACAGTCATGCGGTCATTAAGTTCGGGCGCGAAGAAGAATTTGACTTCAAGCTCGTCGCCGGGGCCGAGCCGGTAGGGCGCCTTGGGTGCAGGCGCGGCCGGCGGATCGGTCTTGATAGTGGAAAGGGGAGTATAATTTTTTGGGGTTTCGGCACAGCCGGCAAGCATGAACGACAAGGCAAACGCACCCCAACGTCAGCATCCCAATTTTATTGAGCAACTGGCTCACGCGCTTTACTCCCTGCCTTGTGGTCATGCGGCATCCTATCGATTCGGAAACACTTTCAGCAACTTCGCCGATGATGTTCGAAGGATACTTCAACAAATGGAACGCATAGTGTAGGCTTCAAAAGTTTATGGTTAATTAAACAGTTGCCGTAATGATGATAAAGAAAGATGAGGGATTACATGGTGTTGTTGCGTTTCTTGCTCATTATGCGTGCTGATTTTGGCGCCGACTGTGGCCGCTCATGCTCAGGAAATGCCCGCTTTGCATCGCGGCCTTAACCTGTCGAGCTGGCTAGCCAACGCCCCGCGCCAGCCCCTGTTCGCCCGCGATTTCGGCTTATCAAGCAGGCCGGGTTCGACCATGTGCGCCTGCCTTTCAACCCCGAATATTACGGTTTTAAACTTTCTGATTACGGCGAACCTGCTGCACAGGTTGATTTTGTTGCTCTCGACCGCGCCATTGCTGCGGCAGAACAATATGGTCTGCCGGTTATTATTGATGTCCATCCGGGCGGTGACTTCGTCGATACTCTCGAAAATCACGCACGCCTGGAAAAAAGCTTTATCAATTTATGGCAGCAGATCGCCGAACGATACAAAAACCATGCTTCCTCACTCCTGATATTCGAACTGCTTAACGAACCGCAATATTATAAGGCCGAGCTACGCTGGACACGACTCTACACCCGGCTGGTTGAGGCTATCCGTGCGATTTCGCCCGACCGCATTATCATCATCGGCGCGCCGCACGGGTCGGATGTCGATGCATTACAGTACTTGCAAACCAGCGATGACCCGCGCCTGATTTACGCGTTCCATTTTTATGAACCTTATCTTGTCACCCATCAGGGCATTCATATGGGGTTTGAGAAAAAGATGATCCGCTATTTCCGTTCGACGCCCTACCCATCCACGCTCGCAACGCAAGACGCAGATATTTACGCGCCGACCGCACCCAAACCGGAGCAGGCGCAAAGCGAGTTGGAAGAGTATGTCAAAACGCCGTGGGATGCGGCGCATATCGCGGCACGCATAGAGATCGCCAAAGATTGGGCCGCGACACATCATGTCTCATGTTCTGTGTGGAGAGTTTGGCGTGTTACGCAATCACATCGACGCCGCCTCGCGTTACCGCTGGATCACCGATGCGCGCACGGCCTTTGACAATGACAATATCGGTTGGGAATTGTGGGATTATGCCGATCTGTTTGGCATTGCCGCACCCGTGGGCGCCACCAGCACCGACCCGGTTGACGGTTCGGTTCGCCTTGTCGACCCTGAACACGGCTCGCGCGTTTTTGAACCCACGGCATTAAAAGCATTGGGATTGGGACAATGACCCGGCACGCGCCCAAATACTATGTGCCGCCGCAAACCACCGGCAACGCGCAGTCATGGGCTGGCGAAGCGCATCCCGTTGCGGCACTCATCTGCGCCATCGGTTTTTTTATGCACCTACTGCTGTCGGGGCCGGTGCTGAATATATTGGGTTATAATTACGGCAGCGAAAATGCCGGCATGTTGAGTGAAGCTGGCGGGGCGCTGACCAAAATTCACCCAGGCAGTTATTTCATCATCGTCTCGATGCTTGTGCTGTTGTTCAGTCGCCGCAATCCAGTTGAGCAAGTGATGCGTATCGCACGGGAACAAACGGCGTTTTTTTCCTTTCTTACCGTTTATGTTGTCATCTTTGTTTACTGGATGATACGCGGGCCGCGCGGCATCGGCATGATACTCGACGTACATATCGTCATGCCCATTTGCGCGATAGTTTTCTCCTATGCACCCCGTAATTGGTACCGCACCATCGTCTATCTGTTCGCAGGATTTGCCGTGGCCAACAGTTTGGTTGGCCTTTGCGAGTCCGCAACCCATTTACGCCTGTTCCCATTTGATGAGGATTGGGAAGTGTTAAAACAGGATTATTTCCGCGCTTCCGCATTCATGGGGCATCCTTTGACCAACGTGTCGTTTACGGTTGTGGCTTTGTTTGTTCTGCTTGGCGTGCGTATGCCGGCACCCCTTAAAGCCACCATACTTCTTATCATGCTGTCATCGCTGGTGGCATTCGGGGGGCGTTCGGGATTGATATCCTGCGTCGTCGGCCTTGTCATATTAGGCGCCACACAAACCGCACATTATCTCGCGACTAGGCGCATGACAGTGCTGCGCTTGACCTTGATGTTGTTTGCCATTCTTATCGTGCCTGTCGTCTGTACTGGGTTGCTGTACGTCACATTGCACAGCGGCATGGGTGCGCGATTGATGGCGTACAGCTCATTCCAGGACGAAAGCGCCAGCGTGCGTGTGCTGGCTTTTAAGGTGATCGATTACATGTCGCCTTCCGATATTATCTTCGGCCTTGACGGGCAAAGGATTGCCGAGCTTGGCTATCGTGCCGGCGTCAGCGACCCCACCAGCGATATAGAAAACCCATGGATTTTACTGTTCATGTTTTTCGGCGCGATTATGTTTACGTTATGGATGGCGGGGTGGCTGGGTTGCATGTGGCGCCTGATGGCCGGCGCAGACCTTGCCCTTAAGCTTGCGGTCGTCGAATATTTCGTTGTTTCATCGACTTCAAATTCATTCGGACGCAAGGACCCGGTTTACATGATTTTGGCGGGCATTGTGGTTTGCGCCAAACGATTGGATGAGATACAAAAAGCCGAACAGCAACAAATTTCTTCCTGAAACAACGCGCGGTCTTTATGAAAATAAGCATCTTTGGTTTGGGTTACGTTGGATCGGTCTCTGCGGCCTGTTTTGCCGATCGCGGGCACAGCGTCATTGGCGTTGACCCCAACGCCACCAAAGTCGCATTGATGAATGCTGGGCAACGCGCCGATTGTTGAACCGGAATTGGGCGTGTTGGCGCTGGCCGCCGTCAGCAAAAAACTTGATGAGCGCCACGACCAAAGCGGCAGAAGCGGTCATGACAGTCAGACATTTCGTTCGTCTGCGTCGGCACGCCGAGCCTGAATAACGGCAGCCTCGATTTCAGCCATCTGGAACATGTCTGTGATGAAATCGGCGCGACATTGGCGAAAAAAGACGTCTTCCATGTCGTCGTTATCCGTTCGACCATTCTGCCCGGCACGATGCAAACATCGTCATTCCCGCGTTTAGAAAAGCATAGCGGCAAGAAAGCAGGCGTCGGGTTCGGCGTTTGCAACAATCCGGAATTCCTGCGCGAAGGCACGGCAATTTACGATTTCCGCAATCCGCCCAAGACCGTCATCGGCGAAACCGACAAGCGTTCGGGAGACATGGTCGAAGCAGCTTTATGCGCGGATTGCCCGGCCCCATGATCCGTTGCGGCATCGAAGTCGGCGAGATGGTCAAATATGCCGACAATGCCTGGCACGCGGTCAAAGTCGCGTTTGCCAACGAAATCGGCAAATTCTGCAAAGCCGCGAATATCGACAGCCACAAAGTCATGGAGATTTTCTGCCAGGACACCAAGCTGAACCTGTCGCCTTATTACATGCGTCCCGGGTTTGCCTTTGGCGGATCGTGCCTGCCCAAAGACGTGCGCGCGTTGACCTATAAAGCGCGGGCAATGGATGTTTCGACGCCGTTGCTCGCGTCGCTGTTGCCATCAAACCGCGATCAGGTCGAATTTGGCATCGAGATGATCATGCGAGCGGCAAGAAAAAAGTCGGCATCCTCGGCTTCAGCTTTAAGGCGGGCACGGACGATCTGCGCGAAAGTCCGTTGGTCGATGTCATCGAGCGCTTGATCGGCAAGGGTTATGATCTAAAGCTGTTTGACAACAACGTCAATATTGCGCGCCTGACGGGCGCCAACCGGGATTATATTTTCAAAGTCATCCCGCATATCGAACGTTTAATGGTCGAACGTATTGACGATGTCCTGGCCCATGCCGAGATTATCGTCATCGGCAATAATGCCCCCGAATTCACCGATGCCGCCGCCAGGCTACGCCCCGACCAGCACGTTGTCGATTTCGTCCGCATCAAAAAAATTGAACAGGAACACCGCAATTACGACGGCATTTGCTGGTAAGCCCTACTCCGTTTAGTATGCTCCTATGAACCAGACTTCCCGACAGGATGGATTGCGGCAGGCCTTGCGCACCCAGCGTGGCAAGGGGCGCAAGGTCCTGATTATTGTCCAGAACCTGCCGGTGCCGTTCGACCGCCGCGTCTGGCAGGAAGCGAATGAGTTGACGCCAACGGCGTATCAGGTTTCGATTATTTGCCCCAAGGGACGCGGATATGAAAAACGCCATGAAGTTTTAGACGGCATTTCAATTTACCGCCACCCGCTGCCCTTCGAAGCCAAAGGGGCGTTGGGGTACGTCATTGGAATATTGCTGGTCGTTATTCTGGGAATTCAATTTCGCTTGCTGGTATTTTTATGCGGCATGGGTTCGATGCCATTCATGCCTGCAACCCGCCCGATGACATTTTCCTGATTGGCGGCTTTTTAAATTTCTGTTCGGCACGAAAGTTTCTGTTCGATCATCACGACATTAATCCCGAACTTTACGAAGCCAAATTCGGGCGGCGTGATTTTTTCTATAACGTGATGCTGCGTTGGGAACGAATGACATTTCATAATGGCCGATGTTTCGATCGCCACCAATGAAAGTTACCGCAAAATAGCTATTGAACGCGGCGAGATGGACCCTGACAAGGTCTTCATCGTGCGTTCGGGGCCGAGCCTGGAACGGTTGAAAATCCTGCCGCCTGTGCCGGAACTTGAGCATGGGCAAGAAATACCTGGTCGGCTACGTCGGCGTCATGGGCCAGCAGGAAGGCATTCAATATCTGATCGAGGCCGCGCGGCATATCGTTTACGACCTGCACCGCACCAACATCCATTTCACCCTGGTCGGTGGCGGTCCGTCACTGGAAGATTTCAAACATATGGCGGCCGAGAAAAAGACTCGACGCCTATATAACCTTCACCGGACGCGCCCCGGAACAGACCTTGCTGGAAGTTCTCAATACGCCGGATATCTGCGTCAATCCCGACGAGGCCAACCCCATGAATGACAAATCGACAATGAACAAAATCGTTGAATATATGGCATTGGGCAAACCGATTGTGCAGTTCGATTTGACCGAGGGCCGTTTTTCAGCCGGAGAGGCGTCGTTGTACGCCAAAACCAACGATGCAAATGATTTTGCCGACGAAAATCATCGAACTGATCGACAATCCACAAAAACGCGCCGCCATGGGCGCATTCGGCCGCGCGCGCGTTGAACGAGAATTGGCGTGGCCGTATGAAGCCCCCAAATTACTGGCCGCATATGACGTGTTGTTTGCGACCAATGTCCGATGAGCATCGTGAACCGCCTGCGCTGGTATAAATACCGCCTCGCCGCGATGTCGGCGGCAGAGATTATGCATCGCATCAAAGAAGGGGCTCGACGCAGATGCGACCGTTCCCGTGCTGGGGGTTTCGCCGCGATAGCACATGATTATGGCGAACTGCCCCAAATTCCGGGCCTTCTTGCAAATATCGACGCGTGGAATACTCCCACGAGCCTGCTTGACCAGTGGGCCGAGGATGCCCGTCGCGCACAATGCGGTGAACATAATATATTTGGCAAACAATGGCCCACATGCGCCCGAGCCGATATGTGGCACATTGATCCGCTGTCGGGCGCACAATGGCCACGCGATGTTTTCTGTTTCGATATTGATTATCGCCACGGGGCGAAAAACGGCGATATCAAATTCACCTGGGAATTGAATCGCCTGCAATATCTGCAAAGTGTCGCGGCATTGGCGCGAAAACACCAGGATGGCATGCTGGCGCGGTTTTGCCTGTCGGAAATTGAAAGCTGGATCGATAACAACCCGCCCTTCCTCGGGGTCAACTGGAATTCGGGTATTGAGCTGGCGCTGCGCGTTATCAGCATTTTGACAGTTACGACTTTAGTCGGCGATTATTTATTAGAACCGGCGCGTGGCAAAATCTGGACGAGCTTGCAAACCCATGCGCGCTGGATCGCGCGATACCCGTCGCTTTACAGTTCATCCAATAATCATCGCGCGGCCGAAGGGTTGGGACTGTTTGCGGTCGGCGCTTTGTGCCCCCAATTTACAGAGGCAGAAATTTGGAAAAACAAAGGTTGGGATATTTTGTGCGACCAGGCGCGGCGATTGATTTTGCCTGATGGCGCGGGCGCGGAACAGGCGATAGCATACGCCGCATCGACATGTGAAGCCTTGCTGACCGGATTAAAAATCGCGCGCGCGCGCGATATCGCCATTCCTGATCATTACCTGCATCATCTTACCCTGGGCGGTGAATATTTGCGTTGGCTGACCGATGCCAGCGGCAACACCCCGCATATCGGCGACGATGACGATGCCTGCGTTTTCGGCGCACATCATAGCGGCGACACCTATGTCGCAGGTATTTTGGCGTCCATTGCCGCTATGGCCAGCCGCGTCGATTTGATGCCACCCAGGCTGCAACCTCATTTGCGTCAGGCGGTTTTCGGCGCCGCATCGGCAATGGATTTTGCCCCGGCAGGCGTGCGTTGTTTCAGCTATGGTGGAATGACTGTCGGCCGCCATCAAAGTTTAACAGGAAATATTCTACTGGCATTCGATCACGGCCCGTTGGGTTATTTGTCAATCGCCGCACATGGGCATGCCGATGCGCTGGCTTTGTGGCTGCATATCGGGGGACAACCGGTTTTTGTCGATTCCGGCACTTACCTTTATCATTCGCAAACCGGCGAACGGCGTTATTTCCGCGGCGCAAAGGCGCATAACACCCTGACTATCAACGACACGGATTCCAGCGCACAAGCGGGCGCATTCAACTGGTCACACAAGGCACGCGCAACCTTGCGCCATTTTGAATCGCGCGGCGATTTTTGGCAGATTGAAGCCGAACATGACGGCTATCTGGAAAATTTCCGCTGCCTGCATCGCCGCGGCTTGCATGTTTCCCCTGCAACGGGCGCCGTGGTCGAAGATATGATTGTCGGGCCCACGCCGCAACAGGTCGAAATAAACTTTCTGCTTCATCCCGACCTTGCTGCCCGACGCGATGGCCATGACCTTGTTGTATTGAAGGGCGAACAACTGGTCCTGCGCCTGCGTCATGAAAGCACCCTGGAAACAGTTATTGGTGAAGGTTCTTATTCACCCGAATTCGGGGTCAAACAAGCGGCGGCGCAGATCAGTTTCAAGGGCATATTACCGCCCAACCAAAAAGCCGTGACGCATTTCTTCTGGGCAGTTTAACTGTCGGATTTTTTAATCGGATCTGCGGGAAGTTCGCTGTCTTTTTGCGCCATGCGCAGCAATACCAGCATCTTTCCAAAATATGAGCCGCCGCCGATAAAGGCCGACAGCGCGCGCGTACCCCCCGCGAAACGCTGTTTGAATGCTTCGTCACCGCGCATGAAGTCAAGTTCACGCAGCCTGGCGTCGATCGCCCATTGAATGGTCTCGATCATCATAATGTTGCCGGGCGAAAAGGCACCATAACCAGCATCATAAGTCGTGTGGTAGAGATGCAAAATTCCGTCCTTGATAAAGCCCATGTGACAGGCGACGATGACATCACCACAGGTCAGCCAGGCAAGATAGAGTTTGTTGTGGCGCGCAGCGTCCGCAGCAAGTTCATGCAGCAACGGCTTGACTTCCGCTTTGGCAAAGGCGCCGCTGGCCTTGCGTTCCCTGAACCAGGCAGATTTTTGCGCATAAAGCGCGTCAAGCACCGCCACAGGAACCTGTTCACCCTGGCGGTATAGTTGGAATGCAACATCGCCCTGCGCCTGCATTTTTTCGCGTTTGCGGCGCATATCGCCGCGAAGTTTGCGTGATTGAGCCGCGAGCCATGCCTCGCCGGAATCAAACTGCAAAGTCAGAAAATAATTCTTGCGTTGTTCGCGCAACCGCATGCCATTGGCCAAAACTGGCAGTGACAACGCGCTTTCGCGTACATCCTTGATAAGGGCAACATCGTAACCGCCCACGCCAAAAGCAAAACGCCAGATGGCTTCGGCATCGCACGCATTTTCGGCCAGCACATCGCCGTAATCAAATGTTTCGTAGCCCGCCCATTCAAGAATGCGCAGCAGGCCGGAACGCCGCACGACCAATGGCAAAAGGGCGACGAGATTGCCGCCAGAACGCGCTGTGGCGATATGCAAACGAACATTTTCCAGTCCCCCCAGATGACGCCACCAGATTTGAAACCATTCGTAACTGCCGAAGACATTGCCACCGGATTTTTCATAAAGTGCGCGCCATTCATCGGCGATAATTTCGATCGCTTCGGGGGTCTTCAAAACCGTGAATTCTAATGGGGTATGTGCGGATACATGACTCACGCTTCTTTGGTGGAATTTTCGGATAATCAAACTGCGCACGCCCATGATGTCAAAGGTCAAAATGCCGAGCCCGTAAACGGCGCCGCCAATCACGACCATGTCAATGAGACCTGTGAGATTTTCAGGAAAATTAAAACCAAGCAGAATAAGCGCCATCAACGCGGTTGAAACCGCGATTTGCAGTGCGGGTTTAAACGGAAATTTGATACGGAACACGCGCCGCCCAATGACGATACTAAGAATCAGATAAAGTGCATAGGCGGCCAGCGTTGTGTAGGCCGCGCCCATGACGCCAAAATGTGGGATGGCATAAAGATTGCCGATGAAATTGAGCAACGCCGCAGGGCCAAGGGTGAAGAAAAACAGCCGCGTTTTTTTGGCGAGATGAAAGGCATGGTCAAAATAATGCGCGGCAATGCCATTGAAAATGGTCGAGATCGCAATCCACGGCATAACCTGAATGGCACCCGCACGGAAGTTTTCGCCGATCAGCGTCGCGGCCAGCGGTCGGTTGATCAGCAGCAACCCCATACAGGCCGGCACCGCCAACGCTAGCATTGCCACACCGTTGGCATAGGTTTGGTCGCGCGCGGCCTCTGTTCCCTCTTGCTCTAATCGACGCACGGTCAGGGGAAAGGATGCCGTCGCTACCGCCATGAAACAGATCTGGCCAATACGGTCAGGAAAAGCATAACCGGCGGAATAAATACCGACCTGGTCCGGCCCCAGAAAATATTCAATTAAGAACCGGTCGGAGCCAGAAAGGATAAAGCTGAGCCCATAGGTAACAATGAAGGGCGTGCCGAAATGCATGACTTCCCTGAACACGCCCCAATCGAAATCGCGCCAGTGCGCGCGATCTAACATACGCACATCGAACAATGACATGGCCGCAAGGCCGATCATCGTGCCCATGGCAGCGCCCGATGCCCCCTGATGCGCAAAGGCAACCAACGCCACCGCCGAACCCAAGCCGATCGACCGATTGTCCGACCTCGATAACATTGTAACGCACAATACGCACAAAATTACGGTGGATGGCCTGATTGATATTCAAAAGCGCGCGTAAAATGGCCAGAGGCGGCGCGAACCACACCGCAACCCGCCAGTCACCAACGGGCAGAGAAAAAGCCAAGCCGCAGCAAGCGCCAGCAACACCAGGCTGCAGACCGCAAAAACGTCGTAAAGGGTCGCGAAAGCTTGGCTTCACGGCCTTCCCGCATGGCCTGAGCCATCAAACGTGAGGCGGCGCTTTGCAGCCAGAAAAAGCATACCCCAATCAGCATCGTCATCGCGTTGACGGCCAGCGAATACTGGCCATATTCCGACTGCGACATAAGCGACGTAAAGAAGGTAACGCTGGCAAAAGACACCAGCGCCGTCACAACAAGAGACGGCGCGTAACCAAACATTTGCCGGGCTAGCATTGCGCTACCTTTGATACAGTTTTTCAATCTCTGCAGTCACGGTGTGCGCTTCAAATTTTTTCCATGCTATAGCGGCATTACGTTTACCCGCAGCAACGGCAAAATCAGCATCAGCCAACAGACGGCGCAATCCATCTTCGACCGCTTGCGGCGTTATTTTATCAAGAACGACGCCGTTTTCTGGATCGGAAACGATGGAACGCATCGCGCCCGCAGAGCCGACCAGCAAGGGCTTGCCCGCCCCCATCGCTTCCAGACACGGCGACCGGCATGCCTTCGCTGCGGTAATAGGTCGGCAGGGCAAACGCCACGCGTGTAGCAGCAAGCGGCTTTCTATCGACGCCGCCGACATAGCCGGGGAAACACACGATGCGACAGGCCTAGCGTCGGTTGTTTGAGCATTCTACGCGTCGGCCTCGTCGCCCTCGCCCGCCATAACCAGGTCGATATCGGAAAGTCTCTTCTCAAGCGCCGCAAAGGCCTGAAGCAATTCGTGAACGCCTTTTTCGCGGTCGAACCGCGACATGAACACAATCGACGCGCCGCGCTGACGGGGCGCAGGTTGCGCCGTGGGGCGGCTTTCCGCCTTCGAACATCGTGCTGCGTCAGAATAATGCGGTGCGGCTATCGAACCTCCGAGTTCGCCATCTAGGACCCCGGCGGAAAGACTCTCGCCCAAAACCGTCATAAGCGCCGCCGCCTGATTTAAAATCCAGCCGACCAGATTGCGCTTAGCGCCGGATTATTCTTTGTATCCGCTCCTGCACGCCGCCATCCCAGCCGTGAATAAAAGAGAACCCGCTTATATCCGGTCGCGCGCTAGCGCCAAAAGAATGATCCATCGCGGATCAGGGATTTGGCATCGAAACTGGGGTTGATATGAACGAGGTCGAATTTTTGTTTTTTAACGAGGCGCGCCAGTTCCCGTGGCGCCTTGAACAGACGTTGCGAAACCGAAACAGTGGGTTCTTTGCCCGCGCCTCTGTGCCCACATAAAAAGATTTGACCTTGCTGTTGGTCAAATGGCGTTTCATGCATTCGATAAAAACGGAAACGCCGCCGGGAACGGATGGATCAGGAGAAACGACGAGAACGGAAAGCATGAAACACGTGGCTAGTGGCGCGAAGACGTGATTAACGGGCGCGCCCTTATGTTTCAATCAGTTATGCAGAAGGTTTATTTCGCTGATGGTAACGGTTCTGGGCTGTCCAAAAAGTGCGCAACCATGCGATAACATTGGCGCGATCTTGGTCGTTTTTGATACCCGCAAAGGTCATTTTGGTGCCCGGCACCGCATTACGCGGGCTGTACAGAAATTCGTTGAGCAGATCGAATGTCCAGGTTTTGTCGGACAAGGCCTTCATCGCGTCGGAATAAGAAAAACCCTCCATATGCGCATGTTTGAGGCCGATGATGCCGTAAGTCGGCCCCTGCTTGGCGGGTTCGCCCTTGTTGAAACTGTGGCAGGTGCTGCACACGCGCGCGGATTTCTGGCCGGCATCGGCGTCGGCCTTGGCGAACAGGGGTTCAATTGGCGCGGGGCCTTGCGGGGCCGCAGCCGTCGACGTACTCGCCGAACCCATCGCACTGGTGTCGACGACATAGGCGTTCTTGGCCAAAGGTCGCGGTTTAACCATCGTTTCGGCAACTTTGCCCCCGATCCAGATAATGGCAATGGCGATAATGACGGCGGCGATAGCTTTATTGCGCCAAAGAGGATCTTTCATGATGGAAAACCGGCGGCTGCTGCTTGAAAAAGTGAAATTGCTTATCCCAAAAGGATGAACTATTTAATGCCAAACAAGGCCTATGTCGAGTATAAACCCACGAAGGTACACGCTCTATGAAGAAAAACCCCATCGCTGTTACTTATTGGCTTCTCGCCTGCTGCTGCAATGATATTCGTCATGGCCCTGCTGGGTGCCATTACCCGACTGACCGAATCAGGTCTTTCGATTACCGACTCGGAACCCCGTTATGGGTACCCTGCCCCTTCAACCAGGATGAATGGCAGCGCGCTTTTGCCGCCTACCAAAACATTCCCCAGTATCAGATTTTGAACCACGACATGACATTGGATGCCTTCAAGGATATTTATTTCTGGGGGAATGGCTGCACCGACTGTGGGGCCGTTTGATCGGATCGTATTCGCCGTGCCGTTGGCGGCGTTTCTGGTGCAAAAGAAAATCACCCGCGAGGCCGGATTAAAGTTTGCGCTGATTTTCCTGCTCGGCGGCCTGCAGGGCTTCATTGGCTGGTTCATGGTGCAAAGTGGATCGGAAGTGCGCACCAGCGTCAGCCCTTACCGCCTCGCCCTGCATCTTGCCGTTGCCCTGGTGATTTATTCGATTCTGATATGGACAGCGCTGAGCGGGGCGCGCGGCAATGACGCACCCGCGCGGAAAATACCGTCATCCCTTTTGCGTCACGGCTGGGTAGCGTTGATTTTTTTGGCAGTGACGATAGTGTGGGGCGCGTTCGTCGCCGGATCGCTGCGGGTGAGGTTTACAATACCTGGCCGCTGATGGAAGGCGAAATTATGCGACGGGTGCCACAACATTAATGCCCCTGTGGCATAATTTTTTTGAAAATACCGGCTTGGTGCAATTGCGCATCGCTGGCTGGGGCCAACGACCATGTTGTTGATCCTGTACATGGGTCGCGCGAAGCTGGCAGATTAGACAACGATCACCAGAAAAATAGGCTGGCGGCACTCGGCGTGTATGGCGTTCGTCCAGGTTGGGCTTGGCATCAGCACATTGCTCTCTCATGTGCAGATTATCGTTGCTGTTACACATCAGGCGGGAGCGATTGTACTTGCTGACGCTTTTACTGATTAATCTTCAGGAATTCTCTGCCATGACGAAGCGCCGTAAATAATCAGCAGAATGGCCGCCAAGCTATACCATGTCACCGCATAGCTGAAATGGTCATTGGGTAGCGTCAAGCGCGTCTGGCCACCGATGGGATAGCCGTGCGTCCTTTGCGACATCGACCTCAAGAACATAAGGCAAGAAAACGGCGAAGCTTGTCGGCGGCGGCCATTCGTCAAGATCGATATTGTACCAGTAGCCTTTCGCCGGATCATTTTGGGCTGCATAAAACGGGGTGGCCGCGGCAGGCGCATGATACCGGTAAGTTGAACCGCGCCTTCGGACGCAAAAACTCATCGTTCTGGTCTTTGCGTTCATAGGGATCCAGCCGCGATCAACCAGAAGATAATCGACCATCCGCCAATCGCAGCGGCGTCAGAACATGGTAGCCGCCCTTGCCCGACGTAAGATCGGAGGAAAAAACATAAAACGATAGGTCATGTTTGAAAATGCCTGAAGCTGTGGCCGGGCGGTAATCGGCGTCCGCTAGTGCGCGTCGACAAGCGGGATTTCGAGAGGACGTCGCTGAATGCGTTCGTCAATTGTCTGCAGAAGGCCCTCTTTCCAATGCAACCGCTGCACCTGCCATGTGCCCAAGCCGATCAGGATCGGCAACATCACGAGCGTCAAAAGCGTCGGACCAAACGAGGACGAAAACCCAATCCGATCGAAATTTCATCAATGCGAGCCGTACCAGTAGATCGAGATGAACAGGAACACCCAGACCACGTCAACGAAATGCCAGTACCATGCGGCGGCTAGCAATCCGAAATGGCTTTCGGGCGTGAAACTGCCCCTTGATCGCGCGCCACAGGCAGACGGCAAGGAAGATCGTGCCGATGATGACGTGGAAACCGTGGAAGCCGGTCGCCATGAAGAAGGTCGAACCGAACATGCCGCTCTTGATCGTGAAATCGGCATGGTGATATTCAAGCGCCTGACAGCAGGTAAAACTGAACCCAAGCGCCACGGTCAGCGCCAATGCCCAAAATCAAATCCTTGCGATTGCCGACCAGCACCGCGTGATGCGCCCATGTACCGTCGTGCCCGACAGCAACAGGATCAGCGTCATAAAAAACGGCATATCGAAGGCATTGAAGGTCTTGATGTTCGCCGGCGGCCAGACACCACCGAGAATGGCGGGCGGGAAAAAAGCCGCGCTGTAATAGGCCCAGAAGAAAGCCGAGAAGAACATCACTTCCGAAGCGATGAACAGCAGCCATGCCGTAGCGCAGGCCGATCGTGACACGAACGGCGAATGCGCTTTCTCGACCACCGTTTCATGGATGATATCGCGCCACCAGAAGAACATGACCGCGAGAACGCCGAAAAACCCAATCAGCGGCGCTAGATGCCAGCGTCAAGATCGATGCGCCAAGGTGATTTTGATCCTTGTGCATGAACAGAACCGCGCCGCAGCATCATCAGGCCGGCGGCCAAGGCTCCCAGCAACGGCCAGACCGAAGGGCGCACAAGATGCCAGGGCTGCGGAATGCCGCTGTCTTCGTAAGCGACGGTATCGTGGTATCGTGCTGATGGTCCTGTCTCTCAAGTGGCGGGTTGGGTTCAGAAGGTGGCACTCTCTTGCTTATGGGCTCAGTGGCTTTGCTCTGATCTTTGGCGAGAAAGAAGGTATAGGACAAGGTTATATTCTGCACATCGTTGCGTATCGGTGATCGTCGGCCATGGCCGGATCGACATAGAATTGCACCGCCAATGCGAGCGGTTTCGCTCGGTTTCAGAACCTGCTTGTCGAAGCAGAAACATTGAATTTTGTTGAAATAACCTCCGGCTTTGTCGGGCTGCACATTAAGCGTCGCCGTGCCGGCGACGGTTTTATCGCTGCGGTTACGGGCGTGTATGAAATATCGTATAAGTTTCGCCGAGCTTGAGCGCTGAATGCTCTGTTGTCGGCGCAAAATCCCACGGCAGCGCTGGATCGACATTGCTGTCGAAGCTCGACCGTGACCCAGCGTTCGCGCGGTCTGCTTCGGCGCCGCCTCGACGCGCTGCGTCGTGCCGCCAAAAACCGGTCGCGCTGCAAAACATGCCTATAAAGCGGCACGCTGGCATAAGCGAGGCCGCCATCATCACAGCCGCACAGCAAGCAGAAAGCGACCATCAAATCGCTGCGATTTGTTTGCCGCGTGGCTGTTCATGGCCCGTAGCCGAGTTTAATTTTCACGATCGTAATGCAAAAACCAGAACCACAAAAGCCAGCAGCGCCAGAAACACGGCCCAGTTGCGGCTGCGCGGCGGCGTTTCTTTCCAGTCGCCGGTTCGTTCGTGTCATAGCCATTTCAAGGCAGATGATCGGCCAGCATCAGGCCAACAGCAGCGATCAGATAGACAGATGGAATAAGCGAACATCTGCCGTGCCGCTTAATGCGTTTTGTCGCACAGCACGCGCACGGCGCAAATGACAAAGAGCGCGCTGAGGATAACGCGCGCCAATCCATAGACCGCCCCGACATGCCGATCATAAACGGGCGCGAGGCTGAGCGGGAACAGGAGCAGCGTATAAATCAGCATTTCGATTTTGGTGCGACGCGCGCCCTTGCCGTCACCGGCAGCATCGGCACGCCGGCGCGGCGGTAATCCTCGTTGCGGTACAGCGCCAGCGCCCAGAAATGCGGCGGCGTCCAGAAAAAGATGATGGCGAACAGAATGATGGCGGGCAATGCCACATGCCCTGTCACTGCCGCCCAGCCGATGACCGGCGGAAAAGCCCCTGCCGCGCCGCCAATAACGATGTTCCATGGCGTGCGGCGTTTTAGCCACATCGTATAAATGAAAACGTAAAATGCAGCGGCCAAAGCCAGCAACGCAGCCGCCAGCACATTGACCGCCAGCCCCATCAGCAAGACCGAAGCAACAATGAGGGTCCCGCCGAATTCAAGCGCCGCTGTCGGATCAATGCGCCCCTGCGGCAATGGCCGGCGGCTGCGTGCGCGTCATAATCGCATCGATATCGCGGTCATACCACATATTGATCGCGGCGCTGCCGCCCGCACTGACAGCGATGCACAGAATGGCGACGAAACCAAGCAGAGGATGAATGGTGCCGGGGGCAACCACCAACCCCACCAACCCGCTGAACACCACCAGCGACATGACGCGCGGTTTAAGCAGTTCGACATAGTCGCGCACGCCGCGCGCCCCGCAGCGCCAGATAAGGCGCGCCTAGTGACGATTCGATCAGCGCAGTGATACGTCCCAGCGCCGATTCACTCGCTTGCATCTGCGCTGTTCCGTTCAGCCCTCAATCCAACGTGCGGCAGAAGTCTTCGAAACGTATGGAACGGCGGCGGCGATGACGATTGGTCCATTCCAGCGTCTTGGCGCCTTCGCCCCAGTAATTGGCGCCGACTTTCTTGCCCCAGAAAATAGTGTAGATCGCGACGCCGACAAACCAAAGCGTCGCGGCGTAAGAAATCAACGCGCCGTAACGATGCGATGTGGTTCCAGCCTTCGAAAGCTTCAGGATAATCGGGAATGCGGCGCGGCATGCCTTGCAGCCCGAGAAAATGCATCGGGAAGAAGGTGAGGTTGACGCCGATGAAGGTCAGCCAGAAATGCAGCTTGCCAGCCCATTCGGGATAGGTGCGGCCGGACATTTTGCCGATCCAGTAATAAAAACCGGCGAAGATGCCGAACACGGCGCCGAGCGACAGCACATAATGGAAATGCGCGACCACATAATAGGTATCGTGAACAGGCGTGTCGACGGCGGCGTTGGCCAGAACGACGCCGGTGACGCCGCCGACCGTGAACAGGAAAATAAACCCGATGCGCGAACAGCATCGGCGTCTTGAAATCAATCGAACCGCCCCACATCGTTGCGATCCACGAGAAGATCTTGATGCCGGTCGGCACCGCGATGATCATCGTCGCCGCGGCGAAATAGGCGCGCGTGTTGACGTCGAGGCCGACCGTAAACATGTGATGCGCCCAGACGATGAAGCCCAGAACGCCGATGCCGACCATGGCATAAACCATGCCGAGATAACCGAATATCGGTTTGCGGCTGAAGGTCGAGACGATCTGGCTGATAATGCCGAAGGCGGGCAAAATCATGATGTAAACTTCGGGATGGCCGAAGAACCAGAACAGATGCTGGAACAACAACGGATCGCCGCCGCCCGCAGGATCGAAAAAGCTGGTGCCGAAATTGCGGTCGGTCAGCAGCATGGTGATGGCGCCGCCCAGAACCGGGATCGACAGCAGCAGCAAGAACGCCGTGACCAGCATCCCCCAGATGAACAGCGGCATTTTGTGCAGCGTCATGCCCGGGGCGCGCATATTGAAGATAGTGGTGATGAAGTTAAGCGAGCCGAGAATCGACGAAGCACCCGCCAGATGCAGCGCGAAAATCGCCATATCCATCGACTCGCCCGGGATGCCCGATGCGAGGCTCGAAAGGGCGGATAGATGGTCCAGCCGGTGCCGGCGCCGTCACCGACAAAGGCCGAGCCCAGCAAAACGCAAAAGCCGGGATAAGCAGCCAGAAGCTGAGGTTATTCAGGCGCGGAAAGGCCATATCGGGCGCGCCAATCATCAAGCGGAATGAACCAGTTGCCGAAGCCACCGATCAGCGCGGGCATAACGGTGAAGAACACCATGATCAGGCCGTGCGCGGTGATGATCGACATTCCATTCCTGGCCGTTGGGAAAATAATGCGAACCCGGATGCAGCAAGTTAAGGCGCATCAAAACCGACATGGCGCCGCCGATCAAGCCCGGCGACGACGGCAAAAATCAAATAAAGTGTGCCGATGTCCTTATGGTTGGTCGAGCAGAACCAGCGCGTGAAAAAACCTTGCTTGTGATCATGGCCATGATGGTCATGTCCGTGCGCGGCGTGGGCGTCGGGGGCGGGATGCGTGGCTGTCATATGGGTCGTTCCCTAAAGGTAAAGAATGTTATTGGGCCGAAGCGATGGGGGTCATTTTCAGACCTTTATTATCTGCGGTTTTCTTCGACGCTACCCAGGCATCAAACTGATCCTGCGGCACGCCTTCGATGACAATCGGCATATAACCATGGCCATTGCCGCAAATCATCGAGCATTGGCCGAAGTAAAGTCCGGGCTTATCAATCTTGAACCAGACTTCATTCAGGCGCCCCGTCACAGCCATGCGGTTGACGCCAAGCGAGGGCACAAACCATGAATGCAGCAACATCCGCGCCGGTAATTTGCACACGAATAACCTTGCCGACTGGCAAGACAACGCGGTTATCGACTTCCAACATACGCTGCGGCTTGTCTTCTTAATCAGCCAATGCGGCGTCGCATCGTTGAGGGCGGCTGCACCTGCGCATCGGTAACATCGGAGGCGCTCCAAATGGCAATGCTGTTAAAGGAAACATCGCCCTGATCCGGATATTCGTATGACCAGTACCATTGATGCCCCGTGACTTTTAAAGTCAGATCGGGCGGCGGCATACGATCCATGATAGTAAAGCAATGGAAACGAAATCCAAGCGATATGAGCACGATCAGGCAGGGAATCAGCGTCCAGATGATTTCCAGTTTGACATTGTGCGTCGTCGTGCTGGGGTTGGGGTTGGCGCGTTTATTGTAACGCACCATCACATAAAGCAGCAGCACCAGAACCAGAATGCTTACGCCCGTGATGATAACCAGAAGAAAATTATGAAAATCACTGATGCGTGAGGCAATAGACGAACCTGGTTCCTGCATCCCTTTGCCCCAGTCCTGCGGTATGCCGCCATCGGCCAGCGCAGAAGACACGGACAGGCAAGTAAAGACAAAGGCAGCGAAGCACGCGCCCATGATCCCCGTGTCGAAGCACGGGGCAAATTTCGACCAACCTGTTTTCACAAATGATTTTTGCATGATGAACCTGTTTTCGTATTGTCCTGCGGCGAAGACCCTATGCTTATAATGGCTCGCCCGTAAAGGTAAAGAGCTATATGGTTGAACGGAATCAACAATCGCCATAACTGCACAGCACCCCATAAAACCGCGCCGCGCCGCAAAATGCGCTTTTATGCCGCTTACGCTTTTGGTACTCTTACCAATATGGTGCAAAAATTACCCCCCGCTTCACTACAGCTTACGCTGCTTGAAGAGTTCCTGTTGCTGGCGCTCGACGACCATAGCGGCCAACTTTATCCTCTGGCCCGCAGCACGCTCGACTGTGCCGCCGCCGGGGCCGTCTTGATGGATTTAACCCTGCGCCAACGTATCGATAACGATTTGCGCGATATGTTTTTGGTCGATCCGAACCCGACAGGCGACAATATTCTCGACCCCGTTCTGCAACTTATGCGCTGGCCTCCGTTTTAACGCCACACCCCATCGCTTATTGGTTGCGCCAACTGGCTGACGAAGGCGAATCCTTGCGCGAAAAAGCCCTGCGCCGGCTTGAGGCGCGCGGCATCATTCGCCGCCAGGACCGTAAGATTTTGTGGGTTTTTGGATCACGTCGATATCCCCTGCTGAATGACAAGGAAGTGCGGGAAGTAAATTGCGTATCTTGGGGGTGGTGCTGAGCAACGATATACCTTCGCCGCATGATGTGATGCTGACAGGGTTGGCTGAATCCTGCGGCCTGTTTCGCCACATTTTATCGGCGCATGAGGCCGAACATACCACAACTCGCATCGCCCAGGTCGCGCGCATGGATTTGATCGGACAGGCTGTCGCCAAAGGCGTTACCGAGATTGAGGCCGCCATTGCGCTGGCCTCAGGTTATAGATAGGTCGTACAAAATGGACCGCATGAAAAAAATAACTGCAAACTGTTTTGTTTTGACCTGCGTCGTGGCACTGACAGCACCGGCGTTGGCGCAAACCATGCCGCCGCCCCGCCGCATGCCGCGCACGCCGGTCAGCAGCCAGTCATTGGAAGCCCCGCCGCCGCGCACCGTACAAGGCCCCGCTGCCGTTATTGACGGGGAAAAATTGCGCGTTGCCGATACTGATGTGCGTTTATTCGGCATTGTGCCCCGCAACTTTCTGCCAGTTTCGGGCCGCAGGCGCGGGCTTCACTAGACAGCCTTGCTAATGGTCAGAATGTCAGTTGTGAAATCCGCGATCGCGATCGGATGGTCGGTTGCTTGCCACCTGTCGCAATGCAGCCGGCAATGATATGGCGCTGGAGCTGTTGCGGCGTGGATTGGCGGTAACGGCGCGCGGATCGATCGCCGGCACCGATGTCGCGGGCGCCTATATGACTGCTGAACAGGCCGCACAAAACCAGAAAATCGGCCTGTGGTCGGTGACATTGCCGCAGCCAGCCAAAGTTTCCGAAGCCATCACCCCACCAGCCCCGGCACCTGTCGTAACGCTTCCACCACCCGCCGTCGAAGCCGCACCGAAAAACGAAAAACCCATTGCCACAATTCCCGCGCCTGAGACGCAAAGCAAAATCGCCGCCGATGTCATCGCACAACATGCGCAAACGCAACACGCGGATATCAGCGCCGACGATGAGCGTTGGTTGCGATCGACATCGCCAGAGTCGGTCGGATTCTTTGAACGTTATCAAATGCTGATCGCCGGGTTTTTGATGCTGGCAACGGCGCTTAGCATCACGGGGTCGCTATGGGCGCGCAAAAATCGCGATCGCAGCGACGAAACCAAAGCCGTGGCCGCAGCCTTGCGTGGCGAGTTGATGGGCGCGCGCGGCGTTTGCGCCGGTCGCATCAAGAGCATTACCAATGAGATCGAGGACAAAGCCGCGACGTGGCCACGTCTGCGGTCGACGCTTTACCAAGCGTATGTTGGACGTCTGGGTTTCCTTGGCGCCGAACTGGCGCGGCAGGTGGCTTCGATTTATGGCCAATCGAGCGATTACGCGTCGCTTTACAGCCCAACTGGGACGGCACGCGACAAAAGCAAGAAGCACGCGCTGGAAACTTTGGTCAAACATATTGATGAAGTCATGCCGAAGCTGGCGCATATCGAGCAGACGGGACGCGTACCTGTAAATTTTTATCCGGCACCACCTTCTTCATCGCCCAACCCGCCGCGCCCGCGTTCGCCTTACGACGGAATGAAATCGCGCGCCGCCGCTTATAACCCTTCATACAAGGCGCCTGAAACGCCGAAAGAAAAACGCACTGAAACAGCAGCAACTGCAAGCAACAATTATTTCGATACCATCGCCAAAGTACCTGCGGGATTGCCTTCGCGCGCGCCGGCTCCCCCTATCCCGATGCCGGTTGCGTTATATAAAGTGGTGCAGGAATTCATTCAGCGTCAACGTAATGCCATTGCGCAGACCGAAACGGAAGAAGCGCCGATTCCAAACGAAGAGCATGTCAGCGAATACGCGGCGATGATCGAAGCCGATATGGAACAATATCGCAGCAGCGAAAGCATCGAGACGTTTAATACGGTGCAGAAAAAGAGCGGATAAAAGTAAACACTGAAGAAAGCCACCACCTAACTTCAAATTATAGTCATTCCAGTTCATTTCCATACAGAAGAGCGCGACGTCGCGTTCGTGATCGCCGGTGGGCGCAAATGCGATGGGCGGATAGATCTTCATGCGGAAGCGCGCGCCACGCAGCCTCTCGTTGGAGACAGGCACCAGCGTCGCGCCGAGCTTGAGCGCCAGCGAAGCGGGTGCCGGAGTCGTCATCGCATCGTGGCCGAAAAATGGCGCCGGCAGTCCCTCATTGGTCTTCTGGTCGACCAGCATGAAGATCGATTTGCCGCGGCGCAGGAGGTAAAAGATCCGCCGCGTGCCCTGCGAACCCTTGCTGATCTGGTCCTTGGGACCGTTCTTGGCGCGCTGCCACACGAGCCAACGGTCGACGTAGGGATTGTTCTGCGGCCGGTAGACTTCGCCGCCTTCGAAGCCGTGCTGGTACGCGGCGAACGGCATCACTTCCCAATTGGCGAAATGGCCAGAGATGAACATCACCCCGGTTCCCGCCGCGACCGCATTGTCAGCATGCTCGACATTGACGACTTCGATGCGCGGATCGGCGCCCGTCATCGCCAGCTTGTCGAGGTGCGCGTACTCGGCGACGGTGCGGCCGAGGTTGTCGCACATCTCGCGGATGATGGTTTCGATCTCGTCTTGCGTCTTTTCGGGAAACGCCGCACGCAGGTTCTCGCGCGCGCGGTCCATTACCGGCACGCGGTAGAAGATGTTCCGGCCGATGAAGCCGCCGATGGCCGAGGCGCCGTCGACGCCGAAAAGCCGGAAAAAGCCGATGAAGCCGAAGAAAGCCGCGGCCTCCGCGCGGTAGCGCAGGGTCGCGAGAAGGCTCAGGCGCGGTTCGACGGACGCAGTGTCGCTCATGCTGATGCGCGCGCTAACGCGGCGGGGCCGAGCCTGTCAAGCAGAGCCTCCAGCGCCGCCCCGTCGTCGAAGGCCGCGTGGACGGCCAGAACCGCGATGTTCTCGCGCTCGGCCTGCGTCAATCGGACGAAATCCTTCTCGGTCGTCACCAGGCCTGCCTCGTTCGCGCGCGCCCGGGCCCACAGCCGCGCCATCTCGGACGCCGCATAGGCGTGATGGTCGCCGAACGCGACGTGGTCGACGATTTTGGCGCCGATTGCGTCCAGGGTCTCGAAGAATTTCCGCGGCTGCCCGATGCCGGCGAAAGCGAGGAGGCGGCGGCCGGCGAGCGCGTCTGCATTGCTCGGCGCCAGATGCGCGCGCAGCATCGGCCGCGAGAAGGCGCCGAGCCTTGGCGTCCCGTCGCCGACGAGGACGACGGCATCGGCGCGTTCGAGCCCCTGCGACACCGGCTCGCGCAGCGGCCCGGCCGGCAGCATGCGTTCGTTGCCAAAAGCGTCTTTCGCGTCGATGACGACGATGGACAGATCCTTGGCGACCGCGAAATTCTGGTGGCCGTCATCCATGATGATCACGTCGGGCGCGTAGCCGTCCGCAAACTTGGCGCCTTCGCGGCGGTCGCGCGCGACGATGACGGGAGCGGCCTGCGCCAGCAGGAGCGGTTCGTCGCCGACATCGCCCGCGCCATGCAGGCTGAAATCTACCTGCAGCGGCCCGCGCGACCGGCCGCCATAGCCGCGCGAGAGAAAGGCGACGCGCAGGCCGCGCGCCTGCAAGTGCTTCGCGAGCGCGATGGCGATCGGCGTCTTGCCGGTGCCGCCGGCCGTCAGGTTGCCGACGCAGATGACCTTCGCCTTGGTGCGGTAGGGGTCCCGGCGCCGCGCGCGAATCCGCACGCTTGCGCCATAGAGCCAGCCAAGAGGCGTGAGCAACGCGACAGCCAGCCGCGAGGCCCGATCGCGCCGATTCCAGAATTCAGGCGTGCGCATGGGATCGCCGAAGCATTTCCACCGCCGCGACGGTCTTCGCGACGGCGCCGCCGAGCGTGGCCGCGCCGCGGCGAGCGGCCTCGCCGAGCGCTTTGGCGTCGGCCGGCGACGCGAGCAGGCGCGCTGCGATCGCCGCGATCTCGGCGGCGGAGCCGACCTGTCCGCAGCCCTGGGCCGCGAAGATCGCCTCGAAGGCGCTGGCGGAATTGAAGATGTGCGGGCCCGCGATCACCGCGCAGCCAAGCTTTGCCGGTTCGAGCGGATTGTGTCCGCCCATGGGCACCAGCGTGCCGCCCACGAATGCGAAGGGGGACAGGCGATAGAAGAGACCGAGCTCGCCCATCGTGTCGGCGATGTAGACCGCCGTGCTCGACGTGATCGCTTCGCCGAGCGAGCGGCGCCTGGTCGGCCGCGTGGCGCAGAGCATCGCAATATCCGCGCCGCGTTCGACATGGCGCGGCACGATGATGGTGAGCAGGTCCGGAAACGTCCGGCGCAGCATGTCGTGCGCGGGCAGGATCGTCTCGTCTTCGCCGGCATGGGTCTGCGCGGCGACCAGGACGGGCCGCGCGCCGATGGCCGCGCGCAAGGCCGCGAGATCTTTCTCGTTCGCGCCGAGCGGCGGGGCGTCGGCCTTGAGGCTTCCCGACACGATCACGTTGCGGCAGCCGAGCTGGCGGAAGCGCGCGGCGAAGGTCTCGTCCTGCGCCAGACAGACGTCGAACGCCGACAGGATCGTCTCGGCCGTCCTGGGCACCCAGCGCCAGCCGTTGAACGAGCGCTCCGAGATGCGCGCATTGACGAGCGCCAGGCGTGTTCCCGCGGCCTTGGCGCCGAGCACCAGGTTCGGCCACAGGTCGGAATCGACGAACAGGCCGACATCGGGCTTCCAGTGTGCGAGAAACCGCGCCGTCGCCGCCGGCGTGTCCACCGGCACGAATTGGTGGATGGCCTCGGGCGGAAGGTTCTTCTCCATCATCGCGGCCGAGGCGACCGTGCCGCTGGTGACGAGTACGTTGATCGTTCCCGATTCCTGCAGCGCTTCGATCAGGGGCAGCGCCGCCATGCACTCGCCGACGCTCGCGCCATGCACCCAGACGAGCGGACCGTCCTGGCGCGCGCGCGCGGTGACGCCGAAACGCTCATTGCTGCGCGCGCGGTCCTCCTTGCCGATTGCGGCGCGCTGGCGCAGCAGCAGCGGCACCGCGGGAGCGGCGACTGCGGTGGCGGCGCGATAGGCGATAAGTCCGATCGGATCCATGAAATCAGGCGGTCTCCGCGCGGGCCGTGTCGCGCTCGTCGAAATTGCTCTGGTAGAGGCGGGAATAAAGTCCGGATCGCGCCATCAGCTCGGCATGCGTGCCGGACTCCGTGATACGGCCGCGGTCGAGCACATAGATGCGGTCCGCATCCTGCACGGTCGACAGCCGGTGGGCGATGACGATGGTGGTGCGGTCCTTCATCAGCGTGGCAAGCGCGTCCTGGACGTGGCGTTCGCTTTCGGTGTCGAGCGCCGAGGTGGCTTCGTCCAGAAGCAGGATCGGCGAATTGCGCAGCATGGCGCGGGCGATGGCGATGCGCTGGCGCTGGCCGCCGGAAAGCTTGAGCCCGCCTTCGCCGACGCGCGCGTCGTAGCCGTCGGGAAGGGCGGAGATGAAATCATGCGCCGCCGCAGCGCGGGCGGCGGCCTCGATGTCGGCGCGCGAGGCGCCGGGACGGCCGAGCGCGATGTTCTCGGCAATGGTTTCGTCGAACAGCATCGGCTCCTGGGTCACCAGTGCGATGGCGCGGCGCAGCGACTCCAACGTCACCTGACGGATATCGCGGCCGTCGATCTCGATCGTGCCGGAGTCGATCTCGTAGAAGCGCAGCAGCAGATTGAAGATCGTTGTCTTGCCGGCGCCCGACGGACCCACCAGCGCGATC
This sequence comes from uncultured Alphaproteobacteria bacterium, assembly GCA_963802815.1. GTDB lineage: Bacteria > Pseudomonadota > Alphaproteobacteria > Micropepsales > Micropepsaceae > Rhizomicrobium. The sequence goes on from CAWDKN010000061.1 coordinate 26,970, forward strand.
TTCTGCCCAGGCGCGGCCTCGAGCGTCACGCGCTCGATCGCGGGCGCGTCCTCGTCCTTGCCGTAGCCGAAGGCCACGTCGTGAAAGCGGACCGCGCCGCCCACCGGCGCGCGCGCGACGGTGAGCGTTCCGGCGCCTTGCGCATCGACAATCCGGGGCTTGGCATCGATCACGGCGAAGACCCGGTTGGCCGCGGTAATGCCCGAGGACGCGATCGCCCAGAGCTGGCTCAGGTTGCGCACGGGCTGCTGCGCCAGGAGCATGGCCGTCAGGAACGAGGCGAAATCGCCGAGCGACAGCTCGTCGTGGATCGTCTGGTAGCCGGCGTAGAAAAGCGTCGCCGCGGTGACGATGCCCGCGAACACGTCGGCCGTGGGAATAGCGGCCGCGCTGCGGCGCACCACCTTGACCAGATGGCCGAGCCGCTGATTGAGGCGCGCATGCGCGCGCACGGCGACGTGCTCCTCCAGCCCGTAGGCCTTGACGATGCGCCGTCCGTCGAGCGCTTCCGACAGGGCGGTGGTGAGGTTCGCCCGTCTCCATCATGCCGCGCGTGGCGGCGCGTCTTGACGGAGCCGCCGATGCGCTCCATCGCCCAGGCGACGAGCGGCAAAATGACCACTGATAGCGCGGCGAGCTTCCAGTCGTAATAGATCATCAGCGCCGCAAGGCCGACAAGCTGCACCGCTTCCATTCCGATGGCGGCGACGCCTTTCGCGATGGCGTCGCGCATCAGCGTCGCGTCGTAGAGGAAGCTGGAGACGAACTGGCCGGAATGCACCGCGTTGAGCGAGGCGAGGTCGCGGCGGATCAGGTTGTCGAACATGTCGCGCTGGCTGGCGGCGACGACACGCTCGCCGAGCGTGCCGACGAGGGTCTGCTGCGCGTAGTAGCTCGCGGCTCTCAGCCAGAGGATGCCCAGCGCCGCCAGCGGAATGACCGTCAGCATCGCAGGGTCTTTCCTCTGAAACAGGTCCTGGACCGTCGGCCGGACGATATAGGCGAGCGCCATCGTCATCGCCGAGGTGACGAGCATGCAGAGGGCTGCAAGCACCAGTGTCGGCCACTGGCCGCGGACGTAGTCGTGAAACAACCTGCGGACGATTGCGAAGGTTCCTGGAGACGGCGGCTCGGCGCGCCCGCCCTGGGGCAGCGCAATCGAGGGCAAAGGCGGGCGGACGTCGAGCCGGGTGGTCATCGCGGCGGCGGGTTTAGCATGCGCGATGGGGGTGGGCGAGGGTTGGGGTCCGTCCGCTTGGGAGCCTCGCGATGCAGACATCGCGACCACTTGTTTGGAACGAGTTGCGTTTGCCCCGAATCAAAAACGCCGTCATCGCCCGGACGCGCTGTTCCGCGCGCCGGGCGATGACGACCTTTTGGGTATTTTTTTACTGGGGGGACGTCGCGCGGCAGGACCCTCAATGCTCGTCGCCGTCCGGCTCCATCAGCTTGTGGACATGCACCACGAAATAGCGCATCGCCGCGTTGTCGACGCTCGCCTGCGCCTTGCCGCGCCAGGCGGTCAGCGCGGCCTTGTAGTTCGGAAACAAGCCGACGATGTCGAGTTTCTTGAGGTCCTTGAACTCGTAGCTGTCCGGCGAGACCAGCTCTCCGCCGAACACGAGGTGGAGCAGCTGCTTGGATTCATGCTCGGCCATGGTGACCCCTATCGCGGAAGTTTCAGGTGGCGCAGGCGCGCCATGAGCGCTGCATGCAACGCGGGACCGGCGCCCACCACCGAGGCCTGAATCGCGTCCTTGCCATTGTAGCGCAGGCGGCTGCCGTCATGCGCGGTCAACTCGCCGCCCGCCTCGGTCAGGACGATCTCGGCGGCAGCGAGGTCCCAGTCGTGCTTGGCGGAAAGCGCAAGCATGGCGTCGAACGTGCCGGCCGCGACCAGGGCTATTCGATAGGCGATGGAGCTCCGCGACTCGATGGTCATCGGCGGCCAGGGGATGTTTGGCGGGGTGGACCACGCGGCATGCGCCAGCATCGCCTTGTCCGCGAGCATGCGGCAGCCTTCGAGCTCCGTGCGCGCGCTGACCCTGATCCTGTCCCCGTTCAATTCGGCGCCGCCGCCCAGCGTGGCCCGGTAGCACTCTTCGGTGATCGGATTGTAGACGACGCCCGCAACCGGCGTGCCGTCCTCGACGACAGAGGCGCAAATGGTGAAATGCGGCTTGTTCTTCACGAAGGCGAGCGTGCCGTCGATCGGATCGACGATGAAGACGCGGTGTGCCGAGAGGCGTGCGGCATCGTCCTCGGTCTCCTCCGAGAGCCAGCCATAGGACGGCCGAGCGCTGCGCAGCCTGTCAGTCAGGAAAGCGTCGACGGCGAGATCGGCCTCGGTGACCGGGCTGCCTTGCGCCTTGTTCCAGCTTTTGTAGTCGCCACCGTAGAAGCGCCGCGCGATATGGCCCGCCTCGCGGACCGCCTCTTCGAGAAGCGACGTGTCCGAAACCAGACCGGCGTCAGGCACCGGCAACGGTCATGCCTTCGATGCGCAGCGTCGGTGCGTTGGCGCCGTAGCGAAAGACGAGATCGTTCGCCGGCGCGAGGCGACGGAACATGTCCTTCAGATTGCCCGCGATGGTCACTTCGGAGACCGGATAGGCGATCTTGCCGTTCTCGATCCAGAATCCGGCCGCGCCGCGGCTGTAATCGCCGGTGACGCCATTGACGCCCATGCCCATCAGCTCGGTGATGTAGAGGCCGGCCCCGATGTCCGCCATCAGCGCCTCCGGCGTCAGCGTGCCCGCCTCCATGTACAGGTTGGTCGAGGACGGCATCGGCGGTCCGCCGGTGCCGCGCGCCGCATGGCCCGTCGATGTAGAGTCCGAGCTGCCTGGCGCTGGCGCAATCGAGGATCCAGGTCGTCAGAACGCCGTTCTCGATCAGCGCACGTTTGCCGTTGGCAACTCCTTCGCCGTCGAAGGGCTTGGAACGCTGGCCGCGCACGCGGTGCGGATCGTCGACGATGCGGATCCCAGGGGAGAAGATCTCCTTGCCCAGCGAATCCTTGAGGAAGCTCACGCCCCGCGCGATCGAGGCGCCCGAGATGGCGCCGGCGAAATGGCCGACGATGCCGGCGGAGACACGCGGATCGTAGACGATCGGGATGGCTTGCGACTTGATCTTGCGCGGAGCGAGACGCGCAATGGTGCGTTCGCCGGCGCGCTTGCCGACGGTCTCGGCGCTTTCGAGGTCGCTGCCGTGACGGGCGCTGGCGCTGTCGTAGTCGCGTTCCATCGCAGTGCCGTCGCCCGCCAGCACGGCCACGCCGATGGAATGGTTGGTGCCCGCATAGCGGCCGAAGAATCCTTCGCTGGTGGCAAGCGCCACGGCGCTGCGGCCGAAGCTGGCGCCGCCGCCTTCCGAATTGGTGACGCCCTTGACCGCCATGGCGGCGCCTTCGACGGCGCGCGCCCGCTCGATCAACGTCTCGGCCGACGGCTCGTTGGGGTCTTCGATGTCGAGCGACGGCCAGTCGTGCGCCAGCATCTCGCGCGGCGCGAGGCCTGCGTACTTGTCTTCCGGCGCGAGCCGCGCCATCGCCACCGCCCGTTCCGGAAGGGCCGCGAGCGCGTCTTTCGAGAAGTCGCTCGACGAGACGAAGGCGACGCGCTGTCCGACGAAGACGCGCAGGCCCAGATCGTAACCCTCCGCGCGCTCGACATCCTCGAGCTTGCCAAGGCGGTAGGAGACGCTGGCCGACACGCTTTCGACGAACAGCCCGTCGGCGGCGTCGGCGCCGGCGGATTTCGCGGCGCGGATCAGCGTGTCGAGGATTTCCTGGGCGTTGCGCATCGCGGGCAATGATATCTCTTCTTTGATCCGGAAGTCTTGTTTGATCGGGGAGTCTTGTTTCAAGAAATCGGGCGCGGTTCGACGGCGAACCACACGCACAGAACGATTCCGGCGATCAAAGCGATCCAGGTCAGGACCATTCCGGCGAAGCGGGCGATCGAAAGGCCGGTCGTCGTCGACAGGCCGTAGGCGTGCGACAGGCGCCCGAGCGTGAGCGGCAGGCCGATTGCATGGATGGCCAATCCCGATCCGCCGAGCGACTCCACGACGAACATCGTCAGCAGGATGATCGGGGTGTATTCGGTGTTGTTGCCGTGGGCGCGCGCGGCCGCGACCATCGCGGGCTTCGCGTCGTCGCCGATCAGCGTGCTCGTCTTTACCCGTGCGCGCACGACCAGCATGCTGAGCACCAGCATGATGAGCGCATTGATCGCGACGTAGAGCGCGCCCATGCGCAACGGATCGGTCAACAATTCCGGCATGGTCTTTCCCCGTCTTCGCGGGCCCCGTCTGCGCGAGTCATGTGAGGGAGAAACGCTGCTGCGGTCAAGGCGCGTTCACGCCTTCCAGATCGGCGTTCCTGCCCCCGGCAGCCCGAGCGTGGCCCACTTTTGCGTGACCATGCGCACCACGTCGGGATCCATCACGATCTTGCGGCCCCATTCGCGTTTCGTCTCGGGCGGCAGCTTGTTGGTGGCGTCGAGGCCGATCTTGGAGCCGAGCCCGGACTCCGGCGACGCGAAGTCGAGATAATCGATCGGCGTGTCCTCGATCAGAGTGACGTCGCGCGCGGGATCCATCCGCGTCGAGATCGCCCACATCACGTCCTTCCAGTTGCGCGCATCGATATCGTCGTCCACGACGATCACCCATTTCGTGTACATGAACTGGCGCAGATACGACCACACCGCCATCATCACGCGCTTGGCGTGACCCGGATACGCCTTCTTCATGCTGACCACCGCGATGCGGTAGGAGCAGCCTTCCGGCGGCAACCAGAAATCGACGATCTCGGGGAATTGCTGCTTCAGGAGCGGGACGAAGACCTCGTTCAGCGCTTCGCCGAGCACGGAGGGCTCGTCGGGCGGCCGGCCGGTGTAGGTCGACAGGTAGATCGGATCGCGCCGCATCGTCATCGCGGTGACGGTGAAGACGGGAAACTGCTCGACGGAATTGTAGTAGCCCGTGTGATCGCCGTAGGGACCCTCGTCGCGATAGTCGGTGAGCGAGACTTCGCCCTCGAGCACGATCTCGGATTCCGCTGGCACCTTCAGCGGCTGCGACACGCAATCGACAAGCTCGACGCGGCTGCCGCGCAGGAGCCCCGCGAACTGATACTCGGACAGCGTCTCCGGGATGGGCGTGACAGCCGCGAGGATGATGCCGGGATCGGCGCCGAGCACGACGGCTGCGGGCAGGGGCGCCGCTTTCTCCTTCCCCCAGCGCGCGTGATGCTGCGCGCCGCCGCGATGCTTGAGCCAGCGCATCAGCGTCTGGTTCTTTCCGATCACCTGCAGGCGGTAGATGCCGAGATTGAAATTGTCCTCGCGCGCCTCGCCGGGTCCCCTGGTCACGACCAGCGGCCAGGTGATGAGCGGCCCGGGCTCGCCGGGCCAGCAGGTCTGCACCGGCAGCGTCGCCAGGTCGATATCGGCGCCCCTGAGCACGATCTCCTGGCACGCCGCGCGGCTGACGCTCTTCGGCTTCATCGAAAGCACGGTCCTGGCGAGCGGAAGAAGCTCGATCGCCTCGCCGAAGCTGCGCGGCGGCTGCGGCTGGCGCAGGGTCGCGAGCAACTCTCCGACCTCGCGCAGCGCATGCGCGTCGGTGCGTTCCTTTCCGCCCATGGTCACGCCCATCGCCACGCGCTTGACCGTGCCGAACAGGTTGACGAGCACCGGCATCGCGTACGGCGTGCCGTCGGCCTTGACGGGTTTCTCGAAGATCACTGCGGGACCGCCCGACGCGATCAGCCGTGTCTGGATCTCGGTCATCTCGAGAACGGTGGAGACCGGCTCGCGCACGCGCACCAGCTCGCCGGTGCTCTCCAGTCTGGCGATGAAGTCGCGCAAGCTGCGATAGCTCATGGCTGAAACTATCAGCTTTCGTTCGCGACCCGCCACTTCGACGGCGCCGCATGCTTGATGCCGTAGACGAAGTAGATAACCAGTCCGATGGCGGTCCAGAAGATCAAACGAAGCCAGGTGTCGCCGGGCAGGCTCCACATCATGAAGCCGCAGGTCAGCACGCCTAGCGGCGCCACGATCCAGACGAACGGCGTGCGGAAGGGGCGCCTGGCCTTCGGCGACTGGACGCGGAGAAATCATGACGCCGACACAGACCACGATGAAGGCCAGCAGGGTGCCGATGGACACCAGCTGTCCCAGCAGATTGAGCGGGAATACCGCGGCGAGGGCCGCCGCGGCGACGCCTGTGATGATCGTGCCGCGATGCGGCGTGCGGAAGCGCGGATGCACGGCCGCGAACAGCTTCGGCAGGAAGCCGTCGCGCGACATCGAGTAGAAGATTCGCGACTGGCCGTAGAGGCCGACGAAGATCGTGGAGGCGAGGCCGACCGAGGCGCCGATATCGATGATCGGCACCAGCCAACGCAGGCTCGCGATCTTGCCGACCGCGAACGAAACGGGGTTGTCGACATTGGACAGCGTCGCATAGCGCGTGAGCCCGAGGAGCACGAAGGCCATCAGGACGTAGAGAATGGTGCAGATCGCCAGAGACGCGAGGATGCCGATGGGGAGGTCGCGCTGCGGATTGCGCGTCTCCTGTGCCGCGACCGAGACCGAGTCGAAGCCGATATAGGCGAAGAAGATGATGGCCGAGCCCATGAAGACGCCGCTCCAGCCGAATTGCCCGAAGCGGCCCGTGTTGGGCGGAAGGAACGGCGTGAAATAGGCGAGGTGCACGTGCGAGATGCCGAAAAAGATCACCATCAGGACGACAACGACCTTCACGGCGACCATGCCGCCGTTGAAGTTCGCGGTTTCGCGCACGCCCACGACGAGAAGCCAGGTCAGCGCCAGGATCAGGAACGCGCCGGGAAGGTTTGCGAAGGCGCCGGTGAAGCCGAACTGGTGGAAGAAGGCGGTCACGCCGCTGCCGGTGGCCATGATGTGCGGGCAGGGCGGCGGATCGCCGATGACGCAGAGCGGGGCGTTGGTCAGCGTCGGCGGCACGTTGATGCCGAAGATCTGCATCAGCTCGGTGAAGTAGCCTGACCAGCCCACCGCGATCGTCGACGACGAGACGAGGTATTCGAGCACCAGGTTCCAGCCGATGAACCAGGCCATGAAGCGCCCGAGCGTGGCGTAGGCGTAGGTATAGGCGCTGCCGGAGACCGGAATCATCGAAGCGAATTCGGCGTAGCACAGGCCCGCGAACAGGCAGCCGAACGCGGCAATGGCGAACGAGATCAGAACCGCGGGGCCCGCATAGTCCGCCGCCGTCTGGCCGGTGATGACGAAGATGCCGGCGCCGATGATGGCGCCGATCCCCAGCATCGTCAGATGCACCGGTCCCAGAGTGCGATGAAGCTGATGCTCCTCCGCGACGACGGGATCGGAAATCGCGAGCGGATCGCTTGCGTTGGCCATGAGGAGCTGTTGCCTGCGCTGGTGCCGGTTACTCCGCCGGCTGCGTCGAGGGCAGCTTGCCGATCGTGTAACGCGGCGGCTTGGCGTGGTTGACGCTGTAGGTCGCGTAGATGATCAGGCCGATCACAGTCCACACGCCCAGGCGGATCCACGTATCGAGCGGGAGGAACACCATCATGAACAGGCACATGGCGATGCCGAGCGGGGCGACGACCCAGACCGCCGGCGTGCGGAACGGACGCGCCACCTCCGGCGAGCGGCGGCGCAGCACCAGGATGCCGGCACAGACGATGACGAACGCCGCCAGCGTTCCGATGGAGACGAGCTCGCCCAGGATGTCGAGCGGCAGCAGGCCCGCGAGCAGGGCGCAGAATGCACCGGTGATGAGCGAGCCGCGCCACGGCGTGCGGAAGCGCGGATAAATCTCGGCGAACAGCGGCGGGATCATCCCGTCCTTGGCCATGGCGTAGAAGATGCGCGACTGGCCGAGCAGGAGCACCAGCACGACGGAAGCAAGGCCGACGATGGCGCCGACATTGACGAAGGGCGCGAGCCATGCCGTGCCCTTGATCGCTTCCACCGCCTGCGACACCGGATGGGCGACGTTCAGGGTTTGGTAGGGGGCGATGCCCGTCACCACCCACGACATCAGCATATAGAGAACGGTGCATAGCAGCAGCGAGCCCAGGATGCCGATCGGAATGTCGCGCTGGGGATTGCGCGCCTCCTGCGCCGCCACGCTCACGGCGTCGAAGCCGATATAGGCGAAGAAGATCACTCCTGTGGCGCGGAACACGCCCGTCCAGCCGAATTGTCCGAAGGTGCCCGTGTTCGCCGGTATGAACGGATGATGGTTCGCCGGATTGACATAGGAGAAGCCCACGAAGATTACGACGAGCACGATGGTGAGCTTGATGGCCACCATAACGTTATTGAAGTTGGCGCTCAGGTTGACGCCGACGATCAGGATCAAGGTCACGAGTGCGACGAGCGCGACAGCGGGCAGATTGAAAAAGGTGCCCGTGGCGACGAAGTGATCGATGCCGACGAGCTTGAACGGCGCAGAGGCGAAGGCCTCGGGCATCGGCGCATGCAGCTGCTTGGCAAGGAAGTCCTCGAAATACCCCGACCATCCCACCGCGACCGTCGAGCCTGCGGCCAGATATTCGAGGACGAGGTTCCAGCCGATAATCCAGGCGACGAGCCGTCCGAGCGTCGCGTAGGTATAGGTGTAGGCGCTGCCGGCGACGGGGATCATTGCCGCGTATTCCGCGTAGCAGAGGCCGGCGAAGAGGCAGCCGGTGCCTGCGATCGCGAAGGAAATCACGACCCCGGGCCCGGCATAGCTCGCCGCCGCATGGCCGGTCAGGACGAAAATGCCCGCGCCGATAATGGCGCCGATACCGAGCGCGATCAGATGGGTCGGCCCCAGCGCACGCTTCAGGTCGTCGTCCGGGATGTCGACGTTTTCCGGTATGCCGGCCATTCAGGTCCCCATGTGCGTTCCGCCGCGTGGTTCGCGGCTGTTCGCGGGCACTCTAGGGCTTCGCAATCTCCGGAAAAGAGCAATCGGGTGCGATACTTGGGCTGTTCGTATTTTGTCCCAAGGTTTCGAAATTGGGAACCGCAAGCCCACGCGTCCCACCTCCCCCTCGTGGAGAGGTCGACGCGAAGCGTTTCGGGTGGGGGGAAGCCTATCCGGATAAGCTTCCCCCCAGCCGACGTGCTCGCGGATATCTTCGGGCCGCGCTTCGCGCGGTCTCGGGGGCGCGCGCGTCGACCTCTCCACGAGGGGGAGGTGGCCGGACCAGGGGCGACGTTTGGATTTCAGGACTCAAAAGGCGACTTGTTGTTCTTCTCCACGGAGCGGCGCACGCGCGAAGCCTTGACGCTTCCCTTGGCGGGCCATAGGGGCGTCCGCCCTTTGGCTTCCGGGTAAAACCGCCAGCCGCAAATCTGCGGAACCGACCGAATCCGAGTTCTCTCATTCGGACGAATTCCCCGCGCGATCAATACTTCCAGCCCTCGCGGGTCAGCTGTTTTTTGAAAGACAGCCACAGCTTCGGAGGCAACCATCTCGCTGTGAGGTCGCGAGAATCGACCTACGCGCACCACCTCCGTATCGGGGATTTTGAACTGAACGGCGCAAACCGTCGGAAAGCCCTTACGCTTCAATTCGCGAAGCCATTGGAACGTGGTTTGAAAACTCGGAACAACCGGTACGCAAAATACGGCTTTCCCCTCGGCTGTACTCGTGGGACGAATCCCGTCGCGAAGAATCCTGTTTGAATCGCGAGCGTCCGCCAAATGGATGAGGGTGGCCATAGTCCCTCGGGCTGCCTCGCGTCAGGAAATCACACGCAAGGACGCGAGCCTGGAAAAGTCGCGGTCATGCGTCACCAGCGCTGCGGCGTTGACCGCCAGGGCGCTCGCGGCCTGGACGGCATCGGCGATTTTGAGGCGCAGCGAGGCCCGCAATCGCGCGGCGTCTTCCGCTATGTCGATGGTGAGCGCAACGACGTCCCACGAACTCCAGAACGACCCGGTGGCGGCGCGCACGCTCCTCGTCGCCGGCCTGGAGTGGTCCCGTCAGAACTTCGGCGACGGCGATCGTCGTCACAGCGAAGCGCAGAGTCCCTGCCGCGTGCCGGTCGAAAAGCGGCTCGAAGCGGCCGGCGAATTTCGGATGGCCTTCGAGGAAATAGATGATCGGAGCCGAATCCATCAGGAGCAGCGCGTCGCGAGGCAGGCCTCGAACGTCTAACGGTTCCATTCGTCGCGAAGCTTGCGCAGCGCCCGCGCACTATCCTTGCCCCAAAGTCCCCGCGCAGTCCCCTTGAGCGGGGTCAACGGCTGCTGCCGGTGGCCTGTCCGTTCATGGTCCGCGATGGGAATCAGCGCCGCAACCGGGCGACCGTGCCGGGTGATGATCGTGGAGCGACCCTTTTCGGCCGCGTCAAGCAGATCGGGAAGCTGATTGCGCGCTTCCTCGGCGCCTTTGTGCGTCGTCGGCATTGGTCACTCTCCCGGACAGGAACCGTACAGTACTGTACGGTTCCTGGTCAAGGTCCGGAAGCCGTCGATCTCGCGTCTTCACCCCGCCGGCATCTCGCCGATATATGCCGAGCTCGGCCGCAGCAGCCGGCCGCGGCGCTGCTGTTCGCGGGCATGTGCGGTCCATCCGGCGGAGCGCGCCACGGCGAAGATCGGCGTGAAGGCCTGGCGCGGGATCGACAGCGCGTCGAGCAGGATCGCGGTGAAGAACTCGACATTGGTGTCGAGCGCGCGCTCGGGGTTCTTCCTGCGCAGCGCCTCGCGCGCATAGGCCTCGACCTCGGCCGCGAAGGGCAGGTCGGTCGATGTTCGTCGCCGAGCTCTTCGATCACGCGTCTTGAGCACGTCGGCGCGCGGATCGCGCACGCGATAGATGCGGTGGCCGAAGCCCATCAGCCGCTCGCCGCGCTCCAGCGCGGCGTCGATCCAGGGCTTGATGCGCTCGCGCGTGCCGATGGCGTCGAGCATCTCGAGCACGGGCTCGGGCGCGCCGCCATGCAGCGGGCCCGTCAGCGCGCAATAGCCGGCAGTGACGGCGCAGAAAAGATCGGCCTGGGTGGAGGCGACGACGCGTGCGGTGAAGGTCGAGGCGTTCATGCCGTGATCGCTGACGGTGACGAGATAGCCGTCGAGGGCGGCTGCCTCCGCTGCGCTCGGCGCACGGCCATGCAGCATGCGCGAGCGTGTCGGCGGCGTGCCCGATGCTCGGGTTGGGAGAGATCGGCGCTTCGCCCGTTGGCGCGCTGGACGAGGGCAGCCGCAATCACCGGCAGGGCGCCGACGATGCGTCGCATCCGGCGTGACACCGTGCTCGCTCCGAAGCGCCGCCGTGGCCGCACGGAAGCCATCGACGATGGAGAGGCCATCGCTGGCCGCCAGAAGCTCGGGCAGGCGTTTGTAGGCGCGCGCGCGCGCCTCGCCGAGGGCGGCGCGCACCTCCGCTTCGCTGATCGGCTTGTCGTTGGCGGCGACCACAGTCGCGCCGTGATGCCCTCGAAGCTCGTCGTTCCTGACCAGATCGGCGACGCGCTCGCCGGCGATGATCAGCTCGCCCTTCTGGCCGTCGACATGGCTGAGCGCGGTTTCGGCGGCCGGGACCCCTTCGAGGCCGATGGGGGATTTCTTGGTCTGTACGGTCATAGGCCCGTCCTTCGTTGTTGCAGCGCACAAAAGGTCGGGTCTAGTTTCGTTATTGATCAATCTTGATTAGGCTGATCAATATGAATAATTCCGAAGCGACCACTTTATCTGTCCGCCACGGAGGCTGCCGCCGAGCTGCTCGATCTCGCCGGCCACGCTCTATGCCTATGTGAGCCGGGGGCTGATCCGCTCGGAGCCGGGCGCCAGCTTCGCGCAGCCGCCGCTACCGCGCCGATGATGTGCGGGCGCTCAAGAACCGCCGCGCGCCGCTATGGTGGAGTCGCAGGGACTGAAGGCGGCCGATCTTCCCGTTTTGGACTCCGCCGTCTCCACCATCACCGCCGACGGCCCGATCTATCGCGGCGTCTAGCGCGACCGCGCTCGCCGAGACTGCGACCTTCGAGCAGGCGGCGACATTGCTCTGGGACGCGAAATCGCGATCCGTTCGCGAAAACCAACCTTCCGCTCGTCTCGCCGGCGATGCAGGCAGATTCTCGAAGCGACGAACGATGCGCCGCCGATTGATCGTGCCATCGCCGTGCTGTCGCTGGCGGCGGAGGCCGATCCCCGCGCCTACAACAGCACGACCGACGGCCGCGCCGCGACGGGCGCGCGCATCCTGCGTCTCGTCATCGCCGCGATGCTCGGACGCCGAGCCTACGGCTGAGCCGCATCCACGAGCAGATCGTGCAGCGCCTGGGCGCTCGAAGCACCAGCATGCCGAGGATCTCATCCGCCGCGCGCTGGTGCTTCTCGCCGATCACGAACTGAACGCTTCGACCTTCACCGTGCGCTGCGCCGCCTCGACGGGCATCTCGCTCTACGACGCGGTGATCGCGGGCCTGGTCGCGCTCAAGGGGCCGCGCCATGGCGGCGTGGGGCCGCAGGCGTCGCGGCTGCTCGACACGCTGCTCGAAGGCGACATCGCCGCCATCGTCCGCGAACGCGTGGCGCTGGGCGAACGCTTCCCCGGCTTCGGCCACATGGTCTATCGCGACGGCGATCCGCGCGCGGATTCGCTGTTCGTCGGCACTTGTCAAAGCCGGCATCGACAAGCGCTTCGCGATCGAGATCCCCGAACGCATCCGCGAGGCGACGGGCGCGTTTCCCAATTGCGACTACGCACTCGCCGTCATGCGCCGCGCCCTCGACATGCCTGCAGGGCTGCGAAACGACGATCTTCGCCATGGCGCGCACGGCCGGCTGGGTCGCGCATGCGAGCGAGCAGCTCGAAATCCCGCAAACTCATCCGGCCAAGGGCGCGATACACGGGCCCGGCGCCGGGGCGTGCGGCGACCAAACGTTGAAAAGCCAGAGAGCGGAGCAACCCTCCCTCATCAAGGGGAGGGCCGACCGCGTTTGCGAGGTCCAAAGCCTACGCGACCAGGCGGTATACGCTTGTCTCGCGGATTTCCTGGTCTTCCAGTTCGCGCGTCGTCTGCACGCGATAGGTGGCGAGCTTTTCGACGCCTTCGCGCGGAAAATAGCTCCGCCCGGGATCGCCGAGCAGCACGCGCGAGCCGGCGCGGGCGCGCTGCGTCAGCCACGCCATTAGCCGCTCGGCAAGCGGGCGCTCGTAGCACATGTCGCCGACGAGGATGGTCTGCCATGTGCCCGGGGCGCCGATCACGTCGTCGCGCGTCATCAGCAGATGCACGCCGTTGACGCCCGCATTGAGCCGGATCGCGGCGATGGCGAAGCGGTCGATGTCGGCCGCGAGCACGCTCTGCGCTCCGGCCTTGGCGGCCGCGATCGCGACGAGGCCGGAGCCGGAGCCGAAATCCAGCACGTCGCGCGCGGCGACATCGTTGTGGTGGTCGAGCACATAGCGCGCGAGCGCCTGTCCGCCGGCCCAGGCGAACGCCCAATAGGGAGGAGGCACGCCTTCGACCTCGAGCTCTTCTTCGGTCTTGCGCCACAGGGGCACGACCTCGGTCGCCAGATGCAGCGTGACCTCGGGAACGAGGGGAGGGGCGATGAGGCGAGTGTTGGCGGTGATGAACTCCGACGGGTCGGTCATGCGGCGAGCGCTGCGCCGACCTCGGGCTTCGATGTTGCGAGCTTCAGGATCGACCAGTAGTTCGGCTGGATCTCCATCTTGGCCCCGTAGCCTTTGGCCAGAAGCAGCGCGTGCAACTTCGGCAGATTGTAGCAGGGCACATAGAAGAGGAGATGGTGATCGACGTGGTAGTTCACCCAGTAGGGCGCCACGATCATGCGTTCCCACCAGGAGGCGTATGTCGTGCGGGCGTTGCGCATGACGTCGTTGTTGTCGGGGACGACGGCGTGCTCGGCGATGTTGCGGATGCGGGTGATCACCATCTGCCAGGTCAGGTTCGGCAGCGCCCAGAACAGAAAATAGAAATACCAGCGCCCGAACGCAGCCATCAGCGCGAACAGCACGAGGTTCGCGACGGTCTGCCGTCCGAGCCGCTTCCAGTAAATCCGCGCGCGTTCGCGCAGCGGCTGGCCCTTCTCGCCGAGCGAGCGCAGGAACTGCGACTTGCGCTGCTTGAAACCCGTCTGCCCGCTGATGTCGCGGATCAGCTTGCGGCGGAAGCTCGCGCGCGTGATGGGGAAGGGCGCCGACAATCCGATATCGGGATCGTCCGGCTGCTGCGTGCGGCGGTGATGGACGAGATGGTAATGGCGGTAGGTGACGAGATCGCCGAGCACGGGATAACCGCAGAGCCAGGCGCCCGCCCATTCGTTGAGCCAGCGCGTGCGCATCAGCACGCCATGGGCCGCGTCATGCATCAGGATCGCAAGGCCGAGCTGGCGGCCGCCGATGACGACGACCGCGACGACGAAGGTCAGCGGATTGGGCCACAGCGCGAACAGCGCCATCATCGCGCCAATCACGATCCAGGCGTGCAGGACGCAGAGCATGCCGGTCACGTCGGAACGCGCGCGGACACTCGCCATTTCTTCCGGCGTGAAGACGGTGGACGGATCGAAGCGTTCGACGTTCATGGCACCAGTATAAAGCCTACCGCAGTTAACGCTCAGGGCAAGTTCGGGCTGCGCATGCCGATCTGGCGCGGATTTTCGACAATATTGTTGCGGGCCTGCCCTCAGAACACGTGCGCGGCGTGCAGAATCAGGACTGCCATCCAGAACTCGCTGATGAGCTGCACGCCGAAGGCCGTGAAGCGCAGCCCGATGGCCACCGCGCTGCCGGACAGGATGTGGATGATCGACTGGACGATCCGTCCCGCGAGCACAATCACGGCGAGTTGGTTGAACAGCGGCGTTTCGGCGCCGGCCGCCCAGCCCGCGAGTACGATGGCCGCGAAGATCGGCAGGTTCTCGGTCGCGTTGAGATGGGCGCGGTTGATGCGCCAGTAGGAGTTCGGAGCCATGCGGCGTGCCGGGCGTGAAGCTCGTGAGCTTCGCCTGTCCGCGCAGGACTTCGAGCACGCGGTCCGTGCCCACCATCAGGACCAGCGCGATCGTCCACAGCGCATAGAAGATGAGTGCGGCGATGGAATGCGGAATACCGGCGACGATCATGTTTCCCCCAAGCAGGTCGTTGAACTGCTGCGCGCATTCTTACGCCACAGCCTCCGTCGTGTCTGCCTTTCGACCGTCGTTCAGGCCCGCTGCGTCGAAAATCTCCTGCGCCGAGGCCGAGGGGTATTTGTGCTTGTAGTAGAAGACGGTCGCGATAATTGCCGGCACGCCGACAGTCACCGGCCAGAGCCAGATCGCGAGTCCGCAATGAGGGAAAACCTGGCTCACGGTCACGACCGAAAAGGCGGTCCAGACCACGATGTAGCTTGCGATGAACTTCTCGAGGTGCACGAACAGCCAGAACATCTTTTGCGTCGGCCTGTGCACGAAGCGAGCCATGTCCGTGGCCACGCCTCGCGCGCCGAGCGTCCCGATCACGACCGCAACGACGCCCAGATTTTGAACCCAGGCTGGTCGGAAGAGGCCGAAGGCGACGAGGCAGGCACAGGCGGGAAAGGTGAGAATCGCCGCAGCCCAGTCGATCGAACCGGCGTGCCCGCCGCCGGCCAGGCTCTTCAGCCGCAAGATGCGATAGCCTGAGAAGGTCAGATAGAAACTCAGCACCGCGACCAGCGCAAAAAAAAGCAACGGGCGGAAAAGCGCCATCGCCAATGCCGTTCCGGCCAGCGCGCCCATCGACCCAAAATAGATCTTTCCCCAACGCCGGTGTCGAGGACCGCCCTTTGTCGCCGCCAGCACAACGGGCGCGAGCACAAGGCACAGCAACCCGGCGGCAATATGCACCGCCAGAAAGATATGAAGCCATACCGGATTGTCGTGCATGGATCGCTCCCCTTTTCGAAACTTGCGTCGGCTCCCTGCATCCCTCAGTCTGATCCGGGGGAAAAGGCGAAATGCGCGAAAGCGCATCGAAATGCGCGTAATGACAAGTCCTGCAATTCACGCTTCGCGAAATGCACTGCCGCAATGGTTTCCGGTCGCGAGAGCGATCGCCGTGCCGGTTGCCGTCGCCGCCTTCCTGACGCTCACGGACGCCTTCCAACTTGAGGTTCTGCCCGTCGGCCGGCGATTTCTCTACTGGTTGCTCCTTCTCGGATTGGCGCAGTCCGGCAGCCTGTTGATCCGGGCTTCGCTCGATCGGCTACAGCTTTCTCCTGCGAAGCTCGTGCTTGCGGGCGTTCTGAGAACCGTCCTGTTGTCCGTGCCGGCAACATTCGTTGTGTGGCTTCTTACGGCTGTGGCTTTGTCACAGCCGTTGCACGCTGCCCGGCTGCCCGAGTTGTACCTCCCGGTTCTCCTGGTCGCTGCCGCGATGGTCTGCATCAACCAGCTGGTGCAACGGCGCCCCGTCGAGACGCACGGCGCCGTCAGTGCAGAGCTGCTGCCGAAGGAACTCCAGGCCGCCGCCATTCTGGCCCGGCTTCCGCCCAGGCTGCGTGCTGCCCGGCTCCACGCGGTGCAGGCCGAGGATCATTACATCCG
This sequence comes from uncultured Alphaproteobacteria bacterium, assembly GCA_963802815.1. GTDB lineage: Bacteria > Pseudomonadota > Alphaproteobacteria > Micropepsales > Micropepsaceae > Rhizomicrobium. Next base: position 43,538 of record CAWDKN010000061.1, read on the forward strand.
GCTTTACACGAGCGCCGGCTCCGATCTCGTTCTGTTGCGGTTCTCCGACGCGTTGACGGAATTGCGCGGGCTCGAAGGCGCGCAGGTTCATCGCTCTTGGTGGGTTGCCCGCGATGCGGTGGAATCGCTGCGCAAGGAAAACGGAAAAGCCTTTCTTCTGTTGCGCGACGGAACCAAAGCGCCCGTCAGTCGAACCTTCACCCGCGCGCTTCGGGACGCGGCATGGTTTTAGTTCGTGGCGGCGTCCGCAGATTGCTTGTTTGGCGAACTAAACAATCCAGCTGGAGATGAGAAAAGCGAGCGCGATGAGCGCGCCCGTGTCGCGGTTGGCGCGGAACAGTTTCAGGCAGCGTTCGGGATCGTCGATCGCCAGGGTCTGCACCTGCCAGAGCAGATGGCCGCCGACGACGAGCATGACGATGGTGAAGGGCCAGCCCGCGTGATCGGCATAGCCGCGCGGCCAGCACCAGCGCGAAGCTGGCCGCATAGAAGCCGAGGATCCAGTCGCGCGAGCGCGCGCCGAACAGCCGCGCCGTCGATTTCACGCCGATCAGCGCATCGTCTTCCTTGTCCTGGTGGGCGTAGATCGTGTCGTAGCCGAGCGTCCAGAAGAACAGCCCGGAAAAAAGCATGATCGAGGCCCAGTCGATGCGGCCGGTCTCCGCCGCGAATCCGACCAGCGCGCCCCAGTTGAAGGTGAGGCCGAGCCAGGCCTGCGGCCACCACGTGACCCGCTTCATGAAGGGATAGGCGGCGACCAGGATCAGCGACGCCGCGCCCAGGACGATCGCGAAATCGTTGAGCTGGATGAGGACAAGCAGGCCGAGGAAAAGCTGCGCGCCAAGGAACAGCCACGCGTCCTTGACGCTGACTGCGCCGGACGGGATCGGCCGGCCGCGCGTGCGCGCGACCTTTGCGTCGAGGTCGCGATCGACGATGTCGTTGTAGGTGCAGCCTGCACCACGCATGACGACGGCGCCGATCGCGAAAATGATCGCGAACCACCAATCGTGCAGTTCGGAGAACGGCCGGTCCGACGCCAGTGCGCCCAGAACGAGACCGAAGACACAGGGCCAATAGAGCAACCACGTCCCGATCGGACGGTCGAGCCGCATCAACCGCAGATAGGGCTGCATTCCGGCCGGGGCGCGGTCGACCACGGTCGTGGGCACGGAGTCGGCCGGGCGGCTGGCGGAGGTCTCGCTCATGTGCTTTCAGAGTAGGTTTGTTTTTTGGGCAAAGCGAGACGCATGACCGAACCGCAGGAACTGACCGAACCGGGCGGCCGCGTGCGCCTGTACCTGGATGCGGCGCTGGCACCCGCCGCCCGCGTCGTGCCGGACGCGTTGCAGCTCCATTATCTCTTGCACGTGATGCGAGCGAAAGCCGGCGACCGCGTCAGCGTCTTCAACGGGCGCGACGGCGATTGGCTGGCTGAGATCGTCGACAAGACGAAACGCGCCTGCACGCTGGTTTGCGTGCGGCAGATCGGGCCGCAGGTCGAGGTGCCCGACGTCTGGCTCGCCTTCGCGCCGATCAAGAAGATACCCGCCGATTACGTGGCCCAGAAAGCCACCGAGCTCGGCGTCCGCGCGCTTATCCCCGTCTTCACGCGCCGCACCATCGCCGCCCGCGTCAATCTCGATCGCGTGCGCGCCAATGCGATCGAGGCGGCCGAGCAGTCTGGCCGCGTGAGCGTGCCCGAGGTGCGCGAGCCGGTGCGCCTCGAATCGCTCCTGGCAAATTGGCCGAAGACGAGGCGCCTGGCCTTTTGCGACGAGGCCGGCGACGCCTCGCCCTTGCGCGACGTGCTCGCCGCCGAACCCGACGGCCCCTTCGCCATCCTGACCGGCCCCGAAGGCGGTTTCGATCCGGAGGAACGCGCGCTGCTGCGGGAGCAACCCTTCGTCATCCCCGTTGCGCTGGGCGGGCGCATCCTGCGCGCCGACACGGCCGCGCTTGCGGCATTGGCGGTGTGGCAGAGCCTTAAGGGAGACTGGAGGTAACGGTCCTCCCGCTCGCCGCGCTTGCGGGGGAATACCGCCGATTTGCACTCTGCCCCGTCACCCCTGACAATGTGCCGCCGCCAAGGATGAGGTCCTCTATGTCCAAGCTCGTTTCCGATCCCCGCATCGACCCGCGCATCAAGGCCGTGTTCGGCGCCATGCCGCTCGACGTCGGCACGAACAACGTGGCGAGCCGTGAGGAAATTCTGGCCGAGGAAAACAGCGAAGAGGGCAAGGCGCGCGCCGCAGGAATGGTCGCGATGCTGGAGATGGTCGACAACGATGAGGTCGCGCCGTCCAAAGGCCTGAAGGTGAGCGTCGAGACATTCCGCTCCGAGCCGGACGGCAACACCGTCAAGATCCGCTACATCCGTCCGGACACCAGCGAGACGCTTCCTTGCGTCTACTACATTCACGGCGGCGGCATGGCGATGATGTCGGCGTTCGACGGCATGTATCGCGCCTGGGGCAAGATCATCGCGGCGGAAGGTGTCGCCGTGGCGATGGTGGATTTCCGCAATTGCGTGCGCGCTTCGTCGGCGCCGGAAGTGGCACCGTTCCCGGCCGGCCTGAACGATTGCGTCTCCGGCCTGCGCTGGGTGGCGTCCCATGCGGAGCATCTGAAAATCGATCCCAAGCGGATCATCGTCGCGGGTGAAAGCGGCGGCGGCAACCTGACCCTCGCCACCGCTCTCAAGCTCAAGCGCGACGGCGAACTCGGCCTGATCAAAGGTCTCTATGCGATGTGCCCCTATATCGCCGGCGAATGGCCGCAGGCGCAGTATCCGTCGTCGACGGAGAACAACGGCATCCTGCTCGACCTGCACAGCAATCGCGGCGCCATGGGCTACGGAATCGAGGCGTTCCGGGCCCGTGACCCGCTCGCCTGGCCGGCCTTCGCGGCCGAAGAAGATGTGAAGGGCTTCCCGCCGACGGTGATCAGCGTCAATGAATGCGATCCGCTGCGCGACGAGGGCCTTTCCTTCTATCGGTTGCTGCTCAAGGCCGGCGTGCCGGCACGCGGCCGCCAGGTGATGGGCACGATCCACGGCACCGAGATCTTCGCCATCTGCTGCCCCGACATCAGCCGGGATACCGCGAGCGACATCGCGAATTTGGCGAAAAGGTAAGTCCTCCCCAGCCGTGCTGCGCGCGACGCCCCCTTCAGCAAGTGGAGGGTGACTGCGAGTTTCCGCCTCCACTTGCTGGAGGGGGCAAAGTCCGGCGCAACGCGCCGAACTTTGGCGTAGGACTACCGCTTCGAATTTGCCGGATCGACGCAGTAACGCAAGCGATAGCGGGCATCGAGCGCTCGCTCTTCGGCGGATTTGTACGGCACGAAAGCGCCGTCGATCGCCTGGGGAATGACATCGAGGAAGGCATGCCAGCCGCCGAGGAAGCCGACGACATCGCCGAGTACCGCTTCCGGCGGGAAGGTGTGCGTGAGCGTCAGCGCGCAGCCGCCCTGTGCCGGCGTCAGCTCCCAGCGAACAACCGATTGCGGCATCCCGTAATTCTCGAGCCAGGAATATTCGATGACGCGTTCGGGTTCGTAGGCTGTAATCTTGCCGGTCATCACGACCTTCATCTCGCGGAAATGGATGACGAACTTGCCGCCGACGCGCGGTTCGACCTCGACCTCGCCGAGCCAGTTCTTCAACACCGCGGGATCGCTCATCGCCGCCCACACTTTCGCAACGGGCAGGTCGATGACGCGCGTGAACGCGACCACGTGCATGCCATCCGCGCGTTTGCTGTATTCGCCGTCGAGAGTCATGGCGTTTTCCTCAGTTCGTTTTCCAACGCATCGAGCTTGCCCGCCCAGAACACGCGGATGCCCGCGACCCATGCCGCCAGAGCGTCGACGCCTTCGGGATCGAGCTCGTAGTACCGCCGCTGCGCCTCGGCCCTGACGCGGACCAGCTTGGCTTCGCGCAAGGTCTTCAGGTGCTGGGAGATGGCCGGGGCGCTGATCGCGAAACGTCCCGCGATATCGCCGGCGCAGAGCGGTCCTTTCGCGAGCATCTCGATGATGCGCTGGCGGGTCGGATCGGCTAGGGCAGTCAGGCCGTGCATGTCTGATTAATGTAGATTTTGCTTAATTAAGTCAATGTCGAAATTACGTCCTCGTCGTTACTTGCGCTTTACGGGAGTTCGTCGGCAGCTTGCAGGTCGGCGGAACGCCGACTAAGTAATCGACGACTGAACGGCCGGTTCAAAATTCAATAGAAGCCGAAGGGGCTCTGCCCCGTTCAAGAGGGAAGACATGTCCATCCCCCAAGCGGCCGGCGGCCCGATCGAGACCCGCGACGACCTCGTGCGCCATCTCTCCGATGGCTCGAAGCCGAAATCCCAATGGCGGATCGGCACGGAGCACGAGAAATTCGTCTACGACTTGCGCACCTTCAAGCCGCTCGCTTACGACGCGAAGCCCGGCATTCGGAGCCTGCTCAACGGCATGAAGCGCTTCGGCTGGGAGCCCGTGCTCGAAGGCGACAACATCATCGGCCTGACGCAGAACAGCGCCTCGCTCAGCCTCGAGCCGGGAGGCCAGTTCGAGTTGTCGGGCGCGCCGCTCGCGACCATCCACGAGACCTGCGCGGAGGTGAACACCCATCTCGAGCAGGTGCGCGAGGTGACGAGCGAGATAGGCGCCGGCGTGATCGGTCTGGGCTTCGCGCCGACCTGGTCGATGGAAGAGACCCACCAGATGCCGAAGGGGCGCTACGCCATCATGCGGCGCTACCTGCCCAAGGTCGGCGGCTACGGCCACGAGATGATGTTCCGAACCTGTACGGTGCAGGTGAATCTCGACTTTTCCTCCGAAGCCGACATGGTCAAGAAGTTCCGGGTCGGCCTGGCGCTGCAGCCAGTCGCGACCGCCCTGTTCGCAAACTCGCCCTTCCGCGAGGGCCGGCCGAATCGGATTCCTGTCCTACCGCAGCCAGATCTGGACGGATGTAGACAATGCGCGCTCGGGCATGCTGCCCTGGGTGTTCGAAGACGGCATGTCCTTCGAGCGCTATGTCGACTATGCCCTCGATGTGCCGATGTTTTTCATCTATCGCGACGGAAAATATGTCGACGTCGCGGGCAGGAGCTTCCGCGATTTTCTCGAGCGGCGCATTCCTGAAGTGAAGCACGTGACGCCCACGATGAGCGATTGGGCCGATCATCTGACGACGATTTTCCCCGAAGTGCGGCTTAAGAGCTTTCTCGAGATGCGTGGCGCCGACGGCGGGATATGGCGGCGCATCTGCGGCATGCCCGCGCTGTGGACCGGGATCTACTACGATCAGGTCGCGCTCGATGCGGCCTGGGACCTCGTCAAGAGCTGGACGGCGCAAGAGCGTCAGGCCATGCGCGACGCGGTCCCGCGCCAGGCGTTCAACACGCCGTTTCGCGGCGGCACGGTCGGCGAGCTCGCGCGCGAGATGCTCAATATTTCGGCGGAAGGTCTGAGGCGCCGCGCCGCGCAGGATTCGTCCGGCATGACGGAAGAGGGCTTCCTCGTTCCGCTGCGCGAAATCATCGAACGCGGCTACACCCGTGCGGAAGAGTTGCTTCGCAACTATGAGACAACGTGGAACCGCGACCTGACGATGCTGTTCAAGGAATACAACTTCCTCTGACGGCTGCGCGGCTTCGGCAACTCTAACGTGGAGGCGGAGGACGCTGGATCTGAGCCGGGTTTGTCCCCTGATATTGTGCGTGTTCCGTCCGCGTATTGGTGGCGCGCGACGCGAAGCGCGCCAATAAAATTCGAACACACGCGGCGTCGGCAGCGCTTGCCTCGATATCCTTCGCCACTCCCCGCGTGCACGCCGCAGCCTCCGCGTCGAAAATGCAGGGGACAAACACCGGATTTTACTATTTCCCACAGCTTCGCATCTCAATTTTGCCATGGTGCGTTCCATCATGGAGCCATGGCGCCATCAGAGATTCAAATCCGGCTCGCAGGCATGCGGGACCGCAGAGCCTTCCTTGAGATCGACCCCCTGGTCGGCTCCGATCTGGCCCGGCGCGACGCGATCAATTCCGCGATTGCTGCGCGCCGATGCTGGATAGCGGATTTCGCGGGCCAACCCGCCGGCTATGGCCTGCTGAGCCGGAATTTCTTCGGGCGCGACTTCGTGGATCTTCTCTACGTCGCAGAATTCGTGCGCCGGAGCGGCGTCGGCGGCGCTGTGCTGTCCGCCATCGAAGGCTCCTGCACGGCGCCGAACCTGTTCACATCGACGAACGAGTCCAACACGCCGATGCGCGCTCTGCTTGCATCTCGCAACTACCAGCCGAGTGGCCGCATCGAAAATCTCGACCCGGGCGATCCTGAGCTCGTCTTCGTGAAATTCCTGCCGAAGAAGTCGGAGACGCGGCCGAGGTTCGACGCGGCCTGACGCAGCGTCCGCCTCCCGTCGTCCAGCCTGCGCGACAACGCGCACGCCGGGATCGTTGATCTCGATCAATCCGGTACGTTCCGGCCGTCGGAACATGGGGGCAAATATCGGGAAGGAAATCGTCATGCCTGCAGTGTCCACGCAATCGGCCAAACGTGGGGCCGCTCCTGAAATCACCGAACATTTCGACGTGCTGATCGTCGGTGCCGGCATTTCCGGCATCGGTGCGGCCTGGCACCTTGCGAAGCAATGTCCCGGGACGAGCTTCGTCATCCTCGATGCGATGGATGATTTCGGGGGGACGTGGCTGACCCACAAATATCCCGGCATCCGCTCGGACAGCGACCTCTATACCTTCGGCTATCGCTTCAAGCCGTGGGTCGGCGCGCCGATCGCGACGGCGGACGAGATTCGCACCTATATGGGCGAGGTGATCGAGGAGAACGATCTCGGCCGCCACATCCGTTATCGCCACAAGATCGAGACCGCCTCGTGGTCGAGCGAGCGCAACCAGTGGACGATCGAGGCCGTGCGGAGCGATACGCGGTGAGACCGTCCGCATTGCCGCGAACTTCCTCTGGATGTGCCAGGGCTATTATCGCCATTCGGAAGGCTACACGCCCGAATGGGCCGGGATGGAGGACTACAAGGGACAGATCGTTCATCCGCAAAGCTGGCCTGAGGATCTCGCCTACAAGGGCAAGAATGTCCTCGTCATCGGCTCCGGTGCGACGGCGGCGACGCTGGTGCCGGCGATCGCAGCCGATTGCGGCCATGTCACGCTGCTGCAGCGTTCGCCAACTTATTTCGTCGCCGCGCGCAACGAGAACGAGCTCGCCAACACGCTCCGCGAGCTCGACATCGAAGAGGCGTGGATCCACGAGATCGTGCGTCGCAAGATCCTGCGCGAGCAGGATTTGTTCACACAGCGCTCGTTCAAGGAGCCCGACGTCGTAAAGCAGGAGCTGCTGGCGGGCGTGCGCGCCTATCTCGGCCCCGACTACGACATCGACACGCATTTTACGCCGAAATACCGCCCATGGCGCCAGCGCCTTGCTTTCGTGCCCGAAGGCGACCTGTTCCAGGGCATCCGCGCCGGCAAGGCCACCGTCGTCACCGACGAAATCGACCGTTTCGTCGAAAAGGGCGTGCGCCTGAAATCGGGCAAGGTGATCGAGGCTGATATCGTCATCACGGCAACGGGATTCAATCTGAACGTGCTGGGCGATATCGCCTTCGCCATCGACGGCAAGCCGCTCGTCTTCTCCGATACGGTGACCTATCGCGGCATGATGTTCACCGGCGTCCCGAACATGGTGTGGATCTTCGGCTATTTCCGCGCCAGCTGGACGCTGCGCGTGGACCTGATCGGCGACTTCGTCTGCCGGCTGCTCAACCACATGAAGACGCGCGGCGCGAAGCGCGTCGCCGTAGCACTGCGGCCGGAGGACAAGAGCATGCCGATCCTGCCGTGGATCGATCCGGAGAATTTCAACCCCGGTTACCTGATGCGGGGCATGGAGCTGTTGCCGAAGCGCGGCGACAAACCGGAATGGCAGCACACGCAGGACTACTGGCGCGAGCGCACAGAGCTTCCGGCGATCGATCTGGACGACCGGAGTTCGTGTACGCCGGCGACCAGTCGAAGCGGGCAGCCGCCTGAGGCGTGGGCCGCGCTCCGCGTCCGCCGCGGAGCGCGCACAGCCTTTTCTCCCGGATCGCCTTTCACGTGCGTGCGTTAGGCATTGGCAAGCCGTGCATCGATAACGATGTAAGGCGTCCGTGCATCGTAGGCTGTGCTAAAGTTCGGCCCTTGCCCCCGGAGGTCAGAATGAGTTTGATTGGAAAAATCATTGCGGGCGGCGCGGTTGTAGCCGCTGCCATCGCGACGAACGCACAGGCACAGGATGCGCCGCCGCCCAAGAACCAGTGCTTCTTCATCACCGATTTCAGGTCGTGGAAGGCGCCGGACCCGAAGACGATCTACATCAGCACGAATACGGGCCGATACTACCGGCTCGACCTGTCCGGTAAGTGTCCGGCGCTGATGTGGCCGGATACCCATCTCATCACCCATTGGCGGGGCGCCGACACGGTGTGCTCGGCGATCGACTGGGATCTGAAGGTGAGTCAGGGCATGAACGGCATTGCCGAGCCGTGCATCGTCAAGACGATGACGCAGCTCACAAAGGACGAAGTTGCGGCGATTCCGAAGAAATTCAAGCCGTAGGTCGTCGCCGGCAAATCTCGTTGTTGGACGGTTTTTTCTTCGAGAGAACAAAAGGTCGTCATCGCCCGGCGCGCACCCCCGATCCTCGCGAGAGCGCGGTCGGAAGTGAAAGCCCGCCCGTCCGGGCGCCCCATCGGACCGGCTATCGCCGGCCGAGCGAATGACGACGGTATCGGGCCACATTGCATTAACAAAACTTCACATGGCTCAGTCGCGGCGCGAAAACCCATAGGCCGTAAAAAAATAGGGTGGCTCATTCGCGTAGCGAAAATCCCGCAAGGATCTCAGCGAACCAGCGCGCCGCGGTAAGCGTTCCGGTGGCGTTCACGTCCATCGTCGGATCGAACTCGGCCAGGTCCACGCAGCAGACATGCTTGTCAGCTGCCAGCATGCGCGCGGCGGCAAAGAAATCGCGGTTCGCGATGCCGCCCGCGCGAGCGCCTGGCGCGGCCGGCATCTGAGCGCGGTCGATGATATCGATGTCGAAATCCACATAGATGCGAGGGCATTGCCGCCTGAGCCGTGCCAACTCCTCGCGCACGACGTTGGTGAGGCCGGCATCGACGCATTCGCCGAGCGTGCGGACGGCAATTCCCGCATCCAGCGCTTTGCGATGCGCCTTTTTGGTATTTGCGAAGGGCGCGATGCCGATCTGGCTGATGTGATGGCCGGGCAACCCGTCTTCGAGCAGGGCCGCGATCGGATTTCCGTTGTTCAGCCCGGCATCCGTGTCGCGCAGGTCGAAATGGGCGTCCAGCGTGATGACGCCGACCTCCTTGAGGCTCGCATCGACGCCCTGCACGCCCGGCCGCGTCACCGCGTTGTTGCCGCCGAGCAGGATGGTGAGCTTGCGCTTGTCGATCTGGACGCGACGGCCGCGGCGATCGGTGCGCGCGCATCATCGAGCGAGCCGATATCGAGCGGCACATCGCCCCAGTCGAAGATGCGGATGTCGCGCAGCTCCATGCGCGTCTCGACGTCGTAGACGCTCATGCGTTTCAGTGCCGCGCGAAGGGCTGCAGGCGCCCGGTCGCAGCCCCCGGGCGTGATGGAGAAACGCCCCAGCGGCGCGCCGACCAGGCCGATGGGCGCCTCGACGAATTCGCCGACGAGATCGGCAATCGAGAGCCAGCTGCTGTTTTCGGAAATATTCGGATCGAACGTATCGCGATTTCGCATCAACGGAACGCCACTCTGCGAGCTGTTTGCTAATCTACATTGTCATGGCCCGCGACTGCGGGCCACCCAGGTGAGACTGGCACTTTCGAGAGGGAGTGTCTCAGACTGCCGTTGAAGCGGAAGATATCGTCGACGGGGTGGCCTGCAGTGGCGGGCCATCACAGCGAGGTGCTTGGAATGTGGGACACTGTTCTGACGGAGTGCCATCTGGCGACGCTCGCGCCGGGCGCTCCCGATTTCGGCGGCATCCGCGACGCCGCTCTGGCCATCGAAGGCGGACGCATCGCCTGGATCGGCCCCGCGACACACCTGCCAGCGCGGGAGGCGCGCGAGACGATCCGGCTCCATGGCGCCTGGATCACACCCGGACTTCATCGACTGCCACACCCATCTGGTCTTCGCCGGCAACCGCGCCCATGAGTGGGACATGCGCGCCAATGGGGCAAGCTATGAGGAGATCGCGCGGGCAGGGGGCGGCATCGTCTCCACCGTGAAGGCGACGCGTGCGGCTTCCGAAGACGAGCTTGTCGACTCCGCCGCGCGCCGCGCGCAGGCCATGGCGCGCCAGGGCGTCACGACCATCGAGATCAAGTCCGGCTACGGCCTCGATCTCGGCACCGAGTTCAAGATGCTGCGCGCCGCCGAACGCGTCGGGCCGCGTGCGAATGTCTGCGTCGTGCGCAGCTTTCTCGGTGCCCATGCGATCCCGCCGGAGTTCGAAGGCACCGTGAGGGTTATGTCGATCTTCTCTGCGACACGCTCATCCCCGCCGTCGCGCGCGAGAAGGCGGCCTCCGCGCTCGACGTGTTCTGCGAAACCATCGCCTTCACGCCCGCCGAGACCGATCGCATCCTCCACGCTGCCCGTGCGCTTGGTCTCGCGACGCGCATCCATGCGGAGCAGCTGTCCGATTGTGGCGCCACAGCGCTCGCCGCGCGACACGGAGCGCTCTCCGCCGATCATCTCGAGCATCTGAGCGCGGACGGCATCGAGGCAATGCGCTGCGCCGGGACCGTCGCCGTGCTTCTGCCTTGCGCCTTTTACTTTCTGAAGGAAACGCGCAAGCCTCCGGTCGCTGCCCTGCGCGCGGCCGGCGTGCCCATAGCCGTCGCCACCGACTGCAATCCCGGCACATCGCCCGCGTTGTCCCCGCTGCTCGCGCTCAACATGGCCTGCACGCTGTTCGGGCTCTCGCCGGAGGAAGCGCTGACCGGCATGACCGCGTATGCGGCGCGCGCGCTGGGCATAGCGGGCGAGACCGGAACACTGAGACCGGAAAGCGCGCCGATCTCGCGATCTGGGAATATCTCCGATCCCGCCGATACTCTGCTACTGGCTCGGCGCCGAACTGCTCAAGAGCCGCACTATCTCCTCGGCCGCTCCGTATAGGATCGAGCCCATGACCGACATACCCAATACCCGACATATCAAGAAGCCCACTCGGACCCGAGATCATCTGCAAAAGCTGGCAGACGGAAGCCGCGATGCGCATGCTGATGAACAATCTCGATCCCGACGTGGCCGAGCGGCCGCAGGATCTCGTCGTTTATGGGGGCATCGGCAAGGCCGCGCGCAACTGGGAGGCCTATGACCGCATCGTCGCGACGTTGAAGACGCTGGAGCCCGACGAGACGCTGCTGGTGCAGTCGGGGAAACCCGTCGGCGTGTTCAGACGCATGCCGGCGCGCCGCGCGTGCTGATCGCCAATTCCAATCTCGTGCCCAAATGGGCGGACTGGGAGCATTTCAACGCGCTCGATAAGAAGGGCCTGATGATGTACGGCCAGATGACGGCCGGTTCATGGATTTATATCGGCAGCCAGGGCATCGTTCAGGGCACTTACGAGACCTTCGTCGAGCTGGGCCGACAGCATTATGGCGGCGATCTCTCCGGCAAATGGATTCTCACGGCCGGCCTCGGCGGCATGGGCGGCGCGCAGCCGCTCGCCGCCACGATGGCCGGCGCCTCGCATGCTCGCCGTCGAATGCCAGCGCTCGCGCATCGAGAAGCGGATCGAGACGCGCTATCTCGACAAGGCGACGACAGATCTCGACGAGGCACTTGCGTTGATCGACCGCTCTGTGCGCGAGAAGACCCCGCTGTCCGTCGGCCTGCTGGGCAATGCTGCCGAGATCTTGCCGGAGCTGGTGGAGCGCGGCGTTCATCCCGACGCGGTGACCGACCAGACCAGCGCCCATGACGTCGTGAACGGCTATCTCCCCGAAGGCTGGACCATCGCGCAATGGGAATCCAAACGCGCGAGCGATCCGGCTGCTGTTGCGGTCGCTGCCAAGGCCTCCATCGCAAAGCATGTCAAAGCCATGCTCGCCTTCGCCGCGCGGGCATCCCGACCTTCGACTACGGCAACAACATCCGCCAGGTCGCGAAGGACGAGGGCGTCGCGAACGCCTTCGACTTCCCGGGTTTCGTGCCCGCTTACATCCGCCCCCTGTTCTGCCGCGGCATCGGCCCGTTCCGCTGGGCCGCGCTGTCGGGTGATCCGGAGGACATCTACAAGACCGACGCGGCCGTGAGGGCGCTGTTTCCCGACGAACGCGCACCTGCATCGCTGGCTCGACATGGCGAAGTCGCGCATCGCGTTCCAGGGACTGCCCGCACGCATCTGCTGGATCGGCCTCGGCGACCGCCATCGCGCCGGATTGAAGTTCAATGAAATGGTGAGGAGCGGCGCGCTGAAGGCGCCGATTGTGATCGGTCGCGACCATCTGGATTCCGGCTCCGTAGCCAGTCCCAATCGCGAGACGGAGGCGATGCAGGATGGCTCGGATGCCGTGTCCGACTGGCCGCTGCTCAACGCCCTGCTGAAACCGCATCGGCGCGACCTGGGTGTCGATCCATCATGGCGGCGGCGTCGGCATGGGCTACTCGCAGCACGCCGGCGTGGTCATCGTCGCCGACGGAACGACGATGCGGCCGAAGGCTCGCCCGCGTGCTGTGGAACGACCCCGCCACCGGCGTGATGCGCCACGCCGACGCCGGCTACGAGATCGCTATCGAGACGGCGCGGGAGAAACACCTCAACCTGCCATCGCTGGAGACGCGATAGATGTTGGTCGCGGCAAGCTTCGAGCGTCGCTGTCCTCCCCCAAGTAAATTGCACTGCGCGCAATTCGCTTGCCACCAAGTGGAGGGGGAGTGCGCGTGGAGTTCCCCCCTCCGCTCGTCCGGAGGGGGCGTCGCGCGCAGCGCGCGGCGGGGAGGACTGCGCCGATGACTCTCTCCCTCGACACTCCCCTCACGCTCGCCGACCTGCGCGAAGTCTACGAAGCCCCCACGCATCTCACGCTCTCCGCCGAGACGCTGAGGCGCGTCGATGCCGGGGCAGCCGTCATCGCCAGGATCGTGCAGCAGGGCGCAACCGTCTACGGCGTGAACACGGGCTTCGGCCTTCTTGCCAACACGTCCATCCCGCGCGAAGACCTCGACGCGCTCCAGCGCAATCTCGTGCTCAGCCATGCCTGCGGCGTCGGGCCTTTGCTGTCGGATGAGATCGTGCGCCTCGCCCTCGTGCTGAAGACGGCGTCGCTTGCGCGCGGTGCGTCGGGCGTTCGCATCTCGACCCTTCGCGCGTTGCAGCGCCTGATCGAAGCCGAGGTCTATCCGTGTATCCCGTCGAAGGGCTCAGTCGGCGCGTCCGGCGACCTCGCCCCGCTCGCGCATCTCTCGGCCGCGCTCCTCGGCATCGGCGAAGCGAGGATAGGCGGCGAGACGCTGCCGGCGATCGTCGCGCTGTCGCGCGCGGGACTTGAGCCGGTCGCGCTTGGGCCGAAGGAAGGTCTGGCTCTCCTCAACGGCACGCAGGTCTCGACGGCGCTCGCGCTCGCGGGTCTCTTCGAGGCCGAGAAGGTCTTCGCCGCGGCGCTCGTCGCGGGCGCCCTTTCGACCGACGCGCTCAAAGGCTCCGACACGCCCTTCGACGCGCGCATCCACGCGCTGCGCGGCCAGCCAGGACAGATCGCGGTCGCCGGCTACCTGCGCGACCTGATGGCAGGCAGCGCCATACGCGAATCTCACCGCGCGCCAGGCACGGACGACAAGGTTCAGGACCCGTATTCCTTCCGCTGCCAGCCCCAGGTGATGGGCGCCGCCCTCGACGTGATGCGGGCCGCCGCGCGTACGCTCGAGATCGAAGCCAATGGCGTGACCGACAATCCGCTCGTGCTCGACAATGGCGACGTGCTCTCCGGCGGAAACTTTCACGCCGAGCCTGTCGCCTTCGCCGCCGACCAGCTTGCGCTCATCCTCTGCGAGATCGGCAACATCTCCGAGCGCCGCACCGCCGTCCTGGTCGATCCGAAGATGAGCGGTCTGCCGGCGTTCCTGGTGAAGGAGTCCGGTCTCAATTCCGGCTTCATGATCGCGCAAGTCACGGCGGCTGCGCTCGTCGCAGAAAACCGCATGCTCGGCCATCCCGCATCCATCGATACCGTGCCGACGTCGGCGAACCAGGAGGATCACGTCTCCATGGCAACGCATGGCGCGCGCCGGCTCCTCGACATGGCCGAGAATGCGGCGACGGTTGTCGCCATCGAGCTGCTCGCGGCGACGCAGGGCCTGGAATTTCACCGTCCGCTGACGACGTCGCCGGTTCTCGAAGACGCCGCCCACGCCATCCGCGAACGCGTCGGTACGTATGAGAGAGACCGCTACTTCGCCCCCGACATCGCCGCGATTGCGGAGCATGTCAGGAAGGGTGAATTGCGGCGAGCCGTGCCGGTGTTCATTTGATCAAACTCGACCCCAAACACAAAGTTGTCATCTCCGGCGAGCCACGCGAGGCCGGGGCTGACACTTGTTTGGTGGTACGGGCAGGAAAAATGACTTCACGTCTTGCTGAGCGCTCAAGGTATTTCCCCACACCGTGCGTCTCATACGTAAGGTACTATCGCCATCCGGGAACCATTCCATGCGCCTGAAGCTTGCCCTCGCACTCGCCGCCACGCTCGCGAGCCTCTCCGCCGTGGCACAGGAAGCCGACCCGTATCTCTGGCTCGAGGACGTGAGCTCTCCCCGCGCCATGGCATGGGTGAATGCGCAGAACGCCCGGACGCTTGCCGTCCTTGAGAAGGACCCGCACTACGCCAGCCTCTACAACTCCGCCCTCGCCATCGCCCAGGCCAAGGACCGCATTCCGGCGCCGAGCTTCCTCGACGGCGCGGTGTTCAATTTCTGGCAGGACGCCGATCACGTGCGCGGATTGTGGCGGCGGACCTCGCTTGCGGATTACCAGAATCCAAATCCCGCCTGGCAGCCTGTGCTCGATCTCGATGCGCTCGCCAAGGCGGAGAACGCCAACTGGTTCTTCAAGGGTGTCGATTGCGAGGAGCCGGCCGAGACGCGCTGCATGGTGAGCCTCTCCGATGGCGGCGAGGATGCGGTGACGGTGCGCGAGTTCGACGTGCCGTCGGCGAAGTTCGTCGACACAGGCTTCGTCCTGCCGCACGGCAAGCAGCGCCTCGCCTGGGCAGACGAAAATACGCTGCTCGTCAGCCGCGAGTGGGAACCCGGCCAGCTCACGACGTCGGGCTATCCCTTCGTGGTGAAGCGCGTGGCACGCGGCCAACCCTTGTCCGCTGCCGTCGAAATCTTCCGCGGCACGGCACAAGACGGTGGCTACGGCGTGACGCCCATCGCGCTCAATGACGGCGACGGCCATCGCGCGCTCCTGATCCAGCGCCCGCTCTCGACCTTCGAGGCCGAGTATTATCTGGTCACGCCGGACGGCGTGAAGAAGCTCGCCGTGCCGGAGAAGATCGGCGTCGAAAGCTTCGTCTCGAACAAAATGATTGTCAGCCTCAACCAGGATTGGGATCCCGTGCCGGGACTTCATATTGCGCAAGGCACGCTCGTCGCCATCGACCTCGCCGAGGCGAAGGCGGATCCCGATCACCTGAAGCCCGTCGCGATCTATGTGCCCGGATCGCGCGAGACGTTCGAAAGTGCCTCGGCGACACACGACGCGCTCCTCGTCACGACGCTCGACAATGTGCGGGGCAGGGCGTTCCTCTACCGCCTCGGCGCCGACGGTGCCTGGACGCACACGCAACTCGGTTTGCCCGACAACGACATGATCGGCATCGCCGACACCGATCTGCACAGCGACGCCGCCTTCCTGACCGTGAGCGGCTTCCTCGATCCGTCGAGCCTTGCACTCGCCGACGTGAAGACGGGATCGCTCGCGACGGTGAAGACCCTGCCGCCGAAATTCGACGCTTCGCGCGACATGGTCGAGCAATTCGAAGCGACATCCACCGACGGCACGAAGGTCCCGTACTTCGTCGTGCATGCCAAGGACATGAAACTCGACGGCGGGAACCCGACGCTCCTCTATGCCTATGGCGGTTTCCAGGTTTCCATGACGCCGGGTTATTCGGCGAACATCGGCAAGCTGTGGCTGGAGGAAGGCGGCGTCTATGTGCTCGCCAATATCCGTGGCGGCGGCGAGTTCGGTCCGGCCTGGCACGACGCGGGCCTCAATGTCCATCGCCAGATCATCTATGACGATTTCGCCTCGGTCGCGCGCGATCTCTTCGCGCGCAAGATCACCAGCCCGCGAAGGCTCGGCATCCAGGGCGGATCCAATGGCGGCTTGCTGATGGGCGTCGAGTTCACCGAGCATCCCGAACTCTGGCACGCCGTCGACATCCAGGTGCCGCTGCTGGACATGCTGCGCTTCGAGCAGATCGCGGCGGGTTCGTCCTGGGTCGGCGAGTACGGCAGCATCTCGGTGCCAGAGCAGCGCGCCTTCCTCGCCAAGATCTCGCCCTACAACAACATCCGCAAGGGCACGGCCTATCCCGAGCCGTTCATCTGGACGACGACCAAGGACGACCGCGTCGGCCCCCAGCACGCGCGCAAATTCGCCGCGCGTCTGGCGGAGTACCACATCCCCTATCTCTTCTACGAAGTGACCGAAGGCGGCCATGGCTCCGGCGCGAACCTCAGGGAAAAAGCGCAAACCACCGCGCTGGAGATGACGTACTTCACGCGAAAACTGATGAAGTAGGAGCGGCCGTGCCGGCGCATTTTGTTCTTGATTTGTTCTAATTCATTTGCTACAGTCGCGGGTTACTCATTTGCTCTTTGACAAGTAAATCAGTCCAACCCCGGCCGCGCTTTCGCCCGGCCGATCCAACGCGCGCATTCGCATTCGACGCGGCTTGAGATCGGCAAATGGCGTGGAGCAGGGAAGAGCAGGGTAAAGGGCAGGGAATTTTCGAGAAAACGGGTGGGGGGTATCGTGAACGAGTCCGGTGCGGAGTTCTCCCTGTTATCTCCCTGTTTATCAGGGAGAAACGGACCCTGAGGCGGCCACGCCCGGTGGCGCCGGTTTTCCCTGCAAGAGCAGGGAATTTGCAGGGAAAACTATATCCCCGACGGTATCGGTCGGAGGACTTTGGCGTCCGTCAGATCCGTCGCGAGATCACGATCGCGATCAAGCCGCCTACTGCGAGAGCGAGGCCCCGATAGGCCCAGATCATTTCGTTGATCATAAAGCTCTGCTTCGGCCAGGGGATGTATCCCGTTCCCTGTCCGACCCAGAGCAATCCGATCGCCAGTGCCAGAAGCCCGACGATGAACAGAAGCACGCGGACAAAGGCCATCGTTTCCCCTCGTTATGATTGTTGCTTCGTGACCGCTACTTCGTTTTCGGTTGCGGCCGCCGCTCGGCGCCCTGGCGCGCGAGCATCCAGCCCGGATATTCCGGCGGCAAGGCGCTCACCTCGTCGAGGCGCTTCATCTCGACTTCCGTCAAGGCGAGCTTAGCGGCTTCGAGATTGTCGTCGAGCTGTTCCATTGTCTTGGCGCCGATGATGACCGTGGTGACGAATGGCTTGGCGAGCACATAGGCCAGCGCCACGCGCGCCACCGAGGCGCCATGCTTCTCGCCGATTTCGCGCATCGCATCGATGCAGGCCCAGGCGCGGTCCTTGTTTACCGGCGGGAAGTCGAACGAAGCGCGGCGGGCGCCCTCCGGCCCGTTGCTGCCAGGTCCGAATTTGCCCGAGAGCAATCCGCCGGCGAGCGGGCTCCACACCATCAGCCCGACCTTCTGGTCGGCCATCATCGGCACGATCTCGCGTTCGAGGTCGCGGCCGGCGATGGAGTAATAAGCCTGCAGCGTCTCGAACCGCGCCCAGCCGCGTGCAGCGGACACACCCAGCGCCTTCATGATCTTCCAGGCCTGCCAGTTCGAGCAGCCGATGTAGCGCACCAGCCCGCGCGAGACGAGGTCGTCGAGCGCGCGCATGGTCTCCTCGACCGGCGTTACCGGATCCGTCGCATGGATCTGGTAGAGGTCGATGTGATCGGTCTGCAGCCGATCGAGGCTTCGTTGCACGGAGTCCATGATGTGTCCGCGCGATGCGCCGATATCGTTGGGGGCGCCGCTCATGCGGCCATAGCACTTCGTGGCGATGACGACGTCGGAGCGTTTGACCCCGATATCCTTCAGCGCCTGTCCGAGGATCTCTTCGGATTGTCCGACGGAATAGACGTCCGCCGTGTCGATGAAGTTCACACCGGCTTCGAGCGAACGCGCGACTATGCCCGTCGCTTCCTTCAGCTTGGTCTCGCCGACCGCCTTGAAGAAGCCCGTCCCGCCGAAGGTCATCGTTCCAAGGCAGATCTCCGACACGAACAGGCCGGTATTTCCCATCTGATTGTATTTCATCGTTGGTTCCCGCGTATTGGCTGCAATCATCGTAGTCTTCAGCCGGAGCGCTTTCCAGCGCAGGCGAGGGCGACGTTGCCCGTTTTTTGGGCGCTGAAACGCGGGTGAGGGCCGCGCGCAATTTCTTCCACGACGTCATCATGCCGCGTTTCATAAAACCATGATCCAACCGTGGCCTTCCCGTATCGAAGTCCCCTTACAGGCGAGAGCACGGGCGCGTGGGGCGTCTGAACGAGCGAGGGGATTCATGAAACCGTCAAGGCACGGCGCGCCGAAGCGTGCGCTCCTTCTCACGACTGCACTCGGAAGCATCTCGCTCCTGGGCTCGGCCTACGCGCAAACCGATACGTCGGCGACGACGGGCGCGGCCGCTGCAGGCTCGACCATCGAGACCGTCATCGTGACCTCGGAAAAGACGACGCGCTCTTCGGTCGTGTTGAGCGGGGTGGAGGCACAGAAGCTCCTGCCAGGCATAAGCCCCCTGAAGGCGATCGAGACGCTGCCCGGCGTGCTTTACGAAACTGCCGATCCCTGGGGCAATAACGAGCAGAACGAAGCCCTGATCGTTCACGGCTTCACGACGCAGCAGCTCGGTTACACGATGGACGGCGTGCCGCTCGGCGACCAGCAATACGGCAACTATAACGGCCTCAGCCCGTCGCGCGCGCTGACCAGCGAGAATGTGGGGCAGGTGACTCTGCAATCCGGCGCCGGTTCGCTCGGCGTCGCCTCGACCAGCAATCTCGGTGGCGCGATCGAAACCGTCTCCATCGATCCGACTTCGGATTTCGGCGTCGACGCGCGCGAGACCCTCGGCAGCTACGACACGACCCGGACCTTCGTGCGCGTCAATACGGGCGATCTGGGCGACCAGACGACGGCCTATGTCTCCTACCTGCATCAGGACGCGCGCGCCTGGGATTTCGACGGCCATCAGCGCGGCGACCAGGTCAACCTGAAGATCGTCCACGACGGCTCCCATGGCCGCCTCACCCTGTACGGCGACTGGCAATACAAGGTCGAGCCCAACGAGGACGCCGTCGCCTTCGGCAATCAGCAGACCGCGACATCGACGTACTTCCCCTACACGCGCCCGTTCCTCTATCCGAACCTGGTCGCGGGTCTCGCCTATCTGAACGCGGCCGGCGCGCCCCCCGCCGCCTTTGGCAACAATTTCTCGAACTATTTCAGCGCTGCGCAGCGCATGGATGCGCTCACTTACGCACAGTATGACTGGAGCATCGACGACGACCTGACCTGGTCGAACCAGGTCTACTACCACCACGATACCGGACGCGGAATCGTCGCGGGGCCGGTGAACCAGGCGGGATTGCCGGGGCTCTTCGCCATCTATTTTCCCGGGCAGAACCTCGTCTCCGTGTTCGGCGGCACCGGCTACGAGGTCCGCACCACGGAGTACCGGATCAATCGCGAAGGCGAGCGTTCGACGCTCGACTGGCAGATCGGCGATCACCAGATCGAGGCCGGCATCTGGTACGAGCACAACAACTCGTCGACGGCAAGGCGCTGGTATCCGTTCTCCGCCGGCAACGACGATCTGACGCCCTACGACGTGCCGCGTCACTTCGCCTTCACCCAATATTACAACACGATGGCAACGGACGACGTGCAGCTGCATCTCCAGGATGCGTGGCGCGTCCTGCCCGAGCTGCTGCTGCAAGCCGGCATCAAGTCGAGCCTGCAGACGGCAGGAAACAACCTGCTCGTGCAGCAAAAGAACCTGCCGACGACAAATCCGCCGGTGCTCTATCCGACGGGCTCGATCACCTCGGACAACTGGTTCCTTCCCGAGGTCGGCGCGACATGGGACGTCAGCAAGACGGAGCAATTGTTCTTCAACATCCAGAAGAATCTGCGCCAGTTCATTCCCTATGGCGCGGGCAGCAACTTCTACGGCGCCTCGCCGTGGAGCCTGGGCAGCCAGGCGGCGTTCGACACCTTCAAGAAAACGGCGCATCCCGAAACGTCCTGGACATATGAAGTCGGCATCCGCACGCAGCGCGACGTGCACCTGGGCTGGATCACGGCGATCTCCGGGCAGGCCAACTACTATCACGTCGACTTTTCCAACCGCCTGCTCAACGTCGCGGCTTACAACTTCATAAATCCCAACCCCTCGGTGCTGGTGAACGTTGGCAGCGTCACGACCAATGGAGTCGACATCGCCGGCACCTTCTTCTTCGGCGATCACTTCCAGTTCTACGACGGGATCTCCTACAACAAGTCGACCTACGACCAGAACTACAACACGGCCTCGGGCACCAACGGAACGACGCTTGTGGTCGTGCCGACGGCGGGCAAGCAGGTGCCGCTGGTTCCCGACTGGCTGAACAAATTTGTCTTCAGCACGAACTACGGCCCGTTCGAAGCGCAGTTCAACGGCGATTTCGTCGGCAGGCGTTATGCCACCTATCTCAACGACCTGTCGGTGAAGAGCAGCTTCGTCATGGGCTTCGAGACAAGCTACAGCTTCGAGCTGCCGCAATATGATCTGAACAGCCTGAAGGCCAGCGTGAACGTCACCAACATCGGCAACACGCGCAGTGTTTCCACCGCCGTCGTGACGAGCGCGTCGGGCGGCTACCAAGCCTATCCGATAGCGCCGCCGATGGTGTTTGTGACGATTGGTGCGCAATACTAGGAGCTAAGGTTCGAGGATGGAAAGCGGCGGCCACAGCGCTTTCCATCGCTCGGCTTTCTCCCGGTAGCGCTCCGCGTGGAAGTTTGCCGTTTCGTTCGGCCGGACGATCATCTGGTCGATGTCGGAAAGACCGCGCGGCGCATAGATCTCATAAAGCGTCCCGCAGGGGCGAACGCCGACCTGAGCATTGTGCATGAGAAACCGGTCAATGCCGTCGGTCGCGCGGACAAGAGGCGGGTAGGGCACGCCGAACTTGCCCTCGTACCAGAGGTGCACGCGCGCCTGGTTGCGCAGTTCCACGATCGCACCGAGATCGGCGAAGGCGGCGGCTGCGCGCTTGATGACCCGATCCTCGGCTTCGTACGTCGTGTCCGGATCGAAATAAAAGAGGTCGTAGTCGCGGATTCCATGCTCCGGCGGCTGACCTGTTTTCAGGTTCCAGACCGTCTGGAACAGCGCGCCGGATACCAGCCACGCATCTGGAAGATCGAGCGACGACAGCTGCGCGAGTATCGTGCGATTGACGGGGTTGGCGAGAACGGCGGCGATGAACTCGTCGTGATTTATCGCGCCAGTGTCGCACTCAGATCCGGGTGAACGCCAGAGCGAGCGCGGCGACGATACGGTCGCGGGCCAGTGCGAGATTGGCAATTGGACGCCCCAGCTGCCGGACGGGTAAAGTCACGATGCTCGTGGGATCGATGAAATATTTGATGCCTCGGCTCACGACTCGCCGGAGATGAACGTCTGGAGGCCCGTGAAATTCGACTGGGTCAGCGACTGCAAATCCGTGGAATACGTCCTGACGCGTGTGGCCATCGGAAGTGCGCCATACAAATGTGGAAACAGCTCTCCACCGCGCGACGGTTCCCATGTGAGCGCGTCGCCGAGCGCCTCACTGTCGACAGCCGCGATAACGAGCAAGTCCTTCGTATCGGCATAATGCCGCTCCAGCGTCTCGCGCAATTGCGCTGCGGTCGAGAAGTGCAGGAAGCCATCGGCGCGGTCCTTCTCCGAACCGTGGTAGACGCCCGCGCGTTCCGCCGCGAGCCATTCGTCCGCATGTGCGATCTTGTAGATCAGCATGCGCCGCTCCGAGGCTACGCGGCCTGCGCGGTGCCGCCGATGGTGAGACCGTCAAGCCGCAACGTCGGCTGGCCTACGCCTACCGGCACGCTCTGGCCGTTTTTCCCGCAGGTGCCTACACCCGTGTCGAGCTTCATGTCGTTGCCGATCATGCTCACGCGGGTGAGCGCATCCGGTCCGTTGCCGATGAGCGTCGCGCCCTTGATCGCGGGGCCGAGCTTGCCGTCCTCGATCAGGTAGGCCTCGGTGCAGGAGAACACGAACTTGCCGTTGGTGATGTCGACCTGTCCGCCGCCGAAATTCGTCGCGTAGACACCCTTCTTCACGACTGGCGAGAATTTCCTCGGGCGCTTTGTCGCCGCCCAGCATGTAGGTGTTGGTCATGCGCGGCATGACGGGGCAGGCATAAGACTGGCGCCGCCCGTTGCCCGTCGCAGGCACGCCCATCAACCGCGCGTTCTGCCGGTCCTGCATGTAGCCTTTCAGGATGCCGTCCTCGATCAGCACGGTGCGCGAGGTGGGCGTGCCTTCATCGTCGATGGTGAGGGAGCCGCGCCGGTCCTGCGATCGTGCCGTCGTCGACGACGGTTACGCCCGGGGCGGCGACGCGTTGGCCGAGCAGGCCGGCGAAGGCGCTCGTCTTCTTGCGGTTGAAGTCGCCTTCTAGCCCGTGACCGATCGCCTCGTGGAGCAGGATGCCGGGCCAGCCCGGTCCGAGCACGACCGTCATCTCGCCGGCGGGTGCAGGCACGGAATTCAGGTTGACCAGCGCCTGGCGCAGCGCCTCGTCGACGGCCGCGTGCCAGTAGCCGGGCTCGAGATAGATCGCGTAGTCGCCGCGGCCGCCGCCGCCATAGCTTCCGGATCTCCTGGCGCCCGTTCTCCTCGACGACGACGGAGACGTTGATCCGCACCAACGGCCGGATGTCGCGATAGATCTCGCCGCCCGGGCGGATCACCTCGATGTTCTGCCATTCGCCGGCGAGCGAGCAGGACACCTGCTTCACGCGCGAATCCTTGTCGCGTGCATAGGCATTCATGTCCTCGAGCACTTTCACCTTCTTCTCGAATGCCGCCGAGCCCAGCGGGTCGATGTCGGTGTAGAGCTTGGCATTGGTGCGGGCAGGGGCCTCGGCGGCAATCCCGCCATAGCCCTGCGCGACCGCGCGTACGGTCGCAGCCGCCCGCTTGATCGCCTCCTCGGACAGGTCGGAGGCATGCGCATATCCGGTCGCCTCTCCTGCGACGGCGCGTAGGCCGAAGCCCTGCGTCGTGTCGAAAGTGGCGGCTTTCAGCCGTCCGTCATCGAACGCGAACGATTCGCTCTGGCGGTATTCCAGGAAGAGTTCCCCATCGTCGGATCCCTTGAGTGCATCCTCGACGATGGTCTGGACGCGGTCGCGGTCCATTCCGGTGCGGGAAAAAAAGAGGTCGTTGGCCATGAGCGTCTCCGGGAGCTCTGGCGAGTATATAAGGCGTGCCGCGGCAGATCGCATCGGCTGGCCGTCCGAATGACGAATGGATTGCTTGCCCGACACGATTTCGCGTCGGCCGGTGGAACCCCGTGCCATAAGGTCGCAATGACTTCAGGGGCTTAGCGCCTCTAAATCGCCGCCAAGATTCTCGCGGCAAGCGGGGCGCCCTGTCGCCTCGCTCCCTCTTTGCGAGGTCGCTTCATGTCGTTCAGGAGATTTGGCGTCGGTGCGGGTGCGGCGGCGGCGGCCACGGTCTGGGCCGGAAGCGCGCCTGGCGCTGCCCCAGAACTGGGGCACGGACTTCCAGTCGTCGGCGTCGCCTGTGATGGAGCAAGATCGTCTCGTTCCACAACGAGCTGCTCGTCATCATCACCGCTGTCTGCGTTTTCGTTCTGCTCCTGCTCGTCTGGATCATCATTCGCTACAACCAGCGGGCCAATCCCAGTCCGAGCAAGGTCCATCACAACACCCTGCTCGAAGTGCTGTGGACGGTCATCCCCGTCCTCATCCTCGTCGCCATCGCGATCCCGTCCTTCCGTCTCCTTTATTTCGAGGCGGACATTCCGAAGCCCGACGTCTTCATCAAGGCGATCGGCAAGCAGTGGTACTGGACCTACGAGTTCCCGAAGAACGGCGACTTCCAGTTCGATTCGCTCGGCCTCAACGATGCGACGGCGAAGGCAAAGGGTGAGCCGAGGCTTCTCGGCGTCGACAACATCATCGAGGTCCCGGTGAACAAGGTGGTCGAGATCGAGACGACCGGCGCCGATGTCATCCATTCCTGGGCGCTGCCCGCAGATGGGCGTAAAGATGGACGCGGTTCCCGGGCCGCCTCAACCACACCTGGTTCGAGGCCACGAGAATGGGCACGTTTTACGGCGAGTGTTCCGAACTTTGCGGCGCGCGACACGCCTTCATGCCGATCGAGGTGAAGGTCGTGAGCGAAGCCGATTACGAAGCCTGGCTCGCCGCGGCCAGGAAGAAGTTCGCCTCGGCCGAGGACAACGACGCCACCCGCGTCGCAGCGAAATAACAAGGGACGATCCGCATATGGCAGACGTAGCCCACGCCCACGACGACCATCCGCACGGCTGGCGGCGCTTCGTCTATTCGACGAACCACAAGGACATCGGCACGATGTACCTCGTGTTCGCGATCTGCGCGGGCCTTGTCGGCGGTTTCATGTCGATGATGATGCGCGCCGAGCTGATGTATCCCGGCCTGCAGATCTTCGCCGAGCCGCATACCTACAACGTGTTCGTCACCGGTCACGGCCTGATCATGGTCTTCTTCATGATCATGCCGGCGATGATCGGCGGCTTCGGGAACTGGCTGGTGCCGCTCATGATCGGCGCGCCGGACATGGCGTTTCCGCGCATGAACAACATCTCGTTCTGGCTGTTGCCATTCTCCTTCTCGCTGCTCGTCCTGTCGATGTTCGTCGAAGGCGATTCCGGCGGCACGGGCGTGGGCGGCGGCTGGACGATCTACGCGCCACTCTCCACCTATGGCTCGCCCGGTCCTGCGATGGACTTTGCGATCTTCTCGCTGCACATCGCGGGTGCGTCCTCGATCCTGGGCGCCATCAACTTCA
Source organism: uncultured Alphaproteobacteria bacterium (assembly GCA_963802815.1). Lineage (GTDB taxonomy): Bacteria > Pseudomonadota > Alphaproteobacteria > Micropepsales > Micropepsaceae > Rhizomicrobium. Next base: position 68,862 of record CAWDKN010000061.1, read on the forward strand.
TCACCACGATCCTCAACATGCGCGCGCCGGGCATGACGCTGCACAAGATGCCGCTGTTCGTGTGGTCGATCCTGGTGACGGCGTTCCTGCTTTTGCTCTCGCTTCCGGTGCTCGCGGGCGCGATCACCATGCTGCTGACTGACCGCCATTTCGGCACCAGCTTCTTCAATCCGGCCGGCGGCGGCGATCCGATTCTGTTCCAGCACCTGTTCTGGTTCTTCGGACACCCCGAGGTCTACATCCTGATCCTGCCGGGCTTCGGCATGATCAGCCATGTCATCGCGACCTTCTCGAAGCGGCCGGTGTTCGGCTATCTCGGCATGGCCTATGCGATGGTCGCCATCGGCTTCATCGGCTTCCTCGTCTGGGCGCACCATATGTACACGGTGGGTCTCTCGGTCGACACGAAGGCGTACTTCGTGTTCGCAACGATGGTCATCGCGGTGCCGACGGGCATCAAGGTGTTCTCGTGGATTGCCACGATGTGGGGCGGCTCCATCGAGTTCAAGACGCCGATGCTGTGGGCGATCGGCTTCGTGTTCCTGTTCACCGTCGGCGGCGTCACCGGCGTCGTTCTTGCCAACGCCGGCGTCGACGTCGTGCTGCAGGACACCTATTACGTCGTAGCGCACTTCCACTACGTGCTGTCGCTCGGCGCGGTGTTCGCGATCTTCTCGGGATGGTACTTCTGGTTCCCGAAGATCACGGGCTACACCTACAACGAGTTCCTCGGGAAGCTGCACTTCTGGATCACCTTCGTGGGCGTGAATCTCGCCTTCTTCCCGATGCACTTCCTGGGCCTGCAGGGCATGCCACGTCGCGTTGCGGACTATCCCGACGCCTTCGCAGGCTGGAACTACGTTTCGTCGATCGGCGCCTTCATTGCCGGCACGGGCGTGATCGTGTTCCTGATCACGATGGCCGAAGCGCTGATCGCCAAGCGCCGCGCGGGCGACAATCCGTGGGGCGTGGGCGCGACGACGCTCGAATGGACGCTGTCATCTCCGCCGCCTTTCCACACCTATGAAGAGCTCCCGAAGATCACCTGATGGCGACGGCAGCGACCCTTCCCGTCCTTTCCCGCGCCGCGACGGTCGGCGACTTCTTCGCGTTGCTCAAGCCACGCGTGATGTCGCTCGTCGTTTTCACGGGGCTGGCGGGGATCGTCGTCGCGCCCGGTTCGGTCGATGTGCTGACGGCGTTCACGGCGCTCCTTTGCATCGCCGTCGGCGCGGGTGCGTCCGGCGCGCTCAACATGGCCTATGATTCCGACATCGACGCCGTCATGTCGCGCACGGCGCGGCGTCCGATCCCGCAGGGGCGTATTGCGCGCGAGGACGCGCTCGGCTTCGGCTGGACACTGGCGCTGGGCTCGGTCGCCCTGATGGGCCTTTTCGTGAACTTCCTGGCCGCGGCGCTGCTCGCCTTCACGATCGCGTTCTATGTCGGCGTCTATACGCTCTGGCTCAAGCGCCGCACGCCGCAGAACATCGTCATCGGCGGCCTCTCGGGCGCGTTGCCGCCGGCGATCGGCTGGGCCGCGGTGACGGGCTCGCTTTCGCTCGCGCCGCTCATTCTCGTCGCTATCATCTTCCTGTGGACGCCGCCGCACTTCTGGGCGCTGTCGCTCTACCGCTCCGACGACTATGCGCGCGCAGGCGTGCCGATGATGCCGGTGGTGCGCGGCAAGACCTCTACGCGCCGCCAGATCCTGGCTTACACGCTCGTGCTCGTGCCACTCGGTCTCTTTCCGGCAGCGATCGGTCTCGCGGGACCGCTTTACCTGGCCGCTGCAGGCCTGATCGGCGCCTGGTTCGTGTTCGCGAGCGTCGCGGTGCTTTTCGAGCGCGACACGGCGAGAGAGCCGGCGGCGCACCGGCTGTTCCGCGTCTCGCTGCTGTACATGTTCGCGCTGTTCGCGACGCTGATCGTCGAGCGTCTGGCCCACATCGCTCCGTTCGGAGCGTGGATGTGAGGCGATGGATGACGACGACGAGGCCAGGCGCCAGCGGCGCAACAGGAATGTCGCACTCGCCCTCGCTCTGGGCGGCCTGGTTATTTTGTTTTTCGTGATGTCGATCGTGAAATGGGGCGGACATGTCGTCCCATGATGCGGTCACAGATATGAGGGTTGACGGAAATGGCGCATAGCGAAGTCAAGCACGACTACCATCTCGTCGACCCGAGCCCGTGGCCCATCGTCGGCTCCATCGGTGCCTTCACGATGCTGCTCGGCGCCATCTTCTGGATGAACAAGGACTATACGGGCTTCTGGGGCCTTCCGCTGAACGGCCAGCCTTGGGTGTTCGCGGTCGGCGCCGTGCTCGTCGCCTACACGATGGTCGGCTGGTGGCGCGACGTGATCCAGGAATCCGTCGTGCGCGGCGACCACAAGCCGGTCGTCAAGCTCGGCCTGCGTTTCGGCATGGTGCTGTTCATCGCCTCCGAAGTGATGTTCTTCGTCGCCTGGTTCTGGGCGTACTTCAACTCGGCCCTGTTCCCGCACGACGTCTCCATCGGCCAGTGGCCACCGGCGGGAATCATCACGCTGGATCCCTGGCATTTTCCGCTGATGAACACGATGATCCTGCTGCATCTCCGGCACGACGGTTACCGCGGCGCATCACGCGATCCAGACGGGCGACAAGAAGGGCGCAGTGCAGGGTCTCCTGCTCACTGTCATCCTCGGCGCCTCGTTCACCTGCGTGCAGGCCTATGAGTATAGCCATGCGCCGTTCACCTTCGGCTTCAACGGCGCGGCGATGACGCGCGTTCACCGATCCTGCCCATATGAGCCTCGCCATCGCGGGAATGGTTCCGGGTACTGGCGATCTTGGTGCCATCTACGGCTCGACCTTCTTCATGGCGACCGGTTTCCACGGCTTTCACGTGATCGTCGGCACGATCTTCCTGACGGTCTGCCTGTTCCGCGCCATCGCGGGCCAATTCACGCCCTCGCGCCATTTCGGCTTCGAGGCTGCGGCCTGGTACTGGCACTTCGTCGACGTGGTGTGGCTGTTCCTGTTTTCCTGCATCTACGTCTGGGGCGCCGGCGCGGTCACCTCTTGACGGGCGAGCCAAGCGCCGCGGAAGCGGCGTTGCGCGCGCGTTGTCCGCGGTGCGGTCAGGGCAAGCTCTTCAACGGTTACCTTGCGGTGGCGCCGCGCTGCAGCGCCTGCGGCCTCGATTACGCGATGTTCGATGCCGGTGACGGGCCGGCCGTGTTCGTGATCCTGATCGTCGGCGCGATCGTCGCGGGAGCTGCGCTCTACGTCGAATTCACCTTCCAGCCGCCCTATTGGGTGCATGCGGTGCTCTGGCTTCCCACCATCGCGATCCTGAGCTTCACGCTCCTGCGCTTCATGAAGAGCCTGCTGCTCGTGCTGCAGTACAAGCACAAGGCCGGCGAGGGGCGTCTGGTTGATTGACTAGGGTCGCAGCCGCCGGGTTCGCATGAGCGTGCTGTCCGCGTTCGGCCTGTTCGCCGTTACGGCGATGCTCGTTACCTATGCGCTCGAAGACCGCAGCCCCTGGTTTGTGCTCGCCTTTACCGGCGCCTGCCTCCTCGGCTCGACCTATGGATTTGTGCAGGGTGCGTGGCCGTTCGGCCTCGTCGAGGGAATCTGGGCCGTCATCGCGGCCCGCCGCTGGTGGCTGAAGCGATAGGCAAACGGACACAGAAAACTTCCGCGGGCCGTCGCTACCAAATTCGCCGTAGCGGGCGTACGTTTCGTGCTGGCTGCGGCGTCTGCGCACCGCGTGTGACCTTCGATCAGGGAGGATCCAATGCAGACGTTGCGGGACTGGCGCTTTGGCGCGATCTCATGCGCCGCCTTCGCACTCATCTTGCTCGCCATCGCAATCCCCGCGCCTTCGAGTGCCGGCACCGGGCGCCCGATGAGCTTCACGCTCGCAGAATGCCTGCGACTCGATCAGGAAGACGCAGCGGCATTGGCCGCCAAGCAATACAGCCGCGCTATCGCGATAAACCGCGATCTGGTGTTCGAGAGATGCCCGCGCGTCGCCGTATGCTCACAGGGAATAAACAATATCGCGACGTTCCTGCAGACCTGTCCAACGGCCGATGCGGCCTACAGCAAGATCACGCAGGCTGTGCCTACGTATTTCGACGGCGCGGCGGTGAGCGCAGCGACGCTCGCCAACGACGTGAATGCGGTTTGCAAGTCGATCCAGACGCCGAGCGCACCGACGCCCACCTTGCGGCAACAGGCCGAGTACTCGTCGATCCAGACGCTGAGAACGATCTACTACATGGACAATCACGGCGCAGTGGGTTGTCCGTATCCGTGGACGAAAGGCGCGGGCATCTATGTCTGGATGACGTCGCTTATCGGCGGCGTCGACCTGCGAGACGATCAGGCGGTCAGCGATTGCTGCGAAACGTTGGGCGGCAAGTTTGTGATTGCGATCGAGGAGCCTGCCGCCAGCCAATATCCGACCGACTACACCTGGATGGGCATCTCGAACCGCTTCGCGCTTTACATCCATGAGACGCGCCACGCGCCGGGCAATGTCTCGCCGGCCAACGGGCCTGCCTATCTGCATACGACCTGCTGCCCGCTGCAGCAGGGCTCGCCGCTCGCTTCCTGCGACCAGACCTACCAGGAAGGCACCACCCTCGCGCCCTACGGCACGCAATACTGGCTATGGCGGGCCTGGCTGAACGGAACGGTCAATGTCGGCTACGCCTGCATGGCTCCGAGCGATGCGCAGGCGATCACGCAATGGCTCCAGGTGAATGCCTACGGCTTGATCGGGCGATTCTGCACCGCCGCACCGGCATCGCCTGCAATCCCCCAAAATCCCGGAGGAACTTGTCCCGGCCCGTAAGCTTTGCCGCGCGGGTGCGGGGAATTGTCATGGCGTGATCAGGGTGGCCCCTTGGCATGGTCCGGCCTATGCCGGTCTATTTCCGTCCGCTGCCCGCCCTGACGCTGTTTGGCGCGGCGCTGTTTGCGCTGCTCGTCTGGCTGGGCGTATGGCAGATCGAAAGGCTGCACTGGAAGCTCGGTCTGATCGCGGAAGTGAATCGCAATCTCGCCGCTGCGCCGATGCCGCTCGGCCGCGCCGTGATGATCGGGCCCGAGGGCGCGCAATATCATCGCGTGACGCTCGATGGGCGCTTCGATAATGCAAAGGAGGCTTACGTCTTCACCACGGATGAGGACGGCGACCCCGTCTACCACGTCGTGGCGCCGTTCAGGACAGCACGGGGCACGTTCCTCATCGACCGCGGCCTTGTGCCCCCCGGATTGCGGGACCCGGCCTCGCGGCGCGCAGGCGAGATCGCAGGCGATACGCGGGTCACGGGCGTGTGGCGCATTCCGGACAAGCCTGGCTTCTTTACGCCGCCGCCCGATGCGGCGCATCACGTCTGGTATTCGCGCGATCTCGACGGCATTGCGAGGGCCGATGGTCTGCGCCTGGCCGAACCCGTGATCATCGAGGCCGACGCGACGCCCAATCCGGGCGGCTGGCCCAGGGGCGGGCAGACGCAGGTCACCTTCCGCAATGAGCACCTGCAATATGCGGTCACGTGGTTTGCGCTCGCGGCCGGGCTTTTCGGCGTATATTTGGCCTATCATCATTCGCGCGGGCGGCTCGGTCTGCGGCCGCCGAAAACGGACATTCGATAAACGTGCAGTACATCAGCACGCGGGGTGCCGCCCCCCGCCAATCCTTCTCTGACATCCTGCTCGCCGGTCTCGCGCCGGACGGCGGCCTCTTCCTGCCCGCGAACTGGCCGCAGCTTTCGCCGGCCGAGATTTCGAGCTTCGCGCACAAACCCTATGCGGAGGCTGCGCGGGACATCATCGCGCGCTTTGCTGGTGACTCGTTCTCGGCGGCCGAATTGAAAGCGGATATCGACGCAGCCTATGCGGCGTTCGAGGCGCCCGACGTCGCGCCGCTTGTCGAGTTCGAACCTGGATTCTTCCTGCTTGAGCTTTTTCACGGGCCGACGCTTGCATTCAAAGACATCGCCTTGCGCGTATTGGGGCGGCTGTTCGCCCGCGCCCTTGAAAAGCGTGGCGGCCGCGCGACGGTGGTGGTGGCGACCTCCGGCGACACGGGGTCGGCTGCGATCGCGGCGCTGGGGAGCCTGCCCAACATCGATGTCTTCGTCCTTTACCCCAACGGACGCATCAGCGAGGTGCAGCGCCGGCAGATGACGGCGACGGGTCACACGAACGTCCACACCGTCGCGCTCGAAGGCACGTTCGACGACGCCCAGGCGATCGTCAAGGCGCTGTTTGCGAATGCGGACTTCGCCCGCCGAACGAATCTCACCGCCGTCAACTCCATCAACTTCGCGCGCATCGCGGCGCAGAGCGTCTATTACTTCACGACGGCCGCGAAGCTCGGCGCCGCACCAATCTTTGTTGTCCCGACCGGAAATTTCGGCGACGTATTCGCCGGCGAAGCGGCCACGCGCATGGGTCTCAAGGTCGAAAGGCTCGTCGTCGCGACCAATGCAAACGACATCCTGGCGCGCGCGCTCCAAACCGGCGTCTACGCATCGGGCAGGGTGCACTCGAGCCTCAGCCCCTCGATGGATATCCAGATCGCAAGCAATTTCGAACGCGCATTGTTCGAGGCCTCCGGCCGGGATGCGGCATGGGTCAAGCTCGCAATGATGGATTTCGAGATCAACCAAAAGTTGAAATTGCCGGACCCCGTATTGCGTGCCCTGCAGGGCCTCTATGCGGCATTTCGGGCCGACGATTCCGAGACCCTGAAGGCCATAGAGTCCGTGTACAAACAAAGCGGCCGTCTGATCGATCCGCATACAGCGGTGGGGGTCGCTGCGGCCCATAAATATGGTCCCCGGAAGGGGGCTCCGGTGGTGGTTTTATCGACCGCCCACCCGGCGAAATTTCCTGATGCCGTAGCCAGGGCAACGGGACAGAAACCTGCAGTTCCGGCCCAGCTTGCGCGGCTCTATGACCGCACAGAAAAAGTGGATGTTTTAGACAACAAATTGCCCTTGGTGCGCGCCTATATCGAGGCTAGGCTAGCGCACCATGAAACTTGAAATTTCCCGTCTTATCAACGGTTTAACCATCATAACCGACCCAATGCCCCAACTCGAGAGCGCCGCGCTCGGGATCTGGGTCAACACGGGCACGCGCAACGAGACAATGCCCGTCATGGGCATCTCTCACATGCTCGAACACATGGCGTTCAAAGGCACCGAGCGGCGCAGCGCACGCGACATCGCCGAAGAGATCGAAGCGGTCGGCGGATATCTCAACGCCTACACCAGCAGAGAGCAGACCGCGTTTCACGCGCGCGTGCTGAAGACGGATGTTCCGCTCGCACTCGATATCCTCGCCGACATTCTCACCGCGCCGAGCTTCGAGCAGGTCGAACTCGAACGCGAACGCCAGGTTGTATTGCAGGAGATCGGCCAGGCGCGCGATACGCCCGACGACATCATTTTCGACCACCTGCAGGCCGTCGTTTATCCCGATCAGCCGATGGGCTGGCCGATCCTCGGCGAGAACGAAACCGTTTCCGCCTTCACGCGCGAAGACCTGCGGACCTACATGGACGAAAATTATCGCGCCGGCGGCATGACGCTCGTTTCTTCCGGTGCCGTCGACCACGCATCCATCGTGCGGATGGCCGAAGAGAAGCTTGCGCGGCTGAAGCCCGGCGTCACGCCGGCGCCGCTGCCGGCCGACTATGTCGGCGGCGACAAGCGCGTGATCGAGGAGCTTGAGCAAGCCCACATCGCGTTTGCTTTCCCCGGCGTGTCGAACCTAGATCCCGACTACTACGTAGCGCAGGTCTATGTGACGGCGCTCGGCGGCGGCATGTCCTCGCGCTTGTTCCAGGAAGCGCGCGAGAAGCGCGGCCTGTGTTATTCCATCTACGCTTTTGCCCATTCAGCGAAGGACAGCGGCATGATCGGCGTCTACGCGGGCACCGGCGACTCCGAAGCGGCCCAGCTCGGTGCCGTGGTCGCAGGCGAGATGGCCTCGATGGCGGAGACGGCGACCGAGGTGGAAGTCTCTCGCGCCAGGGCGCAACTCAAATCGAGCCTGCTGATGGGGCTGGAGCGACCCGGTTCGCGCGCCGAGCAGATCGCGGGCCAGATTTTCGCGCTCGGCCGCACCGTCAGCGTCGAGGAGATGGTAGAGAAGCTCGACGCCATCGACGCGAACGAGGTCCGTCGCTTCGCCGGCCGCATGATGAACGGCGCACGGCCAACGATCGCCGCTCTTGGTCCCGTCAGCCGGCTCGAGAGCTACGACTTCTTCGCAAGTCGCTTCGGCGAGCAGCCGGCCCTGCGCGCGGCGGAATGACCGTGGAATGATCGCTGTGGGACGTGGACAAGTTCGGCACGTCCCTGCGAGTTTCAGGGCGAAGCACGACTCATAAGCCCCTCGAGTTAAAAGAACATGTCCACCCGCCCCGGTCCCATGGCCTTCATGCGCGGTCTGACCTTTCCCGGCGGCCAGCAGCCGATCATCCGGGGCGAAGGCGTGTATCTGCGCTATCCGCGGATCGGTGACTACCCGATGTGGGCGCGCCTCAGAGGCGAGAGCCGCGCGTTCCTGGCGCCGTGGGAACCTGTCTGGGCGAGCGACGAGCTGACCAAAGGCGCCTTCCGCCGCCGCATCAAACGCTATCAAAAGGAGACGCGCCTCGACTCCGCCTACGCCTTTTTTGTCTTCCGCGCCGAGGACGATGCGCTCATGGGCGGCTGCACGCTGTCGAACATCCGCCGGGGCGTTACGCAATGCTGCGCGCTCGGCTACTGGATCGGAGAGCGATTTCGCGCGACAGGGCTATATGCATGACGCAGTGGCGGCGCTGATCCCTTTCATCTTCTCGACGCTCGGCCTTCACCGGATCGAGGCTGCGTGCCTTCCGTCCAACGAACCATCCAAGAATCTCCTGATGAAGGCGGGATTTCGGCAGGAGGGCCTGGCGCGCCGCTATCTGCAGATCAACGGCGAATGGCGGGACCATCTCCTCTTCGCTTTGCTCGAAGACGACACGCGGGTAGCCTAGGGCATGATCCGATTTGATCGAATCGGATCATGCTCTACAATCTTCGATGGCCGCGCGATCCCCGGTTTGAATTTGGCGGATCGGGCTGTAGCGCGCCCTCGACCGACGCTTCTCCTGGAAAGCCGCCGGCCATGAAAAGACTGTTCGCGGCGGCATGTTTTGCCGTGACCATCATCGCAGGACACGCTGCTCCCCCCGTCGTCGCGGCGCAGGTCGAGGCGCGCGAAATGCACGTGGATTTCGGCGCGCCTGATGCTGTCATGGATATCAGGAACGCGCTCTTGCCCTATCACGGGCCGAGCGATGCGGAGCCGGGCTGCAAGCACTGGTATATGATGACCGCATCGAACGAGACCGTGCGGCCGGCAACGCGCGTGCTGCAGGCCGGCGCGCCGCCCGGCACCGGTCTTCGCGTCTTTCCGGCCACGACGCGTCCCGCCATCGGCCAGCTCGCGGCGTCCGACGCCGGCGTCTATGTCGAACGCGTCGGCGCCTATGGCCATCGCGCCTTCCGCGTGACGATTCCGCCGGCGACGACGGCTTCGCTCGCGGTGTGTGTCGCCAATGCGCAAGACCCGCCGTCTCTGCTCGCCTGGAGCGAGCCCGCGCTTTCGTCCCACAACCGCAATCTTGCAATCTTCGTCGCCGCAGTCGCGGGCCTGATTGGCGCGGCTACCGCGATTATCGCGGGCCTTGCCGTCATGACGGGCCACGCCGCGCCGCGCTGGGCGGCGATCACCCTCTTATGCGTGTTCCTCACGCGCCTCGCCGGCACGGGCATGTTCGACGCGAGTCTCGCGAGTGCTGTTGGCGGTCCGTACGGACTCATTGCCATGCTCGCGGGCTTCGCGCTCGCATCCGGCGCGCGGCTCGCCGATGCGATCGTCCCGGTCTCCGATGTCTGGCCGCGATGGTCGCGGCCGTTCCGCTGGGGCGTGGCTGGGCTCGCAGGGCTTTCGCTGCTCGCCTATATGGGCATTCCCGGCGCTACCGTTCTGATCGACGCGCTGGTCGTGCTCGGAACGGCGGGGATCACCGTCTATCTCGTGCAGCGCGGCCGGACGGGCTCGCAGGCTGCCCGCGTGGCGGCGCCGAGTGCCGCAGTGTTCGCGCTGGTCGCGCTTGCAGCGGCACTTGCGACCGTCGGCGGCTTCGGCGACAGCATCAGCGCCGGCGACGCGGCGGGCGGCTTCGCGGCGGCGGGCGCCGTTCTGCTGGCGCTCGCGGTTGCGGCAGGCGAGGGGATCACCGTGCTGCCGCTGCCCGGCATCGCGGTCGCAGGCACCGCGCGCTTGCGCATGCTCGATGCGTCCCCTCAGTCACCCGCCGCAATGGAAGCCATCGCGGCCTCGCATCAGGGCGTTTTCGACCTGGACTTCAATTCCGGCATCCTGACCTTGTCACGCGATGCCGCTTCACTGATCGGGCTTGGCCGCGCCCAGACGCGCATCATGCACGACAAGTGGCTTGCGCGCGTGCACGACGAGGATCGCGGGGTCTACGGCCAGGCGCTCGCGGATTATCGCGCCCACCCCGGCCTTTCATTCCGCATCGAGTTCCGCGTGCGCAGCGAGAGCGGACGGTATCCTTGGTTCGAACTGCGCGCGACGATGAAGGGCGACACGGCGCCTGCGCAACGCTGTCTCGGGCTGATGGCCGACGTGACGGTGCGCAAGGAGACCGACGCCGCCGTGATGGACCGCACGCTGCGCGATCCGCTGACGGGACTTGGCAATCGCGTCGCGCTGATGGAAGCGCTGGAGCAGCTCGGCGAAAGCTTCGCGACCATCACCGTCGCCCTGCTCGACATCGATCGGTTCAAGTCGATTCATGCGAGCCTCGGCGACGCCGGCGGAGACGGCGTGCTCTCCCAGACGGCCGCGCGCCTGACCAAGAGGTTCAAGGACGTGGCGGAGGTGTTCCGCGTCGGCGGAGACGCGTTCGCGATCGTCTTTGCCCTGACCCGTGGCGAGCCCGCGGCCGTCGGCACGGAACTGATCGAGGCCTGCAGCGCGCCCTATCGTGAGGACGGTCGCAATATCTTCGCGCCGGCGAGCGTCGGCATCGCCTGCGGGCGCGACGCGGAAGATCCGCTCGATCTTCTGAAGAACGCCGAGCTCGCCCTCATCCAGGCCAAACGCCAGGGCGGAAACTGCGCCCGCGTCTATGCGACGGATCTCGACGCGCTCGCGCCCGGCGACGCCGTGGCGCTGGAGACCGAGTTGCGCCGTGCTCTGGAGGAGCGCCAGCTCGATGTCTTCTATCAGCCGATCGTGCGGCTTTCCGATGGGGTGGTGGCCGGTTTCGAGGCACTGCTGCGCTGGCACCATCCGACGCGCGGCCTGGTCTCGCCGTCCGATTTCATCGCCCATTCCGAGGAGACGGGCCTGATCGTCGCGCTCGGCCAGCATGCGCTGGAGCGCGCCACGCGCGAGCTCGAGCATTGGCAGCGCTTTTTCCCGCTCACGCCGGCCCTGTTCGTCAGCGTCAACGTCTCGCGCCGCCAGCTGCGCGATCCGGGCTTCGAGGGATTCGTGGGCAAGCTGCTGGAGAAGGCGCAGATCAAACGGGGAACGCTGAAGCTCGAGATCACCGAATCCGCGGTCGCGATCGGCGAGGACGCGGCAGAGACGCTGGGGCGCCTGCGCGCGATGGGCGCAGGCCTTTCCATCGACGATTTCGGCACCGGCGTGTCGAGCCTGAGCCAGCTGAAGGATCTTCCCTTCGACACGGTCAAGATCGACAGAAGCTTCCTCGCGCGCCACGGCGGCACGCATGAGGATACCGAAGGCAGCGTGATCCTCTCATCCATCGTTACGCTGGCGCACGATCTGGGCCGCGATGTGGTGGTGGAAGGCGTGGAGAGCGAAGCGGAAGCGGCATGGCTGCGGAATTCTTCCTGCGAATATGTGCAGGGGTTCTATTTCGCCGTACCGCTGCCCGCGAACGAGGCGCTCAACTACATCGCCCTGCATTTCGACGCCGACGCGGCGAAAACGCCGCCCCCGCTCGCTGGCGCGCCCGGCGCCCCGTGACAGCTGAAGACCGGGGAGCTTGATTCCGAAAATTCCGGCGGTGGGGCGGTCGCGGCGGGCGCCCGCCATCAGGCTCGGAAAAGCCGGTCGAAAACGATATCCGTCGCGCGCCTACGCGCGTCCGGCCGCACCAGAAAAATGCGATGCGTCGATCCCAAGCTTGGACAGGGCCTTGTGCCACTTCGTCTGGGGATCGGCGTCGAAGAGGAAACTCGTGTCCATGTCGCAATGGATCCAGCCATTACCGGCGATCTCGTCTTCTATCTGCCCAGCGTCCCAGCCCGCGCAGCCGAGCGCGAAAAGCGATTTATGCGGGCCGCGGCCCTCGGCCATTGCGCGCAGGACGTCGACGGTCGCGGTCAGCGAAACCTCGTCCGTTACCGGCAGCGTCGCCTCCTCGCAGACGTATTCCGTGCTGTGGAGAACATAGCCGCGCTTGGTGCGGACAGGGCCGCCGTAAAGGATCGGTCCGCCCTGGAGATTTGAAGTCACATGGATATCCAGCGTCTGCATCAGGTCGCGGAAGGCCAGGTTCTCGATGGGCTTGTTGACAATGATGCCCATGGCGCCTTGTGCGGAGTGTGCGCACATGAAGATGACGCTCTTCTCGAAGCGCGGATCAGGCATGCCCGGCATGGCGATCAGGAGCTTGCCTTCCAGGAACGCTTCGCCGCCTTCGGCGCGCTTGTGGCCGTTCGATCCCATGGTCCAAATTATCACGAAGCCGCGCGCCCGGCGCAATTGCTTCGCCTTTTTTGATTCAGCCGGAGGCATTTTTTTGATTCAGTTCGGGCCCGAAACCCTCTAAAACCGCCTCCAGTTGCAGAACCATACGGAGACAACATGACGATCAAGGTGGGTGACAAAGTTCCTTCGGCGACATTGATGCAGATGAAAGACGGCGGACCGAAGCCGGTAAAGACCGACGATTTGTTCGCGGGCAAGAAGGTCGTGGTTTTCGCGCTGCCCGGCGCATTCACGCCGACCTGTTCGGCCAAGCACCTGCCCGGTTTCGTGCAGAACGCCGAAGCGCTGAAGCAGAAGGGCGTCGATGCGGTCGCTTGCATTTCCGTCAATGACGCCTTCGTGATGGGCGCCTGGGGCGACCAGCAGGGCGCAGGCGACAAGGTGATGATGCTCGCCGACGGCAACGGCGATTTCACGCGCGCCGTCGGCCTGGAGATGGACGGCTCGCGCTTCGGAATGGGCAAACGCAGCCAGCGTTACGCGATGGTCGTCGACAACGGCGTCGTCAAGGAGCTCAACGTCGAGGAACCGGGCGCGTTTGCGGTGTCGAGTGCGGAGCACGTGCTGAAGCAGCTGTAGTTGTAAGAGGTTTGGCCCGACGGATCTTTGGTCCGTCGGGCAGGTCGGCCTTTCGCCAAAAAAGTCGCGGGGGTCTCGGGGAGGGACGCTGAACAGCGAGGTCGTCTCTGCGCGCCGCGCAAACTTTGACAGCTGAGCTGTCGCGCCAAGTCTGTCGTGGCGTCCGGCACCCCTTGCGAAATCCCTGCGCCCTCGGTGGTAAGAATCCACCGAGCTCCGTCGAGGAAATTTCTACCGCCCCGGGATCGCGCCACGGGCCAATGCGTCCGCCCGCTCGTTCTCCGCATGACCGGAGTGACCTTCGACCCATCGCCAGCTCACGGTGTGACGCTCGATTTCGGTCTCGAGCGCGCGCCACAGGTCTTCGTTGAGCACCGGCTTCTTGGCGGCGGTTTTCCAGCCATTGGCCTTCCACTTCTTCAGCCATTTTGTAGCGCCGTCCATGACATAGCGCGAGTCCGTATGCAGCACGACGGTCGAAGGTTGCTTGAGCGCCGCAAGCGCCTGGATCGCGGCCGTCATCTCCATGCGGTTGTTGGTCGTCGCTTTTTCGCCGCCTGAGATTTCCTTCTCGTGCGCGCCTGAGCGCAGGATCGCGCCCCAGCCTCCAGGTCCCGGGTTCCCGGAACAGGCGCCGTCGGTGTAGATGTCGACGCGAGGGTTTGTCGCTGCTGGTTTGGTCACAATCCGTATTCCGAGGCGCGGGTCACGCGATTGTGGAAGCGCAGCTTCTTTGCGTATTCGCGCGGATCCTTTGGGCGCACAAGGGCCATGGGATCGTGGTTGATGAGATCGTAGAGGCGGGTGAGAAGGAAACGGAGTGCGGCGCCACGCGCGAGAACGGGAAGCGCCTCGGATTCTGCGGGCGAAAGCTCGCGATGCCTGCGATACGCCGCGATGAGCGCGCGGCCCTTGGTGATGTTGTAGGCGCCGTCGGTCTCGAAGCACCAGGCGTTCAGCATCACGGCGAGGTCGTAGGCGAAGGCGTCGTTGCAGGCGAAATAGAAGTCGATCAGGCCTGACACCTTTCCATCCATGAAGAGGACATTGTCTGGAAAAAGATCGGCGTGAATGACGCCGGCGGGCAAGCCTTGCGGCCAGCACGTCTCGAGATCGGAAAACGCATTCTCGATCAGCGATCGCAGGCCGCCCTGAACGCCGTCCGCGCCCGCCGACACGGCGGCGGCGAGATCGCGCCAGCCGGCGATGCTCAAAGCATTCGCGCGCGTGATCGGAAAATCCGCGCCGGCCAAATGGAGTTGTGCGAGCGCGTGTCCGGCCGCGTCGCAATGGGCGACTTCGGGCCTTCGCAACGACAGGCCGTTGAGGAAGGTGACTAGCGCGGCCGGTCGGCGATTGAGCGTCGTCCACAGTGCGCCGTCGCGGGTGCGGACCGGAAGCGGGCAGGCGATGCCCTTGCTTGAAAGATGCTCGAGCAAGCCCAGGAAGAACGGCAGGTCCGTCTCACGCACGCGTTTTTCGTAAAGCGTCAGGAAGTACGCTGCGCGATCGGTCTGCAGATAGAAGTTCGAGTTCTCGACGCCCTCGGCGATGCCCTTAAAGCTCTGCGGCCGGCCGACGTCATAGGCGACCAGGAGGGCCTCCAGTTCCTCGAACGAAACGTCGGTGTAGACCGCCATGGCGAACTCAACGTCGGCAGGCGTGCGGCGGAGAGCCGCGCCGCGACGGGCGTGCCGGAGATGGTACGAGCCGGTCCTGCTGCGCAATGCTTCCCATGAACGGCCCGCTTGGATATGGTCTGCGCCGCTTCGGCGCCCCGTTCGAGTGGGGCGCAAGGGCAGCAAAAAAGTCAAGCGAAGGGCGAACAAACATGGCTTCTGCCGCGATTGCACAGAAGGCGCCGTACCCCGCTACGGTCGAAGCGGGCAAGTCCTATTGGTGGTGCGCCTGTGGCCAGTCCAAGCGTCAGCCCTTCTGCGACGGCAGCCACAAGGGCTCGGAATTCTCGCCGGTGGAATACAAGGCGGACGATTCGAAGACCGTCTATTTCTGCGGCTGCAAACAGACGAAAGGCAGCCCGCTCTGCGACGGCTCGCACAAGGCGCTCTGATCCCCATGTCCAAACGCTCTCTTCATGCCGCGCTGGCCGCGGTTGCCGCCGTCGCGTTCCTTGCCGGCTGTTCCTCGTCGAACAAGGTCAAGATGTGCCCGACGGCCGGCATCCTGGTGCCGACCTCGTCGCTCACGGCATTCAGGCCTGGAATGCAGAACGATCCCGCTGGCGTCCTCTATACCGCCGGCGTCGACAGCGTGAAGACGGACTGCGACTTCGACTCCGACAACGGGACGACGGATTCCTCGCTCGACATCAGCTTCAAGGCGACGCGTCCGCCAAACACCGAGGAAACCTCCTACAAGGTGCCTTACTACGTCGCGGTGGCGCAGGAAGGCCGTATCCTCACCAAGCATGACT
Source organism: uncultured Alphaproteobacteria bacterium (assembly GCA_963802815.1). Taxonomy (GTDB): domain Bacteria; phylum Pseudomonadota; class Alphaproteobacteria; order Micropepsales; family Micropepsaceae; genus Rhizomicrobium. The sequence continues at coordinate 84,699 of CAWDKN010000061.1, forward strand.
TCTGGGTGACCTTCACCTTTCCAGCCGGCGCCGCGTCGACGACCTTCACCGATACGGTCGCATCGACCTTCGTCACGCTGATGAACGGCAAGAAGCCTTACGACTACGAGATCCTGGTCGGCATGCAGCTCACCCACGACCAGCTCGACTACAACAACAAGTCAGGGCACTACGGTCAATGAGATCGCTGTCGACCGAGCTGAGCGCGGTCGCAGGAGCAGCGTTCGCGGCCGAAGGGCTTTCTGAATCCTTCGGCCAGGTTCAGGTCTCCGACCGGCCCGACCTCGCGCAGTTCCAGTGCAACGGCGCGCTGGCGGCGGCTAAGCAGGCCAAAGCCAATCCTCGCGCCATCGCGGACAAAGTCGCGGCACGGCTGAAGGCCGATATCCGCTTCGCCAAGGTCGAAATCGCCGGCCCCGGCTTCATCAACCTCGACGTGACGGATGCGGTATTGGCCGAGCGTGCCCGCACGGCAGCGAAGGATTCGCGCCTCGGCGCGGCGAAGACGGGCGTGGGCAAGTCGGTCGTCATCGATTTCGGCGGCCCGAACGTCGCCAAGCCCATGCATGTCGGCCATCTGCGATCGTCCATCCTTGGCGACTGCCTGCAGCGTCTGTTCCGCGCCAATGGCTGGACGGTCACGAGCGACGTGCATCTTGGCGACTGGGGCCTGCAGATGGGCCAGCTGATCGCGGAGATCGGGCACCGCGGCGTCGCGCCCGTCTATTTCGAGCCGGAATTCAAAGGTCCGTACCCGGAGCAATCACCGGTCACGATGGACGATCTCGAGGAGATCTATCCGGCGGCGGTCGCAGCCTGCAAAGCCGATCCGGCGCGGCTCGAAGAAGCGCGCAAGGCGACGGCCGAGCTGCAGGCCGGCAGGCCCGGCTACCGCGCGCTGTGGCGGCATTTCGTGAAGGTTTCGGAAGTGGGCCTGTCACGCGAATTCGCCAGCCTCGGCGTGAAATTCGACTTGTGGAAAGGCGAAGCCTCGGTCGACGCGCTGATCCCGCCGATGATCGAGGACCTGAAAGCGCGCGGCCTTGCGGTGAAGAGCGAGGGTGCGCTGGTCGTTCCTGTTGCGCGCAACTCCGACAAGAAGGAGATGCCGCCGCTGATCCTGGTCAAATCCGACGGCGCGGTGCTCTACGGCACGACGGATCTCGCGACGGTGATTGACCGCGTGCAGGGCCAGAATCCCGATCTCGTCCTCTATGTCGTCGACCACCGCCAGCACGGCCATTTCGAGCAGGTGTTCCGCGCAGCCGAGCTTGCCGGGCTGAACGGGCATGCCGTGCTCGAGCATGTCGGCTACGGCACCATGAACGGGACCGACGGAAAGCCATTCAAGACGCGCGCCGGTGGCGTGATGAAGCTCTACGACCTCATCGCCATGGCGACGGAGGAGGCGGAGAAGCGGCTGGCCGAGCAGGGCCTGGCCGAGGATTACGCGGCGGAGGAGCGCGCGGCCATTGCGCGCGCGGTCGGCATCGCCGCGATCAAATTCGCCGATCTTTCCAACCACCGCACGACGGATTACATCTTCGATCTCGACCGCTTCTCGCGCTTCGAGGGCAAGACGGGCCCATATCTCCAATATGCGACGGTGCGCATCCAGTCGATTCTGCGCAAGGCGGAGGCCGACGGCATCGCGCTTGCGGCGCCTGAGGTGCGCTCGCCCGAAGAGCGCGCGTTGATCCTGCAGCTGCTGGCGCTCGGCGATGCGCTTTCCAGCGCGGAGGAGAAGCGCGCGCCGAACATCCTATGCGACTATGCTTTTACCCTGGCGCAGCAGTTCAGCCGCTTCTACTCGGAGCACCACATCCTCTCCGAATCGGACGTCGAGCTGAGGGCAGCGCGACTCGGCTTATGCGCGTTCACGCTGGCGGTGGCGACGAAAGTGCTGGCTCTGCTGGGTATCGAAGTGCCGGCGAGGATGTAGGCAGGCGTCGACCCGCCCCCAATCCCCGCCGGGAGAGGGCAGAGCCTCGCGTCAAAGCATGTGAGCAAACGCGTTATGTTCCCGGGCCTTGCGTTGACTCGTTAAACCCCAACCTTATGATGCGCTGCAACGTCCGAGCCCGCCGGGAGGCGCGCTGGGACGGCCCGACATTCGATCCCTCGCGGGAGAGATCTCGCCTAAGCCGAAAAGGCGATGGCGGACGCCGAAGGAGCAACCGCCCCGGAAACTCTCAGGCAAAAGGACCGCGCGGAAGATGAACTTCTGGAAAGCGGAGCCGCACATCCCGATTCGGATGGCGGGTCCCACCGAAGGGGTAACCCCGGCCGCCAAGCGCGCTGTTCGGGGGAAATCTCTCAGGTCCCAATGACAGAGGGGTGCGTAAGCCGGTTGCGCCGGCCTGCGCCGCCACAACCTCTGACGCGGACCCGATGGCCGACACGAACCCGACGTTGCTGATC
>CAWDKN010000062.1:0-5324 GCA_963802815.1 uncultured Alphaproteobacteria bacterium
TTCGGAGCCCAAGAACAATAGAGGCGCCGATGCAAAACACATAGCATCCCCGCACTCTTTTCACGCGTTTAGTTCACTGCACGTTCTCATCACCGGGCGGCCCGGGCGGTAGTCCGTTCCCGGCCAACCGCGCCGCCCGCCGATGAGAACTTAAACAATCACACGCGATCCGACAAAATTTTCCCCATAAATTCAATACTTTACAGCCAACCACGCCAAAATCCGCTCACCCCGTGCTGCACAATGCGAGCCAGGATGATAATCTCCGAACGCCAAAAAGCCGCCGCCCGCCTGAACGGCGCCAAATCCCGCGGCCCGAAAACCGCAGCCGGCAAGCGCCGCTCCTCCCGCAACGGCTGCAAACACAATCTCTATTCCCGCTACCCCTCCCTCGCGCCCGACGAATCCCGCAGGAAATCGCCGAACGCCTCGCAGAGTTCCGCGCCAACTCCAGCCCCAAACCCCGACGCCGAAAGAGCCATCCACATCCTCGCCGCCAACACCTGGCTGCAGAACCGCGGCCTTGCGGGCAAAAATGGGCGAGGCGGCGCGTAGGCTCGCGCAGGAGCGTTTTCACGTTGCGGCCGCCGCCGCGCAGGAACCTTCGCAGCTTTGCGTGAGGTTTCCAGGTATCGAGGATCTCCCGTAGGGCCGGCGCGATATCCGGCCGCGACAGTCCGACCGCGATATTGGCTGCAGGAAGCCGACCTTGTCGCCGCAGTCATAGCGCGCGCAGGTCGTCTCGCACGGCATGGAAAGGCATGCGCCCGATCAGCCGCGCCATGGAATCGGTGAGCTGGATTTCGCCGCCCGCGCCCTTTTCCTGCTTGTCGAGCTCGGCGAAGATTTCCGGCTGCAGGATGTAGCGGCCGATGATGCACAGCGTCGACGGCGCCTTGGCGGGATCGGGTTTTTCGACGAGCGCCTTGACCTCGGTGGCATTGCCGCTCGTTCGTGCCGGGGGCGACGACACCGTAGCGCTTGGTCTCTTCGCGCGGGCTTTTCCTCGGCCGCCACGATGCAGCCGCCGCCGACGCGGTGATAGGCCTCGCATCATCTGCGCCAGGCCGGACGGTTTTCCGACCATGCAGATCGTCCGGCAGCAGCACCGCGAAAGGCTCGTCGCCGACGAAATGGCGCGCGCACCACACCGCATGGCCGAGGCCGAGCGGCTTCTGCTGGCGCGTGAAGCGCGACCGAGCCCGGTTATCGGCAGGCCTTCCAGCAGGCTGTCGAGCTCGGCGGTCTTCTCGCGTGCGCTGAGCAGCGATTCGAGCTCGTAGGCGTGATCGAAATGGTCGGCGATGACGTGCTTGCCGCGGCCGGTCACAAAGATGAATTGCTCGATGCCGGCTTCCTTGGCTTCCTCGACGGCGTATTGGATGACCGGCTTGTCGACCACCGGCAACATTTCCTTGGGGACGACCTTGGTGGCGGGCAGAAAGCGCGTGCCAATGCCGGCCACCGGAAGGACGGCTTTGCGGACGGGTTTGGGGACGGCCATGCGGGACACTCTTCTCTGTGGAGGCCTCGTCTTCATGGCATACTGCGGCCTCGAACGTCCACATTTCGCGTCGGCCCCAGTGATCAAATAAGGACCAGCACATGCACATCCTTCTGACGGGGCGCGGGCTTCATCGGGTTTCATGCGGCGCGCGCACTGCTCGGCCGCGGACACGCGGTCGTCGGGGATCGATGAGCTCAATGCCTACTACGATCCGTCCCTGAAGGAGGCGCGGCTCGCCGCGATCGACGCGCCGGGCCGTTTCCGTTTCGCGAAAGCGGATATCGCCGATGCGGAGGCTCTGGCGGATGCGGTGCGTCCGAGCGCTTCGACGTCGTCGTCCACCTTGCCGCACAGGCGGGCGTGCGGCATGGGCTGGAGGATCCGGCATCCTATACGCGATCCAATCTGTCGGCTTCCAGTGCATGCTCGAATTCGCGCGCCATCACGGCGGGCTTGCCCATTTGGTCTATGCGTCGTCAGTTCCGTCTATGGCGAACGACCAAAGTCCCGTTTACCGAAGATGCGTGTGCCGTCGAAGCCGACTCATACTACGGCGCGACCAAACGCGCGGGCGAGTTGCTCGCCCATTCCTAGTCGAGCTGTTCGGTCTGAAGCAGACGGGCTTGCGATTCTTAACGGTCTACGGCCCTGGGGCCGGCCGGACATGGCAGCATGGCTGTTCACCGATGCCATCCTGGCCGGCCGCCCCATTCGGGTGTTCGGCGGCGGCAAGCTGAAGCGTGACTTCACTTTCATCGATGACATCGTCGACGGAATTGTCCGCATCGTCGAAACGCCTTTCGCGGCTGGCCAGGCGAAACGCCGCACCGCGTCTACAACCTCGGCAACAGCCATCCCGAAGAGGGTGCTGGATCTCGTCGGGCTCATCGAGAAGGCGACGGGGCGCAAGGCCGTGATCGAGGATGCGAAGGGACCGCCGGGCGATCTGCGCGAGACCTATGCCGACATCACGCGCGCTGCGCGCGACTTCGGTTTTGCACCGAAAATTTCGCTGGCCGAGGGCATTCCGCGTTTCGTCGCCTGGTTCCGGCAGTATCATCGCCTCTAGAGCGCGATCCGCCGAAGCGGAAGCAGGTTCGGCCCAGATCGCCCGACAATCAGGGATGCCAGAGCATGATCGATTAATCGAATCGGATCATGCTCTGGCGACCCGATTCAGAGGCGCGGGGATGGCTTGGGGCCGGTTATCCGGCAGAGGGATTGCGGTTGCGCTGGGGCTTATGCTTGCGGCGTCGCTGGCGCATGCGCAGAGCGTTGGTGTGATTGGCGCCCGTTCGAATGGTGATCAGGCGCGGGCGTTGATGGCGCGAGGCCTGGAGCAAGTAGCGCAGGGCGCACGCAGCGAGGCGCTCGTCGATTTCACGGCGGCGCTCTCGCTTCACGCTTTTTCCGGGATGGATCTCGCCCGTGCGCTATTCGACCGCGGCGTAACGCTAGACGGCATGGGCCGCCTGAACAACGCCATCGGAGACTATTCGGCGGCCATAAACCTCGCCCCGAATTTCCCGGCCGCGTTGAACAACCGCGCCAATGCGTGGCGGAGGCTGGGACGGCTGGACGAGGCGAGACGGGACTATCTGGCTTCGCTCGCGGCCGGAAATCCGACCCCCGAATATTCCTATTACGGGCTCGGTCAGATCGCGGAGATCCAGGGCGACCGCCAAGCCGCGCGTGCCGCCTATGCCAGGGCGCTCTGGGCCAATCCGCGCTATGTGCTGGCAGGCCACCGCCTGGCGGTGTTGAGCCCTCCCGGGTCCTCGCCGCTGGTTATCCTGAAACCTCCAGCTGCTGCCGTGCCGGCGGTGCCAAGGCTCGCGCTTCGCGCCCCGGCCTCGCACCCCACCATCACGCCCGCCACCTATGACCGTCCGGACGCCGGTGCCGCGCTGAGGCCTGCCATCGAAGAGGGGACAGCCGTCGGGCCGCTGATCCAGCTCGGCGCCTGGCGGGATGAAGCCTCCGCCGCCGACGGCTGGAACCACGCCCGCGCTCGCGCCGGCGCCGTCCTGGCCGGCCTCACGCCCCATATCGTCGCCGTCGACCTGCCCGGAAGGGGCCGCTACTTCCGCCTGCGCGCCGGTCCAGTGGCAGGCAGCAGCCCCGCCAAGGTTTGCGCTGCCCTTACGGCCGATGGCCTGGCCTGTATCGTCGTTCGGTAGACCTGTCAGAGCGCCGTCCCAGGACCGATACGCCGCGTTGCCGGTCCCGGCCAAACCTGTTTTTGTCCGGGCCAGACAGGGGGGACAGGACAGGACAGAGACGAACATGACCGGCATCACCGCCTATGGCGCATACATCCCGCGGCGCAGGCTCCAGAGGAAAGTCGTCGCCGCCGCCAATGCCTGGGTGGCGCCCGGTCTCGTGGGCGGCGCCAAAGGCGAGCGCGCCATGGCGAACTGGGACGAAGACGCGCTGACCATGGCGGTCGAAGCCGGCCGCGACTGCCTGCCGGCGACCGATCCGGTGAAGGACCGCGCCTTCGTGGATGCGATCTATTTCGCCTCGACGACGGGCGCCTTTGCCGACCGCCAGCATTCCGGCATCGCTGCCGCCGCGCTTCAGCTTTCCCATGCGGTGTCGTCGACGGACGTGACGTCGTCGCAGCGCGCCAGCCTTTCGGCGCTCATCGCCGCGCTGGATGCTGCGGCCTCCGGCCGGGTGAAGACGGCCCTCGTTCTTGCCGGCGAAAAGCGCAAGGCGCGCGTCGCCTCGCCGCAAGAGCTTTCCTATGGCGACGGTGGCGCCGCCGTCACGGTCGGCGCGTCGAACGAGATCGCGAAATTCGTCGGCAGCCATTCCGTCACCGTCGACTTCGTCGACCATTTTCGCGGCGACGGCGAGGACTTCGATTACGGCTGGGAAGAGCGTTGGATCCGCGACGAGGGCTACACCAAGATCGTGCCGGCAGCGATCAAGGCGCTGCTTGAGAAGACGGGCGTCGCCGCCGCCGACATCGCGCATTTCATCTTGCCGTGTCCGTTCGCGAAGCTGGACCAGACGCTCGCCAAGCAATCCGGCATCGATCCGGCGAGGGTCCGCGACAATCTCGCGGCAACTGTCGGCGACACCGGTTCGACGCACGCACTGATGATGTTGGTCTCAGCCCTCGAAGATGCCAAGCCCGGCGAGAAGATCCTCGTCGCCCAGTTCGGCCAAGGCTGCGACGCGCTGCTCTTTGAAACCACGCGCGCGCTCGGCGAGCTGCCAGTGCGCAACGGCGTGAAGGGCTCGCTCGCGCGCCGCAAGGAAGAGACGAACTATCTCAAATATCTCGCGTTCAACGGCCTCATTGAGCTGGAGAAGGGCATGCGCGCCGAAGTCGACAAGCGCACCGCGCTGACCGTCCTCTACCGCAAGAACGACATGCTTCTCGGGCTCTCGGGCGGCAAGTGCCGGGTCTGCGGGACGGCGCAGTTCCCCATGTCGCAAATCTGCGTCAATCCCAATTGCAAAGCGGTCGACAGCCAGGACCCCTACGGGTTCTCCGAAAGGGCCGGCACGGTCCTGTCGTGGTCGGCGGACTTCCTCACCTATGCGATGGATCCGCCGAACCATTACGGCATGATCACCTTCGCCGAGGGCGGCCGCTTCATGGCGGACATCACCGATGTCGAGCAGGGCCAGGTTGATTCGGGAACACAGGTGCGCATGGCCTTCCGCATCAAGGATTTCGACGAGAAGCGCGGCTTCCGGCGCTATTTCTGGAAGGCCGTTCCGGTCTGAGGCGACGCACCATCGCGAAATACGACGTCATCGTTCTCGGATTGGGCGCCACAGGCGCCGCCGCCGTCTATCA
>CAWDKN010000063.1:0-4670 GCA_963802815.1 uncultured Alphaproteobacteria bacterium
GAAGATCGGCGACTTCCAGACGCCGGGCGGACTCGACGCCTTCATCGAGCAGCTCTCCAAGCTGCCGCTCGATTTCTCGCCGGGCGAGGATATCGGAATTACTCGGTCGCCATCGACGTGATGGGCTATCTCGTCCAGAAGCTCTCCGGGACAGACCTTCGGCGAATTCCTGCGCACACGCTTGTTCGAGCCTCTTGAAGATGGTCGACACAGGGTTCTCGCGTGCCGCCGCGAAGATGGATCGCTTCTCCGACCTGCTACATGCCACAAGAAACCCGGGCGGCGGCTTGAAGATCCAGGACGACGCCGGCAAGTCGACCTATGCCGAGCCGCCCAAGCTCGAATCCGGCGGCGGCGGTCTCGTCTCCACGCTCTCCGACTACATGCGCTTCTGCCGCATGATGGTGAATGGCGGCACGCTGGACGGCGTGCAGATCCTCTCGCCCAAGACGGTGGCGCTGTTCGGGCTCAATCTGCTGCCCGACAACAAGCTGCTGACCGAGATGGCGGCGGGCGAAGGCCTGTTCACCGAAGCCGGCTACGGCGGCGTCGGCTTCTCGATCGGCTGCGGCGTGACGATGGATCCGGCGAAGACCCGCGTGCAGGGCACGCCCGGCGAGTTCTTCTGGGGCGGGGCCGCCTCGACCGCGTTCTGGATCGATCGCAAGGAAGACCTTGCCGTCGTGTTCATGACGCAGGTGATGGGCACCGATGCCAGGCTGACACTGCGCCGCGACCTGCGCACGCTCGTCTACTCCGCGATGACGGACAGCAGAACGTGAACGAGACCGTCGTCGAAGAGCTAAGCATCACGGACTGGCGCGGACCGTTCGGCGACTATCTGCGCGCTGCGGCGCGAAGCGCGCTCGAGAGCGGAAAGGTTCTCTACTTTCCGCACCTCCCATTCCTGCTCGCCGCCGGCGAGACGGCGTTCCTCGATCCGTCCGTCTCGAACGGAAAATCGAAGAACATCAGCCTCGACCCCGACACGGGAAGGATCCAGGGAACGGCGATCGCAGGCGAAAAGGCCGAGCGACTGGCGCGCATGATCGGCCGCTTCGCCGCCGGCGCCACGTCGTTGATCGAGAACCTGCTCGGCTATGGCAATTTCGAGCGCGCGCGCACCAGCTATCGCCCTGTCGAGATCAAAGGCCGCTCCTATTCTCCCACCAACGACGACCGGCTTTTGCACGTCGACGCGTTTCCGTCGCGGCCGATGCGCGGCCGCCGCATCCTGCGCGTGTTCTCCAACGTGGCGCCGGACCGCTCGCGCAACTGGGTCGTGGGCGAACCGTTCGAGGACTTCGCGAAGAAATTCCTGCCGCGCGTGAAGCCCGATCTTCCGGGCAAATCGTGGCTGTTCGGACAACTCGGCGTGACGCGCGGCGTGCGCAGCCGCTACGACGAGACCATGCTGGCGCTGCACGACACGATGAAGCTCGACGCCGACTATCAGAAAAACGGCCCGCACCACCCGGTGTCGTTCCCGCCGGGCACGACCTGGATGGTCTATACCGACCAGGTGCTGCATTCGGCGCAGGGCGGCGCCTTTGCGCTGGAACAGACGTTCCACTTCGACATCGACGTGATGGGTGACCCCGCACGGGCGCCCGTGCGGGTGCTGGAGCGGCTGAGCGGGCGGGCATTGGTGTAGGCGCGTCGCCGGTCAGTTGCGTCTAAAAATTCCTGTCATTCCCGGCGAGCACGTGCGACAGCGCGTGCGAGGGAAGGGAACCCGGGACTTGAAGCACCGCGGTGTGCGAAGGCCCGGGTCCCCCCTTGCCTTCACGATGCTGACGCATCGTTCAGCCGGGAGACATTCATTTTTTGTGCACGATAGAACTGTGCTGCGTTACGCCGCGCTTTCCTTCAGCCGTTCGGCAAACGCTTCCGCAATGGCATCGGCTTCGATTCGCGTGCCATAGCGGTGGCCAATCCAGACAACATTGTTTTCGTCCGGGCCCTTTACACTGACTTTAATTGCGTCAAGCCGATCAAAGCCGATCGTAAATATCGATCGCGTTTCGAAGAACTTCGCTCCCACAAAGAATATCGTCGCGGCATACACGGCCTGATCCGCGAGATACCTGAAGTCCACAACCCATGTGCCCATCATGACCAGCTTGGCGTGGTCGTCGGCCGTTGAGAGGCCGTACGACAGATCGAGTGGCCCCTTCAAAATTCCATCCGCGACCGCAAGCATCACCGACGCGATTATCGAAATAATCAAAGTCCGAAGCCCGATGCGGCTCCAGCGCTCGTCCGATTTGACGGATGTGAACATACCCCCTCCTGATTTGCGACGCCTGACGACGACGCGCATTTCCGCACCAAATTGCGCGGACGTTCAAGCGCACCCTCTCTGCGTTTGACGCCGTCCCTCACCGCCGCTAGCTTCCGCGTCAGGTGCGAGGTCTAGGGAACGCGGGTAGATGCCGCGGCTGCCCCCGCAACTGTGACCGGCGAGCGACGCTTGCGATTGCCACTGAGGCGAGAGCCTTGGGAAGGCGCAGGCGAAGCAGGGACCCGGGAGCCAGGAGACCTGCCTCGTGCCGTCGTCCTGTTTCCGGTCGGGGTGCGCCGGGAGCTCGCGGGAGAAACCGCGTGACGACAAGAGGAGTCGTCGCGGGGTTTTCATGTCCACCATTATCGCATCGCCTGCGCCGGCTCCTGGAATCCGAACCGGGAGACTTCCATGCGCAAGCTTCTTCTTGTTTCCACAGCCCTGATCGCGCTCGCCGCACCCGCGGCAGCCCAGGACGACACATCGTCGGAGACCGTCGTGGTGACGGCCACACGCACGCCGCAGCCCATCGACAAGACGGGCGCGTCGATCAGCGTCATCACCGCCACGGACCTGCAAACGCAGCAGATCACGAGCGTGAGCGATGCCCTGGGCGAGACGCCGGGCACGACGATCGTGCAAAATGGCGGCTTCGGGCAGGTGACGACGGACAGCATCCGCGGCGCCGAAACCGGTCAAACTCTTGTCTTGATCGACGGCGTGCGCATCGAGGATCCGAGCGCGACCGACGAAGGTACGATCCTTGCCGACGTGCTCGTCAACAACATCGACCGCATCGAAGTGCTGCGCGGGCCGCAATCCACTCTTTACGGCAGCGATGCCATCGGTGGCGTCGTGAACATTCTCACTAGGCGCGGCGGCGACAGCCCCTTTGCCCTGACGGGAACGGCGGAGGGCGGATCCTTCGACACACAGCACGTGAACCTGGCGGCGAATGGAAGCGCGGACAACATCGAATACGGCGCGGCGGCGAACGCGTTCATTACCAACAGCGTTTCGGCCGCCGACGCGCGCAACGGCAACACGGAAGCCGACGGCTACAAGAATATCGGCCTGACCGGAAACGCGCGCTGGACGGTGAACGACATGGTGAGTCTCGACCTGCGCGCCTATTACACGCGTTCGCGCACGAGCTTCGACGGCTTTCCGCCGCCCAACTTCACCTTCCAGGACGATCCTGAGTTCGGCGACGACTCGCTGCTCGCCGGCTATGCCGGGGCGAACCTGTCGCTGTTCGACGGCAAGCTGCAGAACCGCGTGGCGATCATCGTGCTGACCAGCACGCGGCGCGACTACGGAATCTTTGCACCGGACCCGCCCTATACGTTCAGCCCGGCGAAGAATTTCTTCGGCAATGGCGGCTCGACCCGCTTCGAATATCAGGGCATCTACGAAGTGAACGCCGCGACGGAGATCACGTTCGGTGCGGAATCGCAGCTCACGACGTTCGCGACCCACAGCATCTTCGATCTCACGCCGGCGACCACGCATGGGCACAGCCTGATCCAGGGATACTACGCGCAAGGCCAGACGACCTTGTTCGACCGGCTCACGCTGACCGGCGGCATTCGCTTCGATCATGACGAGGAATTCGGCGATCACACCTCGTTCAAGCTGAACGCGGCGTGGACGGTGTTCGACTGGGGCACCGTGCTGCGCGGCAACGACGCGAGCGGCTTCAAGGCGCCGTCGCTCTACGAGCAGTTCTCCGCCTACTCCAACCCGGTCGCAACTCTAAATCCGGAATCCGCGCAGGGCTGGGAGGTCGGCGCCGACCAGCCGCTTCTCCACGGCCGTGTGCGTGCCTCGCTCACCTATTTCGACCGGCGCACGCACAACCTGATCGATTTCTTCGACTGCTTCGGTGTCGTCTCCGTCGCCTGCACCGATCGTGCGGCCCAGGGCGGATATTACTTGAACGTCGGCCATGCCAGCGGATCTGGGCTCGAGGCCGAGATAGCAGCCCGCGTCCTCGACACGCTGAGCGTCAGCGCGAACTACACCAACCTGACGGCGAAGGATCTCGACAGCGGGCTGCCGCTGGCGCGCCGGCCCCACGTCGAGGCGAACGCCGTCGTGACCTGGTCGCCCGATCCGGACGTCACGCTCGGCGGCAGCGTCGGCTATGTCGGTCCGCGCTTCGACGATGCGTTTGCGAGCGTGCCGCTCTCCGATCACACGCTGTTCAACCTGTTCGGCTCCTACCAGCTGACCGAGCAATGGCAGCTCTTCGCCCGCGTCGAAAACCTGCTCGACAAGCACTACGAGCCGGTGTCGGGCTACGGCGCACCGGGCCGCGCGGTGTTCGGGGGCGTGCGGTTGAAGGTGTGACGGACAAGCGCGACCCTCCCCTTGAGGCCCCTGT
>CAWDKN010000064.1:0-28989 GCA_963802815.1 uncultured Alphaproteobacteria bacterium
GAGGCTCCCAAGGGGAGGGTTGCCAGGGGTGCCGGTCTCGGCAGGTGTACTAACCGGCTTGCCGTGTCAAAGTCCGGGCATCGCCATTCCAGCTCCGGACCCGCACCTTCATGACCTTCAAGAAACTCCTGATCGCCAATCGCGGCGAGATCGCGATCCGCATCGCGCGCGCGGCCGGCGATCTCGGCATCGCGACCGTCGCCATCTATTCCGACGACGACGCGCAATCCCTGCACGTCAGGCGTGTCGACGAAGCGCATGCGCTGGGCGCCTCGGGACCCGCCGCCTACCTCGACATCGCGCGCGTGGTCCAGGCGGCCAAGGAAACAAAATGCGATGCGCTGCATCCGGGCTACGGGTTCCTGAGCGAGAACGCCGAGTTCGCGCGCGCCTGCGCAAAGGCCGGCATCGTCTTCGTGGGACCGAGTCCCGAAGTGCTCGCGGTCTTCGGCGACAAGGCCCGCGCGCGCGCATTGGCGCAGCGTTTCGGCGTGCCGATCATGCCGGGAACGGAAGGCCCGACGAGCCTCGACGAAGCGCGCGCTTTCATGACCCGGCGCGGCAAGGGCGCCGCGATCATCGTCAAGGCGATCGCCGGCGGCGGCGGCCGCGGCATGCGCGTGGTGACCGCGCCCGACCAGCTCGACGAAGCTTATGCTCGCGCCCAATCCGAAGCGCGCGCCGCTTTCGGCAATGACGCACTCTATGTCGAGGCGTTCATGCCGCGTGCGCGCCACATCGAGGTGCAGGTCGTTGGCGACGGCAAGACGGCATCGCACATCCACGAGCGCGACTGTACGCTTCAGCGCCGGCACCAGAAGCTGGTCGAGATCGCGCCCGCGCCAAACTTCAATCCTGACCTGCGTCGCCAGCTTTGCGATGCGGCGGTGTGGCTCGCCGACGATGTCCGCCTTCAGGGAACTCGCGACCTTCGAATTCCTGATCGATCCCAAGCCGCCGCGCCATGCCTCGGCCTTCGCCTTCATCGAGGCCAACCCGCGGCTGCAGGTCGAGCACACGGTGACGGAGGAAGTGACGGGCATCGATCTCGTCGCGATTCAGATCGAGCTCGCCAGCGGTCGAAGCCTGCGCGACCTCCACCTGCGCCAGGACGACATTCCGGCGCCGCGCGGCTCGGCGATCCAGCTGCGCATCAACATGGAGAAGATGGCGGCGGACGGAAGCGTGAAGCCCGCGGGCGGAACGCTGAAGCGCTTCGCGCCGCCCTCCGGGCCTGGCGTGCGCGTCGATACTTATGGCTATGAAGGCTACACGACCAATCCGGCCTTCGATCCCCTGCTCGCCAAGCTGATCGTACACGCGCCAGATTATCCGCTGGCGCTGGCGCGCACCAGACGCGCGCTCGAAGAGTTCACGATCGCCGGCGTCTCGACGAACATCGCTTTTCTCGACGCATTGATCAGCGATCCCGAAGCAGTGCCGGGCAAAGCTTCAACTCGTTATGTGGAGGATAATGTAAAGACGCTGGTCGAGAAGGCAGAGCAATGGACGCCTTCCGTCGCGGAGACCGCCGCGGGTGCGGAAACCGCAGCAGCCGCGCCGCCCGCATCGACCGCGGCGGCCGCGCCGGACGGAACGGTCGCCGTGCCCGTTCCCATGCTGGGCAAGGTCGTCAGCATCGACGTGAAGCCGGGCGACATCGTGCGCAAGGGCGCTTCCGTCGGCGTGCTCGAGGCGATGAAGATGGAGCATCTGGTTGGCGCCAGCGTCTCCGGGCGCGTGCACTCGATCGCGGCCGTGCCCGGCTTGGTGCTGAACGAAAACGATGCGCTTCTTTTCATCGTACCCGAAGAAGTTGCCCGGGAGACGCACAGCGCGGAGAAAGCCACCGATCCGACTGTCATCCGCGCCGATCTCGCCAAATCGATCGAGCGCCACGGCTTCGGCCTCGACGCGAACCGGCCCGACGCCGTCGCAAGGCGGCGCAAGACCAACCAGCGCACGGTGCGCGAGAATATCGACGATCTTCTCGATCCCGGCAGCTTCATCGAATATGGCGCGCTTGCCTTCGCGGCCCAGCGCCGGCGCCGCGCGCTCGACGACCTGATCAGGAACACGCCGGGCGACGGCATCGTCACCGGCATCGGCACGATCAACGCCAAGGCGTTCGGCGAGGAGCGCGGGCGCGCGGCCGTCATGGCGTATGACTACACCGTGCTCGCCGGCACGCAGGGCGCGCGCAATCACGAGAAGAAGGACCGCCTGCTCAAGGTCGTCGAGGAGTGGCGCATGCCGGTCGTCTGCTTCGCCGAAGGCGGCGGCGGACGGCCCGGCGATACCGACATGCCCGGAGTGGCCGGTCTCGACGTGATGACCTTCCACGCCTACGCGAAACTGAACGGCCAGGTGCCGCGCATCGGCATCGATTCGGGGCGCTGCTTCGCCGGCAACGCCGCCCTGCTCGGCTGCAGCGACGTGATCATTGCCGCGGCCAATTCGAATATCGGCATGGGCGGGCCGGCGATGATCGAGGGCGGCGGCCTCGGCGTCTACAGTCCGGAAGACGTGGGCCCGATGTCGGTGCAGGTGCCCAACGGCGTGGTCGACATCGCAGTGAACGACGAGATCGAGGCTGTCGCGGCGGCCAAGAAATATCTGTCGTATTTCCAGGGCACGCTGTCGACCTGGGACGCGGCCGATCAAAAAGCCCTGCGTCTGCTGATCCCGGAGAACCGCTTGCGCGTCTATGAAAGCCGCAAGGTAATCGACACGCTCGCCGATACGGGTTCGGTGCTGGAGCTGCGCGCCGGATTTGCGCCGGGCATGATCACCGCGCTGGTGCGCATCGAAGGCCGTCCTTTCGGCCTCATCGCCAACAACCCGATGCATCTGGCCGGCGCCATCGATGCGCCCTGCGCCGACAAGGCCGCGCGCTTCCTGCAGCTCTGCGACGCGTTCGACCTGCCCGTCCTTTCGCTTTGCGACACGCCCGGTTTCATGGTGGGACCGGAAGCCGAGAAGGTCGCGCTGGTGCGCCGCGTCTCGCGCATGTTCACGGTCGGCGCGACGTTGAGCGTTCCGGTCTTCACGGTGGTCCTGCGCAAGGGTTATGGCCTCGGCGCACAGGCGATGGCGGGCGGCAGCTTCCACGCGCCGTTCTTCATCGTGTCGTGGCCGACGGGCGAGTTCGGCGGCATGGGCCTGGAAGGCGCGGTTCGCCTGGGTTACCGCAAGGAGCTCGAGGCCGCGCCCACGCCCGAGGCACGCGAACAAATGTTTAAGGAGATGGTCGCACAATCCTATGCGCGGGGAAAGGCGATCAACATGGCGGCGCATCTGGAGATCGACGACGTCGTCGACCCGGCGGACACGCGCCGCTGGATCATGCGCGGGCTGAAATCCATTCCCGCCGGCAAGCGCGAAAAGCGGAGGGTCTTCGTGGACACCTGGTGATGAGCGCAACGCTTTCCCCGGGCCGGCCTGAACTCCGGCTTACTGCCGAAGACCTTCGGCGCGTCTGCGAGACGATCCGGAGCACCGCCGAGGTCGAGGCAAAGCCGTCTCTTGCGACCATCCTTTTGGGATCGCGAATCATCGCGCACTTCCTTGGCGGCAAGAGACTGGGCGCGATCATCGATCCCAACTCGGCGTTCCGCGAATTCCTGACACCCCCGTTCGACGCAGACCGGCCGGGCGCGCAGGCGCAGCGTCTGGCCTATCTCGCCGAGACGATGTTGAACCTTCAGGATGTCGAGGGATTCACGGCGCTGCTCGAACGGATGCGCGCCGCCAAGGAGCCATCCGGTCTCAGCGAACTTCACGTGGCAGGCCTGCTGTACAAGGCCGGTGCGCAATTCCGCTTTGTCAGTCCGCGTGGGATCTGGGGGCAGGATTACTGCCTGGAGGTCACCTATCCCGACGGGCTGGCCTCGCCCTGCGAGACGAAAGCGCGGCTCAGATCTGCCGAGCTCGGTGCCAGCACGATCATGCGCGCGCTGGAAAAGGGACGGCCGCAATTGCCCGAGAACGGCGCCGGCCTCCTGTTCCTGATGGTGCCGCTGGCATGGTTCGGCGACGACCAGCGCAAGATCGCCGAGCGCGTGATGACGGAAACCGCGCTGGAATTCTTCCGCGGGTCGAAGAAGCAACGCGGCACTAAGCGCGTCATGTCGGTGAAGTATTACGCCGATCCCCTCGCCTGCCTCGGCGCCTCGGGTGACGGGCATCCGATCAAGGAAGTCTCGAACCCGTACAACCCTGCCTATCCGAATCGCGAGTGGGCGCTGTTTGCGGCGCGAGACGTCAACGTCACGCCGTCGGCGAAATGGATCGCGCTGTCCGATCTGATCTCGCGCTGAGCGTGCCGCGTTCGCGGCAAGCGCGATCTCAATTTCTTCGGGACCGCTCTACGCCTTCACCGCGGCAATGATCACCTGGTCCGCGTCCCTCAGCAGCACGTCCGTAAGCGAGAAACCCGCGCCCTGCACCAGACGGATCCAGCCGCCAACGGACATGCGGTCATCGACACGATCTGCAAGGCGAGGACCCCAGAGCGTCGTAGGGTCGTAGCCGAGAATCTCGCTGGCTCGCGACCAGAACCTTTTCCAGTTCTCGTCCGAGTATCGTTGCGGCTGCGTGGCCTTCCATGTCTCGAAGCCGGGCGCGAACGGCAGTTCGGGATCGACGGGTTCCGCGAACACAAACACCCCACCGCTACGCAGCAGGGCGTGGACGTCCAAAACCAACTGTTGGAGGCGCGAAACGTCGAACCAATGAAGCGCGTTGACGGTTGCGACGACGTCGTAGTCGCGGGACAAGCCGCCTTGCCAGCCATCATGTGTCAGGTCGGCGACCACGATCGTGCCGGGAACCTGATCGCCCCTGTTCACGCCGGTGCAGATCGCTGCGAGAAACATGTCCCGATCCACGCCATCAATCAGCGCGTTGGGGAATTCATGCCGAATTGCGCGCCCGACGTCACCCGGACCGCAGCACAGGTCGAGAACGCGCAAGGCCCCGTCGCGGGGAAAGGGAAGCGCCGAGGCGATCAGCTGAAGATCGCGGGGCTTCGAGGCACCCTGTTCGGCCCACCACAGCGCCAGCAATTCGTCCAGATGGCCTGCGATCCGGAATTCGATCTCGGCCTGGCTGATTGGAGGCGGCTGCATGGACTTGAGCTCCGGGCTTCGGATCACCGGTACCGTGGACTGGAGCGATTGTATTGTAATTATTTGACCGAACGGCCCGTCGCATCAGCCGACGTCAGACATCCGGCGCAGGAATTCCGTCGGTGTCGTACCGGCAAATTGGCGGAATTCCCTGATAAAATGGGACTGGTCGAAATAGCCGCAATCGGCCGCTATGTCCGCCCAGGGAACTTCGCGCGTGGCCCGGTCCTTACACAGGCGCAACTCGATGTACGGCCTGCTCGCGGGTCCGCCATTCGGACGAAATCCGTTGAGCGAACGCATCGCGCGATTGAAGCGGAACAGCCGTCCGGCCGCTTTGGGCGTGACGCCGATGCCGGCGCGAAACTGCGCGATCATGGTGCGGTGGCTGCAGCCGATCTCGGACGCAAGCGGTCCCAGCGCGATGCGGCCGTCGGCAGCTTCGAGCTTGCGCCAGGCCCAGGCAAGACCGCTCGAAACGGTTGCCTCAGCGACGCGCTCGGCGATCAGCGCCTCCATAGAAGCGAAGCGATCCACCCCGCTTCGCGCCGCGCCCGCCCGGCTCATGACGAGACCTGCAAGCTTCGGATCGAGCTCCCGAAGTTCGACCGCGCGGCCTGAGATCACGTGCATGGGCAGGCGCAGAAACCGGTGCGCACCCAGCGGCGTAAGTCGCACGATCATGAAATCGCGCGCGCCGACCGCTTCGCTAAGCTGATGGCTGTCGTGGAGGCCGACAACCCAGACGCCGTCGTGGCAAATCCAGCCTTGCTGCCCTTCAAGGCGGCGATGCGGCGCGCCGAAATTCAGCAACAGCGAGATCTCGGGCGATGGCAGATGGCGTTCGCGAATCGGCTGGGGGAGAAAACTCGAACTTGCGAGGTACCCTCTCACGGACGCGCGAAGGCGCGGATGCGCATCGCGCTGCGCCACCCGCCATCGTCCCAACTCCGATGCGTGCTCGTGTATCTGCATGCGGTGACGCTGGCCCGCCGGTGACGGCGGGAGCATAGCACAACGGCTTCCGGTCTCAGGACCCTTGCCCCATTGCACGCCCGCCCGACAGCGATAAAGTCCCGTGCCGCGCTCAGTGTGGCGGGAAATGACAGCCGGGGAGTCGCTGAACACTCTCATCGGATGAAATCGAGCAACCCTTCCGTTTGGCTGCCAGCACTCTGCATATTCAGGGCCGCTTAAGCCACGACACACCCTTTTGGACGATCGATGGTTTCTCCGCGAATGCATTCCTTGGGACTGCTTGCACCGGAAGTACAAATCGCCGTGCTCAAAGGATTGCTTCCGATCTTCGAGCTCTCGGATTTGAATAGGACACACGCTGCCGGTGGCTGCCCGTACCAAACCCCGCGAGCCGTGGCGCATGCGTCGCTAAAGGATGCGGGCTGTTCATACCGCAAAACATGAAATCGACGCCCGAGAATCACCAACCGGCTAAGCCAGCCGACGGGCATTTCGAAAATGCGCACGGCAATCGGGAAAGACAGAGATGCCATCGCGCATCAACACTCCCCGCGAAATTGGCGCGCGGTCGCTGGTGGCCGCTGATGGAGTAGGATGATGGCTGCAGTCGTCTCGGCAGAGGGAGAAAACCCGCAATTTCGTCGCGGCGACCTCGTTCGCGTCGCGGACCGATCCCCAATCGGGCACTACCGAGTGCCGACATATTTGCGCGGCAAGCGCGCGATCGTCCAGGCGGTGATCGAGCCGGCTGGCGTGAACAACGAAGAGGAGGGCTATGGCCGCAACGCCGGCTCAAAGCGCCACTATTACAGGCTGGAGGTCCAGATGGTGGATATCTGGACTGGATATGACGGACCCCGTGGTGACGTGCTGCTTATCGAGGTTTTTGAAACCTGGCTCGAAGGATCGGATCGCGATGTCTCACAATCATGATCACGTCGATGGCCCTGACCACCCAGAAGTCTCGAACGATGAACGGCCCGGTTACTACGACATGCTGGAAACCGCCATTCGCGAACTGCTCATCGAAAGAAAACTTATCGGGCCGAACGAAATTCGCAGGCAGATCGAGGTGCTGGATTCCCGTTCGCCGGCGCTTGGCGCGAAGGTCGTGGCTCGGGCCTGGATTGATGATGATTTCCGATCCCGGCTGCTGGCGGACGGTCGCGCCGCCTGTGAGCAGGAATTTGGAATCTCGTTCTACGACGACACCGATCTTATCGTCTTGGAAAACACGAAAAAAGTTCATAACCTCATCGTCTGCACTCTATGCTCCTGCTACCCGCGGCCGGTGCTGGGCCTTCCACCGGACTGGTACAAGCTGAAACCCTATCGCGCCCGGGCCGTCTCCGAGCCGCGCCGCGTTTTGGCTGAATTCGGAACAGTGATTCCGGAAGACGTCGAGATTCGTGTCAGTGACTCGACAGCCCTCGTGCGCTACCTCGTTTTGCCGACGCGTCCAGAGGGCACGGAAGGTTTCAGCGAGGAGGAGTTGGCCGCGCTGGTCACGCGCGATTCAATGATCGGCGTCGTGTCCGTGCTTTTCGACGGAACGGATATATCGCCATGACAGCCACGGAAAACCTGGTGAAACGGCTACCAAACGATATCGGCGGCCTTGTCGCCGAACCCGTGCATCAGACCGACCATCCGCTGGAGCCCTGGGAAAAGCGCTGCCACGCGCTTGCCGACGTTCTTGATTTTCACAAAATCATCAACACCGAAGAGAAGCGCTGCGGCGTCGAAGCGCTCGGCGCTGAAATGATCCTCAAGCTGACCTACTACGAGCGTTGGATCGTCGCGTTCGCTGTCATTCTTTTTCGCAAGGGGATTCTCGCGCCAGAAGATATCGCCCGAAAGATGGCGGAGGTCGAGGCGAAATTCGTTGACACCCTTATCGATGGGGGGGCGCAGCGGTGAATCAATTCCTGTCGGCAGGGCTGATCGTGGCGTTCCTGTTGTCGGCATGAACTGGTTACGAAGCGTCGCCGCACGGGGGCTGCGCGCCCGTCTTCTGATGGTCTATGGCGCAGTCGTGTTCCTCACGCTCGGCGGCTGGCTTTGGGCGGCGGCCATTTTTCAGGACAGGCCTGCCCTTTTGGGTGTGGCTCTTATGATCTATGCCCTGGGATTGCGGCACGCAGTCGACGCCGATCATATCGCCGCGATCGACAACGTCACGCGCAAGCTAATGCAGGAAAAAAAACGTCCTGTCGCTGTCGGTTTCTTTTTTGCCCTGGGCCATTCGACCATCGTCACCATCGTCGCCGCGCTCGTCGCGACGGCCACCACGACGCTTCAGCGATTTAAGATCCTGGGTGCTGCGGGCGGCGCGATAAGCTCCGCAGTCTCTGCATCGTTCCTATTGGCCGTTGCGGTCACGAACATCGTCGCCTTCATGTTCACCTATCGGACATATCGCCGCTTGCGCACCGGAGGTACATATCTTCAGGAAGACCTCGATATCCTTCTTGGCCAGCGAGGGGTTATGGCACGCATTCTGCAACCTTTGCTTCGGCTCATCGGCGACAGCTGGCAGATGTTCCCGCTCGGGTTTTTGTTCGGGCTCGGCTTTGATACTGCGACCGAAGTCGCGATGTTCGGCGTATCGGCAACGGAAGTGAGCCAAGGCATCTCAATTCTCGCGATCCTGGTTTTTCCGGTCCTTTTCGCCGCCGGCATGACGCTCGTCGATACTACGGACGGCGTACTGATGCTGGGTGCTTACGAATGGGCATTCGTTAAGCCGGTCCGCAAGCTATACTATAACATGACCATCACGCTCGCGTCCGTGATTGTCGCGTTGCTGATTGGTGGCGTGGAGGCGTTGGCGCTGATCGGTGATCAACTCGGCCTTGAAGGTACGTTTTGGAAGGTCGACGCCATTCTCGAATCAAACTTCAACAATCTTGGTTTTGCGATTATTGGCTTGTTCCTTCTCGCGTGGGGAGCATCGTACCTCATCTATCGCCTGCGCCATCTCGACGATCTCGATTTGTGCGAGGTGACCGATCCGATGGGGGGAGCATGATCACGACGTTCGATCTTCTGGTTCGCCCTGCGCGAACTGATTTGTCGGTCCCGGTGCCCGCTGTAGCGGCCAAATCGTCCAATGTCCGGTGAAAGGAACAGGCAGGTCGCCAGGGAATTCCTCGACCATTTGAGCAAGAAGGCGGATCCGGGCGAGGTAGCGTTGCTGTTCAGTCCTGACGTTCACTTTGAGATCGCCGGCGACGTTGGCGCGCTGCCCTGGATCGGGCGCAATACAGGTCGCGCTGCGGTTGTTCAATTTGTCCGAGACACACGCGTTTTGATCGAGCAGCTTACGTTCGACGTTCAAGACATTTCGACGAGCAGCGACAAAGCTGTCATTGTGGGTGAGCTCGTTACACGGGTCAACGCGACCGGCAAGACCATTGATTCGGCCTTCGCAATTATCCTGACGATTTCCGGTAATGGCGACATTAGGCGCTTCCAGATGCTGGAGGACAGCTTCGCCGTTTCGCGCGCCGCCAGACCTTAGCTCAGGGCCAATTTGAAGCCACTTCAGCATCTCCATTCTTTCCCGGCGCCGTCGTGGGAGCGGGATTGTCGCGTCGTGCAAATGGAGAAGCGCCGAGGCGATCCGGAAAGACCTCCCGTCCAAGGCACGACATGTTTGCTGTGACGATTGAAACAAATGGACTGGAAAGAGCACACAAGATGACCGCCAGGTTACTTGCCTCACGCCGGGGCGTTCTAATTCAAAGTGGTGCGCTTGCGGCAGCTGCGGCGTTTTCCTCATCGGTCGCTGCGGCCGGGAAAAAACACACAGGCGGTCCCTCGAAAAGCCGCAGGGAGAACGGTTCAGGGCGCGCGACGACGCTGAAGACGAAGGACGGCACGGAAATCTACTACAAGGACTGGGGCACGGGTCAGCCCATCGTCTTCAGTCACGGGTGGCCGCTGACGTCCGACGCGTTCGAAGATCAGATGTTCTTCCTGGCACAGCGGGGCTATCGCTGCATCGCCGCCGATCGGCGGGGCCATGGCCGTTCCGGCCAGCCTTGGAACGGCAACGAGTTCGACACCTATGCCGACGACCTGGCGGAGCTGACGGCGCTGCTCGATCTGAAGGATGCAATCCATGTGGGACACTCGACGGGCGGCGGCGAAGTTGCTCGCTATATCGGCCGCCACGGCACGGCGCGCGTCGCCAAGGCCGTGCTGATCAGCTCCATCCCGCCGATCCTCCTGAAATCCGCCGCAAATCCCAACGGGGCGCCGATCGAGGTGTTCGACCAGATCAGAGCGAGCGTCCAGGCCGATCGTTCGCAGTTCTGGAAGGATCTGAGCCTGCCCTTCTACGGATACAACCGCCCGGGCGCCAAAATATCGGAAGGCGTGCGCGAGTCGTTCTGGCTGCAGAGCATCATGTGCGGCTTTCCCGCGTCCTATCTCTCCATCAAGGCGTTTTCCGAGACGAATTTCACGGAAGACCTCAGGCGCTTCGACGTTCCGACGCTGGTTTTGCACGGCAGCGACGATCAGAACGTGCCTATCGCGGCGACGTCCATGTTGTCGTCGAAAATCATCAAGAACGCGAAGCTTGTGGTCTACGAGGGCGCGCCGCACGGTCTGTGCACGACGCTGAAAGACCGCGTCAACGAAGAACTGCTCAACTTTATTCAGTCGTGATTTTCGGGCGCGGCAATTCCGTCGCGCGACCCAGCCGTTCCACAGGAGGCACTGCACATGGCGACGTTCAAGACCAAAGACGGCACCGAGATCTATTACAAGGATTGGGGCACCGGGCAGCCCATCGTATTCAGCCACGGCTGGCCGCTGTCTGCCGACGCCTTCGAAGACCAGATGTTCTTCCTGGCCCAGCGCGGCTATCGCTGCATCGCCGCGGACCGGCGTGGCCACGGCCGATCGAGCCAGCCGTGGAACGGCAACGATCTCGATACCTATGCGGACGACCTGGCGGAGCTGACCGCGCTGCTGGATCTGAAAAACGCGGTTCATGTCGGGCACTCGACAGGCGGCGGGGAAGTGACCCGCTATATCGGGCGTCACGGCACGGGGCGCGTCGCCAGGGCTGCACTGATCGGGGCGATCCCTCCCGTTATGATCAAGTCCGCGTCCAATCCCGGCGGTACACCGATTGAAGCATTCGACCAGTTGCGCTCGGCTGTACAAGCCGATCGCTCCAGCTTCTGGAGGGAGCTCAGCCTGCCCTTCTACAGCTACAATCGGCCAGGCGCGAAGATTTCGGAAGGCGTGCGCGAGTCGTTCTGGCTGCAGAGCATGATGGCCGGCTTCCCTGCTTCCTATTTCTGCATCAAGGCGTTTTCCGAGACGGATCTGACGGAAGACCTTAAGCGCTTTGATATTCCGACCCTGGTTCTGCACGGCGACGACGATCAAATCGTCCCTTATGCGGACTCGGCGCTTTTGTCGTCAAAGATCATCAAGGACGCAAAACTGGTGATCTACAAGGGCGCGCCGCACGGCATGTGCACGACGCTGAAGGATCGGGTGAACGAGGAGCTGCTTGCGTTCATCAAGGCGTGAACCGGTTTCGAGGTGCATGGCGCTCGCGCCGACGCACCGCCGTCGGCACCGGACTGGCCGCAGCAACGGTGCCGGCTCTGGCAAAGGAGATGACGATGTCCGACCCAAGCAGTTTCTGGCCCGGTGGTGCGCGGCTGGCGGTGAGCTTTTCGCTGATGTTCGAGGCCGGCGGCCAGCCGATTTCCGGCGCCGGCGGTATCATCCCCGATGCAATTGCCGGCGGCTTGCCCGACCTGCCGACCAACGCCTTCTTTCAATACGGTATCGACGAAGGTATTCCGCGTCTCCTCGATTTGTTCGACAAACACGACATCAAGTTTTCCTCCTTCATGATCGGCCAGGCCGTCGACAAGGCGCCGGATCTGGCGCGCGAGATCGTCAGACGGGGTCACGAAGCGGCCGCACATGGGCGGACCTGGGAAAACAGCTACGCCCTCGACCCTGACGCCGAGCGGCGGTTCATTGCCGACGGTGTCGCGAGCATCGTGAAGGCGACCGGCCACACGCCCGTCGGGTGGAACGCCTATTGGATGCGCAACAGTCCGCACACGCTCGACATCCTTAAGAGCCTCGGCTTTCTGTATCACATCGACGAGCCCAGCCGCGACGAGCCGTTCATCGTCCCCCTGACGGGCGGCGACTTCGTCACGGTGCCTTACACCTTCCACATGAACGATATCGTCTCCTTTCCCTTCGCGGGCTGGAATCCGGCCGCCTATGAGCAGGCGCTCCAAGACGAATTCGATCAGCTCTACGAGGAAGGCGCGCGCGGCCGCAGGATGATGGTGGTCAGCCTGCACGACCGCATCTCCGGACACGCCGCGCGCGTGCGCGCACTCGACCGTTTCCTCGTCTACGCCCGAAGCAAGTCCGGCGTGTGGTTCGCGCGCAAGGACGAGATCGCCCGCTGGGCGCTCGCGCATCGTGCGGCCACGCCGGTCGTACGCCGTGAGGCTCCACGGATCGGCGGCCTGCCCGGTTCGACGCCATGAAGGAGCCAATTCCAGGTCTCGCCTTCGCTGCAGCTCTGATCGCCACGCCGACGTTGGCCGCCCCAGTGGACGACGCGACTGCGCTGGCCATGACGCGTCCCCACGAACTGATCGCCTGTGGCGTGCCGGCTGCACAGCTCGCCGCGCTGCTTCGGCCGGTGAACGCATTCTATGGTTTCTGGACGAATGGAAGTCCTGCTCTCCTCGCGAAGGCGGCTGCTGCCGACTTTATGGACCATACTTTGCCGCTGGGCCGTCCGCAGGGGCTGGCAGGTCTCAAGGTGGCATCAGATGCCGATCTGACCGCCCTGCCCGACCTCAAAGTCACAATTGTTCAGCGCA
Organism: uncultured Alphaproteobacteria bacterium; assembly: GCA_963802815.1. Classification (GTDB taxonomy): domain Bacteria; phylum Pseudomonadota; class Alphaproteobacteria; order Micropepsales; family Micropepsaceae; genus Rhizomicrobium. The sequence continues at coordinate 12,998 of CAWDKN010000064.1, forward strand.
TAGTCGCCGGCGACCGGGTGGTATCGCATCTTCGCATCGCGGGACACTTCACGGGCAGCTTCCATGGCCGCAAGGGCACGGGCCAAACGGTCGACTTCATCGCCACCGACATCGTGCGCGTGTCGGCCGGCCGCATCACCGACAACTGGCATCTGGAGGACAACCTCACTTTCCTCCAGCAGATCGAAGTCGTCGCGAAATGACGATGCCATCAACCGTGCCGAGACTGTTGCTTTCTGGCGCCATAAAATCTTCGGCGCCCGCGTTCGCGGGACCCTCTTCTCCGCGCTCATCCACCGAGGCGTCTAAGCACATCCCTAAAAGGAGATCGTCCATGCTGCAGACATTCATATTTCTGGCGTCCATTTCCGTCTTTCTGTGCATCTGGCGCGATGGCACAGCAGCCAGGGATCCGGCGCATTGATCTTCAGCGCCACGATATCAGCATCCCCGGACGCGAGGTGGTTCAGGTCCGCGTGGAATTCGACCCCGGATCTGCTTTCCCCCGCCACCGGCATCCGGGTGAGGAGATCATCTATATCCTCGAGGGCGCGCTGGAGTATCGGCTCGAGGGCAGCCCGCCGGTGATCTACAAGGCGGGCGAGGCGCTCATGGTTCCCTCAGGCGTGATCCACTCCGTCAAGAACGTCGGCAGCTCCAAAGCCGCTGAGCTCGCCACTTACGTCGTCGAGAAGGGAAAGCCGCTCCTCGAGTTGGTCGATTGAGAAACGAGACCGGAATACGCCCCGTTAGGCCCCTTCCAGCTGGTGCGCCGACTGTTCGGGTTGAAACGGGATCGCACTTTGTCGAAGGCCGAATTCTGCCGATCGCAGATTCGCAAGCGCAGGGAGGCTGCAATGAAACGTGAAACGCTGATCTATCAGGCCGACGGGCTGACGATGAGGAGCGAGTTGTTCTTCGAACCGAACGGCGGTCCGCGGCCGGGCGTGCTGGTCTACCCCGAGGCGTACGGCCTCAACAGGCACGCGCTCTCGCGGGCGGAAAGACTGGCGTCGCTCGGTTATGTAGCGCTTGCCTGCGATCTGCATGGCGAAGCGAAAGTCGTCGAGGATCTCGGCGTATCCATCAAGATGCTCGATGGGTTGTACGCCGATCCCTCCAGGACACGTGCCCGCGCCGCCGGTGGATTGCGTGCGCTGGCGGCTCGCCCCGAAGTCGACGCCACCCGCATCGGGGCCATCGGCTTCTGTTTCGGCGGTACGATGGGATTAGAGCTTGCCCGGTCGGGAGCCGACATCAAGGCCGTGGTCGGATTTCACAGCGGTCTTGCAACTGTCGCGCCGAAAACCGATGCCAGGGCGATCAAGGCGTGCATCCTGGTCTGCATCGGGGGCGACGATCCGTTCATACCGCTCGAGCAACGCGCGAGCTTCGAAGCAGAAATGCGCGACGCCGGTGTCGATTGGCAAATGCATATTTACGGCAAGACGGTACACAGTTTCACGAACCCGACAGCCGCAAACGCCGGGCGACCCGATGCGGTTCGCTACAGCGCCGAGTTCGGACAGGCGCTCCTGGGAGGCGATGCAGGATCTGCTTGCCGAGGCGTTTTCCTAGACCGAGATCCGCCAAATAGCCCGTAAGCCTTGCGCGCCGCTGTGGCCGCGGTCGCCGCGCGATCAAGAGTATCCAGTGTTCCTGGTCGCGGCTTCGGTCGTCGATCGATGAGCACGCGGAGCACCGCAGGACCCGCGGCGATCACCGCTGGCGAACGCGCAGCGCACGGGCTTGGCGCAGAGCAATCTCGTTTGACTGAAGCGCAAGCGTCGGCGCCCTCCACCGCTGCGCCGTTACACTCCCCCAATGCTCCGCTTCGCTCCGTACGGGGAAGTGAAGAAAATCACGCTCGCGTTCTTCCTCTCATTGTGCGCTCCGCGCCTCCGCGGGCTCCACGTGAATCGTTCCAAACTGCAAACCTGTGACTCCCGCCGAGTGACCGGAGCAGGACGGAGGCGGCGCAGCCGTTTCGGAGGGGCAATTCCGCAATCGTTCTTGGTTTTCGAAAGACCGAAAGGAAGGGAACAATCAGTCTCCGATGCCTACGTCGCTCGCTCTCGAACGACTTTCGATCACTGAAACAAGGAGACAATCACCATGCCTGGCTTTTCCCTTCGACGTGCAGTCTTGGCCGGAGCAATGCTTCTGCTGGCATCGGCGTCATTGTCATGCGCAGACGCGCGCGCGTCCGCGAAAGATACGGCCCTCGTCGTGCCGGTCATCCATTATCGGACCGTGCAAATCGAAGGCGTCGGCGTCTTCTATGCTGAGGCTGGTCCGAAAAGCGCGCCGGCCGTGTTGCTGTTGCACGGATTTCCCACGTCGTCCCACATGTTTCGAAACCTCATGCCGCTGCTTGCCGACCGCTACCATGTCATCGCGCCCGACTATCCTGGATTTGGCGAAAGCGATGCGCCCGACCACACCAAGTTCGAATACAGCTTCGCCCATTATGCAAACATGATGGACGAACTGGTCGGTCAACTGGGCGTGAAGCGCTACGCGCTGTATCTTTTCGACTATGGCGCTCCGGTCGGGTACAGGCTTGCTCTGAAGCATCCGGAACGCGTCAGCGCGCTGATCGTGCAGAACGGCAATGCCTATGAGGAAGGGCTTGGCGATTTCTGGAAGCCGATGAAGGCCGACTGGGCGAACGACTTGCCCGCCAATCGCGATGCATTGTCGTTCCTGGTCACGCTCAAGACGACGCTGTTCCAGTACCAGGACGGCATGGAGGACCTGTCACGAATCGACCCCGACAACTGGCGCCATGACCAGCCCTTGCTAGATCGTCCCGGAAACAAGGATATTCAGCTGGACCTGTTTCACGACTACGGCACCAACGTCGGCTTTTACCCGCAGTTCCAGGCATTCTTTCGCAAATACCAGCCGCCGACACTGATCGTCTGGGGCAAGAACGACAAGGTGTTCCCGGCCGCGGGCGCGCGACCTTATCTGCGCGATCTGCCCCACGCCGAGTTTCACCTGCTTAACACCGGGCATTTCGCGCTGGAGGACCAGCTGTCGGTGATGGCGCCGCTGATTCGCGACTTCCTCGACCGCAAGGTGGCCAACCACTGACGTGACGCCCCGGGCGGACAACCGCCCGGGTTCGTCCTGCATCGCACGGGCGAGCGGCAATCGACCTATATCTCGATAATCCCGCGCCGCACCGCGATGGTGACGGCGTGCGTACGGTCGTTGACGTTGAGCTTCGAAAAAATGTTCTTCAGGTAGGCTTTGACCGTATCCTCCGACAGCGACAGCGCGCGCCCGATTTCCTTATTGGCCTTCCCTTCGGATACCAGTCGCAAGACGTGCACCTCGCGATCGCTGAGAGCCTCCTCTGCGGCATGGGCCAAAATTTCCTGCGCTACTCGAGGCTCCACACGATGTTGTCCCAAATATACGGCCCGAATCGTATCCAGCAGATCCTTGCGCAACGACGTCTTGAGCAGATAGCCCGTTGCGCCCGCTTTCAGTGCTGCCATGGCGTGACCGTCGCCGTCATACGTCGTCAGCACGATGATTCTGGCTTCCGGGAACTCGCGCTTTATAGCCTTGATGGCCGAGAGGCCTCCGCCTCCCGGCATTTGGAGGTCCATTAGCGTCACATCGGGCCGCAGGGTGCGGAAGCTTTCGAGCGCCTGCTCGCCATTCCCGGCTTCTCCGACGATCGTCATGTCGTGTTGGTGCTGTATCCTTGCAACGACTCCTTCCCGCAACATGGGATGGTCATCGACGGTCAGGACCTTGATCTTCGCGTTCATGCGCTGTCCGTTAGCTTGCACTCGCCAGGTGGGCAAGCGGGTGAGGTCGTCCCCATTTCCTTCCAGCTGCATACGCCATGCCTGCAGGCACGATCAGCGCAACTTCGGTGCCGGAGCCGCGCTTGGTGGTGATTGCAAACTTTGCGTGAATGCGGCTCGCGCGTTCCCGCATTCCGGTCAACCCGAACCGGTTTTTTGGCCCGTCGGCATCCGTTTTGTTCGTTTTAAAGCCGGTACCGTCGTCTGCGACCTTCAAGACGAGACGTTTGGGTTCGTAGATCAGCGACACGTTGATGGAGCTGGCCGACGCATGCTTGTGGGCATTGATGATGGCTTCGCAGCCGATCCTGCTGATCTCGTCTCGCGCCACGGGATGCAAATCGCGAATTTTGCCAAAGACCTTCAGATCAAATCGAGTCCCGGAATTCGCTGCAAAGGCGTGCCCTGCCGCACTGAGGGCGTCGCAGATATCGGCAGGCGCGGTGTTTGCGCGCAAATCCCGAACGCGATTCCGCCCCTCAATGAGAATGGCATCCGCACGTTCCAACTCCTGCTCCATCGCCTTTCGGGCTGACTGGTTGGGCGGGATGAGGTCCGCAACGTTCTGCAGCCGCAGAACCAGGGCCTGAAATCCCTGCAGAAGCGTGTCATGAAGTTCCCGCGCTATTCTTTCGCGCTCGACAAGGCGTTCCTCGAGGCGGTCGCGCATGCTGTCGGCGACATACTTCAATCGCCAGGAATAGAGAAGAAACAGAACGGCAACGCCCGCCAACACGCAGAGCACCTTGAATGAAAAGCTCTGCAGGAATGTCGGAGGGATCGTGAAATCCGTCGCCGCGCCCGTGGTGTTCCAGACCCCGCTATCGTTCGAAGCAATGACCCGGAAGCGGTACGAACCGGGCGCCAGGTTGGTGTAGAAGGCCTGCCGGCGCGACCCGGGATCGATCCAGTCACTATCGACGCCATCGAGCCGGTACCGAAATTGCACGCGTTCAGGGATCGAAAGGCTGGTGGCGGTGTAGTCGATCTGCAAATCGGATGTGCCTTCGGGCAGTTCCAGATTATTCGTCGCGGTGTAGGTGTGCCCGCCAGTGGTCAGCGAGCGAATGATCACAGGAGGAGCAAGCGTGTTTTTGTGAAAATGAGCGGGATCGACGCTTGCAATGCCATCGGTCAACGCGAACCAAAGCCGTCCGTCGGCGCCTTGGGCAATGTCATTCCGCGGACCTATTTGCAGTGCTCCGGGCACGCCATCCTTCACATCGAAAATTTTTGGGGCCAACTTAAGGCCAGGTTTTTCAAAGGCGGCATTGAGGTCGAGCGTCCGGACGCGGACGATCCCGGACGCTGTTATAAGCCAGGTGTCGCCGCTGGCGGTTTGAGCGATGCCGGAGATGAACTTCAGAAAGGGGTAGCGTGCCGACGTCAGTACAGCGATGCGCTTGCCATCGTAGCGGGCGAGTCCCGTCTCCCCGCCGAACAGCATGGCCTCTTTGCCGCGGTATATGACGTGGATGAACCCGACGGCGATATCTTTTTTGTCCCAAAGAATTTCGGTGCGATCGCCGTCAACGCGGTATAAGGACTGCGTTCCGAAATACATCAGAACGCGTCCCTGCTGATCTGCCTCCATCGACCATGGCCAGACCCCCTTCAGATCGGGATCGACGTCAAAGCGTACCCAGCTTTTGCCGTCATAGCGGTATAAGCCGGCCCCGCCGAGCGCGAGCCAGACAATTCCCCCCCCGTCGACGGCGCAGCCATCCATTGATGAAGGTGGCAATCCTGCCGGTCGCGGAATTGAAGTCAGATGACCATTGCTCAAGTGTAGCAGGCCTCCTGCGATGGTTCCGATCCACAAGCCATTCTTTCCGTCGGAACACGGCGTATCCATTTGGTCTTGGCCAAGAGGAACAGGCAATTGGCGGCCGTTCCGGTCTATCTCGGTCAGGCGTTGTGCACCATTCGCGCCCAAAAACACGTTTCCGTCGGGAGTATTTGTTGCCATATAGCTGTTGTCGCCTTCCGCTGGCGTGGTTTTTAAATAGGCAATATCCACGCTGAAGGCCGTTTTCACATCTTTGGGACGAAATCGGTCGAGGCCAAGCGTCGTGCCGATCCAGATATCGTCTTCCCGGTCTTCCAGGACGGAGAGCGATACACCTCCCGAGAGGCCATCACTCTGTGCGTAAAGCTCGACACCGGGTCCGGCCCAATGTCCGGTCGATCTGCGAGCCTGAGAAGGATCACGGATATGGGCGACTTCCTGCGTAGTGGCGTCCCACAACGCTCCCGCGCGATCGAACATGGTACCCTGCTGGTCGTCCGATTGAATAGCGGTCGCCGGGCCTTCGCTTATGATCGCAGGGGTCAGCGTCATTTCCGAAAGGGGCGGCAGCCTCCGCACGCCATGCCGGTCACGCGTCCAGATTGCGCCGTCCGGAGCCTCAAGCAATTCGCTATCCAATTCCAACGGCTGGTTGACCATTTCCAGATGTCTCGAGCCGTGACGCAGAACCATCAGATGGTTTCTGAATGCGACCCAGACCGTTCCATCACGTGCCGCCAGGATATCCTGGAGATGACTCTTCGGGAGCCCCCATTTGGCATCAAGGACATCCCATTTTCCATGATCGTTGCGCAACAGTCCTGCCAGCCTCACTCCGTCGGTTGCCACCCAGATCACGCCGTCACGATCCTCGACGATCCGGCGTACCACGCCATGCGGCGGCGCCGGATTGGCGTTGGACAGTCTGCCATCGTGATAGACCGATAGGCCGCCCCACAAATGGCCGAGCCACACGTCGCCAGAGTTCGACGCCAGCAACGCCGTTATGGAGTCTGATTGCGCGACCTTCTGTTCCGGCTGCGGAATGTGCTCAAAGCTGACACCGTCGAACCGGTATGCGCCCGTCGTCGTACCGAGCCAGAGATATCCGTCCCGCGATTGTGCGATGGCCTGAATATTGGTCGGGGCGCCGTCTTCAATCGTCCAGGCAGTATGCTTGAATTGCTCGAGGCCAGCGGCGGTGTCTCGCGCGCATGCGATGTTGCTGCTTCCTGCGATCAAAACAAGGATAGCCGCCAAGACTCCGCGCAAACCGACGCCCCGCCTGTTTCAGTCGCTTACTTTTGTATCACACTGCAGCGACAAGTGAGGGTGCGAACGCATCCAGAAGGGTAGGAAATACCTACCCTTTCGGGTGCGCAAGAATGCTCGAAATCCCTAGCACCGAATTTTGCTTTGAGATATGGCACGCCTAGACCGAACGAACACCACGCCTTTAGTGCCCTTTTGCCCGAATTTTCTCGGGCTTTTGCCGATCGGCCTCTTGCACGGCGGTGTTTTGTTTCGCGCCTCTTCCGGGTTGTGAGGGCATCCATCTCTTTTCCCGAACCTTGAATTGAAACACCTACGTGTCTATCGGCGCGCCCACACCGAAGTGTGCGCTAACGGCACACCTTCGGGATTTCGCGAGACCCGCCGCTGCCCCATCGTGGCCGTAACGGAATCAAATCGCTTCGTCGGGCGTCCGAGGGCGACGCGCAACTGGAGGGTCCGATGGAAATACTTTCTGCCGATATTTTGCAGGCCGGCGCACGGCGCATCCAGCCTCATCCGGATGGGACGGATTTACTGCTCGAACAGTTTGTTCGCGGCGTCCTTCCGCCGCAGGAGGCGTCGAAAGTGTTGCAGGGCTTCTACACGGATGCGTTGCATACGGTATTGCTCACACAATTGGCTGGGCTGCGCGAGACTGGTGACCTGACGCAGGGATGCGGTGTCAGGCCGCTGCCGAAATGGCGCTTGCGGCGCGTGCAGGAGTTCGTCGGGTCGAATCTCGAAAACCGGATCTCGCTGCAAATGATGGCCGGCGCCGCGGGCGTGAGCCGGATGTATTTCGCCGCCCAGTTTCGCGCTGCCACAGGCATGAGGCCGCACACCTATCTGACGCGGCGGAGGATGAATCACGCGAAACATATGTTGGCGAGCTCCGGCAATGCCATTGTCGATATCGCCTTCAGCGTCGGCTTTCAGACCCAATCGCATTTCACCACCGTCTTCAAGCGCATTGAAGGTGTCACGCCTCGCAGATGGCGCGAATTGCACAGCGTTGAAGCCGCCGCGCTGCAATTGCTTCCACAGTAGCAACAGCACCCGGGCACTATGGGCAGCATGGCCGGCGACGACATGAAATGAAGTGTTTGACCGACTTGGTCACGGTGCGCTGTGGTCATTCTCTGTCACTCCCGCTCATATCTATTCGACAAAGCAGCTTTACGAAGCTGCTGCGAATGTTGCGAACGCGCCGTTCTTTTTTGAAAGACAAAAAAAGCTCACGGGGAACGAATATCGCTATGGCGTATCGAAGGGTGCTTCCATGACTTGGTTCAATTTGGGTAATCCAAATCTCGGCGTCGGGTCGTTGAGCAGACGATGGTTCGCGAGCGAGAGAAAGGCGTCCGACGCTACTTTCCATGCCGACGCGGCGCTGGACGTGAACGAGAGTTTGCGCGTCCCACACCCATGCAAGCCTGACGACGAGACGCTAAGGCTCGCGGCTTTGGGTCGGATGACAACAGGCATCGTCCACGATTTCGGAAATCTGCTACAGGTTGCCACAAGCGCCATCCGGCTCATGGAACTGCGCATGAACCAGCCGAACAACGCCGACTTGCAACCATTCATGCAGGGTGCATTGGCATCCATCGATCGGGCCGTCAGCCTCAGCCGTCAGATCCTTATGTTCTCCGGGAGGAGAGAGGCCTGCGAAGAAATCGTCTTCATCGATGCCGCATTGGCGGCCATCAGAGGTCCAATAATCTGGATTTTGGGACCGCAGATAGGGATTGAATTCGATCTGGACGACGATCTACCTGGATTTTTTTGCGATCGCCAGGAATTCGAAAACGCAGTCTTCAATCTTGTTATCAATGCCAGGGACGCAATGCCCGACGGTGGGTGCTTACGCATCGAGTGCCGCTGTGAAAATGCCAATGGTGACTATGGGATCGAGAGTCCGGCGCGCCAGACGCTTGTGCTTCGCGTTATCGACAACGGCGAAGGCATGTCGCAAATGACAGCCAGGAGCGCATTCACGGCTTTTTATACGACGAAGCCCAGTGAGCGCGGCAATGGGCTTGGTTTGGCTATGGTGAGCGATTTTATGCGACGGGCGGGTGGATCTGCCGACATCGAAAGCGTGATTGGCGCCGGAACGACTGTCGTTCTTCGATTTCCCGTGGTTTTGTAATAACTCGCGAAAAGCTCATCGCCACAAATTGGCCCGGCCTACCCTTCGACGAATAGCTCTGTTCCGTTGACATGACTGCTGTCGTCGAAGCGAGGAGCAGTCCGCAGCCCCCATAGCGCCGTTTTCGGCTGTGTCGTCTTTCCGGATTGCGTGATGATTTTTCGTTTGCAAAGCAAGGTGGAACGATCGGACGACCCGACCCATGGGCAGCTTGAAATCAACATCGACAGGGCGGATCGAAAAGATTTCCCTGCGGGAGCCGGCCACAGTTGCTGGCTTGTTGGGGGACGTCGATGATCTCGAGAAGTCTATTCTGCTCAGCACGAGCACTGCCTTTGGCCTTGGCGCTTTTTGCAATGTTGGTCGATATCGCGGCGGCACGCGAGACGTTAGCCCCGCCTACGGGGCCAGCCGCGTGTACAACAACGGCAGGCAACCTCGCAGCGGAGGCGCCGTTCCTCGCTGAGAACGACACCGCGATGACGAAGATGATGAAGATGATGAAGGGCATGGAGGTAAGGCCGACAGGCGACGTGGATCGCGATTTCGTCGAAATGATGGTGCCGCATCACCAAGGCGCCGTCGATATGGCGGTGGCGTTTCTTCGCGCGGGCCGTAACGAGAAACTCAGGCGCCTTGCTCAAGAGATCGTCGTCACACAGCAGCAGGAGATCGCCGCCATGAAACTGGCGATCAACGAGCGGTTGCCGCCATCGACATCTTCGCCAACACAAGTGCCTTTCGAACAGTCGAGCGACGGCTGTCGCAAGCCGGGCAGTCCCGCTATGCCGGCCCGCATGAAGATGCAATAGGAGACACCCATGAGGCGCAACATACTTGCGGCAGTTGTGCTCGCAGGCACGATGGCGGCGTCGGCCAATATTGCGATGGCCGGACAGGCGCCCGGTGCGGCATCCGATGCCGATGTGCGGCTAAGCCATCACGACCGCGTCTATGCGGCCGAACAGTTCTCGAACACAATTTCCGTTACCGATCCCGCCAGCAACAAGCTGCTTGGCGTCATTCGTCTGGGCGACCCGCAACCTGGCAATATGAGCCCTCTTTATCGAGGCCAGGTTCTCGTGCACGGCATGGGATTCTCCCCAGACCACAGGACGATTGCGGTCGTCTCGATCGGCACCAACTCCGTGACGTTCATCGATACGGCGACCAATGCGGTGAAACACGTCAGCTATGTCGGCCGCGCTCCACATGAGGCGTTCTACACGCCCGACGGCAGCGAAGTCTGGGTCACGGTGCGCGGTGAGGACTATGTTGCAGTTCTGGATGCGCACACGTTCGAGGAGAAGACGCAAATCAAGGTTCCAGCCGGACCCGGCATGCAGATTTTCTCGCCGGACGGCAAGTACGGCTACGTCTGTTCCTCTTTTAACCCCGAGATCGAGGTCGTTACCGTCGCCGATCACAAAATCGTCGGACAAGTACGACAGGCGAGCCCCTTTTGCCCCAATATCGCAGCCACGCCGGACGGCAAGCAGGTTTGGTTTACACTTAAGGACACGGGCAAGGCCCAGGTGTTCAATGCACGGCCGCCGTTCCAGATACTCAAGACGCTCGACACGGGTCCGATCACTAACCACGTCAACTTCGCGCACAATGCCAACGGCACCTTCGCCTATGTCACCGTGGGCGGGCTCAATGTGGTCAAGGTTTTTCGCACCGACACTTTCGAGCAGATCGCGACGATCCCTGTCGGCGATCTTCCGCACGGCATTTGGCCGTCCGGAGACGGTACGAGGGTTTATGTCGGACTCGAAAACGCCGACGACTTACTTGCAATCGATACGCTGACCAACAAAGTGACTGCCAGGATTCCGATCGGCCAAGCCCCCCAAGCCGTGAACTATGTATCGAACGCCGTTCCAATAGGCGACGGGTTGCGGAATCTGCAGCCGCTTGGCGTCGCTGGCGACACGGTTCACCTCACGCTTGCGCCGGCGGGCAGAGCGAAAAGCACTCCCCCGACCACCGTCTCGCTGTTCGATCAGGGTTTGACGCAAATACTCGAAGCGTCGGTGACGGGACTTGCGCCCAAGCAAGCCTATGTGTTGGCTCTCACCACCAGGGCGGATGGCACGGGACCACTTGAACCTCTATCAACCTTCACGACGAACCCGGCCGGGGCAGCCATAGTCAACGCGGTCGGTCCTATTAGACAAATCGTGCAGGGGAACGCTCGGCCAGAGCGCCGCTATTTGGTCATCGTGTCCGGCGCAAGCGAGAATCCTGGGCCCCCCGTACAGATACAGGTGCGGTGATTCGCAGGCCGACGTTTCTCTCGTCAACCCCAGCCGCGAAACGCCGCGCTCGCTGACTTCTCTTTCGAAGGTATGGTGGAGAGTTGCGGAACCGTGAATTGCCGCCCGACCTAGTCTAGCCCGCCGCCGCGCCGAACAGCGGCAGGACGGCGGAACGTGGCTTGCCGTAGAGGCCCGGGGCGTTGCCCATCGGAAGGAACGCGTTGCTGAGGCCCGACGTGGTCTCGGCGGGACCGAGCAGCAGCGAGCCGTCCAGCGTCAGGATTTCGGCGATCTTGTCGAGCACCTGGATCTTCGTCTTCTGGTCGAAATACATCAGCACGTTGCGGCAGAACACGACGTCGAGATCGTCGAGCCAGCCGTAGGAATCCAGGAGATTGAACTGGCGGAAGGTAATCATGCGGCGCAGTGCGTCGCTGACCCGCCAGCTTGAGCCTTCCTGCGTGAAATGGCTGACGAGGCGGCGGAGGGGAAGCCCCCGCTGGACCTCGAATTGCGAATAGATGCCGAGCTCGGCGCGCGCGATGGAATCCGAGCTCAAGTCCGTCGCGATCAGGTCGATCGACCATCCCTGGGCGGCGAGCCTCTGGTCGTCGAGGATCATCGCGATCGAATAGGCCTCCTGGCCCGCCGAGCAGGCGGCGCACCAGATGCGCAGGCGGCGCGTCTGCGCGCGGGCTATGAGAAGATCGGGAAGCACGATGTCGCGGAACTGCTCGAAGGCGACGCGGTCGCGGAAAAAGAAGGATTCGTTCGTCGTCATCGCCTCGGTGACGGCGCGCGCCAGCGCCTCGCGCGCATAGCGCAACTCGCGCACCAGCGCGTCGACATCCTTGAAGCCGAAGCGGCGTGCCACCGGCGCGAGCCGGCCTTCGATGAGATGCGCCTTGTGCGCGGTCAGGAGCAGTCCCGAGCGCCGGCGCAGGAACTCCGCGAGGTATGCGAATTCGTCCGAGGTCATATGGCCCGCGCTTAGACGAGCCCCACGTCGTGGAGCTTGATGCGAACGATGTCGCTGTCGAACGGCTTGATGAGGTACTCGTCCGCGCCTGCGCTCATCGCCTCGGAAATCTGCGTCACGTCGTTCTCCGTCGTGCACAGGACCACGACCGGCTTGTCGCCGTCGCGCGCGCCGCGCAGCAGGCGAAGGAATTCGACGCCGCTCATGGCCGGCAAGTTGGAGCCGAGCAGGATCACATCGGGCATCTTGAGGCGGCAGGCCGCGAGCGCCGTCGGCCCGTCTTCGGCGTCCTCGGTCTCGAACTCAAGATCCTCGAGGATGCGGCAGGCGATCTTGCGAACCACCCGGCTGTCGTCGATGACGAGGCAATGCTTCATGGCTGCTGCTCCCGCGAACGCAGGCGTTCGAACGGGAAGCCTAGCTTGTCCGCGGTAAACGAGACGCTACCCGGCGGCGAGATCAACGCCGCCTTCGCGGGCGGTCAGCGTAAACCCGGCATTAACGCCGCGGGCGAGCTTGTAGGTGAGGTAGGGCTGGATGCCGCGCGCGTCGATGGGCACGGCCACGGTTTCGCCGCGCACGGCCTTTTCGACCTCGTCGAGGATGCGCGCCGACGTTCCGGTCGCGCGGATGCGGAAGGACGGCGCCGCCGCATCGCTGCTCGTTTCCACTTTCACCTGTCCACCGCGCGGCAGGCAATCGGCGGCCAGCATGGTGGCGTTCATCAGAAGCTTGGCCCAATCCTTGGGCCAGTTGACGTGCGCCGCCTGCCAGTCGAGCTGCACCTTGCCGCCTTCAAGCAGACCGATGACGAGCCGGCCCACTTCGCTGAGATCGAGCTCGGCCCCGGCGGATCCCGCCGCGCCGAAGGCCAGCCTCAGGAATTGCAGCCGTGCGAGAGCCTGCGTCGCGCTCGACGACACGATCTTGAGCGCGTCGGCTCGCATGGCGGCATCGCGCTCATCCTCGAGCACTTCCAGGCCGTTGACCACGGCACCCAGAGGCCCGACAAGGTCATGGCACACCCGGCTGACGAGAAAACTGGCGAAATCGAGTTCGTTCATGGGGCCCTCGCGCAGCTCAAGGCTGCGTTTTATGGTTTTCGAGTCGTAAACTGTGCCGCTGCGTCTTAAGGAATGCTTAAGGTAGGATCAACGGTCGAAAAATTGTAGACCATCGAATTGGGACGTTGGGCGTGAACGATCAGATCAAGGCGCACAGCGCCTCGCCGATGCTGCTGGCCCTGGCCGACATCGCCTATGATGCGGGGCGGATCATCCTGCGGCACTACGCCGAGGAGATCGCGGTGCGCAAGAAAGAAGACCATTCGCCGGTCACCGCGGCCGACGAGGAGGCCGAGAAGTTCATCGTCGGGCGGCTGCACCATCTGGCGCCGGGCGTGCCCGTCGTAGCCGAGGAAGCCGTCGCTGCCGGCCGCATACCGAAGATCGCGTCGCATTTCTACTTGGTGGATCCGCTCGACGGCACCAAGGAGTTCATCAACCGCAACGGCGAGTTCACGGTCAACATCGCCGAGATCATCGACGGAAAGCCGGTGCGCGGCGTCGTCTACGCGCCGGCGAAAGATCGCATCTTCTTCGGCGAGGCCGCGAGCGGCGCGTTCGAGATCGAGGCCAAGCCCGGCGGCGCGCCGGATTACGCCGACGCCGACCGCATCCAGGTGCGCAGGGCGCCGAAAGACGGCCTCGTCGCGGTCGCCAGCCGTTCGCATCGCGACAGCAAGACCGACGAATATCTGAAGGCCTATCCCGTGAAGGATTTCGTGACCGCGGGATCGTCGCTCAAATTCTGCCTGGTCGCGGTCGGCGAAGCCGACATCTATCCGCGTCACGGCCGCACGATGGAATGGGATACGGCGGCGGGGCATGCGGTGCTGGCCGCGGCCGGCGGGTCGTTGACGACACTCGAGGGGGAGCCGTTCCACTACGGCAAGCCGGGCTTCGAGAATCCGCATTTCGTGGCGCGCGGTGGACTGTAGGCATCAACACCGTCGGTTGTTAACCGCAGCGGTCGCTCCCTGACCGGTTCCGCCGAGCCCAGCCCTCACCGGTCGAAATCGTTTCGGCTCGAATAGAAGACAAGGGCCATCAAACCGCCACCGACCAGGATGGTGACGACGACGCCGAGGACAAGGAACACCCACCCTGTCGTGCTGATGTCGACGCCCGCGAGCGCCGTCCAGCTGTGCACCGCATACCAGCCGGCCCAGGCGAGCAATCCCGTCAGGGCCGCGACGGCGATCCAGCCCGCGGGGGTGAGCTTGCTGTCCTTTTTGCCGGGGCTCGGATTGTCGTTCATCGCCGCGAACAGCGTACCCCACCGTGAGACAGGCGCGACAGGGAGAACGAAAAGGGCTTGAACCGGAAATTCCGACCCGGCGTGATCTTTTGGACCGCCACAATTTGGGCAAGCCTCTCTTTCATACGACAGCGGTGATTTGCGAGGAGCCGTTCATGACGCCGTTCCGCATGTTGCCAAGCCTTCTGGCGCTTGCCGCCGCCTTCTTCCTGGTCGCCGCGCCTGCCGCCGCTGCGTCCGACGAACTCGAGCTTCAGCGAAGACGAGATCACGCATTCCGCGTCGGACTTCTTCGGCGTCACCACCGAGGCAGCCGCCAAGGCGGTCGAGCGCGTGTTCAGCGACCTGGGCGAGCCGGACGCCTACATCAAGGGCGACGAGGGCTCGGGCGCGGTGGTGCTGGGACTGCGCTACGGCTCGGGCTGGCTCGTGCGCAAAGGTCATGAGCCGGTCAAGGTGTACTGGAAGGGCCCGTCGATCGGCTTCGACATCGGCGGCAACGCGTCGAAGTGCTTTACGCTCGTCTACAATCTGAGGGACGAAGAGCGGCTGTTCCAGCGCTATCCCGGCGTCGAAGGCAGCTACTATTTCATCGCCGGCATCGGCATCAACTACCTGCGCTCGGACGGCGTGACGCTGGCGCCGATGCGCACGGGACTGGGCCTGCGCGCCGGCATCAACGCGCACTACCAGGTCTATTCGCGGCACCGGGACTGGTTCCCGCTCTGACATCGCGTCCTCTCTGCGGTCCCGCGGCGGAAACCCGCCATTTCCGGCGGTTTCAGACTTTGTAAACGGCGTGCCAGCAAAGCAGTCCTTAACAGGCTTCCCGGTAAGGTCGTGCCGGGAACACGCCGTGGGACGATGGGCACCGCGCTCGAAACATTGCAGGGCCTGGGGATCGCCGCCGTGCGCACGGATGGCGACGCGCGCATTTGCGAGGCGACGGAGACGTTTGCCTCGATGGTCGGCGCGCGCGCGCAGGCGCTTCGCGGCAAGACCATAGCCGAGGTCATGGCGCGCGCGGAGCAGCCGGCCGACGGCGTCTACCGGATCATGCGGGCGGGCGCACCGGCATGGCTTCGCGCCGACATCCGCAAGCGCGCGCGCGACACGCTCGTCGTATTCAGCGATGTGAGCGCGGAGTATCGCGCCATCGAGGACGTCCGGCGCTACTACGCGACGCGCGACCGCCTCCTCAGCGACGGCAAGATCGGAACCTGGCGCTACGATCCCGACGCGGAGACCTATTACTTCTCGAGCGAGCTGACGCTCGGCTACGAGGCGAACGCCACCGCCGTGCCGCTCGCCAATTTGCTTCAGATCCAGCATCCCGAC
The DNA here is from genome assembly GCA_963802815.1 of uncultured Alphaproteobacteria bacterium. GTDB lineage: Bacteria > Pseudomonadota > Alphaproteobacteria > Micropepsales > Micropepsaceae > Rhizomicrobium. Next base: position 28,938 of record CAWDKN010000064.1, read on the forward strand.
GACGTCGCACTCGATGCGGTGATCCGCGACAAGATTACGCGCGAGGGCCGAC
>CAWDKN010000065.1:0-80314 GCA_963802815.1 uncultured Alphaproteobacteria bacterium
ACAACGCCTCGATCACGCGCTACAACGACACGCTCACCGTGAACTACGAGTTCACCGATGCCGCGACGGGCACGGTGGTGAAGAAGGGTGTCGAGACCGGCCTTTCCGCCTACGACGTCGTGGCTTCGCCCTACGCGACGGCTCCGCTGCCCAGCAGGATGCGGACAAGCGGGTCGCCCAGGACATCGCCGACCGCATCCGCATCGATCTCGGGGTCTATTTCGACCAGCGCGGCATGGCGGTCGGATGATCGTCGAGACGCTGGAGGCCGATCGCTTCGTCGCCAATCCGCCGCGCAATTTGGCCGCGGCCCTGTTTTCGGCCCCGGATCAGGGGATGGTGCGCGAGCGCGCAGAACGCCTTCTGAAGACCGTCGTTGCCGATCTCAACGATCCCTTCCGTGTCGCCGATCTCGACGATCAGACGTTGTCGGGCGACGGCGCGCGGCTGTTCGACGAGGCCGCCGCGATCTCGATGCTCGGCGGCCGCCGCGTCGTGCGCGTGCGCGGCGCCGGTAACGGCCTTGCGAAACTCTTCAAATCCTTCCTCGCCGATCATGCCGGTGACGCATTGGTCGTTGTGGAAGGAGGCGACCTCGCCAGAGGGACCGGCCTGCGCCGCGTCTTCGAGGAGGACGACAGCGCCGCCGCCATCGCCTGCTACGCCAATTCGGCGCGCGATCTTCCCGACGTGGTGCGCGATGCTCTGAAGAAGGAAGGCTTCGCCATCGCGCCGGATGCGGTGGCCGAGGCGGATCTCGCGAACCGGCGCCGATCGCGGCGTCACGCGTCGCGAGTTGGAAAAGCTGGCGCTCTACTGCCATGGCCGTGACCGGGTGACGATCGCGGATGTGCGCGCCACGCTCGGCGACGAGTTCGAGGCGCGCATCGAAGAAGCCTGCGATGCCGCCGGCATGGGCGAACTTCCGGCGCTCGATCTCGCGCTCGAACGGCTCTGGGTCGCAGACACGTCCCCTGTCGCGATCCTGCGCATGGCGATGTCGCATTTCCAGCGCCTGGCGCTGGCGCGCGCCGGCGTCGATCGCGGCGAGCCTGTCGACGCGGCCATGCGCAAATTGCGTCCGCCGATTCATTTCATGCGCAATGACGGCGTTCAAATCGCAGTTGCAGAAGTGGACCGAAGAGCGTCTTGGCGACGCGCTCGACATGCTTCTCGACACCGAAGCCCTGTGCAAGACCACGGCGGTCCCCGCCGAAGCCGTGTGCGGCCGCGCGCTTTTCAACATCGCGGCGATGGTGCGGGGAAGATGACAGTGTCGAGCGAGCTGCCACAACGGGCGACTCTCCTCTTGAGGGAGGGTCGAAGCGCGAAGCGCTTCGGGAAGGGGCCCTCCCCGAAAAATCTGCGCGCGGCGCCCTACGATTTTTCGACCCTCCCTCAAGGGGAGGGTAGGGTTCTGCGATGCTGAAGATCCGCATCATTCCCTGCCTCGACGTGAAGGACGGCCGCGTCGTTAAGGGCGTCAATTTCGTCGGCTTGCGCGACGCGGGCGATCCGGTCGAGCAGGCGATGGTCTATGACGCCGCCGGCGCCGACGAGCTTTGTTTCCTCGACATCACGGCCAGTCACGAAAAACGCGGCGTCCTGCTCGATGTCGTGCGCCGCACGGCCGATGTCTGCTTCATGCCGCTCACGGTCGGCGGCGGCGTGCGCACGCTCGAGGATATCCGTGCGCTGCTGCTCGCAGGCGCCGACAAGGTGTCGATCAACACCGAAGCCGTGCGCCGGCCGGAATTCGTACGCGAGGCCGCAGAGAAATTCGGAAGCCAGTGCATCGTCGCCGCAATCGATGCGAAGCAGGGCAGCCACGCCCACAACAATCCGCCCTACGAAATCTTCACCCATGGCGGGCGCAACGCGACTGGCATCGATGCGGTCGCACATGCGAAGACGCTCGTCGAATACGGCGCCGGCGAAATTCTCCTCACCTCGATGGACCGCGACGGCACGAAATCCGGTTATGACATCGCGCTGACCCGGGCCATTGCCGACGCTGTGCAGCGTGCCCGTCATCGCGAGCGGCGGAGTAGGATCGCTGGGCGATCTTGTCGCGGGTGTGCGCGATGGCCATGCGAGCGCCGTGCTGGCCGCCTCGATCTTCCATTTCGGCGAAGCCACCATCGCGGACGCGAAAAACGCGCTTGCGTCTGCCGGGTTGCCGGTTCGCCCGGTTTAGGTAGAGTGCGTAACGCCGCTCGAACTCATCCCGCTGCCCCGGACTCCATGACCATTGTCACCCTCGATGACGAGCCGCGCGCCGCGGTTATTCGCTCGACCGCGCGGAACTTCGCAGGCGAGGGCGTAGGCGTCCGCATCGTCAAGGCGCGCCCCGTCAGGCTGACCCGCAAGATGACGGTGGAAGAGGCCTTCCGGGTCACGGTCCTGGAATGCCTGGCGCAGGTTTCCGCCAATACGCCCGCGATCGTCCAGGCGCGCGAGGTCGAGGGCCTGCACCAGATGCGCGTCGGGCTGCGCCGTCTTCACGTCGCGCTCTTCGCCTTCGGCGAGGAGTTCCGCACGCCAACTCTCAAGGAACTGCGCAAGCGCACCAAGGCCTTCGCGGATTCCATCGCCCCCGCGCGCGACATGGACGTGTTCATCGAGGAGCATCTGAGCGAGCCGGAAGCCGCCGGTTCGGCCGAGGCCTTTGCGCTGCTGCGCGAGCGCGCCGAGGTCACCCGACACGAGGCCTGGGACAAGGCGGTCGAACATGTCTCCGGCTCAGAGTTCTCGTCCTTTCTCGACGACGTCGCCGCTGCGGCCGAAACCCATTCCTGGTTCACCCACGCGGTGACCACCACGCCCTATGGCGCGCATTTCATCGCCGCCGCGCCGGTGAAGCCGACTGCAGCGCGGATGCTCGACGAACACTACATGCGCATTGTCCGGCGCGGGCGCCGAATGAAGGCGCTCGACGAGCACGACCGCCATCGCCTGCGCATCGCGCTCAAGAAGCTGCGCTATGCGGCGGAATTCTTCGGTCCGCTCTACAAGGAACGGCGCGTGAAGAAATATCTGCGGCGCGCCAAGGCGCTTCTCGACGATCTGGGCGCCTTGAATGATGTCGTCGGCGTGCGCGCGACGCTGACGCGGCTCATCCAGGAAGACGGCTCACGCCGGCCTAACGCCGACCTCTACTATGCGGCCGGCCTCGTCGCCGGCTGGCACAATGCTCGCGCCGCGCGCCTCGGCAAGGAAGCCGCCGGCCGCTGGGAAAAGTTCAAGCACCTTGAGCCGTTCTGGCGCTGAACGCGACATTGAGCGCCGCGATGCGCGGTGCCGTGTTTTTATCGAGCTCCAGGATCAACACTTTCGAAAGATCGAGCGCATCCGGCATCGGCGTCAGCATCTGCCAGCCGGTCGCGATCGCATAGGCGCTGCGCAGCACGCCGCGATGGGCAATGGCGATCGCATCGCCCTGGCCCTTGCTCACGTCGCGGAGGAACGACGCCACGCGTGCGACCAGGTCTTCCGTGCGTTCGCCGTACGGCGGCGTGAATGCCCGGCCCTTTCCCGCGCGCTCGAAGGCATCGGCGCCGTCGCGCGCCAGGATCTCCTCGCGCGTCAATCCTTCCCAGTGCCCCCAATTGTGCTCGCTCAGGCGCGCATCGACGATCACATCGCGCAGGCCGAGAAGCGCTGCCGTCTCGCGCGCACGGCCGAGAGGGCTGGTGAATGCTCGCGCATGTTCAAAGCCAGCGGGCGGAGCGAGCGCCGCCATCCGGGCGCGGCCTTCATCGCTCAATGGCATGTCGAGCGAGCCCTGGATGCGACCTTGCGCATTCCAGACGGTCGGCCCGTGGCGAAGAAGCGCGATCCTCACGCTGGTCCCTTTCTCAACACGGCCTTTCGCAATCGTCGGTGCTCGGGCAGGATGATTGCCCCCAACATCCACGCCTCACCCATGCGCGAATCCATCGATCCTGCCAAGGTTGCGACCTACCCTCCGAACATTCAGGCGATCCTGAAGCGCGTGGCGCCGTGCTCGGCATGGCTCGGCCAGACGCTGCTCGAAATGGACGTCGAGACGGGCTGGGTCAAGATCGGATACGAGCTCGGCGAGCCGCACTACAACCGCTTCGGCGCGCTGCATGGCGGCGCCATTGCCTGCGTCATGGACGACGTGGTGGCGACGGCGACGGGCCTCGTCCTCGAATGGGGCGAGATCGCGCCGACGCTGGAGATGAAGGTGAGCTACCTCAACCAGGGCGGACCGGGCGCGCATATCGGCGAAGCGCGCGTGATCAAACGCGGCCGCCAGATCAACTTTCTCGAAGGCTCGCTGACAAACGCCGCGGGCAAGGTGATCGCGACGGCGACGGCGACCATCATGATCGCACCGCTGAAGCGGCGCAGCGAGAAGAGCTAGACCTCGAGCTCCACGATCACCGGCACGTGGTCGGAGGCTTTCTGCCAGCCGCGCATTTTCTTGACGATGGTCTGCGACTTGACCGCGCCCTTGAGCGCCGGGCTCACCCAGATGTGGTCGAGCCTGCGGCCGCGATCGGATGCTTCCCAATCCTGCGCGCGATAGCTCCACCAGGAATAGATCTTCTGGTCGTGCGGCACGAATTCGCGCGTCACGTCGGTCCATTCGAAGAACTCTTTCACTTCGCCCAGCAATCCCGTCTCGACCGGGGTGTGGCTGACCACGTCGAGCAATTGCCTGTGGCTCCAGACATCGTTCTCGAGCGGGGCCACGTTCAGGTCGCCGACTAGGACGACGGGCTGGGTGTTGCGGTCGTTGCGAACGCCGAAGAATTTCGCCATCTCGCGCAGGAACGCGAGCTTGTGCGCGAATTTCGGATTGGCGGCGGGATCGGGGATGTCGGCACCCGCCGGCACGTAGAAATCGTGCAGCTCGACCCCGTTGGCAAAGGTCACGCCCATATGGCGCCGGTCGCTGTTGCCGCAGAACGCCTGGGCGCCCGTCCTTTGGAACGGAATGCGCGAGACCACCGCGACGCCGTGATAGCCCTTCTGGCCGCTGATCGCCTGGTGCAGGTAGCCCAGCCTGGTGAAGGCCTCGCCCGGGAAGAGCTCGTCGATAACCTTGGTTTCCTGCAGGCACAGGACGTCCGGCTGGTGTTCTCGTAGAAAACGACCGGCCAGCCCAATGCGCAGGCGCACCGAATTGATGTTCCAGCTGGCGACCCTCACGTTTTGCATTCCTTCCATGCGTGCAGTGCAACATAGAACTGACTTCTCGTCATAAGTATTTTAGAACAATAGGTTACGAGAATTATCGCAAATGTTAAATTCTAAATAATGACGGAACCGTTCATTGAAACTAAATCTGCTCCGCCTATATCGATCTTGTAACGGCGAAAACGCCAACGGAATTCACAACCGCCGAGGGGCCCCCCGCCCGGAGGCAAGACCAAGGAGTGAGGGACATGACACGGATCAATTTCTATGCGGGCGCGCAGGAATTGAAGTTCAACGGCGCATTGGTGAGCCTTTTCACGGGTGCCATCATGATTCTGGCCGGCCTTCTGACGTTCGCGTCTTTCGCAACGATCTAAGGGCCCAAAAAGACCTTTTTTGACGCGGCTGGCGCCACGTCGACCAGCGGCCAGCGAGCCCTCGGCGCTACGCCAAGCGCGTCAAAATAGTCGCGCTGGCCATATTCAACCCCCGCCCAGGCCACCATCGCGGCATTGTCCGTGCAGAGCCTCGGCGGGGGAATTTTTATCCGGAAGCCTTCGTGCAGAGCGAGCGCGCCTAGTGCTTCGCGAATCGCGCCATTGGCGGCGACGCCGCCGGCAACGATCAACGCCCTTGTCCCGCAATCCGGAAAATCGCGATCGAACATCGTCATGGCTGCGTGCGTGCGCCCGACGAGGCTCTCGATCACTGCGGCCTGGAACGACGCCGCGAGATCGGCGGTCGACACACCCTCGCTCTGCGCGATCTGACGCACGGCCGTCTTGAGCCCCGAAAACGAGAAATCCGCGCCGGCGCGGCCGCGCATTGGACGCGGCAGCGCGTAACGCTTCGCATTGCCGCCGCGGGCCAGCTCTTCAATCTGCGGTCCGCCTGGATAAGGCAGGCCCAGCAGCTTGGCCGTCTTGTCGAAGGCTTCGCCGACGGCATCGTCGATCGTCGTGCCGTAGAGACGGAATTGCTTCGGACCTTCGACCCCCAGAAGCTGGCAATGACCGCCCGAAATCAGGAGCAGAAGAAACGGAAACTCCGCGCCGTCCGTAAGCCGCGCGGTGAGCGCATGGGCGGCCAGATGGTTGACCGCGATAAAGGGTTTTCCGGACGCGAGCGCCAGCGCCTTGCCCGTCGTCAGCCCGACCATTACGCCGCCGATCAAGCCGGGACCGGCTGTCGCCGCGACGGCGTCGAGATCGGCGAGTGCCACTTTCGCTTCGGCAAGGGCGGTCTCGACGATGACGTCGAGGCCCTCGACATGCGCCCGCGCGGCGATCTCCGGCACGACGCCGCCATAGGGCCTGTGCGCGTCGAGCTGGCTGAAGACGACATTGGAAAGAATGGCACCCGGCCCGGGCGCGCGGCCGCGCACGACCGCCGCCGCGGTTTCGTCGCAACTCGTCTCGATGCCCAGGACCGTCCAGTCGCGCATGCGTTTGGCGCCTCGTGATAGATTGTCGTGACTGCCTCTAGCCCGAACCCGGTCATGCCGCAAAACTCATCTCCCCTTCGCCTCGGAACGCGCGGTTCGCGCCTCGCGCTCGCCCAGGCCCATATGGTGCAGGCGGCGATAAAGGCCAGATCCGGCGTCGAATGCGAGGTCGTCATCCTCAAGACCTCCGGCGACCGTATCCAGGATCCACGCTTGCCGATGCCGGCGGCAAAGGCCTGTTCACCAAGGAGCTCGAGGACGGATTGCTGCGCGGCGAGATCGACCTGGCCGTCCATTCGATGAAAGACGTCCCCACGCTTGTACCGCAGGGATTGGCGATCGCGGCGCTTCTGCCGCGCGAGGACCCGCGCGACGTCCTTATTTCGCGAAAGGCACACCGTCTGGCGGATTTGCCGCAAGGCGCGCGCGTCGGGACAAGCTCCGTCCGGCGCGTGGCGCAAGTGGCGCGCGCGCGTCCCGACGTCGAAACGGTGCTGTTGCGCGGCAATGTCGATACGCGCCTCGCGAAGCTGGAGGCCGGCGGCTACGACGCGATCATCCTCGCGCTGGCCGGCCTCAAGCGTCTCGGTCTCGCCGATCGCGCGACGCGCGTGCTCGATGTCGCCGAATGGCTGCCGGCGCTCGCGCAGGGCGCGGTGGGAATCCAAATTTGCGAAGGTGACACGCGCGCGAAAGCCGCGGTCGCGCCCCTCAACGACAAGCCGACATCCATCGCGCTCGCCTGCGAACGTGCCTTTCAATCCGCGCTCGACGGCTCGTGCCGCACGCCGATTGCGGGCCTTGCGACGCTGGGCGGTACGACGCTCTCGTTCCGTGGCGAGGTTCTCTCGCCGGATGGACGCGACTTCGCGGACACGAAGTTCGTGATCGCGCTCGATGCGGATCCGGTCGGCGAGGCCGAACTTGCGGGACGCGAAGCGGGCGTGACGCTCAAGCCGCAAGTCGCGCCCTGGCTCACGCTCTGACATGCACGTTCTGATCACGCGCGCGCAAGACGAAGCAGGCGAGCTCGCAAAGCGTGTGGTCGCCATGGGACATGAGGCTGTCGTCGCGCCGCTTCTCGCAATTCGATTTTTCGACGGTCCCGATATCGCGCTCGACGGCATTCAGGCGATCCTTGCCAGCAGCGCCAACGGCGTGCGCGCGCTGGCGCGGCGAACGCAGCGCCGGGACGTGCCGCTGTTCGCGGTCGGGCCGCAAACCGCCGAGGCGGCGCAAGCGGCGAACTTCACCCGCGTCCGCTGCGCTGATGGCGACGCGATGGCGCTCGCCAACGCCGCGGCGCAATGGGCCAGTCCTGCGCAGGGCCCGCTGTTGCATGCGACCGGCGCCGACATGGAAGGCCGCCTCGGTCCTTCCCTGGAGGAAAAAGGTTTTTCTGTCCGCACCGTCGCGCTTTACGAAGCCGTCGGCGCCGGCCAGCTGCCGAAACAGGCGGCCGACGCGCTTTTGGCGGGCGATCTCGGCGCGGCCCTGTTTTTCTCGCCACGAAGCGCCCGTATCTTTCGCGACTGCATAACGCGAGCGGGTTTGGATTCGCACTGCGCGCGCGTCATCGCTGTGGCCATAAGTTCGGCTACTGCCGCGCAGCTTGCGCCATTGGCTTTCGGCGAAATCCGCGTGTCATCCGCGCCGAATCAAGAGGAGTTGCTGAAATGCTTAGGCTAGCGCGCGCCAAGTCCATCACGGCACCAGTTCATACCGAACCCCAAAACCGGCGCTGGTCCTATCCGCATGTTGGCCGCGGGATGGCGCCGCTTCTATAATTCGCCCCATGGCCGCAGAGATCAATTCGACGCAGACGTCCGCGCCCGCGCATCCGGGTTCCGGGCGCCGTGGGTTCCTGGGCCCCGGGCTTCTGCTCGCAGCGACGGCTGCACTGGCGATCATCGCGGTTGTCAATTGGCCAAGCGAGCACCCACATCGGCCTGCTTCCGAGCCGCGGGTGGCGCCGCTCGCCGAAAAGGTCTCCGGGCTCGAGCGGCGCGTTGCCCTCGACGAGGCGCGGTTGGCGAAGCTGGAGCATGAGCCCGACACCCAGGCGACGGCGCTCGATGCACTTGCTCAGCGCATTCGTGCGCTCGAGATCGCGACGCCTGGAAACGCCGCGCCTGCGGCCCCGGTTCTCGCCGCGCCGCTCGATGCCTATGCGCTCAAGAGCGATGAAGACGCGCTGTCGGCGAGGGTGACGAAGCTCGAGACCCGCGATGCCGCCGACGCCATCCGGCGCGCGGCGGCCGCCCTGGCGTTTGCCAATCTCGTGCGTGCCAGCGAAGGCGCCGGCGCTTTCAAGAGCGAGCTTCACGCCCTGCAGACCTTGATGCCCGATGCGCCCGAGACGCGCGATCTCGCGCATTACGCGAGCGGCGTACCGCCTCTCGCGGTGCTGACGGCGCTCTTCCCGCGCACAGCCGATGCGGCCATCGCCGCGGATCGCCGCGCGCGCGCGACGGGCTGGCTCGAAAAGCTCTGGGTCAATGTGAGCACGCTCGTGACCATCCGTCGCATCGGCGCCCATGACGGCAACGACACCGAAAGCCGGCTTTCGCGGGCAGGGGCGCAACTCGATACGGGCGATCTCGACGGCGCCATTTCCGAAGTCCGCGCGCTCGACGGCGTTGCACGTGCGGCAACGACGTCGTGGCTCATTGGCGCGGAGGCGCGCGCGGCCGTCGAACGCGACTTGCGCACGCTCGCCGGCCGCACCGCGGCGGGAACTCGGGCAATGATCCGCCTTCTCGCGATCCTCTCCGGCGCCGCGCTTCTCGCCGCCGCCATCGCCTGGATCGCGAGCCAGCAAGGCGAATTACTGCTGACGGCCGGCGCCTACGAGGTGCACACGACCACGCCCGTTGCCATCGCGCTGGTCGTTCTGTTCTCGGCGCTGATCGGGATCGCAACACGGCTGGTGGCGCTTCTGCTGTCCGGTCCTGGCGCCATCGGCGCATGGTTCGCCGCGCGCCGCATGCAGCGCGGCCATGACGCGATCTCGCGCGGGCTCGTCGCGGCCGCCGCCGGCGACAAGATCGAAGTGCGCCGCTATGTCGGCAGGGCCAAGGGCATCCTCGGCTCGCATCCTTTGGCGTTGCTCCTGACCGCGCAGGCAGCCCAGCTCGACGGCGACGCGGCCGCTCAACGCAACGCCTATCGCGCTATGCTCGACCATGACGAGACCGCGTTCCTCGGTCTTCGCGGCCTTTTCATGCTGGCGCGGCGTGACGGGGATGCGGCGCAGGCCGAGGCATTCGCCTCGCGCGCCCACGCGCTGAGGCCGCGCGCCCAATGGGCCATCAACGCGCTGTTCGATCTGAAATCCGCGCGCGGCGCCTGGCGCGATGCGATGGCGATCCTGAAGGATGCGGGCGACATCGGTCTCATCGATGCGGACATCGTGCGCCGCCGCCGCGGCGTTCTGCTCGCCGCCGAAGCGCGCGAGATCGACCACCGCGGCGACAGCGAGCTTGCGCTCAGCACCGCGCTCAGTGCGCTCAGCCTTTCGCCTGCGCTTACGCCCGCCGCGACCCTTGCCGCGCGCAAGCTCATCGCGCAGAACAAGCTCTGGCGCGCGCAGGACGTCATCGAAGCGGCCTGGACCCAAGCGCCGCAACCCGATCTCGCCGATGCCTACGCCGCGATCGTTCCCAACGAGGCGCCGGCCGCGCGCGCCGCGCGCATGCTCGATCTCGCGCGCCTCAATCGCGACCATTTCGAAAGTCGCATGCTGGCGGCGGAGCAGGCAATTCTCCTGCGCGACTGGACCGAGGCGCGCCGCGTGCTGTCGCCGCTGGCGCAGGAATATGCAAGCGCGCGCGTCTGCGCGCTGATGGCGGAGATCGAGGAAGGCCAGTGGGCGAACGCCAGCGCGGCGCATGGCTGGCTGGCGCGGGCGGCGCGGGCGCCCCGTGACTCGGAATGGCGTTGCGGCAATTGCGGCTGGTCGACCGGCGATTGGTCGCCGGTTTGCGGCGGGTGTGGCGGCTTCGACACGTTGGCGTGGTCGGCGCCTGCCGCGGATGTCCTCGAAAATCTCTCCTTCGCCTCGGACAATCTGACCGCGACGGAGGGCGAGGGGTTCTTGCACGATACGGCTGCTCTCGCGCATGCTCCGCCCGCATCGAGGCTCGTGCGGTCCCGCGGCCCGGGACTGGAAGAAAGCACGGGCGAACAACGCTTCGTCGAGCTGCCGTGGCAACCGGATGATCCCGGCCCCGGCGGCGCGGAATTCGAAAGCGACGGCTCGATGCCGGTGGGAGGGGCGTGATGAGGACATTTCTGGCGATCGTCGTCGTGATCGTGGCCGCGCTTGCGGGCGCGTTCTATTACCTGAGCGAGCCGGACATTCCGCGCGCCGTTCTCGAGGCGAAATACGGAACGCCGCCCTCGCAATTCGTCGTGTTGCCAGACGGCGCGCGCGCACATTACCGCGACCGCGGTCCGCGCGATGCCCAGGTGCTGCTGCTTCTCCATGGCTCGGATGCGTCGCTCTTCACCTGGGAGCCGTGGTCGAAAGACCTGTCCGACCGCTTCCGTGTCATCTCCGTCGATCTTCCCGCCCATGGCCTGACGGGCGCGGTGCCAGATCACGATTATTCGCAGAAGGGCATGGCGGTCTTCGTCGCCGAATTCGCAGACAAGCTCGGGCTCACTCATTTCGCCTTGGCCGGCAATTCCATGGGCGGCGGCGTGGCGGCGCGGTTCGCCGAGATGTATCCGGCCCGCCTCGATCACCTCATTCTCGTCGATGCCGGCGGCATGCCGTCGAAGATGGGCGACAAGATTCCGCTCGGCTTCAAGATCGCGCGCATGCCGTGGATGCGGCCGGTGCTGCTGCACATCACGCCGCGCGGCCTGTTCAGCGAGGGCCTGAACGACGCCATCGTGCGCAAATCGATCATCACCGACAAGATGGTCGACATGTACTGGCAATTCCATCTGATGGCAGGCTCGCGCGAAGCCAACGCCGAGCGCTTCGCGACCGTCGAGGACTACGGCTACGTCAAGGACCACATCGGCGCGATCAAGGTGCCGACCCTGATCCTCTGGGGCGAGGAAGATCACCTGATCCCGGTCGCGGCCGCGCACGAATTCCAGAAGGCGATCCCCGGCTCGAAGCTGATCACCTACCCGGCGACCGGCCACATCCCGATGGAGGAAGTCGCCGACCAGTCGGCGGCGGACGTGCGGGCGTTTTTGAGCGCGCCGGAAAAGTAAGGCCGCCGGGCCAGACCCTCCGGGCAGTTTTGCCGCATCGACGCCATTCCCGCGGACGGCCCCTTGACGAGTCCCCAAGGACGGCGCCCACTTCGCGCATGCAGCATGACGCGCTGGCAGCCAATGACGAGTATCCGGGCCCGGAGCTTTTGCCGGCGCGGCGGGCTCGGCCGGGTTTCGACGCGCCTTATGCGAAATATGCGCTCGGCGCCGCCTATGACGAGATGTTCGGGCCGGGCGGGATCGTCCGCCCGCATTACGCGGCCCTCGAAGCCCGGATTTCGACCTTGCCGGCCGAGGAATTGCAGCGCCGCCAGCAGGCCTGCGAGCTGTCGTTCCTCCACCAGGGCATCACCTTCACCGTCTACAGCAACTCCCAGGCGACCGAGCGGATCATCCCAACCGATCTCTTGCCGCGCATCGTCACCGCGCAGGAATGGGACCGCATCGAGGCCGGGCTCAAGCAGCGCATCCTGACCCTCAACCTGTTCCTTCGCGACATCTACAGCGACGGCAAGGTCCTGAAGGACGGCGTCGTGCCGCGCTCCATGATCTACGGCTCGAAGCATTATCGCCGCGAGATGCGCGGAATCCAGGTTCCGCACGGCGCCTATGTGAACGTGTGCGGCACCGATCTCGTCCGCCGAGAGGATGGCGCATTCGTCGTGCTGGAAGACAATCTGCGGGTGCCGTCCGGCGTGTCGTACATGCTCGCCAATCGCGACGTGGTGCGCCGCGCCTTCCCGGGCGTGTTCCGCGCCATGGGCGTGCGCGCGATCGAGCATTATCCGCAGGATCTGCTGGCGACGCTCAAATCGCTGGCACCCTTCCATGACGACGTCTCGATCGCCGTGCTGACGCCGGGCGTCTTCAACTCGGCCTATTTCGAGCACGCCTTCCTCGCGCGGCAGATGGGCGTCGAGCTCGTCGAGGGCCGCGACCTTCTCGTCAACGACAACGTCGTCTACACGCGCACGACCAGCGGCTTGAAACGAGTCGACGTCATCTATCGCCGTATCGACGACGATTTCATCGATCCGCTGATCTTCCGCGAAGATTCCGCGCTCGGCGTGCCGGGCCTGTTCAACGCGTATCGCGCGGGCAATGTGATCATCGCCAATGCGCTGGGCACCGGCATCGCCGACGACAAGGCGGTCTACGCCTATGTACCGAGGCTGATCCGCTATTACCTCTCGGAAGAGCCGATCCTCGACAATGTCGAGACCTATCTCTGCCGTGAGGAGAAATCGCTCCAACACGTGATGGCCAATCTCGACAAGCTCGTCGTCAAGGCCGTCGGCAAATCCGGCGGCTACGGCATGCTGGTGGGTCCGCATGCGAGCAAAGCGGAACGCGAAGCCTTCGGCGAAAAGGTGATGGCCGATCCCGAGAACTACATCGCGCAGCCCACGATTCAGCTCTCGACCGCACCGACCTTCGTCGACGGCGCGGTGGAGGCGCGCCATGTCGATCTGAGGCCGTTCATCTTGCACGGCGCCGATACGACGATCGTGCCCGGCGCGCTGACGCGGGTGGCGCTCAGGCGCGGCAGTCTCGTCGTCAATTCGAGCCAGGGCGGCGGTTCGAAGGACACCTGGGTGCTCAGCGACGACCGCGTGGCGAAGCTCTGATGCTCTCGCGCGTGGCAGACAGCCTCTACTGGATGAACCGCTATATCGAGCGGGCCGAGCACACCGCGCGTCTCATCGCGGTCAAGCTCGAATCCATGATCGAACAGTCGCCGGAGGACGCCGCGGCGTCCTGGGCGCGCATGGCGGCGTCGCTGTCGGCGGAGGAAATCTCGCCCTATGCCGACGCCTTTGCGATCACACAATCGCTGGCCTTCGACCGTATCAATCCGTCCTCGCTACTGACCTCGCTGCGCAACGCGCGCGACAATGCCCGCCAGGTGCGCGAGCAGCTTTCGACGGAGGTGTGGGAGCATCTGAACCGGCTCTATCTCCGCCTGCAGCCCGTCACCATGGACACGATCTGGGTTCACCAGCCCGCGCGCGTCTTCCGCGAGGCGCTCGAGGATTTCCAAACGCTCGAGGGCGTGACCTACTCCACCCTCAGCCACGGCGAAGGCTGGTACTTCCTGGAGCTCGGCCGCCACATCGAGCGGGCGCAGCTGGTCAGCCGCGTGCTCGATGTGCATTTCAACGTGTCGCGGCACCTGGCCGGCGTTCCGCAGCCCAAATATTTCGACTGGCTCGTGCTGCTGAAATTCTGCACTGCCTTCGAGCCCTATACAAAGAACTACACAGCGGCTGTGCGGCCGGAGAAGATCGCGGAATTCCTTCTGTTCGACGCCGAATTCCCCCACTCGGTGCGCTTTGCCGTGGACCGGGTCTGCGATGCGCTTTCGCGCGTGGCGCCGGGCGCGCCGCCGCATCGCCGCGCCTCGGTCGAGCGTCTCTCCGGCCGCCTGAAGGCGTCGGTCGATTTCGGCCAGATCGATGAGCTGATGAGCGGAAAGATCGCGCCCTTCCTCGCCGACATCACCCATCAATGCGAGCAGATCCACGACGCGGTCCAGTCGGCCTATATCGCCTATGGCGCGGAAACGGTGTTGTGAGGGCCTGAATGTTCTATTCCATCCGCCACGTCACACGTTTCCGCTATTCGACGCCGGTGCGCGAGAGCGTGATGGAATTGCGCGTGCAGCCGCGCTCGGAAGGGCCGCAATCGCTGCGCAACTTCCAGATCACGACCAATCCGCGCGCTCAGCTCTATGCCTATACCGATCATTTCGGCAACGCGGTGTACCACTTCAACATTCTGCGCGCGCATGAGGAGCTCCGCATCGAGGCGCAGGCGGTGATCGAGATGGACCTGCTGCCGCCGCAAAAGCTCTCTACCGACATGCTCGAATGGGATCGCTTCAACAGCTACAACCTGTCGGACGATCATTTCGATCTGCTGGAGCCGTCGAAATTCGCGCGGCCGTCCGAACCGCTGCGGGAATTCATGGCCGCCAAGGGCCTAGAGAAGCCGCAGAGCGACCCCTTCGGCGCGCTCACGCGCCTGAGCAAGGCAATTCACGATGCCTTCGATTACAAGCCGGGCGTCACCGACGTGGATTCCCCGATCGAGCTCGCGCTCAAGGAGAAAAGCGGCGTCTGCCAGGACTTCGCGCACATCATGATCGCCATCGCGCGGGGCTGGGGCGTGCCGGCGCGCTACGTCTCCGGCTACCTGCATCACCGCGGCAAGGACAAGGACCGCTCGGGCGACGACGCCACCCATGCCTGGGTGGAAGCCTATCTTCCCAGCCTCGGCTGGATCGGTTTCGACCCGACCAACGACATCATCGCCGCCGAGCGCCACATCCGCGCCGCGGTCGGCCGCGACTACGCTGACGTTCCTCCGACGCGCGGGACCTTCAAGGGTGGCGCCGAAAGCGAGCTTGCGATCGCAGTTTCGGTCGAACCGACGCTCGCGCCCGTGCGGCACGAGGATTTCCTGCGCGTGGCGCGGCCGATGTCGACGCCGCCACCGACGCCGTCGATGCCGGAACGGCTGTATCACCAACAGCAACAGCAGCAGTAACGCTCCGCGGGACGTCATGGGAGCTGCCGCAAATGGGCCGGATACCCGCCGGCTAAGCTGTCATGATCGTCGCACGCGCGAAAAGCACGGTCCGCGTTGTCTGGCGCTTCCAGGCCGGTCGTTCTGCGCTACAGTAAGCGTTGCTCTGATCCCACCTGGCGGATTTTTGTCTTGGCCAGCGATCACGATGCCTGAGATTGCTCCGTTGGCAGCCGTGCCTTGCGTCCGAGAGCACGGCGCGCGAGCGTCAATCCGCGACGTGCACCCAGCGGATCGGGTCTGCCGCAGACTGCCGCGTGAGCCAGCGATACTGCGTCGACGACCACGGCATGATATTCGAAGTCAGGCTGTCGAGAACGAAATCGCCGCGATCGGTATCGACAGTGAGAACCGCATGAAGCGCGTCCTGCGGCGTGCGGACGATGGCGATGCGAAGCGCGCTCGACGGAAAGCCTTCGGCGAGCAGACGCTGACGCTTTGCGAGCACGTAGTCCTTGCAGTTGCCGTAGCCGCCAACGGCGTTCAGCGTCCACATATTGAGGACGCCATATTGCTCCATGTCGGTTTGGTAGACGATCGCATCGTTGATCTTCTGATTCACGGCGATCAACTTGGCGCGGACGTCGTCGTTCAGCACGACCGTGTTCGTCGCCGTGACCTTGGCCGTGCAGGCTTGAAGGTTCTGCATGCAGAAACTCACGTAGCCTGGGGGCGGCATAGCGGGCTTGCCGTCGCCGATCATCTTCCTCGCTGCCGCTAATGTCACGGGTGGCGCAAGTTGCGAATGTTCCGGCACTCCGGCACACGCGCCGAGCGACACGGCGCCCGCAATTGCGATAACGAAAGATACCTTGTTCACAGCGACCTCAATTCCGACGAGGCCGACGATAGGGCGGCACGAATTTCGGCCGCGTTAAGCGGCGCGAGCTTTGAGGCGTATTTCTCGCAAGACTTATTGTTTCGACCGGCTTGCCGTGGGATTCGCGGCATGGCGCATCTGCTGACCGACTATTCGGTCGCGTACGGTCGAGCCCGGCGACCTGCCGTCGGGCTTCAGAGCACCGTCAAAGCCGTCGCGTACGGCGCGAGGGGCAACTTCGAATTCGTATGTGGGTACTGACGTTGCCCTGCTGTTCAATCCGAGCTCGCCAACCGCAGCAGTCACCAAACTGCGAGCCGCGGCGCCGATCATCCGCAAGATCAACGTGGTTGAGCGAGGAATCCTGTGAAAGCAGCAACGTTCCCTGCTCGCAGGGGCTATACGCCGGCCGTCAGGAGGCAGCTGCGAGACGGCAACGCAACGCGGCACCGTTCGCTTGCGTCGAACCGCATTCTTCGGAGCGTGGCGGTGACAAATTATTCGCCCGGCGGTCCGTAGTAACCCGGGGGCGGGCCTGCGTCGTCACCGGGCGGCGGGCCTGCATTATAGTCTTGCCGCCCATAGTCAGAACGCGGCGCGTAGCGGTCATCCGGTGGCGGAGCGTTTGGCGGAGGGGGTGGCGCGTAATATCCCGCCTGCTGCTGCCGATCGTAATATTGCCGCTCGGCATAGGCGCGACGATGATCCTGGTAATACCGGTCTTCATCGTAGCTGCGCGAGTCCTGCTGATAGTCGCCCGAACCCTCGTAGCGGTCGCGCGGTCCATCGCCGTAGGCGTCGTCGCGGCCGCGCCGCGGCCCCGACGCAACGTCCGCGAGAGCCACGAGCGGCAGCGTCGCGATCGTGGCGACACCGACGATCGCGGCACCGATCAGGCCCAACGGCCCAAAGCGGTGACCATGGTGCCAGCCGCGCGCCGACGCCGTTGATGCAGACGCTACGACGAGCGCAGCCGAGAGGGCGGCAATCGCGGCGATATTGGGTTTCATGCCCGGCATACTCCAGAACTGACCATCGCCCCTGGTCCTGTGGATAGCATGACGCACGTCGCACAACTACGCGCTCGGGGTTGCATGCTCGCGCATTTCGAGCGGCTGCGCTGTTCCAGGAGGGAACTCGTGCCGGAATACGCTTACCCCGCGAGGAAATTTCAGTCCGGATTCCGGCCAAGGGCGCCTGCGACCGCTGGCCAGCGTCGCGTCGCAAATGATGCGGAGGACGGCGATCACGAAACCGGAAGAAAACTCTTTGCACGGACATTCGCGGACACCGGGCCAACCGACCCAGGCCGTGTCGAACTTTAGGGGATGAAGCAACCGAAGGCGTCTAAGCCGCCGCAGGCTCTTGCGCCCGCACGCGTTCGGCCAATGCGGCGGCAACCTGCGGCATGAGCGTGCTCCAGTCGCCGAATTTCGCCGGGCTGAAGACATGCGTCTTGCGGTACCAGGGATACTCATCGGTGCCGAGCTGCGGCCAGGTGCGGCCGGCCGCGAGGAACCACACTTCCGTCCCGACGCTGCCGGCCATGGCGGCGGCGGCGGTAGGTGCCGACAGGACGAGATCGAGAGCGGCCGACAGCGCCGCCGTGCCCTCGAGATCGTTCTTGAGATCGAGACCCTCGATCTGGTGGATGACGGTGCCGGTCTTCTCGAGCGCGCGCGCGAGCTCGTCAGTGCTGTCGCCGTACTGAACGTTGATGAAGGTCACGCCAGGCGTCTTGAGAACGGGCGCCCAGGCTTCCAGCGCGCTGAAATATTTTGCGCGTTTGGACGAGAGCATCATCGAGCGCCAGCAGATGCCGACATAAGGACCGGGTCCAAGCGCTGCGAGCATCTTGCGGTATTTGCCGACACGCGCCGGATCGGGTGTGAGGAACGTCTGGCGCGGGAAATCCTGGGGCGTCTTGCGGAAATGCGGCACCGCGCTGCCCATCGGGGTCCAGAAATCGGCATCGCCTTCGTTGCGCGCGAAGGGCAGGAAACGCAGCTCCTTGTTGCCGTCGCGATCGATCAGCCTGCGATCGTCATAGGTCCCGACATCGGCTTTCGGAAAAGAGCGTTGGTAGAGCGACACCAGGCGCTTGTCGACGACGATCTGGAGCTGGCCCCCGGAGCCGACGGCATTCGACAGGTCGGGAAGTATGCTCGCGAACATGACCTCGTCGCCGAGGCCCTGCTCGCCGACGACGACGATGCGCTTTCCGTCGAGCGCCTCGCCGTCCCAACGCGGCGCTTTCACTACGTGGTGCACATAGGCGCGGAAGCGTTCGCTGTGACGGATCTCGTAGTCACGGAAGCCTTCCTCGAGGCGGCCCATGCCGATCAGGCAGACGCCGCGCGAATGGGTGGCCTCGATCCGCTCGGTCGGATCGACGCCATGCTCGAGCGACTTGTTATAGCCGGCGAGCGCGTCGGAAAGGCGGCCAAGATGCGAATAGGCATAGCCGATGTTGTGATGAAGCCGCGCAAATTCGGGCTCGATCCGGATGGCCTCCTGATAAAACACCAGGCTCTCCTCGACCCGGCCGTCCTCGGCGAGGACGGTCGCCAGCGAATTCCACAGGATCGACTGGTCCGGCATGCGATAGATCGCGGCCCGTAGCGTGTCGATCGCGATCGATACCTCGCCCATATCCGACAGGATCGTGCCCAGATTGTTGTAGCCGAGCGGTAAATCGGGACAGGCGCCGATATAAAGCTGGAACATCTTCTTGGCGCCGTCCTTCATCTTCAGCTTCCAGGCCGTCAGGCCCAGATTGATGAGGAGCTCCGGATCGGACGGGTCGAGCTTGAAGGCATGTTCGTAGGTGACGAGCGCCTTGTGCTGGTGCCCCATGCGCTCCAGCCCCATGGCGAGCACGTGGAAGGCCTTCGCGTTCGTCCCGTCGGCCTCAGTGGAATCCAGCGCATATTGCGTGGCCTTGACGATATCTCCGCGATGCCATGCCTTAATTCCACGCCTCAGAAGTCCGTTGGACTTTCGCCGTGCCAGGGCCGCATCGATCTCCACCGACAGCGACTCGAGCTTGGTAATGGCCTGCATGCGGGCATCGATGCCGGCGAGAGAGTCCAGTCCAAGTGCGGCTTGAGCATGCGCCATGGAAGAAAATGCTCCGGAAACGTTGGCTCCCATAAAACTCCCTCGTGCTTAATGTGCGGTGAACGAGGACGCACAGAATGCAAGGCATTTATTAACTCATGGCCGCTAGGTTGGTTTAGGAGCGAGTGCTCAAGGAGATCCCCCCGATGCCGCTGAAGCTGTCGCTTAAGCCTGGAGAGAAATTCGTTCTCAACGGCGCCGTGCTTACGAACGGCGACAAACGAGCCAGCCTGGTTCTACAGAACAAGGCCTGTGTCCTTCGCGAAAAAGACATCATGCAGCCCGAGCAGGCGAACACGCCGGCTCGCCGCATCTACGTGCCGATAATGATGATGTACCTCGATGCGGACGGGGTTGACAGCTACTACAACGACTTCGCCTTGCGCATGACCGAGTTTATGGGCGCCGTCCGCAATCGCGGCGCGCTCGCGACCTGTGTGGAGATCAGCCGGGCCGTCACGGCGGGCGCCTACTACAAGGCACTGATGTTGTGCAGGAAGTTGTTCGATTTCGAGCAGGAACGGTTGAGCTATGACCCTGAGAGCCTACCAAAAAACGCAGCGAATTACTGAGGACCCCCGCCAGGCGGAATACCGCCTGTTCGGCCAGGTCACTTGTGCGCTGATCGAGGCGCAGAAGAGCAATGCGCGTGGCGGTCCGCTGGTCGAGGCCATCGATTGGAACAAGCGGCTGTGGCGTACGCTCGCGGCCGATTGCCTCGACGATCGCAACCGCCTGACGCAGGACGTGCGGGCAAAGATCGTCTCGTTGTCCCTGTGGGTCTCCAAATATTCGAAAGAGGTCACGCGCCAGGGTGCGCCCCTGGACCCGCTGATCGCCGTCAACCGCACAATCATGCAAGGACTCGAAACCAAGGCAGCGTGAACGCGCCAGGCGCGGCCGAACGGCGAGCAGCAAGCAGAGACGGATGCGCGAGCATCCGTCTTTTTTCTTGCGCCCTTCGCCATTGGCCCCTCGCCATTTGCCATTCGCATGTCCTTATTTGCCGCCACCAACGGGCACGACGCTTCTGCCGCCCGGCATTTCTTGCCCGATCATATTCTCCGGCGCCCTTCCGGCAACGAGCCGTTTACTGCGAATTTCCGCGGTCAGGCACGTGGCACGCTAGTTGCGGAACAGGGACCAAGGCATCGTGCCCTAGACGCGGAAGAACCTCGTCTCGCCCCGAAGAATTGGAGTGCCCCCCATGCTCAGCGTCAATACGAATACCGGCGCGCTTATCGCGCTGCAGTACCTGAACCAGACCGAAGGACAGATGTCCGTCACGCAGAATGCGATCAGCACCGGCCTGAAGGTCGCCAGCGCGAAGGACAACGGTTCAACCTACGCCATCGCTCAGAACTTGCGCGGCGACGTGGCTGGGTACTCCTCCGTCACGGAAAGCCTCCAGCGCGGAATTTCCTCGCTCAACGTCGCGCTTTCCGCCGGCCAGTCGATCTCCGACCTTCTGATCCAGATGAAGCAGGAGGCGCTCTCCGCCTCCAACTCTTCGGTCGACACGGCGAGCCGCCAGGCGATGAACGCGAACTTCACGGCCTTGCGAGATCAGATCACATCGATCGTGAGCAATGCGGCCTTCAACAATTTCAACATGGTCAACGGTTCGACCCAGCAGATCGCGGCGCTGGCTTCCACGGACGGTTCGCGCCATGTCACGGTCCAGGCTGAGAACATGTCTCTGTCGGGCTCGATCGTCACGCTTACCTCGACGGGCACGATCTCGACGCAGGCCAAGGCGTCGGCGATGATCACGACACTTCAGTCGTCTCTGACCAACATCGACAACGCGCTGGCGCGGCTGTCGAGCGGCGAGACGAAGTTCTCGATCCAGGCGGGCTTCGTCGGTCAGCTTTCTGACGCTCTCACGACCGGTATCGGCAACCTCGTCGACGCCAACATGGCGCAGGAGAGCGCTTCGCTGCAGTCGTTGCAGGTCAAGCAACAGCTCGGCGTGCAGGCCCTGTCGATCGCCAATGCGGCGCCGCAGGCCATCCTGTCGCTGTTCCACTGACGCCAGGCAATTTGGGGCAGGCGTCAGTACCGGGCATTCGGGCCAGGGGCGGAGCGGGTACAAACCGCTCCGTTCCCATTTCCTTTCCTTGAGACGCAACTCGCAGCCTAGAAGGCGAGGTCGCGAAACGCGGCGATCACCTTGGCGTAGGTGTCGCGCTTGAACGGCACGATCAGCCGCGGCAACGCCTCCATGGCCAGCCACTTCCAGGCGGCGAATTCCGGCTCCGCGGTGCGAATGTTGATGTCGCTGTCGTCGCCGAGGAACCGCATCGCGATCCATTTCTGGCGCTGGCCGCGATAGCGCCCGTGCAGGGCTATCCCGAGAAGGTGCTGCGGCAGGTCGTAGGCCAGCCATTCGTCCATTTCGCGCAGCACCGCGGCCTTGTTGGTGCCGACCTCTTCTTCCAGTTCGCGCAAACCGGCCTCCGCGGGAGTCTCGCCTGGATCGATGCCGCCCTGCGGCATTTGCCAGCCCTCGACCGTCTGGTCGATGCGGCGCCCGACGAATACCAGTCCCTCCGGATTGATCAGCATCACGCCAACGCAGGGCCGATAGGGCAGGTCCTCGTGCCGAAGGAGTCCTTTGGGCGGAGCCATGCTGTTGTGTTCAGGGCGCTTTCGTCTGGGCAACTATGGCCGATGCCGGGACCAGAACAAAGCCTCGTCCGCCGAGGCCCTGGGCCCAGGCCGCCACGCGCGCGATAGTGACGGGGTAGATGAAGCCCGAGCCGGCCGCGCTGCCATGGGCCCGCGCCGCGGTTTCGAGCGCCGAAAGCTGGCGGTCGATCTCCATCGCCGTCTGGATCGTGTCGATGCCGGCCGTGCTTTGCGCGAAAGGCGCGCCGAGGCGGGAGGCGACATCAGGGGCCGCGGAATGGATGGCCGATCCGTTGTCGAAGAAGAGGAGCCCCCGGCGCTGGAGAAAGGTCATCACCGGCTCGAGCGAGTCGGGATCGGAGAGAAAACGGCTGCCGAGAAGATTGGTGACGCCGGTGTAGCCGGTGAAGCGCGTGAGCGCCCATACAAGCCTTTCGGTGTTGGAGTCATCCGCCACGCCCGAGCGCAGGGTGTGCGGGCCGGGATCGCTGTCGGGAAAGTCGTAAGGCTCCATCGGCACCTCGACGAGCACTTCGTGCCCCTCGCGGCGTGCCTCGCCGACCCAGCGCGGCACGTCGTCCGTGTAAGGCACGAAGGCGAGCGTGACGGCCGGCGGAAGGCCGGCCAGCGCCGCTGCCGTCGCCTTGGCGCTGATGCCGAGGCCGGCGATGATGATGGCGATTTTCGGGTGGCCGGCGGCGGCCGCGGGAACCGGCGCCGCATAGGCGCTCATCGGCGTTCGGCCATTGTCGGCGATCCGCGGCAGGGGGCCGGCCGCCGTCGGCTCGATCAGGGCCGGATCGGCGATCAGCGCGCTCCCGGCATAGACCGGCTGCGAAATCGTCGCGGGCACCAGCGCAACCGGCAGCGTCGGCGGTTTCATCGGCAGCTTCGGCAGATGCGTGACCGGCACGGCGCGGTGCTCTGCCGCGCCACGAAAATCGAATCTGACGACGGGATCGCCGGCATGCGGATCGCCGAACACGGCCAGGACGGCGCCCAGAACGACGATGCCCACGAACAGGAAGAAATAGGCCAGCGCGAGCGGATGGGGCCCGCGACGGTCGGCGTCGCCGGCGAATTGTCCGTCCCCTGAAATGCTGCCCGCGGCCATCCCGCAAAATAGCGCGAAATATGGTTACGCGCCGGTTAACAAAGGGGACCAATAGCGAATAGCGAGCAGCGAATAGGTGTTCATTCGCTATTCGCTACTTCGCTATTCGCATTTTTCAGTCGGCCTGGGCGCTTTGCGCGGCCGGCGTGGTGACTGCGCTCACCGTCATCTTTCCGCGCAGAAGATCCAGCGCGTAGGAGAGCTGGAAGTCATCGTACTTCTTGCCGGGCGCTGCGTGAATGATCGGCGCGTTCGCCTTCTTCGGATCGTTCTCGCCGGCGAGGTGACCGGGAAGGTCGGCCTCGCTCGGACGCGCGATCTTGGGCGTGTCGTTCTCATCACCCTGCGCCACGGCAATGTCGGGAATAATGCCCTGTGCCTGGATCGAATGGCCCGACGGCGTGTAGTAGCGCGCCGTCGTCAGGCGCAGCGCCCCGCCGCCGTCGCCGAGCGGAATGATCGTCTGCACGGAGCCCTTCCCGAAGGACGTCATGCCGACAATCGTCGCGCGCTTGTGGTCCTGCAGTGCGCCCGAAACGATCTCGGCCGCAGACGCCGTGCCGGCGTTGATCAGGACGACCACGGGCTTGCCGTCGGTAATGTCGCCGGTTTTCGCGTCATAGCGCTGTGTATCCTCGGGATGGCGGCCGCGGGTGGAGACGATCTCGCCCGAATTCAGGAAGTCGTCCGATACCTGCACGGCCTGGTCCAGCAAGCCGCCCGGATTGTTGCGGAGATCGAGCACGTACCCCTTGATGCCCGGACCGACCTGCTTCTTCAGCGTGCGCACTGCGTTCTCGAGGCCACTCGCGGTTTCTTCATTGAAACCGGGCATGCGGATGTAGCCGACGTCGCCCTCGCGATGCGAGCGCACATTGTCCACCTGCACGATGGCGCGAGTCAGCGTGACGTCGAACGGCTTCTTGTCGCCGCTGCGCAGGACGGTCAGCGTGACCTTGCTGCCTTCGGGCCCGCGCATCTTGTCGATTGCGTCGTTGAGCGCGAGCCCCTGGATCGAGACGCCGTCGATAGCCGCAATGTAGTCGCCGGGCTTGAGGCCGGCCTTCGCGGCCGGCGTATCGTCGATCGGCGAGATCACCTTGATCAAGCCGTCTTCCATCGTCACTTCGATGCCGACGCCGCCGAATTCGCCCTTGGTCTGTATCTGCATGTCCGCGTAGCTCTTCGCGTCCATGTAGCTGGAGTGCGGATCGAGGTTCGAAACCATGCCCTGGATCGCCGCGTCGATGAGTTCGCTGTCATCGACCGGGCGGACATAATTGGCGCGCACGCGTTCGAAGGCATCGCTGAAGAGGTCGAGTTGCCGGTACGCGGAAATGTCGTTCGCGCCGTGCGCCGCGGAGAAAATCGTCAATCCGCCGGCAAACCCGACGGCGGTACACAACGCGCCGAAAGCGATACAATTCATGTCTTGTTTGCCTTCCTTAGGTCGAGAGACAGAAAAGGAGCCGGATCGATCTCGCGACCATCCTGCCGCAATTCGAAGTAAAGACGTTCACTACGTTCGGTTTTCGGCATATCGCCAACCGGTTCGCCCGCAAGCACTTGGTCTTCGGGCCGCACATAGACGCGGTCCAGGCCGGCCAGCACAGCATCGTAGCCAAGCGTGGTTTCCAAGATCAAGACATGACCGCTCTTATGGTAAGGACCTGCGTAAAGAACCTTGCCATCGGCAGGCGCCACCACGTCGAACCGGGGGCGGTCGCGAAGGTGAGGCCTGGCCCTTCGCCCGGTGCGCCGGGCACTGCCGGAACCACGATTCCAACCACAGGTTGGCGGAACGAACCGCGCTTCAACGGGCCGGTCAAGGCCGGGATCTGGGCGGTAACCACGACAATACTCTGCGAAACCGGCTGGCCGCGCAACGCCGCGACCTTGGCAAGGAGCGTCTGAAGGTCAGAGGCGTGGCTCGCTATTGCCGCGAGCTTGCTGCGCAGCTCTGCATAGGCCGAGGTGGCTTGCCGCGCATCGACAACCTTGGTCGCGAGAAGTTGATCGAGATTCGTGCGCGCCGCGCGAAGCTCGGCGGCAATGCGCGCGCCGTCAGCTCGCCTTGCGATGAGCGCCTGGCGCGTCTGCTGCAGGGCTTCGATGCGGCGGGCGAGCGCGGCTGCGGCGCCGTAAACGTTCGGCAACGAGGCGCCGATCAGCATGGCGCCGCGCGCCGCGCCCAGCGCGTCGTCGGGTCTGACCGCCATGGCGGGCGGCATGTCGTGCTCCAGGCGTTCCAGAATTGCAACCAGCCGCGTGACGGAAACGCGATCGCGGGCGAAGCTCGCCGACATTGCCTCGTCCTGGGCGCTCAGCCGGGAAATGTCCGCGTCGAGCGGGATCTTCTCAGCCTCGAGATACTGTATACGCGACGCCATCGCGATCAATTTCTGTCGCAGCGTCGCAGCCTGCGCGTTCAGTGCCTCGCTCTCGGCCTTCGCGGTTGCCACCGCCGGCTGCTCGCGGCCGATCTCATTCGTCAGCGCATGAAACTGCTCGGCGGTCGATGGAAGCTTGCCGATATCCTTTGCCGGGATTGCGTGACTGAGATCGGGCAGCGGCTCGAGCGCTGGGCCGACTGGCGCGAGCGCCGGGCGTGCGGCGCTCGGCGAAGCCTCCTCGCGCGGCCGCGACGCGTGATGGGTCGCGGGCTTGGCCAGCGCTGGGCCCGCTACGGCGATCGCCA
Source organism: uncultured Alphaproteobacteria bacterium (assembly GCA_963802815.1). Lineage (GTDB taxonomy): Bacteria > Pseudomonadota > Alphaproteobacteria > Micropepsales > Micropepsaceae > Rhizomicrobium. Next base: position 25,820 of record CAWDKN010000065.1, read on the forward strand.
ATGCAAGAGCGGTCGCAAGGCGCCCGATCAGGCCACGCTCTCCGTGACGGCGTTAAGGGGCGCAATCAGCGAATGGCCCGTCATCGCCGCGGGCTTCTTCAGTCCCATCAGATCGAGAAGGGTGGGCGCGACATCGGCGAGCCGGCCATTGGTGAGCCTGACCTCGCGCTTCGCGTTCACCGCGATAATTGGCACGTCGAGCGTGGTATGGGCTGTGTGCGGCTCACCGGTCACCGGGTCTTTCATCATCTCGATATTGCCGTGATCGGCGGTGATGAGAAGCACGCCCCCCGCTTTTTCGACGGCGCTGCGCAGACGGCCGAGGCAATCATCGATCACGTCGACTGCTTCGATCGCGGCCTTCATCACGCCAGTATGCCCAACCATGTCCGGGTTCGCGAAGTTGACGACGATGAGGTCGTATTTTCCCGCTGCGATCGCGGTTTCCAGCGTTTTCGTCACTTCGGGCGCGGACATTTCCGGCTTGCTGTCATAGGTCGCAACCTTCGGGCTCGGGATAAGCGCGCGATCTTCGCCGGGGAATTCGCCTTCGCGCCCGCCGTTCAGGAAGAAGGTGACATGGGCGTATTTCTCGGTCTCGGCGACGCGCAGCTGCCTGAGGCCCAGCCTCGAGACATATTCGCCGAGCGTCTCGCGGATATCCTCGGGCGGAAACAGCGCGCCCATCAGCCTCGCAAGCTTGTCGGAATATTCGGTTAGTCCCGCAGCGGCGGAGAATTTCACGACGCGCGGGCGCGCGAAATCCTTCGAATGCGGGATCGAGCAGGGATTCGGAAATCTCGCGTGCGCGATCGGCGCGGAAGTTCGCGAACAGCACCGCATCGCCGTCCTTCGCGCCGGCAAAGTCGCCGATCGCGCAGGGCAGCACGAATTCGTCGGTGACGCCGTTCTTGTACGACGCCTCGATCGCCGCGTCCGCGCTGTCCGCACGCGTGCCTTTTGCCGACACGATCGTGCCATAGGCCTTGCTGACCCGGTCCCAGCGCTTGTCGCGGTCCATCGCGTAATAGCGCCCGCTGACGGTGGCGATGCCGACGTTCTCAGGTCGGAGAGCGCCATCTCGAACTTCTTCACGAAGCCGAGCGCGCTTTGGGGCGGCGTGTCGCGGCCGTCGAGGAAGGCGTGCACATGAACCTTGAGCCCGTCCTTTGCGAGCACGCGCGCGAGGGCGGCGATGTGATCCTGGTGGCTGTGCACGCCGCCCGGCGACAGCAAACCCATGAGATGTACGGCGCCTCTGGCTGCTTTCGCTTTGGCGACCAGATCCTGCAAGGCGGGGCGGCAGGCGATGGAGCCGTCGGCGATCGCATCGCCGATGCGAGGGAGGTCCTGCTGGACGACGCGGCCGGCGCCGATGTTCATGTGGCCGACTTCGGAATTGCCCATCTGCCCCTCGGGCAGTCCGACGGCGCGGCCCGAAGTATGGAGCAGGGCGTAGGGGCTGTCGGCGAGCATTCGCGAATAGTTCGGTGTCACGGCCGCGGCGATCGCATTGTCCCTCTTCTCCGGCCGCCAGCCCCAGCCGTCCAGAATGCAGAGCACGGCGGGGCGCTGGCTGGGTTTCTGCGGGGCTGCCATCGGTCGGGCCTAACTGTACGGGTTCGCAAAGGGAAAATAGAAAGGTGATTCTGCGCTGTCCATGCGGCGCAGGTCACGGACAACCTTGCCCGGAAAATCCTGCCGGGTGGCGGAATCAGGCCCTCGGTTTTCTACCTAACATATTGAAAAAGCTAGATATTGTACGAGAGATTCCCGGCACGGAATTGGCAAGGCGTCGTGTGGTGGATCATCCAAAGAGCAAAACGCGCCTCATGCATCGACTTCATCCGACAAGATTGCTGTGTCTTCTTCTAGGGGGGATTCTCGCGGTGACTCCGGTTCAGGCCTATGCCTTTTCCCGGGTCAAGGACCTCGTGGACGTCGAAGGCGTGCGCGACAACATGCTGGTCGGCTACGGCCTCGTTGTCGGCCTCAACGGCACCGGCAACTCGCTTAAGAACGCCCCTTTCACCCAACAGAGCATTCAGACGATGCTCGAGCGGCTGGGCGTCAATACCGTCGGCCAGACCATGCAAACCAAGGACGTGGCCGCGGTCATGGTGACGGCCAACCTGCCGGCCTTCGCCGCGCCAGGGCACGCGCCTCGACGTCTCGGTCAGCGCGCTCGGCGACGCCAAGAGCCTGGAAGGCGGCACGCTGGTGGTGACACCGCTCTCGGCGCCGACAGCCAGATCTATGCCGTCGGCCAGGGCCCGTCGCCATCGGCGGTTTCTCGCGCAGGGCGCCGCTTCGAGCGTCACCAAGGGCGTGCCGACCGCCGGGCGCATCGCCAACGGCGCGATCGTCGAGCGCGAAATCGGCTTCTCGCTCGGCAAGCAAAGCGATCTGCGGCTGTCGCTGCACAATCCGGATCTGACGACCGCCTCGCGCATCGCCGTCTGCGGTCAATTCCTATCTCGGCTCGAGCGTCGCCACGGCGACCGATCCTTCCACCGTCCATTCGACGTGCCCGCCAACTATCCGAACGGCACGGTCGGCCTTCTCACCGACATCGAGCAGGTGAAGGTCGATCCCGACCAAGTCGCCAAGGTCATCATCGACGAACAATCCGGCGTGATCGTGATGGGCTCCGACGTGCGCATATCCACAGTCGCCATCGCCCAGGGCAATCTCACCATCCAGAGTCGACGAGACGCCGCAGGTCAGTCAGCCAGCGCCTTTCTCGCAGACGGACGACCACCAGGTCGTTCCGCGCACGCAGATCCAGATCGACGACTGCAAGGGCAACAAGATGGCGGTCCTCCACGACGGCGTCAGCCTGCAGAGCCTCGTCGACGGCCTGAACGCGCTCGGCGTGGGCCCGCGCGACATCATTTCCATCCTGCAGGCGATCAAGGCGGCCGGCGCGTTGCAGGCCGATATCCAGGTGATCGGATGAGCCCCAATCTCGATGTCCAGAACGCCATGTCGATCGCGCAGTCCACGCCGATCACGGCGCCAGGCAAGACGCCGACCCGACCGCAGCGCGCAAGGCCGCGCATCCTTCGAAGGAGTCTTCATTTCCCAGATGATGGGCACGATGTTCGAGGGCATTCCGACCGACGGCCCCTTCGACGGCGGCCCGGGCGAAGAGATGTTCCGTTCGCTCATGGTCGACGAGTACAGCAAGCAGATGGCCGCACAGGGCGGCATCGGGCTATCGCAATCCATCACCCGCGAGCTTCTGAAGATGCAGGAGAAGTCGAATGACACGCCCGACCAGGCCAGCGTCGAACGGCTCGTCGCGCTCGCCGAACGCTTGATCGCGGCCCTCGAAGCCGACATCGCCGCGCTCAAGGACGGCAAGCCGCAGAACATGCAGACACCCGATCCGGAGATTCAGAAGCTGACCGCGCTCTACAGCCGCGAAGCGGGGGGCTTCTCTCCGGCGTCGGCGAAGGGCGTGCCGAAGCAGCTGATGGCCCGGCTCTTCGATTCCACGGCGCATCCGCGAGTCGCTGGCGCGCCACGAGAGAGCTCTGACGCGCGTCCGCAACGCGAGCGAGGGCATGATCCGCGCCATCGCTGAAGAGGTCGAGCGCCGCCGCGCTCCGCTGCGCCCTTACGCATCTCCTATGCGCGCGCAGCCGCCACGCACGCCCGGCGCAATGCTTTACAACAGCGTCGTGTGAAGGAATTGGACTCAGGCGAAGAGCGAGACCAGGCTTCCGGCGCCTGTCGTGCTCGAGGCGCCCGATGAGCTCGTCGAGCTCGACGTGCTCGTGCCACTCGAGGTGAGCAAGCTGAGCGCGAGGTTGTAGTCGGCGAGCTGAGTTTGGGACTTCAACGATGGTGGCGCGCTCGGCACGTTCGACGTCGGGGTCGTGCTCGCGGCCGGCGGCGGCGTGTCGGTGGCCTGATAGGTGTTGCGGATCGACGACAGCACGTTGAGGAGCGTGGCATTGGCCGCGCCGGCGCTCGTCGCGGTGGCGATGCTGAGACCGCTGATCAATCCCAGGCCGTACACCTGCGCGCCAGAGGCCGACGTCGAGCTGGCGGTGCTCGTGCTGCCACTCGTGGTCGTTGTCGCGTTGGTCAGGATGCCTGGTGCAATGCCGAGGCGGCCTGATGCGTCGGAATCGGCGGGACCGGGGATGAGCGTGCCGGTGAAACCGGCGTTCATCTTGAGCTTGAGAACCTGGCCGCTCGAACCGTAGGTGACGCTCGCGGTGCCCGCGTTCACCAGCTCGCCGTTGATCTTGGTGACGAGCGAGTTCATCGTCTCGCCGGCAGAAGCGGTGATCGTCACGGTTCGTGATGCAGCGCCACCCGCACTCTGGAGCAGAATGGAGAAGGAATCGCCCGCTCGCAGCGTCGTCGCGTTCGACAGGTCGACGGATTGGTTCGTGTCGATCGTGCCGCGCGGCAGGCCGAGCGCGTCAAGCACGCTGGAGCCTGTCGGATCGACCGCGATGGCCTGGCCCGTCGACTGGCCGTCGGCGCCTCCATATTCCTGAGTCCAGTTGATCGCACCTGTGCTCGATATCGAGGTCGCGAATGTGTTGCTCACCCCGGCGACGTTGCGCGCTGCGCCGGCGAATGTGCCCGTCGTCGTGCCGGTGAGGTAAACCGTTCCATCGGGACCAACCGTGACGCCGGCGGCACTGCTTGAGCCAGCATTGCCAACATAGGTCACTGTGGAAGGCGTCGCGTTCGTGCCCTGATCGGACACATTGAAGACGAAGGCGTTGGTGCCACCGGTGCTCGGATTGGCGATGCTGGCCTGTCCGCCCGCGGTCAAATTCGCGTTGCTGGTCGTGCCGCTGACATAGACTTGGCTGCCGGACACCGCGATGCCGCCGATGGACCCGCCATTGTTGAGCGCGCCCAGATCGACTTGCCAGGCCGGTGCCGCGGTCGTGTCGCCATTGGCATATTTCGACAGGAAGGCTTCGCCGTTTTGGACGGTCGCGACGACAAGTCCGCCGTCGGCCGTCGTCGCGGTGGCGGCGACGGTGTTCGTGCCGGTGGTGCCGATTTGCGTCTGGTTGACGACATTTCCCGTTGAGTCGAGCTCGGCCACATAGCCGGTGGTGTTGCCGGTCAGGGCTGTCGTGCTTGTGCTGCTGGTCGTGCCGGACGTGCTGGTTTGGACCGGGGCAATCGTCGTCGACATTTGGCCGCCGACATAGACATTGCCGGAAGCATCCACGGATACCGATGTCGGCTGGTTGTTCTGCAAGGTTTGGAGCTGCTGCACCCAGTTCTGATTGCCCTCCGCGTCATAACTCGCGACGAAGGTGTCGGTGTTGCCGTTGGCAACCGAGGTCTGGGTGAGATTGGCCGTGGTCGATCCGGCAATGACGACGCCATTGCCGTTGGCGTTGAGCGCCATCGAGGTGCCGGATGCCGTGCCGTTGCTGCCGACAAGCTGGTTCCATTGCAGATTGCCGGCCAATCGTACTTCGACAGATAGACGTCCTGGCTGCCCTGGTTGATCTGGCTGCCGAAATTGCCCGTCGCATTGCCGAGCACGTAGACGTTGCCCTGAAGTCGACGACGGTGGACTGCGCTGTTGTTAGCCCGGTGGTGGGGTTCGTTGTCGCGGTGAATGCACCCTGCGGCGTGCCGTTTAAATTCGAGAGCTTTACGAGGCGGCCCTGCTGGTCCGCGGTGACGGCCGTTGCCGATGTGGACGACGTGGACGACGACGTGCTCGAAGTGGTCGTGCTCTGATCGCCTGCAGCGTCGAAATGCCGGTATTGCCGGCGAGGTAAAGCGACGGCGTCGCTGAGGCCGAGGAGAGCGAGATGGCTTCGCCCGGTGCGTCGGTGATCGAGATGCCGTAAGAGGCTGTCGTCGGATCGTCGATCGAGCCTTGGGTCATCACGCGCTGGAATTTGCTGCTGAAGCCCGCAGACGAGAGCTGCTGGTTCACGTAGTTTACGATGTTATCGACCGTCAGCGGACCCTGGATCTGCGAGAAGTCGATCGCGACATTCGTCGTCGTGCCGCCTTTGGTGACACCGATGTTGAAGCTGTCGCTTGGACTGACATTGGCGAGCGCGTTGCTGATATTCGCGTCGCCGACGATGGTGCCGCCGGTATAGCCGAACGTCGGCAGCGGGACGCCCGCGGTGCTGGTGACCGACGAGCTTGGCGTTCCCGCCTGCAGCGTGAAATTGTTGAACTTGGTACTCGTGAGGAACGTCTGGAGCTGCGCGAGCCCCGCCTGGAAGCGCGTGTCGTAGCCCTGCAGCTGGCCGGCGGTCGCGCTCTTGTTCTGCGCCATGCTGGCGAGCGCGGAGAGGCTGTTGACCGCATTGTAGAGCGTGAAAAGGTTCTGGTTGTCCTGCTCGGTCTTCTGATTGGAGCCGGTCGTGGGCGTAAGGGGCGTGGTCGTCGCGAAGAAATTCGTTGTTGAGAGGACCTTCGCATTTTCGGCGAGGGTCGGCGTCGGCGTCGTGGTCCAGGGTGGGACGTCATTGGCAGTGGCGCTGTTGGGTGAGTTCAGCGCCGTGGGTGAAGACGCGTTCGCGCTCTGCGGCTGCACCGCGCTGGCAGAGAGCTGTGACTGATAATAGCTGACCAGCAACGATGGATCGAAGCTGACCAGGGAGGAAATCGCGCTCGTCATCGGCCTTTCCGTGCGAGCCGCCACTTTGCAGAGCTGCGGCTTAACGCGTGGCCTAAGGAGGCCGGTAAATCTGCAAACTCCCCGCCCGGAATTGCCGCTCTGCCAGGCGCCGGCGTACTTAACGGAACCTTAATGCGGACGCGCGCAAAAAACGGTTTATGAGCGCCCGGTCCCTCGCCGTTCCCGATGCCTATGACGAGGGCATCGCGCTGTCCCGGGCAGGCCGGCACCTGGAGGCCATCGAGCATTTTGAACGCGCCCTCGCTGCCCGTCCCACCGACCCCCGGGTTCTCTTCGCCTTGGGGAATACGGCGGCAGTGCTCGGCATGGCGAAACCGGCGGAGGCCTTCTACCGCCAAGTCCTGGCCTTGGACCCCATCCGCCTCGAGGCTCTCGTAAATCTCTCCAACATATTGCGATCAAACGGAAATTTCTCCGGCGCAGAGGGTCTTCTGCTGCCTGCCCTGGCCCGCGACGGCGGCGCACCCGAACTCTGGCTGTCGCTTGGCTCGGTGTACCGCGAGATCGGCGACTATCCGAGCGCCGTTCGCCACTACCGTGAAGCCATTGCCCGCCGCGCCGACTATCCGGCCGCGCTCGTCAATCTCGCGGATGTGCTTTGCGACACCGGTGGAAGGGCCGAAGCGGGCAGGCTCTATGACCGTGCCTTGCGGCTCGACCCGGGAAATGCCCAGGCACGTCTCAACCGTGCCGTGCTCCACTTGCTCGAAGGCGACCTCAAGAAAGGTTGGCGCGACTATGCCGCGAGGCTCAAGCTCGCCAACAAGGCGCCTGTCGCCGGACATGGCCTGGCGAAATGGAGCGGTGGCCCGCTCAAGCGCACGCGTTTGCTGGTGACGGCGGAGCAGGGCATCGGCGACCAGGTCATGTTCGCCAGCCTCTTCCCCGATCTCCTCGCACGCGCCGCTGCAGACGGCGGCAGCGTCATCCTCGAATGCGAGCCCCGCCTTGTGGGCCTGTTCGCACGTTCCTTTCCGAAAGCGACCGTGAGGGCGTGGGACATCGAAACCAGGTCGGGAGTGGTCCACGCACGCTATGGTTGGCTGAAGGCCGCGGGCGGCGCGAACGCGGCGGTCGAGATGGGCAGCCTGCCGCGTTATCTGCGCCCTTCGCTCTCCAGCTTTTCAAAGCCGCATGCCTATCTCGCGCCCGATTCCGCGATGAAAGAGTCGTGGCGGTCGAGCTTCGCTGCCATGGGGACCGCGCCGTTCATCGGCATCTGCTGGCGAAGCGGCAACATGGCAGGCCATCGTACCCTGCAATATGCACCGCTCGAAGGCTGGGCCGCGTTCCTTAGTGGACTTCCGGGCACGATTGTCGTCGCGCAATATGACGCCGCGGAAAGCGAGGTCGCACAACTCGAAGCTCTGAGCGGACGCGCGATCCTCGTCCTGCGGGGGCTGAATCAGAAAACCGAAATCGACCGCAGCTGCGCAATGCTCGCCGCCCTTGACGCCGTCGTCAGCGCTCCGACCGCGGTCGCGTGGCAGGCCGCGGCGCTCGGCGTCACAACCGCAAAGATCCTCTACGACACCAGCTGGACCAGCTTCGGCGAGGCGCATGAGCCTTTCGCGCCATCCTGCCTTTGCGCCACGCCGGATGCGCGCGGCGACTGGACAAGTGCTTTCGCGAAGGCAAAACGTCTGATCAACCCGCAGCGATAATGGAAGGTTGCGCGCGCCGCGCGGCAAGTTCGCGGGTCAGGTCGGCGGCGATGCGCGCCGCGCCGCCTCCATCGATCGCCATCAATCCGGCCGCGCGCATGTCGCGGCGGCGCTGTGCGTCGCCCATCAGCTGCCATACCGCGTTTGCAAGGGATTCGTCGGTCACCTCTTCGGCTGTGCCGAGCGACAGTCCCATGCCGGCATGTTCGAACGCCGATGCCGACAGCGCGTGATCCCTGGTAAGGCCGAGATAGATGGCCGGTACACCGAACGCCGCGAGTTCATACGCCGACACGCCGAATGCCGACAGAGCCAAGTCGGCAGACGCGTACTCGATCGCGAGATCGTCGGCGCCTTCGATCGTTTCATAGCTCGGCCGCAGCGCCACGATCGCGCGCGCCACCCGCTCGCGGTCCTCCATGCCGGGACCGATCACGAAGCGGGCGCGGAAAACCGGCTCGAGGCGGGCGAGCGCGCGAGCGGCGCGCAATGTCAGACCCATCGGATCGCTTCCGCCCATGGTCACGAGCAGGGTCGGTCGCGTCGACGGCACGCGCGGGCGCGACGCGGCCTGGTTCAGGCCGAGCAGCGTCCACTCCCAACCGACGCGCACCGCGCAATGCGCGTTGCGCCAGTCGAGCGCCTCGACCTGCGGCACGGGCGGGTAATAGGCGACATGCGCCGCAAGTCGGCGGCGCGAAGAATCGTCGATTGCGGCGATCAAAGGCACGCGCGCCACCAGCTGCGCCAGTTCGACCATGGACACCGATTCCCGGCAGTCGAGGACGAACACGTCCGGAGCGCGCGCTTCGATCATTGCGCGCAGCTCTTCGAATTCCGCTTCAGGGTCGATATGGACGGCCTCGAATCCGGCGCGGCGGACGGGAAGAAGCGCGTCTTCCGTCCCGTTGACGGCGAAGACCGCGCCCGTTCCCTCGCGGTCGCGCAGCGCTCGCGCAAGGGCGACCATGCGCTTGACGTGGCCGTAGCCGAACCGGCCTCCGCCATCGCAGCGGATCAGCGCGAGGCTGCCGCCTCGGGTGAGCACTTTCTGGTGCACATGGGCGTTGATCGCCCGCAGCGAGGGATCGCGTTCGAGCAGCAGCAGCAGATCGCCCAGCGAGGCTTCGCCCGCCTTTGCGGCGAGCCGCTCATGAACGGCCTCGACGAAGGCAAGATCGTCTGGCGTGTCGATGGTCAGGCGGCCGCCCTCCCGCGCTAGCGCCGGATAGGCCGGCGCCCGCGCGATGCGGACGAAATCGGGATGCAATTTGAAATAGCCCGTCACGTGCTCGCGCGCGACGGGATCGTTGCGCGCGTCCATCATCAGCTTGTCGAGCGCGCGGCGGGTGAACGGGTCAACGCCCTCATGCGCGGTCACGGCGCCGTTCTCGAGCAGGACATAGTCGCCGCTCTGTTCGATCATCGAGGCGGTGAGATGATCGATGAAGGCGGCGTCGACGAACGGCGCATCGGAGGAGACGCGCACGATGATGTCGGCGTCGAGCGCCTCCGCGGCAAGGGCGAAGCGCGCCAGCACATCGTCCTCTGGTCCCCGGACGACGGCGATGTTCTGCTGCGTCGCGAATTCGACGATCGCATCGTCGAGCGGGTTGATCGTCGTAGCGATCGCGATGTCCTCGATCAGGTGCGATGCCTTTAGCCGGTGCACGATATGCCAGAGCAGCGGCTTGCCTGCGATCGGCTTGAGAACCTTTCCGGGCAGGCGTGTCGAACCCATGCGCGCCTGGATCACGGCGACGATGCGCAGATGCTCGGAATCGCCGTGAATGTCGGTCAAGCGGCGGGCTCCCACGCAGCGCGGATATGGCGCAAGGGGCGCATGCCGTCGGCCGGATCGGCGCGCCAGTCACGGTCGGAAAGCTCGGAGGGTTGCGGACCCTTGAAACCGGTGCCGTCGGCCGCGACGCCTTCGCGGACGCGCGCGATGACGGGTGCAATCTCGCCCGGCAGCCAGCAATGGCCCGACGCGTATTCGGCACCTTCACCGTCGAGATCGAGATGGAATTCGACTGCGCTCGCGCCCCAGCGATGGACTGCGCGTTCGATGACGGAGGGCTTTCGCGTGTGGTCCGACCAACCGACCTGGCAGCCCGTTGCCTTGCGGATCGCTTCAATCGCGGAAAGATTGGCCTCTTCCGGCGGCGTCGGATAAGCCGATACGCAGTGAAGAACCGTGATGTCGGTTGCGCCGGCGCGCTTCAACGTCGCAGTAGCAGCCCTTATCTCGTCCATCGTCGCCATTCCAGTCGACAGCACGACGGGCTTGCCCGTCGCGGCGCACGCCTCGAGCAATGGCGTGACCAGCAATTCGTAGGATGCGATCTTGTAGAACGCGACATAGGGGCGAAGCTCGGCCACGGCATCGAGATAGAAGGGCGTGCAGGAGAAGAGGATGCCGCGCGCCGAACAACGTTCGGCGATCGGTGGGAGGTGCCCGGCGGGCAATTCCCATTGCGCACGGGCGCGATGCTTGGCGCTCCGGCTCAGGATCTCGGGCGCGAACATCCGCGCGATCTTGAATAGCTGGAATTTGACCGCGTCGCAGCCGGCATCGGCGGCCGCGTCGACGAAGGCCAGCGCGCGGCCGAGATCGCGATCGTGATTGCTCGATGCCTCGGCAATGAACAGCGGGCCGGCGCGCGTCAAGGGCCAGTTCCTTTCCTCTTAACCGTTTCTAAAGGCCGTATGGCTAAGAGAGAGTTAACGGGGGCGAGCATGAGCGTCGCGGCAATCGAAACCGTCATTTCCTGGCAGGCCCACGAAGGGCCGCGCGTGGCCGAGGCCAAGGGGCATGACGTCATTCACTGCGCAATGTGCGGATTTCGCCATGTCGTGCCGTTGCCCGACCCGGCCGCGCTCGATGCCGCCTATCGCGGTCAATATTACGCCGACGAGAAGCCGACGTATCTCGCCCACGCGAACGAGGACCAGGCCTGGGCCGAGCTTTCGCAAACCGACAGGCTGGACGCTTTCGACCGTCTGATCGAAACCGCGGGCCGCCGTCTTCTCGACATCGGCAGCGGGCCCGGTTTCTTCCTGAAGACCGCGAAGGCGCGTGGCTGGCGCGTGCTGGGAGTCGAGCCCTCGCGGCAAGCGGCCGCGCATGCGCGTGCGCTCGGGGTCGAGGTCGTCGAAGGCTTCTTCAACAGCGAAACGGCTGAAGGCCTCGGGCAATTCGATGCCATTCACCTGAACAACATGCTCGAGCACGTGCCCGATCCGATCTCGATCCTGGCCGCGTCGCGCAAGCTCCTGGTCGATGGCGGGCTTCTTTGCGTCGGCGTGCCGAACGACTTCTCGCCGTTCCAGATCGCAGCCTCGTCGGCCCCCGGCGTCGGCGAGTGGTGGCTCGCACCGCCGCATCATCTCAACTATTTCGATTTCGAGACGCTCGCGGCCCTCGTCGAACGGATGGGCTTTACCGTGCGCGAGCGCATGACAAGCTTTCCCATGGAGCTGTTCCTGCTGATGGGCGAGAACTATACGGTCGACGGAGCCCTCGGCCGCGCGTGTCATGCCAAGCGCAAGCGCCTGGACCTCTCGCTCGAGGCTGCAGGCCTCAAGGAAACGCGGCGCGACTTCTATCGCGCGCTGGCAAGCGCCGGCATCGGTCGCGAAGCCGTGGTGGTCGCGGTCAAGCGATGAGCTCGCAAACGCAAGCCTTCTTCGTCGTCTCCAGCGGAAGATCCGGCACCGCCATGCTCCAGAAGGCGCTGTCCGTCGTGAGCGGCGTCGAGATGAATCATGAATATGCGGTCGACATCGCCCAACCCCTCGGCGTGAGGCGCTACCTGGACCTCGTCGATCACGCCGAAGCCCGCCGCGTGCTTGGCGATACCCACGTGGCGGCCGTGCGCTACAGCCAGGCGCGCTATTGGGGCGATTCCTCGAACAAGCTTTCCTGGCTGATCCCCGACATTGCGGCGCTGCTTCCGGAGGCGAAGTTCGTCCATCTCGTGCGCGACGGCCGCAAGGTCACCGGCTCCTATTTCCGCAAGCTCGGCAAGGAATGCTACGACGACCGCTCCACCGCTATCCTTCAGGCGCATTACGACGATCCGGCGCACAACCCGGCGCCCCCGCCGGAGAAAAAGTACTGGTGGCCCGTCCCCCGCCGGACGGACCCGGTCGCGACCGAGTTTCGCAACTTCGGCCAGTTCGCGCGAATCGCCTGGCACTGGGCCGAGATCAATCGCGTCATCCTAGACGCGCTGGCCCGATTGCCGCCCGACCGCACGATGTTCGTCCGCCTCGAAGAGCTGCACGAGGCGCCGCGGACCGTCGAGCAGCTTTTCCGATTTCTAGGTCTTCCGTATCGCTCCGAGTACGCGGCGGCGTTCGCGCAACCCCACAACGTCAATCGTCCGGAAGACCGTCTGCTCGACACGCGCGAGCGCGACCTCTTCGACTCACTGGCGCATCCTATGATGGCGCGCCTCGGTTACGCGGACCGCGACGAATATGTAATGAAATATTAACGGCGGCTGATCAAAGATGGTTACGGGAACGTCTCCGGGCCGTCAATCATGCTTGAATTTTGCGAACTTTGCCATCGCGCTGCGCCCGAGCGCATTTACACGCCTGATGGCTCCACGCGCGGCATCACCGTTCATCTGTGCAGGCATTGCGGCCTGGTGCAGAGTCTTCCGCGCATCGACCGCGTTGCGCGCGCGCCGGCTTCCGTATCCGGCGGCGCGGATTGGGGCAATGTTCGCTACGGAAAGGGATTTCGCACGGAAGTCGCGCTTGCGGCACTCGCGCGCCACGCCGATCTTGCGGGCAAGCTTTCCGTTCTCGACGTCGGCTCAAACCGCGGAAGCTTCGCGCGCGCTCTGCTCCGGGCGGCGCCGCGCGCCAATCTCCTTGCCGTAGAGCCCGACGAAAGGTTTGCGTCGTCCTGCGCGGATCTGGACCGCACCGAGCTCGTCAACGCACGCATCGAAGCCGTCGCGCTTGAAACCGCGCGCTTCGACATCGTCCATTCCTGCCACACGATCGAGCACCTCGCCCATCCGGCCCATGTTCTCGCCGATCATTGGCGCGTGCTGAAGCCGGGCGGCCTGCTTTTGATCGACGCACCGAATATCGCATTGCTCGGATCCGACGACATTCTCGAAGAATGGTTCATCGACAAGCACCTCTATCACTTTTCCGCCCGGACGCTTTCGCGAATGATCCAGGGCGCGGGCTTCGAGATCGTCGACGGTCCGGACGCAGGCGATCGCGAGAACCTTCTCATCGTCGCGCGCAAGACCGGCCGAATCGTTTCCAGCATCGGCGGTGATTCGCGCGAGGTTGATGAAGCCGAAAAGCTGCTCCTCGCTTACGTCTCGACGCGTGCGCACAACCTTACCGCCCTGACCCATGTCGCCGCCGAGCTCGCCATGCTGGCACCGCGGCGCGTCGCCATGTGGGGCGCGGGCCGGCTGTTCGACAGCCTCGTCATCCATGGCCGCTTCGATGCCAAGCTGCTCACGCTGCTTGTCGACAAGCACCTGAAACAGCATGTCGGCGAACGCCACGGCTGCACGCTCGCCGAGCCCGCAGCACTGACTGCCGCACAACCAGGCGTCGTCGTCGTGATGTCGCGCGGGTTTGCCGGCGAAATAGCCGCGGAGGCAAGGCGCCTCGCGCCGAAGGCCGAAATTCTTCTCTACACAGATCTTATTTTGCGTGCGCGCATTCGTCGGGCGGCGTGAGGGAACCAGGGGAAATGAGCAACGCCGTAAAGATCAGCACGCCAGCCGCGGAGGCGCCGCAATTGTCATCGGCCTCGGAACTGGAGGTCAATCTCGCCCTGGCCGCGCGTTTCGTGCGCCGACACGTGATCGCCTCCATCTTTCGCGCGGGCTCGGGCCATCCGGGCGGTGCCTTGTCCTGTGCCGACATCCTCGCCTGTCTCTACGGCGCGGAGCTCAATCTGTGGCCATCGTCCGTCGGTGACCCAAATCGTGATCGCTTCATTCTTTCCAAGGGGCACGCGGCGCCGGCGCTTTATGCCGTTGGGGCGCATTACGGGTTTTGTGGCGAGAAGGACGCGCTCAATCTCCGCAAGCTCAACAGCCCTTTCCAGGGCCATCCTCATGTCGTCGACCTTCCCTGGGTCGAGACCAGCACCGGTTCCCTCGGCCAGGGCTTTTCCGTCGCGCTCGGCATGGCGATGGGCCTGAAGCTCCAGAAGTCGTCCGCACGCGTCTACACGGTGCTCGGCGACGGCGAATTGCAGGAAGGCGAAGTGTGGGAGGCGGCGATGTGCGCTGCCCAGCATCGCGTCGACAACCTCTGCGTCATCATCGACTACAACAAGCTCCAGAGCGACGACCGCAACGAAGCGATCATCCGGCTTGAACCGCTCGCCGCGAAATGGCGCGCCTTCGACTGGGCCGTCGCCGAAGTCGACGGTCACGACATCAAAGGCATTCTCTCGGCGCTCCACCGCGCCGGCGCATGCCATGGACGCCCCGCGGTCATCATCGCACATACAGTGAAGGGCAAAGGCGTTCCCTACATGGAAGGCGTTCCGCAATGGCACGGCAGCGTGAAGCTGACGCGCCAACAGGCAGCGGACGCACTCACGGCGCTGGGCGCTTCACAAGACGAGATCACGGAGTACCTCAATGGCAATGACGGCTGAAGCCCCCGCCCTGATCGGCTCGAGCGGCGACTTCCTGCGCGAGGCCTTTGGCAAGACGCTGACCAATCTCGCCGACCAATTCCCGCAGCTCGTCGTGCTCGACGCGGACATCGCCGGCGGCACCGGCGTGCATCACTTCCGCAAAAGCAATCCCGAACGCTTTTTGCAATTCGGCATCGCCGAGCAGAACATGATGGCCGCGGCAGGCGGACTTGCCGCCGTCGGGCTCATTCCCGTTGTCACGACCTTTGCCGTATTCTGCCTTCGCGCCGTCGAGCAGGCGCGACTATCAATCGCCTATTCGCGGCGCAACGCGAAGATCGTGGCAAGCCATCCCGGAATCGATGTCGGTCCGACGGCGGTTCGGCGCAGGCCCTGGAAGACCTGGCTGCATTCCGCGCGATCCCGGGGATGACGGTCATTTCGCCGGCCGATCCGATCGAGATGGCGCTCGCAACCCGCGCGATACTGGAATTCGACGGCCCGGTGTATATGCGCACCGGACGCAGCCGATCGAGACGCCTGTTCGGCAACGACCACAAGTTCGAGATCGGCAAGGGCCATGTCGCCCGCGACGGCTGCGATGTCACGCTCGTTGCTTGCGGCGTGGAAGTCGCACGTGCCCTCGATGCGGCCGACCTTCTCGCCGCGGACGGGATATCGGCGCGCGTCGTCAACATGGCGACGATCAAGCCGATCGACACGGAGCTGCTGGCGCGCTGCTCGGAAGAAACCGGAGCCGTCGTGACGGCGGAGGATCACAATATCTACGGCGGACTTGGGCGGCGCGGTCGCCGAAGCGCTCGCCGCGAGCAAGCCCTGCCCGATCGAGTTCGTGGGCCTGCGGGACACGTTCGGGGCATCCGGCGAACCGGAAGAGCTCGCACAGCATTTCGGCATCTCAGCGCCGTTCATCGCGGAGGCCGCGAAGCGGGCGATCGCTCGCAAGGCCGCGCGATGAGCCGTTTTTCCCTCGCAGGCCGCAACGCCATCGTCACCGGCGGCAGCAGGGGCATCGGTCGCGCGATCGCCATCGGCCTGGCCGAAGCCGGCGCCGATGTCGCGGTCACGTATTGCGAACGCCGCGACGAGGCCGCTGCCGTCGTGCGCGAGATCGAGACGCTGGGACGCCGCGCGATTGCGCTCCAGATGGACGTGACCAGGCGGCCGAGCGTCATCGCCGCGTCAAAGGACGTGCGCGCGCTCGGACCGATCTCGATCCTGATCAACAACGCCGGCATCAACAAGCCGACCGATTTCGACAAGGTGACGGACGCCGACTGGGACCTGATCCTCGAGACGAACCTCAAGGGCCCGTTCGTCTGCGCGCAGGTTTTCCTGCCGCTTCTGGCTGAGACCGGCAACGGCAGCATCGTGCACATCGGCTCGGTCAGCGGCCAGTATGGCGGCCCGCGCACCGCACACTACGCCGCCTCGAAAGCCGGGCTCATTTCTCTCGCACAAGTCGTCGCGCGTTTCGCGTGCTGCGAGCGGCGTCCGTTCCAACACGATCTCGGCCGGGCTCATCGCATCCGCCATGGGCAATGCGGGCCTTGCAGCCGCCAGCGTTCAGAAGGCGGCCGACGGCATTCTTCTCGGTCGGCTGGGCGAGGCGCGCGAAGTGGCCGACGCGGCCGTGTTCCTCGCGAGCGATGCGTCGTCCTATGTCACCGGGCAGACCCTCAACGTGAACGGCGGGCTCTATTTCTGATGGGCAAGACGCTCCTGATCGTGTCCGGCGGGATTGAAGCCGCCGACGCCGCACGCCGCGCGAAGGAGATGGGCCTTCACGTCGTCGTCTCGGACGTCAATCCCGAGGCACCCGGCTTCGCCTTCGCCGATTCCTGCCTCATTGCCGATGTCTACGGCGCCACGGAAACGGCCGCGGCGGCCGAACGCTACAATCGCAAGATCCGCAAGATCGACGGGGTGATCTGCGTCGCCGCCGACGCGCCCCTCACGGTGGCGACCGTCGCGCAGCGCATCGGGCTTGCCGGAATTTCGGTCGCGACCGCAGAGCTGGCCAGCGACAAGCTCGCCATGAAGCGCCGCTTTGTCGAAGCCGGGGTTCCGGTTCCATGGTTCGCGCCTGTCGAGACGCCGCAGGCGCTGCAGCGCATCGCCGTCGAGCGCGGGCCCGATCTCGTGATCAAGCCCGTCGACAGCCGGGGCAGCCGCGGCGTCCAGCGGATCGCCCATGTCGCCGATCTGGCCCAGGCCTTCATGCTCGCACGCTCCTATTCGCCGACGGAGCGGGTGATGGTCGAGGCGTATCTCGACGGTCCGCAGATCTCGACCGAGTCGATCATCATCGACGGGCATTGCGTCACGCCGGGCTTCTCCGACCGCAACTACGAGTTCCTGGATCGCTACGCGCCGTTCTTCATCGAAAACGGCGGTGACCTGCCGAGCCGCCTTTCGGCAGCGATGCAGGCGAAGGTCAGGGACGTCGTGGCACGCGCGGCGAAGGCCCTCGGCGTGACCAGCGGTACGGTGAAGGGCGATCTCGTGGTGCACAATGGCGAGGCCTATGTCATCGAGCTCGCAGCGCGGCTTTCCGGCGGCTTCTTCTGCACCCGCGAGATCCCGCTCAATACCGGCGTCGATTTCATCGGCGCGGCGATCAAGATCGCGCTCGGCGAAAGCGTCGGCGAAGCTGAGCTGGCGCCGAAGCATTTTGTGCCGGTCGTGCAGCGCTACGCCTTTCCCGAGCCCGGCCGCGTTGTGTCGGTCGAAGGTGTGGAGGCCGCGCGCGCCGTCGCTGGCATCGCCGACATCGTCATCACGGCGAAGCCGGGCGACGTCATTCCGCCGGCCGGCGACAAACGCCCCTCGGCGGCGATGGTGCTGGCGACGGGGACATCGCGCGATGCGGCTCTCGCCGCGGTCAATGACGCGCTCGCCTGCCTGCGGATCGAAATCGCATGAACGCGCCGCTTCGCCGTTCCGAGACTATGGTCGAAGGCGGGACTCTGAAGCTGTTCGCCCTCTTCCATCTCAATCTCGCCTTTTCCTCAATCGAGGAAGAGCAGCGCATCGACGTCATCCGCCGTTGCTACTGGCCGCTGCTCGATCTGGCCGACGCGTACGGCCCCATTGGAATCGAGGCGACCGGCTTCACGCTCGAGGAGATCGCGGCCCGCGATCCGACGTGGATCGCGCGCGCCAAAGAGCTGCTCGGGCGCGGGCGAATCGAGCTGATTGGTTCGGGCTTTGCCCAGATCATCGCGCCGCTCGTACCGTGGCGCGTCACCGAGGCCAATCTGCGGATCGGCAACGCAGTCTATCGCGACCTGCTCGGAACCGCGCCCCAGCTCGCTCTCGTCAACGAACAGGCCTATGCGAGCGGCCTCGTCGGTCTCTACCTCGACGCCGGCTATCGCGCGATCCTCATGGATTGGGACAATCCGGGATCGCAACACCCCCATTGGCCGCTCGAAACACGTTACCGGCCGCAGCGGGCGCTCGGCGCCGACGGACGCTCGATCGGCCTTTTGTGGACCAACACCGTCGCGTTCCAGAAGCTGCAGCGTTACGCGCATGGCGACCTCGCCCTCCACGACTACATTGGCTATCTGCGCGGACAGCGCGCGACGGCCGATCGCGTGCTATGCGCCTATGCGAGCGACGCCGAGATCTTCGATTTCCGTCCGGGTCGCTACAAGACGGAAGAGAAAATATCCGGCACCGAATGGACCAGGATCGGCGAGGCCTTCGCCGCCCTGGCTGCGGAACCGGCCCTTGAGCGAATAGCGCCATCGGCCGCGCTCGCAGGCGCCGGCAAGCCGCAGCCTTTGAAGCTCGAGACCGCAACCTGCCCGGTTCCGGTCAAGAAGCAGCGCAAATACAATCTCTCGCGCTGGGCGGTCACCGGTCGCGACGATCTCGGCATCAATGCGGCTTGCCAGCGCATCCATGACGGGCTCGCAGCAGCAGGCACGGGCGAGGAGCCCTGGAAAGAGCTCTGCTATCTCTGGTCCAGCGATTTCCGCACGCACATCACCGACGCGCGTTGGATCGCGTTCGTCAAGCGCCTTGCCGAGGCGGAGCGTCGTTGGGTGTTTCCCCGGCACCTGCGCCGAAGGCCGTGTCTGCCCCGGCTGCGCTGTCGCGTTACATCGACATCGCGACGCCGACCGTTCGCGCTCGGCTCGATCGCCGCCGCGGCCTCGCGCTCGACAAGGTCCATTTCGTGCCCCATGCGCGCGCCGCGCTCGGCGGCCTGCCGCACGGCCATTTCGACGACATCGCGCTGCAGGCGGACTGGTACACGGGCGATTGTGTCTTCGAGGCACCGGGCGAACACAAGATCACTGATCTCGAATGGTGCGAAGCACGTGTTGCGACGGATGAATCCGGGGACGTGCGCGTTTCTACGCGCATCGAGACTCCGAAAGGCGCCATCGAGAAGCATCTGACGTTCCGCGCCGCTGTGGCCAGGATAGAGTTCGACCTGACCTTCCATTGGGAGGATTGGGGACGCGGCAGCCTCCGGCTCGGCCATTTCACGCTGTTGCCCGGCGCGTTCGCGAGCGACCGGCTTTCGTTAACGACGCATAACGGTGGAAAGGATTGCGAAACCTTTGCACTGGCCGGAAGCGATGTCGATCACGGTGCGCCGGTGTCCTTCCTGGTTTCGGCGTCCCACGGCATTGGCATGACCGAGGGCGGGGCCGTGCTCAGCGACGGGAAAACGGGGATACGGGTCGAGATCGACCGTGCAACGGCTCCGCTACTCGGCCTGCTCGCCCACCGGCGAGTGGGTGGGAGCCTGTTTTGCCAGCTTGCCCTCTCCGCGCTCGAGCTGGACGAAACCCGCAAGCCCGCATCCTACAAGTCCGGACCCCGGCGCTTTCGCTTCAGCGTGAATGGAGCATTGCCGTCAGTCGATTGTTAACCGCGTTCTGCAACGATGTGGAAAGCATAAAGGGCTAAGCCATGTCGCAGAACGCCACCAAGATCGTCGCTGTCTCCCAACCTGACGCCGGCGGCGACGGGCAGGCGGCCGTCAGTACGCTTCGCGAGTTCACGCAGCCCTGGCTCGACCTGAACGAGAAATCCGTCCTCATCACCGGCGGCACCGGATCGTTCGGCAAGCATTTCGTCAAGCTCGTCATCGAGCGCTATCGCCCGCGCCGCCTTGTGATCTTCAGCCGCGACGAGCTGAAACAATACGAAATGCAGCAGCTTTTCCCGATGGACAAGTATCCATTCATGCGCTTCTTCATAGGCGACGTGCGCGATCGCGACCGGCTTGAGATGGCGATGCGCGACATCGACTACGTCGTTCACGCGGCGGCGATGAAGCAAGTCCCGACAGCCGAATACAATCCCTTCGAGTGCATCCGCACCAACATCTTCGGGGCGGAGAACATCGTCCACGCGTCGCTGCGGCGGAACGTGCGCAAGGTGATCGCGCTGTCGACCGACAAGGCCGCGAACCCCGTCAACCTTTATGGGGCGTCAAAGCTCGCCTCCGATAAGATCTTCGTCGCCGCGAACAATCTCGCCGGCTCCGACGGAACGCGCTTCGCCGTTGTCCGCTACGGCAACGTCTTCGGCTCGCGCGGTTCGGTTGTCCCGTTCTTCCAGAAGCTGGCCGATGACGGCGCAGTCGACCTGCCGATCACCGATCCGCGCATGACGCGCTTCTGGATCACGCTGACGCAGGGCGTGAACTTCGTGCTTTCCAGCATGGAGCAGGCGCGGGGCGGCGAGATCTTCGTGCCCAAGATTCCGTCGACCAGCATTGTCGACCTCGCCTCGCTGATCGGGCCGAAGCTCGGCCAGCGTGTGGTCGGCGTGCGTCCGGGCGAAAAGCTGCACGAGACGATGATCCCCGCCGACGACTGCCACTGGACCGTGGAGCTCGAGGACCGCTTCGTGATCCTGGCGAGCTTCGCCGCGGCCGCGCGCGAGGCGTATCTCAACCGCGGCGCCAAACCCGTGGCGGAAGGCTTCGCATATTCGAGCGACACCAATCCCGAGCAGCTCGATGTGCGCGGACTGCAGATGCTCCTGAAACAGGCCTTTGCGTGAGCGCCGCATCGCGCAAGCAGACCGCGTGCCTGGCTGCAGAACCGGTCAGTCCCTTTCTTCCGTATGGCCGTCAGGTCATCGAGGACGACGACATCGCGGCCGTCAGCGAAGCCTTGCGCGGCGATCTTCTCACCACCGGTCCTTATGTCACGCGCTTCGAGACTGCGCTCTCCCGCACGGTGAACGCCAGCCACACTGTCGTGTGCGCCAACGGCACGGCGGCGCTCCACATGGCCGCGCGGGCGCTGAGGCTCGGACCGGGCACCAGGGTGATCGTGCCATCCATCACATTCCTTGCGACGGCGAGTGCGCCGCACCTGAACGGCGCGGAAATCGTGTTCGCCGACGTCGACCCGGACAGCGGCCTGATGCGCCCGCAGGACCTGATAGAAGCGATCGCGCGGGCCGGCGGCGCCGATGCAGTATTCAACGTCCATCTCAACGGCCAGTGTGGCGAGATCGAAGAGATCGCGGCGATCGCCCACGCGCACGGCCTGAAAGTCGTCGACGACGCCTGCCACGCGCTTGGCGCGGCCTTTGTCGCAAAGGACGGAACTGTCGCCCATATCGGCGCGAACCGTTTCTCGGACGTCAGCGTCTTTTCGTTCCATCCGGTCAAGACGATCGCGATGGGCGAGGGTGGCGCCGTCACGACCAACGATCCGGACATCGCCGGCCGCCTTCTGCGTGCACGCAACCACGGCATGACACGCAATGCCGAAGAGTTCGTGCAGGGAGACGACGCATTCGCGCCCGACGGCGCCGTCAATCCCTGGTACTATGAGCTCATCGAGCCCGAGTTCAATTGGCGCGCCAACGACATTCAGTGCGCGCTGGGACTGTCGCAGCTTGGAAAACTCGGGCGCTTCGTCTCCCGCCGGCGCTCGCTTGCGGCGGCCTACGACAACCTGCTCTCGTCCTGCGGGCCCAGGCTCAGGCCGATCACCCGCAGCAAAGCGTGCCTTCCGGCCTGGCATCTCTATGTCGCGCGTATAGATTTTTCATCCGGCGGCATCGGCCGCGCCGCGCTCATGCGCACGTTGGCCTCGGCCGGCATCGGAACGCAGGTGCATTATTTCCCGGTACATCGCCAGCCTTACTATGCGAAGCGCTATGGCACGACGCATCTTCCGGGCGCCGACCTCTATTACGCGCGCGCCTTGAGCCTTCCGCTCTTCGCCGCGATGGACGAACGCGACGTGATGCGCGTCGTCGCGGCGCTCGCGCGCGAGCTCTGTCTCTGAGACCTCGACAAAAAACAAAGGCGGCGCCCCCCGACGCCGCCTTTGCCTGCCTGCCGTACTTTTTTTTTAAAACCCACCGGCAGAAAAGTCCCACCCGCCCTGGGGCGTGGACCGGTTCCCCGGCTCACGCCATCCAGTAAGCGTTGGCGGGATCCGTATTCGGATCCCGCCAGATTTACGCTTAATGGAACAGCGAGAGCGTGGTCTGCGGGGCCTGGTTGGCGATCGACAGAGCCTGGACACCAAGCTGCTGCTTGACCTGCAACGACTGCAACAAGGCGCTTTCCTGAGCCATGTTGGCGTCGACGAGGCTACCGATGCCGGACGTGAGCGCGTCTGACAATTTGCTCACGAAGTTGGCTTGCACCGAGAACTTCGCCGAACCGGCGGACAGCTTGCCCAGCGCCGAGTCGACGTTGGTCAGCGAGGCTTCGACGGTCGCGATCATCGTGGACGCCTTCGCAAGCGTCGAGATCGATGCGGTCGACGTGATGGTCACGATCGAACCGGACAGCGACATGTTCTCGGCCTGCACGGTCACGTGACGCGTGCCGTCCGAAGACGCCAGCGCGGTGATCTGCGTTGTCGAGCCGTTGACCAGGTTGAAGCCGTTGAAGGTGGCGTTCTGCACGACCGACGTGATCTGGTCGCGAAGAGCAGTGAACTGCTCGTTCACGGCCTGGCGGCTGGCGGTGTTCAGCGAGCTGTCGGATGCCGAAAGAGCTTCCTGCTTCATCTGAACGAGAAGGTCCGAGATCGACTGGCCAGCGGCCATCGCAACGTCGAGCGAGGAGCTACCCCGGCTAAGGGACGAGGACACAGCGGAGTAAGCGGCAACGTCGCCGCGCATGCCCTGCGCAATGTCGTAGACGGCGCCGTTGTCCTTCGGCCCGGAAACCGACTGGCCGGTACTGATGGCGTTTTCGGTCGCCGCCAGCTGGCCTTGTGTGGTGTTGAGGTACTGCAGCGCGGTCATAGCGCCGGTGTTGGTATTGATGCTAAACATGGCATTCTCCGTTCTGGCTGTTTGAGCATTTTGCTCGAAGGCCGTTTTGGCCTCGGAATCACCTAAGGCAATCGCCGTGCCGGACGATTTTCACGTTTGGTTAACGCTCGATTCCGAATGTCGACCGGCAAGTGTTCGCCAGGCGATTCCGGCCCTGCGCAAAATCTGCCGGGCATTTTCTGCCGGCTTAGGGCAATTATTGCCGGGTTGTGGGCAAGAATTGCCGGGTCCGCGACCTTCGATGGGCCGACGGTTCTCTTCACCCATGAGCTTTCGCGTCCCCGCGCGGAAGCTATGAGCCTGTCCAATTCTCTCCTCATTTCAAGGATATCGCATACCGGATGAGCTCTCGCGTTCCCGTGGTGATGATCCACGGCGCCTTTTGCGGCCCCTGGGCGTTCGAAAAGTTCCGCATGCCCTTCGAGCGGCGCGGCTATGCCGTCTATGTGCCGACACTTCGACACCACGACGAAGGCGGGAACCCGCCCGCAGCCCTCGGCACCACCAGCCTTACCGACTTCGCCGCCGATCTCACGGCCTTCATTGCATCACTCGACGCGCCGCCGGTTCTGGTCGGCCATTCGATGGGTGGGCTTCTCGCCCAAATGCTGGCTACGCGCGTACCGGTTCGTGCGGCGATTCTGCTAGCGCCCAGCGCGCCGTGGGGCGTGCTGCCGTCGACCGTATTCGAGATCGCGTCGGCACAAGCGATGTTCCTCGCCGGCGATTTCTGGAACCAGACGCTGAAACCGAGCTACTGGATCGCCAAGCAGAATTCGCTCGACAAGCTCTCCTCGGCCGATCGCCGTGCGGTGTTCGACCGCTTCGTTCCGGAATCCGGGCTCGCCACCTTCGAGACCATGCATTGGGCGCTCGACACCCGCCGCGCCGCCGACGTCCGTGCGCGCGACGTGACGTGCCCGATCTTCGCCATCTCGGGCGCCGAAGACCGGATCAATTCACCCGCTACGGTCAGGCGCCTCGCGCAACGTTACCGCGGCCGCGCGCGCTTCGACGAGCTCGAAGGTCACAGCCACTGGCTGCTCTCCGAACCGGGCTGGGAAAAGATCGCCGAACGCGTCCTCGCTTGGCTGGACGAGGTTCTGAAGGAAGGTGCGAAGACGCCGTCACGCCGGGCCTGAGCATCGGCCCGCGACCTTCAATCCGCGATGTTCAATTTGTGACCGATCCGCTGTCGTAACGCCGCCGGAAATCTTTCATGAAGGTGTCGAGCGTGTCGATCGAGGCGATCTGCCCGGCGGTGTCGCGGAAGGCGACGCCGTGCAGGTCGATGCGCTGCGTCACCACCGCGAAGCTGCTGGCGTCGGGCGTTGTTTTCATCTTGTCGGTGAAATGCGCGCGCAGCCGGTCGAGGCTCGCCTGATCGTTGGCGAGAGAGTAGGCGATCGCCGCACGCATGACTTCATCGCGTTCATCCACGGTAAGCGGGGTCGGATCGCTCCAGCGCATGGCGAGGAGGTCTTCGGCCTTCTGGCCCGCGATCGCCCAATTTCCGCTCTCCCAGTAGAGGTCGGCACGCAGTCGCGCCGTGTCCGGTGCCTGATCCACCGAGATCAGGTCAAGCGCCAGATCCCACTGCTTGAGCGCGCCAAGCGCACGCGCTTCCAGCAGCAAGCGCTGGTGGTTCACGTCGTCGGGCAGCGTGCTCAGCTGCGTGTCGCGCAGCGTGGCCAGCGCCTGCTTCGGCTTCTTGTCCATCAGATCGATCATCGCCAGCCGCGTCGCCACCTGTGCGCGGGCCACGCCGTCGAGTCGCTTAGTGACCTGGTAGTTCAGCAGATCCTCGGCCGGTTCCAGAAGATCGACCGCGGCGAGACGGTCGGCCATGCGCCGGATCATCTCGTCGCCGTCCGGACCGATCGGCGTCAGGTCGATGAAATCGTAGAACAATGCCAGGGCTTCGACCGGCGGCATCTTGTCGGCTTGTCCCTTGAGGAACAGGTTTGCGAACGCCGTGCGCATGTCGTCCTGCGCCTGGCGGGCGAGATCGTCGTTGGGGAAATTCCGCGTCGCGACGCGCAAAGTCAGGAGCCCGCGGCGCCAGTCCTGCGCGGCAAAATAGATGGCGGCCAGCCGGCGCAGCGATTTCATTTCCAGGGAGTCGCCGCGCCAGCGAAAGCGCAGCTGTTCCAGCTTCTCGGCTGCCGTGGCCGGCGAAATCGCGCCGCTGATGAGCGCCGCATCGGTACGATAGTAGATCGCCTGCGCCGCCTGACGCTCGTCGCCTGTCTTCTCGACCTCGTCGAAAAGAGGGGCGGCCACGGGATAGCGGCTTTCGGCGGCATAGAGGCGCGCGCGCACCAGCTCGGCGTTGAGCGTCTCCGGCTTCGGCATCTCGGCGGGCAGATGGGTGAGCGCGGCATCGACCATCTCGAGCGTACCCTTGCCGAGCCCGGTCTGTGCTTCGGCAATTCGCGCGCGCGCCTGCCACTCCGGCGGATAGAGCTTCATCACCGAGTCCGACTCGGCAAATGCGGCGAGCGCCCCGTCCCAGTTCTCAAGCGCCGCCTCGATCAGCCCGCGCCAGAACGCGGCGTGGCGGTCGCCGTCGAACGCGGCGGCGGCAATGTCGTTGTGGGCGTCGCGATAACGCCCCATCATATAGTCCGCGGCCGCGCGCATGGTCTGCAGCTGGCGATCCGCCTGCAGCGACGGCTCGCTTGCCTGAAGCAGATCGATGAGCCCCAGCGCTTCCGCCGCGAAGCCGTTGGACAGATAGAAGCGCGCGAGAGCTATTCGCGCATACGTCGCATCCTGCGGACTCGTATGGGCCGCGACCTGGCGCAATTTTCGTTCGGAGTCGAGGAAGTTCTTACCATCGGTCTTGCTCCAGTTCGCAAAGTCGAGGAAGCAGGGTCCGTTGCCGCCGCGCGCCAGCGCCGACGGAGAATTTGGGGCGGGCAGCTCGGGCGGCGTAAGGGAAAGGCCGCCTTGATGGGTGATGGAAACGCGCGCATTCGTCGCCTGGACGTCGAGATCGTCCACGAACGGCGTCACGACGAGACCCGACGCCGTCTGCAGAAGCGAGAACTCGACAAAGGCGTGTGGAGCGATTACCGCGCGACCGGGCGCGGCCGGAACGATGATGAGGGCATCGCCGGCGACGGGGTCGAGAATCGCAACGGAGCGATCCGCACCGGGCAGAAGCGTGCTGAGCGAGGCGAGCCTCGGATCGTCCTGGTTGCGCACAAACCCAATCGCGGTCGGAACGTCGTTGAGTTGCGGCGCGATGGCGACTTTGAGGTCGCCGCCCGCGTCGCGCGCCGCGATCTGCTCGGGCATATTAAATCCGATGCGCAGCGTGATGATGCCGTTGCCGCTTGAGGCGTCGACGTAAGCCGGAAGCGTTCCCAGCGCGGCCTTCAATTTCACAGCGTCAATGCCAGCTGGGGTCTCGATCACGATCCATGCGGTAAGACCGCGCATGAAGACGGCGGCCGGACGCGTGCCCGCGCCCGCGAAGGTCAGTGTGATGCCGTTGTGCGTGGCAAGGGCCGTGGCGGACTGCATGGGTCCGGTCAGGTCGGACGCGGGCGTCGGCGCGGCCGCCTGGCCCGTTGCCGCTGTCGGCGCGGGCGTCGTGGCGGCCGCCACAGGCGCGGTCGCTGCCGGTTGCGGATTGAGCTTGACTGCCGCCGCCGCAATTTCCTGCGCCTGTTGCGTGGTAACGGTTGTCGTGACGGCGGTCTTTGCCGGAGCAGGCGCCGGTGATGTTGCTTTCGCCGGCGCAGCAGCCGCCACTTTTGCGGATGCGGCGGCCGGCGGAGAGGATGGCGCCGCGGGTGCATTCGCGGCGAGGGTTGTCGGTGTCGGCTTGGCCGTGCCCGGCGGGCTGTACGCCGTGGCGTCGGTCTTGGGTGCCAGCACGTCGATGACGACATGCGTGCCATCACGGAAATCGTGATAGCCGGCATCGGCATCGGTCTCGAACTCTACGACGGTGCCCTTGTTCTCGACATGCCAGCCCGCATTCTTCACCCAGGGCGGCTGGAACTTGTCGATGGCAGACAAATCGGGGCGCGCCTCGGCCTCGAACCGCACGATCAGTTTTCCGGCACCGGGGAAAACCGTGTACGGAACATTACGCGGCCAGTCGAAGACGATGCGCGTGAAGTTGGGATAGGACCCGGTGCGGACCTTAAGGCCCTCGAGCGTGCTGATGTCGACGGCTTTGGGGGGCGGCGGTGGCGGCGCCGGCAGATCGGGCGGCGTGCCGGCGAAGGTTGCGGGCATCAGGTCGATGGCGATCTTGTCGCCCATCGTGCTCGTGTGCAGGCGAACGGTCTGCGTCAGCGCAAAACGAAACGTCTTGCCGTCGCTGTCGATATGCGCGTTTGAGATGTAGGGAGCGAGCGTCTGGGCGATCGACGAAGGATCGACGGCGACTTTCCTGTCGAAGGCTATCGTGAAGACGCCGCCGATCGTGCTCGCCTGCGCATGGGCAGGCGGTGTGAGGGTCAGGAGGATCCGGCCGTAGCCGTCATTCGTCGAGACGCTGACGGTGTCGCCCGCGTACGCCGTTGACGGCGCAAGTGCAAGCAGCCCCGCCGCAAGAGCGGCGCGCCGGATCCAAGGCGGTATTGAACTGGACCGCATTACTGGGGCTCGCGAATCGCCGGTCATATTGAAATTGCGCTCTTAACCTTTCGTAAACCATCCGGCTACGCACGGGGCTTCCTCAACCATGCGGCGTGCCGGCTGCCGCAGGTGCCTGCGGTGCTGCGGCCTGGGGCCCAGACGCAACCGGAGCGGGCGGCGATCCCGTTGCCGCGCCAGCAGCCGCTCCGGGCATCGTTGCCGCGTCAGGAGCTCCCACCGGCGGCGCCAGTGCATTGGCGAGCGCGGACGGATCGAGTGTCGGTGCCGGCGTTGCCGCGGCCTGCGGTGCGGGCGCGGGCGGCGGCGGCACATCGGGAAGCTGCAGCCGGTTCGCGAGCTTGATGGTGAGCTTCTGCGCCGCGTCGGCGTTCATCGCGGCCAGGATCGGTCCCAGGATATCGGGCTTCATTTCCTGAGCGACCGGCACCAGCACCGTATCGTCGAGCGAGTCGAAGATGCGCGCGGCGTCCTTGGCCTTCATCGTGGAATAGGTCTTCACCAGCGACGCGATCTGTTTTTCCTGGTCGGCGTCGCGCTGGGCGAGCAGCTGCTGGATCGCCGCCTGCAGCTGTTTCAACTGGGCGATCTTGCCGTCGATGCGGGACTCCGTGGCCGAGAGGAGGCTTTCCCGCGTGGCGATGCTCTGCGTCTGCGCGTCGAGTTGCGCACGACGCTTGGACAGGCTTGTCAGGACGCCGACCTCGGCCGCGCTCGACGATGGATTGTCGTCGGCGGCGGGATCGTTCGCAGCCATCTGGTCCGGCATGCCTGGGGATTGAAGGGAGGACGCACCAGTCTCCTGGGCCTCGGCTGATTTGACGAGGCCTGCACCCTTCAGAAGGAACAGTGCCGCGCCAAGCGCCATGACGAACGGAAGAAGACGGAGTTTCTTGAGAAGTGCGGTCATCTTGCGGCTTTCAAAGCGTCGAGGCGTCCCATCACGCTGCCGGACGGCAGATGTCCGTTGCGTTTCGGCGGGGCGGAAACCGTCGTCGTGGTCGTGCGGTCAAAGCGGTCTGCGATGCGTTCGCCGGACGCCGTCAGAAGGGAAAGTTCGTCGATCATTTGCCGGGCGTTGGTGATGCGTTCGTCCAGCGCCTGCGCCGTGCCGCCCGCGGCCGATTTCAGCAGGCCGAGCGACATTCCGGCCGCCGCGATGGACTTGTTGAGATCGCCGATCGTTTTCTTCAGCGTATCCTGGCCTTTGCGCACGGCTGCGAGCCGGCGCTCCAGGACCATGCAATAGACGAGCGTTGCGCCGAGCAGGACGATCAGCGCGATTTCTACGGCAAGCGTCAGATGAGCCGGCATGATCCCTCCTAGAGCGCGCGCGAGGCGTCGGTGCGTTCGATCGCCTCGTCCACGCGGACGGCGATCGAGGAACCCACGCGGCCCATGCGTCCGCGCAGCAGCGGGACGCCGCGGCAACGCAATTCGACTTTCGAGTCGGGCGTCGCGTTCAGCATCACGGTCTGCCCGACCTCGAGATTCATGATTTTGTTGAGCGACATCGTCTGCTCGTCGAGGATCGCGTCGATCTCGACGCGCGTCGACCAGAGCTCAGTCGCAAGATGGCCTTCCCAGATCGAGTCGCGGCCGAATTTCTCGCCCATGAACTGCTGCAGCAGCAGCTTGCGGATGGGCTCGAGCGTCGCATAGGGCAGGAGCAGTTCTGTGCGACCGCCGCGGTCCTCCATATCGATGCGCAGGCGCACCAGGATCGCCGCGTTGGCGGGCCGTGCGATCGCGGCGAAACGCGGATTGGTCTCCAGGCGGTCGAGAGTGAAGTTCACCGGCGCCAGCGGCTCGAAAGCCTGGCACATGTCCTGGAGGATCACTTCGATCATGCGCTGCACGAGCGTGCGTTCGATCGTGGTGTAGGGCCGGCCTTCGATTCGCATGGCCGAAGAGCCGCGCCGTCCGCCAAGCAACACGTCGACGATCGAATAGATCAGGTTGGAGTCGACGGTGAAGAGCCCGTAATTGTCGAGCTCCTCCGCATAGAAGACGGCGAGGATCGCCGGCAGCGGAATCGAGTTCAGGTAGTCGCCGAAGCGGATCGAGGTGATGTTATCGAGGCTGACCTCGACGTTGTCGGACGTGAAATTGCGCAGTGACGTCGTCATCAGCCGGACCAGCCGGTCGAAGACGATTTCGAGCATCGGCAGGCGTTCGTAGGAGACGAGCGCGGAATTGACGATCGCCCGCACACCGCTCTTGTCCTGCATCTGCTCGCTGTTCACGTCGAAGCCAAGGAGAGAGTCGATCTCCTCCTGGTTCAGGACGCGTTCGGCGGTCGAGGCGGCGACAACCGTGTCGGTTGCAGGCGCGACCGTCGTCTCGCCCGCGGGCGTCTCGGCGTTGGTCGTTCCGGCCTGGTCGTCGGTGGGAGCGTTGGGTTCATCAGCCATGATTATTGCACGATCATTTCTTTGAGGAGGACGTCGCGCACATGGTAGGGCGCGACGGAAACGTTGACGCGGCGCAGAAGCTCTTCCTTGAGCCGCATGACCCCGGCCGATCCCTTGAGATCGTCGATGCGAAGCTCGCGCAGATAGCTCTGGAACTGGTCGACGAGGCGCGGCATCAGCACCTGGAGGCCCGGCTTCTCCAGATCGCTGTCCAGTTCGAGGGCGACGGACAGCTTCAGATAGGCGGCGGTTCCGTCCGCGGTCTGCACGTTGACGAGGATGTCCGGTACGTCGAAGAAGGCGACTTGAGGCGGTACAAGCGGGATGACCGGCGCATTCGACGCAACCTTCGGCGCGGGCACGGGTCTCAGGAAGAACCAGTAGACGCCGCCGCCGATGCCGCCGAGCAACAGGAGTACGGCGACTGCGACGCCGATCAGCAACAGCTTGTTGCCGAGGATTTTCTTAACAAGGCCTTTCTTGGGCGCGCCGCCTTCCGGCGTCTCGCCCTCGTTCTTTTCCTCGTCGTCCTCGGCCGGAGCCGGGGTCTTGTCCTTGGTAGCCATCGCGTCTTCGTCCGGAATGCGACGGGCATCGTCTGATAACGTGGTTAAGGAGTGGTTCAAATTGCCGGGCAGGAAGCGCGAAACGGCATGATCGGCCCGGCAAGGCTTGCCGCGTCGCCGGTCGGAATCGCCAAAATGGCGAGCAAAATGGCGGTTTTTGCGCTGGCATAGGCTCTGCAATCCCTTCGTCCGGGTTGGACCAGAAAGGGCCTGCCATGGACAACACTTTGCTCGTCAGCCTGTCGCAGCAACTGGCTGCGAACCGATCGATGGACATTATCGCGAACAATCTCGCGAATGCGTCGACGCCTGCCTACAAGCGCGAGTCGATGAAATTCGAGGAACTCGTCGCCCAGGTGCGTCCCTCGGAAGGCGAGACCGGACGGCCGACAGTCAGCTTCGTGCAAGACAAGGGCGCGGTGCGCGACCTGAACGAAGGGCATATCGACATGACGCACGCACCCTTCGATCTCGCGATCAACGGCGGCGGCTATTTCGTCGTGCAGACACCGACGGGCAATCAGTATACGCGCAACGGCCACTTCACTCTGGATCCGAGCGGCCAGATCGTCACCGAGGACGGCAATCCCGTGCAGGGCGACGGCGGCGCGATCACGATCTCGCAGGCCGACGGCGAAATCCACATCGCCTCGGACGGCACCGTCAGCGGTGCCAACGGCCAGATCGGCAAGGTCCAGGTCGTGAACTTCGCGGACGAACGCGCACTGCAGAAACAAGGCGCGAGCCTTTACGCGACGACGCAGACGCCTACGCCGGCGACCAACGCAAACGTTGTTCAGGGGGGACTTGAAGGTTCGAACGTCCAGCCCGTGATCGAGATATCGCACATGATCGAGGTCATGCGGGCCTACCAGGCAACGGCCAGCCTGACGCAATCGCGCGAGACCCTTCTGCTTCAGGCCATCGACAAGCTGGGCGCGCCGGCGAACTAAGGAGATTGAATTATGAGAGCCATGAGCATCGCTGCGACCGGTATGCTTGCGCAGCAAACGAATGTGGAAGTGATCGCGAACAATCTCGCGAACATGAACACGACCGGCTACAAGGAACAACGCGCAGAGTTCGAGGACCTGCTCTACCAGAACGTCGAGCAGCCGGGCGCTGCGACGTCGGACTCCGGAACGGTTCTGCCCAGCGGCATTCAACTCGGCGCCGGCGTTCGCACCGCGGCCGTCTATCGAATCAACAGCCAGGGCGATCTGTCGAATACGGCCGATCCGTATGATCTCGCCATCAACGGCGCCGGCTATTTCCACATCGTGCAGCCTGACGGTACCGATGCCTATACGCGCGCAGGCAATTTCGCATTGTCGCCGCAGGGCCAGCTGGTCACCGACCAGGGCTATACCGTCGCACCGGGTATCGCGATACCGACCAATGCGCTGACCGTCTCGGTCAATGCGCAGGGTCAGGTGTCGGCGACAGTCCCCGGCGCGACCACGCCGACCGTCGTGGGCCAGATCGAGCTCACGCGCTTCCCGAACGACGGTGGCTTGCAGGCAGTCGGAAACAATCTCTATCTCGAGACCGCGTCTTCGGGTTCGCCGCAATCCGGCGTTCCGGGTTCGACCGGCTACGGCTCGATCCAGCAGAACTTCCTGGAGACCTCCAACGTCGATTCGGTCAGCGAGATTACCGCGCTGATCACGGCGCAGCGCGCCTACGAGATGAACTCAAAGGTCGTGTCGGCGGCGGACCAGATGATGTCCACCACCTCGCAGATGGCATCGGGCTGAGCCATGATGATGCGACTGGGCCTCTTCGTTCTCGCTTTGATGGTCGCCTGGCCTGCCTTCGCGCAGACGGCGCCTGCCGATCCTGGGCTGCGCATCATCGTCACCACGCGCGACATCGCGCGCGGCGAGGTGCTGAGCGACTCCGATCTCAGCTATCAGATGGTCAGCGCCGCAAGCGCGTTAGCCGGTGTCGTCACCGCGATGAACAGGGTCGCAGGCATGGAAGCGCGCCGCGTTCTGCGCGCCGGAGAGGCGATCCGTCAGGACGATCTGCGCAAGCCCATCGTGGTCACGCGCGGCGAGACGGTCACGATGACCTTCGAGGCGCCGGGTATCACGCTGACCGCCATGGGCCATGCCATGAGCGAGGGCGGCGTCGGCGAAACCGTCACCGTTGAGAATCCCGTGTCGTTCCGCCAGATCGGCGCCGTCGTGATCGGTCCGGGCCAGGTCCGCGCCGGCAGCACGATGATGACCGTCGGGGGACCAGCCCAACTCGCCGAAGCCGGCCACTAACCAGGAATCGCGCCATGAAAGCTCGCCTCAGCAGAATCCTTCTCGCCGCCAGCGCCGTCGCCGCCTTATCGGGCTGCACCGCGGTCGACCGCATCGCCGACGTCGGCAAGCCGCCGGATGTCGCTCCGATCGCCAATCCGACGGCGCAGCCGAACTATCAGCCCGTGACCATGCCGATGCCGCCGCCGCCGGGTCCACAGGCGATGAACTCGCTGTGGCAGCCGGGTGCACGCAGCTTCTTCCACGATCCGCGCGCAAGCCGCGTCGGCGACATCATAACCGTCGACATTACCATTGCCGACGCGGCGCAGATTTCCGACACGACGCAGCGCACGCGCACGAATTCCGACGACGCCAACCTGACCAATTTCTTCGGCGCGGAGGGTGAGCTGACGAAGATTCTGCCAACCGGTGCCGATCCGGCAAGCCTGGTGAAGATGGGATCCGACACATCGAATGTCGGCGCCGGGTCAGTCAATCGCTCGGAAACCATCAACCTGACGCTCGCCGCGCTGGTCACTCAAGTCATGCCGAACGGCAATCTGGTGATCGACGGCCATCAGCAAGTACTTGTGAACAACGAACTGCGCGACCTGCAGATCTCCGGCCTGGTTCGGACTGAAGACATCACCAGCGGCAACACCGTCAATCTTACCCAGATGGCGGAAGCGCGGATCTCCTATGGCGGCAAGGGCCAGCTCACTGACGTGCAGCAGCCGCGCTACGGCTCTCAGCTCTTCGACATCCTGATGCCTTGGTAATAAAAGAGGGCGAACAGCGAATAGTGGGTAGCGAATAGAAAAGACCCCATTCGCAACTCGCTATTCGCCTGTTCTTCAATCGTCGCGGTAGACTTTCTCGCGCCGTTCGTGACGCTCCTGCGCTTCGATCGACAGTGTCGCGATCGGCCGCGCATCGAGCCTCTTCAGGGAGATCGGTTCGCCCGTCTCCTCGCAGAACCCGTAAGAGCCGTCGTCAATCCTTCTCAGCGCCGCGTCGATCTTGGAGATCAGCTTGCGTTGGCGATCGCGCGTGCGCAGCTCGAGCTGGCGCTCGGCCTCGGTCGAAGCGCGGTCGGCGAGATCGGCATGGGGCACGGTTTCAGCTTGCAGGTTCTGGATCGTCTCGCGGCTCTCACGGAGGATCTCGTCTTTCCAAGCGTTGAGCTTCCGGCGAAAATATTCGCGCTGGCGCTCATTCATAAAGGGTTCGCTTTCCGACGGCTTGTAGCCGGACGGAAGTTGGGTACCCATGCGCACTCCCTTCGACAGAACGCGAACTGGTGGGCGGGTTATAGCGACGTGCCCTGTCCGCAGCAATGGAATTTCTAAGCGGGGTTAACCAGAAACCGGTTGCCTTGCCAAGTGGTTAAACTACCGACGCGGCGCCAGCCTCGGGGCCGTTCGCATCCGATCGACGGCGGCTGCAACCGCCGCGATCGCAAGATACGCCGATAAGGCGGTCTGGGCGGCGGCTACCGGCGATGCGGGATCGGGCCCGAATGCGGCATAGAGTTCGGCACCGATCATCGCGACCACGAAGCCCCACAACCACACGTCGCCGAAGCGTGTCTGCGAAGGCTCGAACAACGCGTATGCGATCGCGCCGATCACGAGCATTGCGAGTTCGAGCGGGAGGCTGATCCAGAGGTGACGCCAGAGCCCGAAGCCGACCTTCATGGAATCGCCGATCAGCGGCAAGTCGTTTACATGAACGACGAGGTCGAGCAGCCAGTGCGAGAACACAGCGCCGCTTACGAGCGCGATCACCGCGCCGCGCCGGTCGCGGATGAAGAGCGAGGCGATCGCGCCGAGCACCAGCGACAGAGCGACGGCTCCGAGCAGCCCGTGCGTGTAAGGCATGTAGTACAGGTCGAGATCGCTGCCTTCGGTGAAGCCTTTTACGATCCGAAGCTTCTCGACTCCGAGCATGACGAGCACCGACCACACGACGTCGAGCCATTGCACCGCGATGAAGAGAACCCAGAGCGGGATCGGCTTGCGAATGGGTTTTGCCGCGAGGGCAACTCCGTAGTGACCGATGAACATGTTTCCCCTTCAGGCGGGATGGTGCCGCGGACGGCCGATGCGACCGAGATGGGTGTCCGAAAAGGCGCTCGCGTATTTCAGGCCGTAGCCGAGCGCGCGATCGAAGCCGACATGGGCGAACCAGATGAGCGCAAGCGTCAGAAGTTCCCACCGTCTGTCCCGTGGCGACGCGCGAGGCGAGTGCGAGCACGATCGGACCGATGGTGGAATGCGCGGCGTTGTACGCGACCGCGCCGGCGCGCGCGCCGAAGAGATAGAAGGCGAAGCTCAGGTCGGGCGCGAGGAAGAGAATCGCGAACAGCGTCCACGACGAACCGCTCTGCGCATAAAGCGCTGCCGCAGCGAGCAGCAGGGCGAGCCCTTCGAGCCTGAGCAGCGTGCGGACGGCGCCCGAGACGCCGGATGAAGCAGTGAGTGTTGCGGACATGACGATCCTCCATGATCTGGAGGGGATGATGCGCAACGGTGGGCCAAACGGGAATTGCCAGATACCGACTAGACACTATACGTTTTCGTATGGACGCCGACGCCCCCAGCTGGGATTTGCACCGTTCCTTTCTTGCTGTGCTCAGGCTGGGGAGCCTGTCCGCCGCCGCGCGCGACCTCGGACTCACGCAGCCCACGCTCGGGAGGCATATGGCCGAGCTCGAAGCGGCGCTCGAGGTGTCGCTGTTCGTGCGCTCACAGTCGGGGCTTACGCCCACCGAGGCAGCCCTGGCGCTCCGCCCGCATGCCGAGGCGATGGCCGCCGCTGCCGGTGCCCTGGTTCGGGCCTCTTCCGGGAAGGCCGGCGAGCCCGAGGGCGTGGTTCGCCTGACTGCGAGCGAGATCGTTGGAGCAGCTGTGCTGCCCCCTATTCTGACCGCGTTTCATG
This sequence comes from uncultured Alphaproteobacteria bacterium, assembly GCA_963802815.1. GTDB lineage: Bacteria > Pseudomonadota > Alphaproteobacteria > Micropepsales > Micropepsaceae > Rhizomicrobium. Next base: position 61,881 of record CAWDKN010000065.1, read on the forward strand.
TGGCGCATCCGAAGATCGTGATCGAGCTTTCGCTTTCCAACCTCAACCAGGACCTGCTCCGCCGCGACGCCGATATCGCCGTGCGGATGGCGCGGCCGACCCAGTCGGCACTGGTTGCGCGCCGCATCGGCGCGGCATCGGTCGGACTTTACGCCCATCGCGACTATCTCGCGCGGCGCGGCATGCCTCGCAGCCTCCAGGATATTGCGAGCCATTCGGTGATCGGCTTCGACGCCGATGCCGGTTCGATCCGGGCTTTGCGGCAGACCGGGCTTCCGATCACACGGGACGTCTTTTCGCTGCGCAGCGACAGCGAGCACGCACAACTCGCGGCCCTGCGAGCCGGATTCGGAATCGGCGGCGTCCAGGTCGGCATCGCGGCGAAAACCCCCGAGCTCGTGCCGGTGCTCGAGGAAGAATTTCACTTCGAGCTCGAGATGTGGCTCGCCATGCATGAGGATCTGCGCACCAGCCGCCGGGTGCGCCTGCTTTACGATCACCTGGCGTCGGCGCTGACGGCTTATGTGGCCATCAGGCCGCGGAAAGCCTCAAAAAACGGGGGTGGACAGGGGGGAGGCGATGGCCTATATCCGCGCACCCTTCGCAAAGCGAAGCGCGTGACGCGGGGTGGAGCAGCCCGGTAGCTCGTCAGGCTCATAACCTGAAGGTCACAGGTTCAAATCCTGTCCCCGCAACCACCATGAGCACATGAGTTAGGTCCGGCCTTGCGCCGGGCCTAACTCATCTGTGCGAATGGTGTCCTCCGCGAAGGCGGAGGACCCATCGATCCATCCCAAGGGCGAGCGTGTGTTTTGTGGTTTTGCGAGTGCCCAATGGGTTCGCGGGTGCGCCCCGGCATGCATCCATTGCTAATTCGGCGCGGCTGTAGAAGCTTGTCCATGATCCGAAACGGGGACCATGGGCGATGACGAATGTTTTATGCGGACGCCCCGGCCCTTCCGTTCAGGAGGTTTTTGACGGTGACGTCAATCCGCCGCCGCCCGTCCTGCGTGAGCAATCGCCGACGGATGGAGCGAGGCTAGAGGACGTAAGCCTCGAACGGTATTACTCCAAGGCCTGGCATGACCGTGAGGTCGAGAAGGTCTGGCGCAAGACCTGGCAATTGGCAGGTCGCGTGGAAGAGATTCCGAACGTCGGCGACCATCTGGTTTATGAGATCGTCCACGATTCTCTGATCGTTGTGCGCACGGGGCCGGAAGAAATCCGCGCTTTCGTGAATTCGTGCCTGCATCGCGGGACGCTGCTTCGCACCGAAGGGGGCTGCGTAAGCCAGTTTCGCTGCCCATTTCACGGTTTTACCTGGAGCCTCGAAGGCAAGCTGATCCGCCTTCCGGCTGCCTGGGATTTTCCCCACATCGAGACCGACAAATTCAGCTTGCCTCAGGCAAAGGTCGGCCTCTGGGGCGGCTTCATCTTCGTCAATTTCGACCCGGACTGCGAGGCGCTGGAAAGCTATCTCGAAATCCTTCCCGAGCACTTCAGGGGCTTCCGCCTGGAGGATCGTTACAAGGCAGCTCATGTCGCGAAAGTTCTGCCTTGCAACTGGAAATTCGCGATGGAGGCCTTTATCGAGGCGTTTCACGTATCCTGCGCTCATCCGCAGGTCATGGGCTACTACGGCGACCAGAACACCCAGTACGACATCTGGCCGGGCGTGCGCCACGTGGACCGGATGATCAGCGTGCAGGGCGTGCCAAGCCCTGCCTTTGCGGGCTTGGACCCAGCCACGACAATCGCCCACATGCGGCGCGACGTGCCCTTCTTCGCCGGGGCACCAATCGAAGACGAGCCAGGTGGCTCCGCTCGCGCCAAGCTCGCCAGCCGGGCACGCCGGCGTATCTCCCAATCCACCGGCAAGGACCTGTCTGGGTTGTCGGACGCCGAATCGCTGGACCTCATTGAATATTCGCTATTCCCCAACATGGTGCCGTGGGGCGGCCAGAGCCTGCCGATCTGCTACCGGTTCCGCCCGTTGGGCGACGACCCGGAAAACTGCGTCATGGAAATCATGTTCCTGTTCGCGAAGCGCCCGGATGGAACGCACCCGAAGCCGGCGGCCATCCGCTGGCTCGGCGCCGATGAGCCCTGGTCCAGTGCCCCGGAGTTGGGGTCAGCCGGAATGGTCGCCGATCAAGACACGGACAATCTGAAGCGCATCCAGCGCGGCGTGCGTGCCAGCAGGAAACCGGGCGCCACGCTTGCCCGCTACCAGGAAAGCCGCATCCGCCATTTCCATGAGACGCTGGACGCCTATATGGCGCGATGATTCCGCTCGATCGAAATATGCCCTCGCTGCGGCAGAAGAACGTGACCGGAGGCGAAAACCCATGAGCGATTTTTCTGCCGCCAGCGTTCATGCTCTGCGGTTCGAGCCCCTGTTCGCTCTTTACCTCGATGTGGGATTCGACAGGGTACAGCCGCTGGGTTCGACCTTTGCGGGCTGGCGCGGGGTCTATCCGGTCGACGGCGGCCGCTTCGAAGGGCCTAGACTTCGGGGGGAGGTGCTTCCCGGCGGCGCCGACTGGGTAACGCGGCGCGCGGACGGCGCAACGGCAATCGATGTACGGCTCATGCTGGCTACGGACGACGGTGCCGCCATCGCAATGACCTATACCGGATTGCTTTGGATGAGTTCCACCGCCGGCCGGCAATTCCGCAGCGGAGAGCCGACCGACTACCGCGAAACCTATATCCGAACGACTCCCCAATTCGAGACGGGAGACGAACGCTATGCATGGCTCAACCGGGTGATCGCGGTGGCCAATGGCGGCGCACCCGGGACAAGCGACCCCACCTATCAGGTCTTCGCAATTCTCTGATTGGCGACGCGCACGAGCGCGTGGGCTAAGTCGCATGCGCGAAACGATGTCCTTCGCGAGGCGGACAACAGGAATGCGCCGTGACCTGCATCACTGGCCTTAATTGTCTGTGCCAAATATTCTGCTTCTGCGGCGAGATATGGCCGGCGCCGTCGGGGAACCATCAAGCATGGACATGCTCATTGCGGCGGCGCTGGTCGCTCTCCTTATTTATATTGTTTTCGGCGACAGGCTTCCGTTCTTCCGCAAGGCGCGACCCAACGCTGCGGCTGCCGCCGTTGCACCCGCTGGACCCGTCACGGTCATTCCCCCGTCGCCGGCCGGAGACAAGACCGCCGATCTCTATCGCCTCGCGGAGCGCATCGACGCCTTCGTCGAAAAATCCGCGCACCCGCGCGAACTGGTCGAGCAGGCTGATTTCCGCGCGCTCGTGCTCGAATTGTCGGCGCCCGATATTCCGCTCGAAACTCTGCGTCTCTATGCGACGGGTGCGAGCTTCCCCTTCGCCTGCGCCGCGCTCGTCGTCCTGACCAAACGGCCCGACCGCGACCAGCTGCGCGAGGGCGTGCTCGGGCAATTCGCGCGGCTCGGGCCCTGGACCATTTATTTCGCGCTCGCCTATCTCGCGAGCCTCGAGCAACGTCCGCTGGTCGGTGCACCGTTTGCGACGGTGCTGCAATGGTGGGCGGACAATCCCATCATTCTCGACGCGTTCCGCACCTACTTGATTCAACGCAAGGCGCTCGGCGATCCACCCACGTTCGGCGGCGTGCTCGATCAGGCCAATTGTTCGCCGGCGGAGCACATCATCGCGCTGCTCAAGCGCATCGATCATCCCGATGCCAACTCGCTGCACTGGGAGATCTATCGCTGGCAGCAGGCGCGGATCGATCGCCAGTTCCTGGGCACGATCGGCCGCTTCTGGACGGCCGGCAGCGACAAGCTCCTCGTCGAACCCGTCGCGTGGGCGGAGCCGCTGCTTCTCGCCGAGAAGGCGGTGCTGCGCGAACCACCGCGCTCCGTCATCGTCAGCGGCGAGACGCGCGTCGGGAAAGAGCGCCTTCCTGCAGCTGCTGGGCGACCGGCTCGCCGCGAAGGGCTGGACGGTCTTCGACGCCAGCGGCGCCGACCTGATGGCGGGTCAGATCTACTTCGCTCAGCTCGAAGGCCGCATCCGCCGCATCATCGGCGAGCTCGATGCGAAGAAGCATGTCGCCTGGCACGTCGGGGATCTCCTGCAGCTCGCCGAAAGCGGCACGCATCAGGGACAGTCGGCGAGCATGCTCGACCAGCTCAACTCCGCGCTCGCCGAGGGCCGTCTCGTCCTCCTCGCCGAGGCCAGCCCGGCCGGCATCACGCGCCTGCTCCAGACACGCCCGTCGCTGCGTTCGCTGCTCGAGATCCATCGTTTGAACCCTATGAGCGATGACGAGGCCGATGCATTGCTGGCCGAGATTTCGAAGGCGCTCGCCAACGAGACGAACCTCGAAATCGACGCCGATGCGGCACCGGCCGCTCTGCAGCTCTCGCAGCAATATATGGGCGCCAACCAGCTGCCCGGTGCGGCCGTCGATCTGCTGAAACGCTCCGCCAATCATGCCGCCGCGACCGGGGGCCCGGACGGTCAACGGCGACAACGTGCTGGCGACCCTGTCCCAGCTGACCGGACTGCCGCGTTCGATCCTCGACGAGAAGGAGCGTGCCGACGTCGGCGCGATGCGCGCATTCTTCGGCGCGCGGGTGATGGGGCAGGACGAGGCCGTCTCCGCCGTCGTCGAGCGCATCGCCATGCTGAAAGCGGGCCTGACCGATCCGGCGAGGCCTGTCGGCGTGTTTCTGTTCGCGGGACCTACGGGAACCGGCAAGACCGAGCTTGCGAAGACGCTCGCCGAATATCTCTTCGGCTCGCCAGAGCGCATGGCGCGTCTCGACATGAGCGAATTCCAGACGGCGGAATTCCACGGTCAAGATCCTCGGCGAGCGCGGCTACGCCAGAACGGCGGGCAACTCCCTCGTGGAGCGCATCCGCAAGCAGCCCTTTTCCGTCGTCCTTCTCGACGAGTTCGAGAAGGCGCATCCCAATGTCTGGGATCTGTTCCTGCAGGTCTTCGACGACGGCCGGCTGACCGACGCGAATGGACGCGTTGCCGATTTCCGCCATGCCATCGTCATCCTCACCTCGAATCTCGGCGCGACGAGCCACCACGTCGCCGATATCGGATTCCTGCGCGGTTCGGGCGGCGCCAGTTCGGAAGAGCAGGTGCTGCTGGCCATCTCGCGACAGTTCCGTCCGGAATTCGTCAACCGTCTCGACAAAATCATCGTCTTCCGTCCGTTGTCGCGCGCGCTCATGCGCGAGATCCTGGAGAAGGAGCTCGCGCGCGTGCTGGAGCGCCGCGGCTTCAGCCGGCGCGAATGGGCCGTCGAATGGGAGTCCTCGGCCGTCGAATTCCTGCTCGACAAGGGATTCTCCCCGGAGATGGGGGCGCGGCCCTTGCGCCGCGCCATCGATCAATATCTCCTCGCCCCGCTCGCTCTCACCCTCGTCGAGCACAAGTTTCCCGACGGCGACCAGTTCCTGTTCGTGCGCAGCAACGGCAAGGCGATCGAGGTAGAGTTCGTCGATCCGGATGCACCGGCGCCGGCGGATAACGAGCCGGCCCCGCCACGCGAAGCGTCCTTGGCCATCGCCGCGATGATCCTGCAGCCCCTGGGGCAGGACGCGGAGCGCAAGGCGCTTGCCGGGCGGTGGGGCCAGACGAATGCGCAACTGGCTGCGTCCGAATGGACGTCGCTGAAACAGACACTCAACGATGAAACAGGCGCGCCCGACATCTGGTCGCGTCTCGATCGCCAGGTGCTGTTCGCAAGACGTTCGCTCGTCGATCGCGTCGAAGAGGCGGGCAGAACCGTCGAACGGCTTCTGGCCCGCCTCGAGCCGCGCGCGGGTCAGTCCGGTTCCGCATCGCGCGAGCTCGTCGCGCGCTGCGGCTTGCAACTTTATCTCGTCGAGCAGGGAATTGCCGACGCGCTCGCGGGCGCACCTGTCGAGGCGCTGCTGAGCGCCGAACCCGTGTTCGATCAGGCGTCGGATCCGGACGCGCAAGCCGCCTGGTGCGCGCGGATTGTTCGCATGTACCGGCTGTGGGCAGATCGCCGGCACATGCAGTTCGCCGAGATCGCGCAACCCGGAGGGCCGCCCATTCTTCAGGTCGCGGGATTTGGAGCGTTTCGCACGCTCGAGAATGAGGCCGGGCTTCACATCCTCGAGCGCGCGGGCGCCGGCACAGGCCGGCGCATGACCGTCCGTGTGAAGGTCGCGGCAGGACCAGTCCGGGAGCCGAAGCCCGCCGAAGCCTATCGTGTTTTTTCGGAGCTTCTGGCGAGTTCCGAAGAAAGCGGAGCGGTCGTTCGCCGCTACCGCGACAAGCCCGCGCCCTTGGTGCGCGATGCCAAAGCCGGTTGGCGCACCGGAAGGCTCGACGCCGTGCTCGGCGGCGACTTCGATCTCATCGGCGGATTGCGCGAAGCTTCCGCCGTCGGCTGAGGACAGTCGATTTCTTCGCCGGCGTTGAGCCTCGCTTCCCAGGCGAGCGCCGAGCGGACGATGGCGTCGAGATCGTCGTGCCGGGGAGTCCAGCTCAGCACGGTCCTGAGGCGAGTCGAAGTCGGCGACCAGCGTCGGCGGGTCGCCTGGGCGCCGGGCGCTTTCCCGAACCGGAATTTTTCGTCCACTGACGCGCTCGACCGCCTCAATGACTTCGCGCACGCTCGAGCCGCGGCCATAGCCGCAGTTGAACGGCGCCGACTGCGCTCCGCCGCGCAGCGCGTCCAGCGCCAGGAGATGCGCACTCGCGAGGTCGCTCACATGGATGTAGTCGCGCACGCCCGTGCCGTCGCGTGTCGGATAGTCGGTGCCGAATATGTCGAGGCAGGACAGGCGTCCGAGGGCTGCTTGCGCCGCCCGTTTGATGAGATGCGTTGCCCGGCGCGCCGATTGCCCCGTGCGCCCCATCGCGTCGGCGCCAGCGACATTGAAGTAGCGCAGCGCGACAAAACGGAAATCGTGTGCGCGCGCGACGTCCTCCAGCATCCACTCGGTCATCAGCTTTGAGCGCGCATAAGGGCTCGCGGGCGCCTTGGGCGCGTCCTCGCGGAGAGGCTGCTTCGCGTCGGTGCTGTATAGGGTCGCCGTGGAGGAGAAGATGAGCTGCTTCACGCCGCTTTCGACAGCACTTTCGATAAGCGCGCGCGAAACGACGGTGTTGTTGGCGTAGTAGCGGAGGGGATCGCTCACGGACTCCGGAACAACGATGGAGCCGGCGAAGTGCATTATCGCACCGATCTCGTGCTCGGCGATCAGTCGGCGTACCAAGGTGTGATTGCCGGCATCGCCCTCGATGAAGTCAGCATTTTCGGCGACGGCGGCGCGCTCCCCCGTGGAAAGGTCGTCGAGCACGACGACGCGCTCGCCGCGATCGAGCAGCGCATGGGTCACATGGCTGCCGACATAGCCTGCACCGCCAGTGACGAGAACGGCCATGACGATCGTAGGGCTCCAGGTCGCGGCGGCTGCGCCGCAGAACACGCGGCTTCCGGGCCATTCAACAGCGGACGTATGAAATCGGCCGTAAACTCTTCGCTGTCCCGCGATGGAACTCGTGCATCTGTTGCAAGCGCACGGTGCTTGGCGGCGAAGAATTTTACGCCCTATTAATGATTGTGGGCGAAGTTTGCTTTGCCGTCGTGCGTTGTCTGGAAGTCGCGAGAAGCGGATGCCGCAAAGCCTCTCCAAGCCCTATGCCATCGAACTCGCTCCGACCGGCGAGCGCATGATGCTGCGTACTGCCGACGCGACGTCCGGATCGGGCGAGAACACGGTGGGTCGCACGCTTGCCGAGCTCGAGATTTTGCTCTCGCCGCTTCTGGCAGGCGACGCAGCCCGGGAGGATCGCAATATCCGCCACTGGCCGCTTCGACAGACTGTCGGGTTTATCGTGGCCTCATGCGGGTTGTTCTGGGTCGCAGCGGCGCTTGCCGCCTGGTCTCTGCTCTGATCGGACCATTGGCCAGACACCGCTACGCCTGGTTGCGGCGTGTCCAATCTTTACGTTGCGACGAAAAATTCTTGTGCAGTGCATCATAATAAACATAGACTTACCCAAAGACAGTGCTCGAGGGGCTCCAGTATCTATGGAGTAATCAGGCTGCTCATCCGGGTTTGCCCGCCTGGCCAATGCTAAGCCCGTCCGCTCTTTGCGCTGCCAGAAATGGGTAATGGCTTTGAACGTTCGCGAGATGATGTCTGCAAGCCCAGAATTCGGCGCGAGCGCGCGCGGATCCGTTCGGCGCACCTTTGACGTCTCGGGCGCGAAAGCCGTCTCCCTCGCGTCTCTCTTCGTCGATGCTTTGCTCATCGTCGCATCGAGCGTCGGGACGGGAATCGCCTATCACCTCGTGACCATAAACGCGGTCGGGGACCCCGTGGCCTACCTTGCGACAGGAACGCTGGTCGCCGCCATCTATTGCGGTTTGACGCGCATACTCGGAACGGCTGACGCTTTGCGCGTTTCGACCGGGTTCGGTCGCGCGCGCATTGCGGTCACGGCCTGGGCGTCGACATTCCTTTTCCTGGCGTTCATGGCCTTCGCATTGAAGGTCAGCGAAAGCTTCTCGCGTGGCGCGGTCCTGAGCTTTTTTGCAGTCGGGCAGGGGCTGGTGATCGCGTCGCGCGTCTTCGCTCCGCGCGTGCTGGCCCAGATCGGGGAAGCCAACGCCTATCGCGGCCTCGAAGTGATCGTCATCGCCTCGGGCGACGAGCCCGACCTTGCGCAATTCCTGGCCCAGTTGCGACGGCACGGCTGCTCGGCAATCCAGCTCGTGCAGTTCGACGCGTTCTGCGATCCCGTCGCCTGGGTCAGCGAACGCAAACGGCTTCTCGAGCGCGTTCTCGAGGTCGCGCGGACCTCTGCACCAGGCGAGATCTTCATTTCAGCCCCCGCGCTCGGCCAGGATCGAATTGCCAGCATCCTCAGCGGACTTCGTCTTGTCCCGCGCGCGATTTACGTCATGCCGGACGAGCGCATATCCGCCTTGCTGCGAAATGCGGTGCGCGCCGTCGGGCCTTCAGTCGCGATCGAGATGCAGAAGGCGCCGCTTTCAGCGGGCGAGCGAGTGTTCAAGCGTGCCGTCGACGTCGTCGTGGCCGGCTGCGCAACGTTGTTCATCCTGCCTCTCCTCGCCGCCATCGCGATTGCCATCAAGCTCGATTCGAAGGGCCCCGTACTGTTCCGCCAGAGCCGCAACGGTTATCGCGGCAAGCCATTCCGGATTTTCAAGTTCCGAACTATGACGGTCATGGAGGACGGCAAGACCGTCACCCAGGCGAGCAGAAACGACCAGCGCGTGACCCGCGTCGGGCGCTTCCTGCGCAAGACGAGCCTCGACGAGCTCCCGCAATTGCTGAATGTGCTGTTCGGGGAGATGTCGCTTATCGGACCTCGCCCGCACGCCATCGCGCATGACGAACTCTATGCCAAGCTCATCGAAAATTATGCGCTGCGCCAGCACGTCAAGCCCGGCATCACGGGCTGGGCGCAGGTCAACGGCTATCGCGGCGAGACCCCGACGGTCGATCTCATGTATCGCCGCATCGAATACGATCTGTGGTATGCGGCGAATTGCAGCCCGTCGCTCGATATCCTGATCCTGATCAGGACCGTGTCGGTGCTATGGGGCCAGCCGAACGCGTACTGATCTCGCGCGATGCCTACTGATTCGAGGCAAGCGCCGTCATCGGCACATGCACCCAGCGGATCGGGTCTGCCGCAGATTGGCGCGTGAGCCAGCGATACTGCGTCGACGACCACGGCATGATCTCCGACGTCAGGCTGTCTAGGACGAAATCGCCGCGATCGGTGTCGACGGTGAGAACCGCGTGCAACTCGTCCTGTGGGGTGCGTACGATGGCAATGCGAAGCGCGCTCTCCGGAAATCCCTGGGCGATGAGCTGCTGGCGTTTCGCGAGCGCGTAATCCTTGCAATTGCCGTAGCCGCCGACGGCATCCAGAGTCCACAGGTTGGCGACGCCGTATTGCTCCTCGTCGGTCTCGTAGACGATCGACTGGTTGATCGTCTGGTTCACTGCGATCAGCTTGGCACGGACGTCATCGTTGAGAACGATGGCGCTCGTGGTCGCGGGCTTGCTCGTGCAGACCTGAAGGTTGTGCATGCAGAAGCTGACGAAGCCCGGCGGCGGCTGCGCGGTATTTCCATCTGCGATCGTCGAGGTCGTTGCTGCGGAGATCGTCATCGTCGGCGAGAGCTGCGACTGCTCCGGCAGACCGGCGCATGCGCCGAGCGCCAACGCGCCTGTCATTGCGATTACGAAAGATGCCTTGTTCACAGCGACCCCAATCCGTTCTGGACGAGGCCACGATATGTCTGCACGAATTTCGGCCGCGTTAGACGGCGACGCGAGCTTTGAAGCGTATTCTTCTAAAAATTTATCGGTTCGGCCCGGTCGCCGCCGTTTTTGCGGCCTGCCGCATTGTTCCCAGAAAATTTTGTGCGATTTTTACGTCCGCATCGCCGCCATAGACGGCTTCCGCGACGAAGGTCGAAGCGGTGTCGAAACACAAGGCGGAGACGATGCGATAATCGGTGCCGCCGGCGGTGATCGTGCCCTCGACCTCGCTGCAATCGGGCACGAGCGGACCCATCGGCGCGATCGCATAGTTGGAAATCCCAAGTGCGCCGATCAGTCCGGTGATGCGCGCCGCACGGTCGCCGGCACTCGGTGCAGGCGGAAGTGTCCCGTCTTGGGACGGTGGCGGGGCGTCTGCGGCACAGAAGGCCGAAAGGCGGACTCCGGGAAGCAAAAGTTCCGCGGCAACGAACTTGCTTCCGTCTTGTGACGGCGTCTCGGATTGGGTCGGCGCGGCTGGGAACTCCACCGTGTACGGACAATAGGATTGCCCGAAACGGAGGGGGTCGACGCCTGTGACGGCGCTCCCCACGGATGGGGAAAGTGCGGTAATTATGAGCAGGACAGGAAGCACAATGTTCATTTGTATATTGCGAGTGCAACATAGTGTAATCGTCGGACACTCATGAAGGCCACGGCGACGAAATCCGCGATTGAGCAGCAAGGGGCCGGGTCGCGCTTCTTGCGCGCCTTCGGTATCGGGAGCCGCGCGCCCGCGGCCGTGCCGCAGGGTATGCGGGTTTACGCGGTCGGGGACATCCATGGCCGCGCCGATCTTCTCGACCGGCTGCACGATGCCATAGCTGCCGACGCCGCGGCTTTTCCGGGTCGCAAGGAAATCGTCTATCTCGGCGATTTCATCGATCGCGGGCGCGACTCCAAGGGTGTCGTCGATCGCGTCCTGAACGCCGTTCCCTTTGGGCTAAGCCCAAGGTATATAAAGGGAAATCACGACGCTGCGCTTCTGACCTTTCTGGCAGAACCGGAATCGTACCGGGCTTGGCGGAGCTTCGGGGCCGGCGAGACCCTATTGAGCTATGGCGTCAGGCCGCCGCTCTACGATTCCATCGAACATTTCACTGACGCAAGCCACGCGCTCCGCGCCTCCCTGCCCAGCGATCATCTGGCATTCTTCCGGAGTCTGGAGCTCAAGACAGTCGTTGGCGACTATGTCTTCGTTCACGCGGGATTGAGGCCCGGTGTTCCGCTCGAGAGGCAGTCCGAGCAGGACCTCCTCTGGATCCGGGACGAGTTTCTGACCTCGAACAGCTCTTTCGGGAAGGTCGTCGTTCACGGACACACACCCGTCGAGGCCCCGGTCAAGACCCAGAACCGAATTTCGGTCGACACCGGCGCCTACGCGACAGGGATATTGACCTGCACCGTCCTGGAAGGGACCACCTGTCGGTTCCTTCAGGCGCGGCTGAAACGGTAAGAGAAATTCAAGGTGAGAGCCCCATTTTCGCCGCGTTGAATTGGACAATGCAAGACGAGTGGGCATCAATGAAGGGTACGACGTCGATGATAGGGCGAATTTTCCGGACAATCCCTCGAACTGTGGGTATCGTCGGCGGTGCAGCGCTCGCTCTGCTGATGTTTGGGGCCGCGCCGTCCTTGGCACAGTCGGACACGACCGTGGCCAATTCAGGCTCGCAATCGGTGCCCGCCGCGCCGTCAGCAGACCCCTCGACCTATCGGCTCGATACAGGAGACCAGATCAAGCTCACGGTCTATGGCGAGGACGACCTTTCAGGCACCTACAATGTCGACGGCAGCGGCAATGTCCGCCTGCCCCTGATCGATTCCGTCCACGCCGGCGGATTGACGGTCTCGGACTTCGAAAAAGCCGTTGAAGCCAAGCTTTCTCAGGGTTTTCTGGTCAACCCGCGCGTGAACATAGAGGTGGCAAACTATCGTCCATTTACAATCCTGGGCGAGGTCAACAAGCCGGGCGAATACCCCTATGAGAGCGGGATGACAGTTCTCAATGCGGTCGCTTTGGCCGGCGGCTACACCTATCGCGCCGATCAGGACACCGTCTATGTGCGCCGGAAGGGCTCAGCCCGCGAAGACCAGATGCCGGCTGACGACAAAACTTACGTCAATCCTGGCGATACTGTGCGCGTTGCCGAAAGAATCTTCTGAATTTTAGGGGGATGGCGCTCGAAATCCGCGTAGTTGAAGCAACGGATTTGGGCGTTCCCGCGCGTTTACTGGGCAATTACTGTTGCGCAAATGCTGCGAGCCAAATCTTAACTGTTTTTATTATGCAAGCTTGGACAAAAACTTCTTCGCAGTAGCAGCAATATCTTGTTCGGCCCGTTTTGGAGCGTTAGTGTAAGGGCCAGCGGAATTTCGGCCAAAAGGTCGCTTCGAGCGTTGGTGTAGACGCCAGCGAAATTCGGTCAAACGACCGTAATGCCTGTTTTGGGTCAATTGCAGGGGAGTCAAGCAATGCGTAGTTCCTTCTTCTCATCGCGTGTGACGCGCGTGGCGCTTTTTGCGCTACTTACGAGTGTGAGCTCGCTTGCGTTGGGCGCGAGCCCCGCAATGGCGCAAGTGTCCGCAACGGACTTGCAGAGCATTCAAAGTGCGGTGGCTGCCGCGCTCGCGGGTGTTACCATCACGGCGGGCGAATCGCAGTCTGCGATCGATGCGGCGAACGCCGCTGCGATTGCAAGCGTGACGCAAACGCTGATCGCCCAATATAGCGCCGACAATCCGACGTCAGTGGCCGAGGCCATCATGACGGCCGCGAGCGGCAAGGCGTCGGACACGGCGATCGGCTCCGGCCTCGCGACGGCGGCTCTCAACGAGGGCTCGACGACAGGTACCGAGATTGCCGACGCGCTCGCGGGCGCGGGCACGAGCGGCGAAATTTCGTCGTTCCAGTCCACGGCACTCGCGTCCAACACGCCACTCGGCACGTCGCTGGCATCCAATGCTGGATCGACCGGCACTGTCGGCGCCGGTCCCGGCGGCGCTGGCGGCAACCCCGGCGGCGCGCCCGGGATTGGCGGCGGGCTTGGCGGCGGCGGCGGCGGCGGTGGTGGCTGCACCAACCCGAGCTGCACGTAATTAAATTGGGTGAGCGGCGAAGGTGCCGCTCACCCGATGATTTTTCTTCGAACCACTTATAATAAAAACGTTGACGCTTGGCGGCGGCGATCGATTGGGGTGATGAATAATGGGACTTCGTGCTCGTCGGGTGGTTTTGACCACGCTCATTTTTGCATTGGTTGGCGGCGTGTCTCAGAGCGCATTCGCCGACTATTCACTAACGCCCAATCTCCCGGCTCCGAACAGCAACAGCGCTATTGCGGGCCCTACGACGGCACCGCTTTCCAGCCAGGAAGTGACGGCTTTTTCGGGCCGCGCGCCGGATCCGTATTTCGAGCCCAAGGGCATTCCTCTCGGCGGTCCATTCCGATTGTTCCCTAATCTTTTCACCGGCGTTGGCTACGACAGTAACGTTTATCGCTCTCTCAACGCGCCGCAGAGCGACGTCTTCTTCGACGTGAATCCCACGCTGGTTCTCGATTACGACACCTCGCGGGCCCGTCTCGACCTTTACGGGATTGGCGACTTTACCGAGTACACCAAGCTCACCAAGGTCAATACGACCAACTACAATTTTGGCCTGGACGGGTCATATCTGATTTCCGGCGCCGCGACGGCCACCGGAAAAGTCAGCTACGCGCAGCTGGCCGAGCCACTCTCTTCGTCAAGCGTCACGGCGGGCCAGCAGACGCCCAGCCAGTATGACGTTTTCGATGCCAGCGGGTCGGTGAGCTACAAGCCCAATCGACTCGGCTTCTCTTTCGGGGGCAGCCTCGATACGTACAATTATCTGAACACTCTGGTCGGCACTACGCCCAGCGTGGTTTTCGGCAACAAAGACCGCGACAACAATCTGTACAAAGGTTTTGCGCAGACGTCTTATGACTTCTCGCCGGGCTACTCGGTGTTCATCCGCGGCGTTTACAACGACGATCACTACCGGCCGGGTCCCGATCGTGCGGGCTATTTTCGCTCGTCGCACGGGTTTCAGGCTGATGGCGGCTTGGACCTGCTGCTGGGTGACCTGATCCAGGGCGAAATCTATACGGGATACGTCCAGCAAAATTACATCCACAACCAACCGCTTCCGCTCCATAACCTCAGCGGCATTGATTTTCGGCGCCAATTTGACCTGGTATCCGACGGAGCTTCTGACGGTAAAGCTGGGCGGTTCTCGCCAGCTTCAGAACACGACATTGGCGGGTGCCTCCGCAGGCGACGACAAGGGCGTCAATTTGGGCCTCAATTATGAGTTGACGCGCCGTGTCAGTCTCACGGCCCGGGCGTCGTACGACGACACATACTATAAGGGCACCGCGACGCTGGTTCCGCTCCAGCCCAATCGCGACGATACGACAGTCGACCTCGGCGTTGGAGCCAAGTGGTTGATTTCGCATTATGTTTATGCGACCGCGAACTTCGACCATACTGACCGCAGCTCGACGATCCATCTCGCCGGCTATCACGACAATCTGGTCATGGTCGGCGTTAATCTTCAGATATGAGTTCTTGGGGCATTATTTCGCCCGATTGGCTTAGTCATGCGAAGATGCTGGACGTAGATCGACGGCCAATGGCGGCTGCGATGGGACGCTTCTTGCATCGCGACGCCGGACCTTGGAGGCCGGAACAAAGATGAACGTGCAATCGCCGTCTGCAGGACGAAGCGATTCTCTCCCACGGTGGCCGCACGGTGCCGTCGCCGGGTGTTGCCACCTTCCGTCTGTCGGTCATGGAGTTTGGCAGATCCTCCGGATGCGCCATCGCGTATTCCTGGGTCGGCGGCCGCATATTCCTGACAGTCATGCTCATTGCGATCGCGACGCCGCCGCTCTACACGGGCGCGGCGACGGTGATGCTCGATACCCGTCAGAACACGACCGTCGATGTCCAGCAGGTGTTGTCACGGTCTGACAGCGGACCAGGCCACAATCCTCAATCAGGTACAGTCCTCACGTCGCGCGAATTTGCGGGCCGAGTCGCCGACAAACTTCATCTGGACCAGGACAGTGAATTCATTTCCCCGACGCGGTGGAGGAGGCGACGTGATGATCGATCTCCTCAATCCGCTTCACTATATCAGTGGCTCGGTGCCTCGCGCCTGACGGCGGACCAGCGGAAGGAAATCGTGCGCAAAAGCGGATCGACAAATTCGAAGGCCGCCTTTCGGTGTCTCAGATTCGGCTGTCGACAGGCGCTCCAGATCGAGTTCCAGTCCAAAAATCCGGTGAAGGCTTGGGTCATCGCAAACGAGATTTCCGAGGCCTATGTCGAAGACCAGATCGAACGCGAAGCTCGAGGTGACGCAGAGCCGCGACACGCTGGATTCCTTCCGCGGCTCGGCAGGCTCGCCCAGGATGCGCGCATCGCGGAGGCCGCCCTGGAAGAATACAAGGCCGCCAATCACCTGACCGACGTGGCCACGCAAAACGGAACCGGAACGATCTCCGTCCTCGACCAGCAGATCGGCGCCGCGACGACGCAGCTGATGCAGGCCCAGATGGACCGCGCGCAGGCTGAGGCAACGCTCTCCCGTGTGCGTTCGCTGGTGGCCTCGGGTCATGCAGCGGACGTCAGCACCGTCGTCAATTCGCCGCTGATCAGTACGCTGCGTGAACAGGAGGCAACCCTGGTGCAGCAGCAAGCACAGATGGCGTCGCGCTATGGGCCCGAGCATCCCAAGATGCTCGACCTGCTGGCGGAAAAACGCGATCTCGAATCAAAGATCAACGAGGAGATCCAGCACGTCGTCGGCACGGCCGCCAACGATGTCGCGGTCGCGGCCGCTCGCGAGGGCGCGCTCGAAGGAAGCCTGAAGCAGTTCGAAAGCATGTCGAACGTCCAGGGCGTTGCGCGGGTGAAGGAGCGCGAGCTCGAGGCGACGGCGACGTCGACCCGGGCACTTTACGATTCCTTCATCGCACGCGTGAAGCAGACCGAGCAGGAAGAAACGCTGCAGCTTCCGGATGCACGCGTCATCTCCCGCGCCGACATCCCGACACACGCCAGCTATCCGCCAATGTTGCTAGTCTTCTCGGCCGCGGTCCCGCTCTCGCTCATCTTCGGCTTCATCGTCGTGTTCATGCTCGAGGGGCTGGACAACGGCTTCCGGACGGCGTCGCGCGTGGAGGCCATTCTCGGGCTGCCCGTCCTCTCGACGCTGCCGGAAGGCAGCACCGTCCGTGGCAAGCGCACGGCGGGAGGCGACAAGGATCAGCAGGACGAAAGGCGCGTCGTGGACGAAATCGTCGACCGACCGCTCTCGTCCTTCGCCGAAGCGGTGCGCGGGCTCCAGATGGGCTTGTCGCTCTACAACGTCGACCACGCGCCAAAGGTTATCATCGTCACCTCGGCCGTTCCCAGCGAAGGCAAGACGACGACAGCTTTAAGCCTTGCGCGCCACATGGCTCTCACGGGCCAGAAGGTGATCCTGGTCGATGGCGACTTGCGCCGCCCGACTGTTCGCAATATTCCGGGCGCCAAACTGGACGGCTTCGACATCGTCGACGTTCTGCAGGGCGGTTGCACCCTCGACAAGGCGATCTCCCAGGATCCACGCACGCCGTTAGCCATCCTGCCGGCGCTCAAGCATGTGAAGAACGCGCCAGATTTCTCGACAGCCAGGCCATGCGCAACATCGTCACGCAGCTTCGCGGCGTGTTCGACGTGGTCATCGTCGACTCCGCGCCGATCTTCCGGTCAATGACACGAAGATCCTGACGCGGCTCGCCGACGCCGTGCTGTTCGTGGTGCGGTGGGAAAAGACGCCGCGCGACGCTTCGGCCGATGCGGTTAAAGCGCTGCGCGAAATCGGTGCGCCGCTTGCCGGCGTCGTGCTGGCGCGCGCCGATACGAAGCGTCTGCACTACTACAGCTTCGGTTACGGCGACTATTACTACTCGTATTCAAAATACTATAATTCGTGACGGGTCCGGGTCGGAACACGAATTCCTGTCGGCTGAAGATCGATGACCACGAGGTCCTTGCTCTGGCGTTGGGCTGTCCGCCATCGTCTATCTGGCGGTGCCGGCGTTGTTGGTCGTCATGGCGCTGCCGCGGTTTGTCGCCGGGCTGGCTCTGATGGAGGCGCAGCCCGTCGTTGTCGCCCGAAACTATGCCCGTCCGGTTGCCACGCCCTGCTGGCTTCGGCGGCGAAAGACTTCGCAGCCGCCATGCCTTCTGACGGTGAAAGCCGCATTTGGCGCGCCGAGGTGGATGCGCTGCTTGCCGGAGACGATGCGGCCAAACTTGCGGCTGCGCGCGGGACGTCATCGAAGGTCTGAAGGCCGAGCCTGCCAGCACGCGTGGTTGGACTCTTCTTTGCGAAATCGACGCCCATCTCGATGCAGCGGCCGCCGGGGCGTGCATCAACACGGCATTCTATGTGGGCCCTTTCGACTGGTACGTGGCGCGGCGCCGTTCCGTGCTGACCAGCGCGCTCTGGCCGGAGCTGGACCGCGATACGCGGATGGCTGCGGCGCGCCGGATCGGAGCGATCTGGGACACCCGGATCTACGGATCGCCCCTAGTGCGAGACATCCTCTACGATGTCGACCAGGATAAGATCGGATCCGAGTCCTGCTGCAGGCGGCCTTTTCCAGCGACCCCGAGGAACTCCGCGCCTTCAACAGGTGGTTGATCACGCAGTGGATGTAACGGGGTCCAGTCGCATCGGCGGTCGCCGCCATGACCCAAGTCTATTCCAGCCCGTCGCAAATCCCGCAATCTCGCTTTTCTCAGCGACGATGCGGCGCGCATCGCCACGGCTCGTCGCCCAGGGGAGGAAGGTCTACTCGACGGATCGCGGAGATCTCCGGCATCGCCGCCGGCTGGGCCCTCATCGTCGGTCCTGGGTGGGCGCAATTCCCGCTCGGCTCCAACCGGCAATGGTCGTGGAGCCTGCTTGTCCTTCTTATCGCGTTCGTCTGGCTCCTGTGGGTTCCGGCGGCGCTAAGCCAACCCGCCCGGACGGCCAGGCAGGTCCGGCGCATGGCGTTTCCGGGATCCTTGTTCGCGCTCTGTCTCCTTGGGCCGCACTCCAAACTGTC